>CAIVZM010000039.1 GCA_903910385.1 uncultured Armatimonadota bacterium
GGCGGCGGCTTCGGCGGCGGTGGCGGCGGTGGCCTTGGTCGGTAATATCTAACTCTTTACCACCAAAGCTATTATGGAAGGAAGCTTCCGCTTCCTTCCGGAACTTTGATGTCAAAAAAAGCCCCCGAAAGAGGGGCTACAATATTTACGATAATAACACTTTCGGACAGATAGTACGGTTCTGCACGCAATTACTGACTAAGGTAAGCGCAGACCGGGAGGACATTGATATGCAGCTCGATTCGCGCCGGAGCGGTCAACGCACGTTCCTGGCAACCTGCGCTCTGGTTTCCACGCTTTTGCTTGGAATGACCCCGGCAGTGCGGGCGCAGACGACATCAAAGGATGTCAGTGGCGAAACCCTGGTAACCATTGATGTACGCGAAGCGGGATTGATGGGGGCTGTTCAGATGCTGAGCGCCAGTAACGGTCTTGATAATGTCGTCGTTCGCAAGCCCAAGGGACGTGATTACAATCCGATTACCATGCGGTTGACGGACAAACCGTTGCGCACTGTGCTCAACGCTATTGCAACCGCTGCCGGAGCGGTTCTACAGGAACGTGACAGTATTTTCTATCTTATTCCACCAGAAGATGTAGTATCCACTGCGCCTGCTGTGGCTCCGACTGTTGCAGTAACTCCCGCTCCAGCGGCAAAGCCCAGAGGTAATCACCAGTGGACTCGGATCAAGCTGGCTTACATTCTGCCTTCTGTTTGCAAGAACATTATCGATGATCCGCAATGGCGTCCGATTCTGGAAGCGGCTCCGAACCCGATCAGCGTCGTTCCTGTTCCCAGTTCCGCTACCCGTGACTTAGTTGCACCTGCTAACAATAACGGAGCAGGTGGTGGTGCAGGTTCCGCTGCGGGACGAGATTCCAATTCCGTTGACAGCGCGGGCGCTCGTGGTCAGGGAATCGGTGCAGGTGGGCGTGGTGGCTTTGGCGGCGGCGGCGGTTTCGGCGGTCAGGGTGGCGGTGGTGGTTTCGGTGGTCAGGGCGCCGGCGGTCAAGGCGCTGGCGGTCAGGGAGCCGGTAGCCTGCGTCCCCAGGGAATCAATACGATTGTTTCCAATGATGCGGACAACTCCCTGCTGATCGATGCGGAAGATGTAGAAAGCGTCGACCGATTGCGTGATCTTATCCGCTTACTGGATATCAAGCCCAAGCAAGTTCTGATTCGTGTAGAGTTCGTTTCGGTCAATATTGCGGATGCAGACAGCTTCGGCATTGACTGGCGATTCTCACCGGCGGGTAATATCGATGTTCAAATACCTCCCGCGAACTCGTCCGCTCCTTCCATTACGCTTGCCTATGCGTCCGGTAACGCAGTGGCGAACCTGCGGGCTTCGTTGGTCCGAACGACGCAGAACGTATTTCAGGCTCCAATTATCACGACTCTGAACAACGTCGAAGGTTCGATCAACTTCCAGAGCGCTATTTCCGTTCCACAAGCGACCAACATCGTCAACAACAACGGAATCGTTACCGGAAATACCTTTGTCACCTTCAACGCGCAGAACGGTATCAATGTCGTCCCGCATATCAACGGCGACGGCTCGATTACTATGGCTCTGCGACCTGTTCTCGCAAGCGTCCAACCGGCGGCGGACGGTAGTATCCAGCAGTCGTTCCAGCAGGTACAGACCACGCGAATCGTTCAGAACGGTGAAACGATGGTACTGGGCGGGTTCATCACCAAGCAGTATACCAATGCCGTCAACAAGGTTCCGATCCTGGGCGATCTGCCGATCATCGGAAACCTATTCACTCAGCGGAACCGCGTTCAAACCGGAGCGGAAACGCTGGTATTCGTAACGCCGACGATTATCGAAGATCGCTCGCAAGGTACGGTGGGTACGCTCGGCTCTGGCGGTCAGTCATCTCCGACGCCGTAAGATAGTCGGCGTTCTTGCCCTGAAAACGGCGGTCACGTGCTTCGTGACCGCCGTTTTCTTCATGCGGTACAATTAACCCGTATGTCATTCCGCTTTTTAACTGCCGGTGAGTCTCATGGCCCGGCTCTAGTGACGATTATTGAAGGGCTTCCTGCCGGAATGCCGCTTGTCGCAGAACCTATCAATGAACAATTGAGACGGCGACAGGGGGGATATGGTCGTGGAGCTCGGATGAAAATCGAGTCCGACTCCGTCCAGATACTTACCGGCGTGCGCTTTGGCAAAACGCTTGGTTCTCCTGTCACGTTTGTGATAGCGAACCGTGACTGGGAAAACCGCAAGGCGATGATGCAGATCGAACCTGCGGGACAAGGCGGGGAGGAACCCCCCAAAATCACGGTGCCAAGACCCGGTCATGCCGATTATGTGGGCATGGTCAAATACGGGACGGATGATTTGCGTAATATCTTAGAGCGCTCGTCCGCCCGAAATACCGCGACTCTGGTCGCCGTAGGGGCGGTCGCTCGTGAGATGTTGGGACGCTTCGGAATCCAGATCGTTTCGCATATCACGCGTATCGGCGAAGTGGAAGCTCCCGAAGCGATCAATCTGACGGCAGAAGAAATCGATGAGCGTACGGAGAATTCGCCCGTGCGCTGTATCGATGCGGAATCCTCCGAAAAGATGGTGGCATTGATTGATGGCGCGAAGCGGCGCGGCGACACTCTTGGCGGCGTCTTCGAAGTCATTGCCTTCGGTCTGCCTGTCGGATTAGGATCGCATACGCATTGGGACAAAAAACTCGACGGGCGTTTGGCGCAGGCGATCCTGTCTATCAATGCGATCAAGGGAGTCGAGATCGGCATGGGATTTGGAGTGGCGGCGACACCCGGTTCCAGAGTTCACGATGAATTCACTCCTGGCGGTCCGACGGGCGTCTCCCGATTGACCAATCGCGCCGGAGGAACCGAAGGAGGCATGAGCAATGGTGAACCGCTTGTCGTGCGGGCGGCAATGAAGCCTATCGCAACTCTCATGCGACAGTTGGGTTCGGTCGATCTTGCGACGGGTGAAGCGCGACCCGCTTTTGCAGAGCGATCCGATGTCTGTGCGGTTCCCGCAGCAGGGGTTATTGGCGAAGCGATGGTCGCGATTGTTCTGGCGCAGGCGTTTCAGGAAAAGTTCGGTGGCGATTCCTTCGAAGAGATGACTAGTAACTATGACGCCTACCAGAAAAGTTACCGAGGGATCGGAGCGGGAACCGAAGCGTAATCCGAAGCGAAAAGCAATATTCTTACGGATGGCGTGAGATTTGGTCTGCACGATATAGCGGAACTTTCTGATGTAACATTTTTATGACATCTTACTTGTTGTGTGAATTTTAGTAATGGAAAATATCGCTCTCATAGGCTTCATGGGAAGCGGCAAAACGACGACGGGTAAACTGCTGGCGGAACGTCTGGGGTGGCGTTTCACGGATACGGATACCCTGATCGAGAATGCAGCGGGACGTTCCATTCCCGATATTTTCGCAAATGAAGGCGAAGTCGCTTTTCGAAATAGAGAAACCGCCGCTATACAGGAAGCGTGTCGGGGGTTCTGTCAGGTGATAGCGACCGGCGGCGGAGCGATTCTACGTCCGGATAATATTGTGGAGCTTCGTGGCTCTTCCTTGATAATATGGTTGACCGCTCGCCCGGAGGTGGTTGTCGCCCGAACGGAAAAAGCGGCGCAGTCGAGACCTTTACTTGTCCGGCGCGACGATGATTTGTTCAGTCATATATTGAAAATGCTGGGCGAACGTGGGCCGCTTTATCAGTCCGCCGCGCATCTGATTATCGATACATCAGACCGATCCCCGGATGCGGTTGCCGTAGAGATCCAGCGCAAATGGGAACGTCGCCATCAAGAGGGAATCGCAACCTGATTCGGGAGACCGCTTTTTGTTCGGATTCGCTGTTCGGGAGGCCAGATTTCCAAAAGCCTGTCAAATGGTACAATCTGAACATATGTCCTTACGATTGAACGTGCCTCTATCGGGCGGGCGAGAATACGATATCCATGTGGGCGACGGTACGTTGGTCACGGATGCGGGAACAGTATTGGCTCAGGTCGCTCGATCCAAACGTGCAATCGTGATTACTCAACCGAAGATCGCAGCGCTGTGGGGAGCAAAATTGGTATCCTCGCTGTTTGTAGCCGGCTTTGATTCTCCTGCTATTGTCACATTCCCGCATGGCGAACGTTATAAAAATTTAAAAGCGGTGACTCAACTATGCGACTCGCTTTACGATTTATCCCCTGCAATAGATCGTAAAACCCTGATTATCGCTCTGGGCGGGGGAGTGGTAGGTGATGTTGCGGGGTTTGTCGCATCGCTGTATTTACGTGGACTGGATTATGTGCAGGTTCCCACAACGTTGCTGGCAATGGTGGATTCTTCTGTCGGCGGTAAAACGGGTGTCGATTTTCGTGAAGGGAAAAACCTCATAGGAGCTTTTTATCAGCCCCGTTCCGTCCTGATCGATGTCGAAACGTTATCTACACTACCGGTAAGGGAGCGAAGGGCGGGAATAGCGGAAGTCATCAAGTATGGTGTGATTCGTGAACCTTCTATCCTGTCGTTACTGTCAGCAAGAGAGATGACATACCGGGATGCGGCAGTCCTGTCTGATCTGATTCAACGATCCTGCATCATCAAAGCGGATGTGGTTTCCCGTGATGAATATGAAACTACGGGACTAAGAGCTATTCTGAACTTCGGGCATACTGTCGGGCATGCATTGGAGTCGGCGACAAATTATCGTCGCTACAAACATGGCGAGGCTGTAGCGATCGGTATGATGGCGGCGGCGGCGATTGGCGAAGCGCACGGAGTAACGCCACCAGAGGTTCGAACTGCGATTGAAAAAGCGCTGATAGCGCAAAAACTCCCGACCGGGTTTCCGCCGGAGATGGATGTGGAAACAATCTTGCCGTTGATGGCGCGGGATAAAAAAGCGGAGGGCGGTAAAGCCCGGTTTGTACTGGCGACATCCATAGGCTCGACCAAAGTATTTTCTGATGTCGAAGAATCAGCGATTCGAGAAGGAATTCGACGTGTCACACGGCATTGAGGCGCTCATCTGCCTTTGGATAACGCTTTGCGCGCTCGCTTTCTGGGGGCCGTATGGAGGCATTACGCTTTCGCCTGGCTTGGCGAATGCACTGTACGCCTCCTTCCTCTTGACCGTCATCGCAATCGTTCTGGTGCGGTGGCTCAAAAGCAGGACGGAAGCGGAAAAAGCGTTAAGTGCATCTGGCAGAGCGATAAGCGAAACGAAAGGTGACGAGGAAAGCGGCAATGGCGGAAGTTGAGGATAATCCGGTTCAACGCGGTGGCTCTGGAAGCTTTATCAATCGTATCCTTGGCGGGCGTTACGAAGCAATGGAAACGCTGGGGCAGGGGCCGTTACTCGCCGCCTACCGCGCCCGTGACCGGCAACAAAATCGCATTGTGACGGTGAAAACGTTGTTGCCTGCCTTCGCGCATCGTCCCGAGGTTTTGGAATCATTGCGTATCGGACTGGGTCAAACGCTCTCCCTCTCGCATCCGAATATTACCCGAACCTTCGATGTCGGTAAAGATGAAAGCTCCGATACGCTGTTTCTTGTTGAGGAGTTTGTGCGTGGTATTGATCTAAAGGAGCGAATTCGCCGGGCTGCGCCTTTTCAATTGACCGCCGCCACAGAAACCGCTATCAGTGTCGCAGAGGGTCTGGAATTCGCGCACTCCCGAAATGTCGCCCATGGGGACGTTCGTCCGCAGAATATTCGTATGGCGCCCGAGGGGCAGGTCAAGTTGACTAACTTCGGCATCGCCCCTGCACAGTGTCAGGCAATCGCTGGCGATGCTGTCCAATGGCGGCGCGTCGCGGATTATCACGCTCCGGAAATAGGGGTGAATTCCGCTCCGACCGCCTCGGCGGATTTATATGCCCTCGGAGTTGTCCTGTTCGAAATGTTAACGGGCGAGACTCCGTATCCGGCGGATGATCCTGCGGAAATCGCTCGGCGACGTATGCAGGAACCGGTTCCATCACCGAGAAGCGTTAATGCGGCTGTTCCTACGGCTCTGGACGGCATCACGCGCAAAGCGTTAAGTAAAACTCCGGAAGAACGTTATGCTACCGCTACCGAACTTCTACGAGATTTGCGGCAGGTCAGAGACGCCTTGCGGTTCGGGAAATCGCTTTCATGGTCTCCCTTAACAGACGAAACCAGAACGGAAGCGGCAGTACGAGTGGTCGCGCCTCCTCGCGCCTTCGAGGCCGAGGATGAGGATTTGACCGTGGTTCAACGTCCTGCGTCTGCCTCGAAGAATCAGGGTTCGACCCTGCCACCACCTGTCACAGCGCCTCCGCCATCGCGGATAGAGACTATAGAGACGGTTTCCCGGTCCGCCACTCCGGTTGATGCCATTACGGTTGCGAAGGCTGGTAAAGGTGACGATCGAATAGCGGAAAAGAAAGAGAGCGAAAATTTGACTTCGGCTCCGAGTAGTGGGGGAGGACGCTGGCTGACAGCGCTCATCTGGACAGCGGCGTTGGGTTTTGTCTGCGCTTTGTGCTTTCTCGCGTTTATCATATTGCAATTTCTAAAACCGACGAGCGATGTAGTTGTGCCCAATCTGGTGGGTAAACCTCTAGCGGAAGCGCAAAATATCGCTACGCAAACCCGATTCAATCTTGCCATTGTAGACAAACAGTATCGGGACGCTGAGCCGGAAGGTGTCATCTACCAGATGGGAACGACGCCGGGTCGTCATATCAAGGAAGGAAGAGATGTTCAGATATGGGTTTCCAAAGGTCCGCGACTGGTGGAAATTCCGGATTTGATCGGAATGGACTTTGAAAAAGCCCGCAAAAAGCTGGAAAGCGTCGGTCTGAGGCTCGGAGACTACAAAGGGGAATATGATTACAGTTCGGCGAAGGGGACAGTCATCCGGCAAAAGCCCAGTTCCGGGGAAAACGCAGCACGAGGCGCCCGTATCGATCTGACAATCTCCAAAGGAGAAGAGCCAACGCCAACGCCGGAACCGATTCCGACACCGGATATGTCGACCCCCGCTCCCGAAACGACTCCTTCCGCCAATCTGACAGGAGAGTCCGATAGCGCGAAAACGCGAACGTTCGATATCACCTACCCGCCCAATGGGCCGCTGACAAACGAGGGCGCTCCGCATCAAATCCGCATCGATGTCATTGATGACCGGGGAGCGAACACCGTTTACAATGAACTGAAACCTGCCGGTTCGACAGTGAAATTCCGGGCGGAAGCGGTTGGGAAAAAGGTTTCGATCAAGCTCTATGACAACGATGACCTGAAGGCGGAGGTCAACAAGTGAGCGATATCATCGTTAATCTGAAACGTCGCCCTGCCGGGGAAATCCGTGTCGCCCCATCGTTGCTGGCGGCGGATTTCGCTCATTTTGGGAGCGATGTCGCGTCCGCTATCGAAGCGGGAGCGGACTGGTTGCATTTTGACATTATGGATGGTCATTTTGTCCCCAATCTTTCCTTCAGCGCTGACCTGGTCCGCGCCGTCCGTCCGGCGCAATCAGGCGTCCCCTTCGATGTTCATCTGATGGTGGAGCGTCCGGAAGATTACATTGGCGCGTTTGCTGATGCTGGCGCGAACCTGATTACGATCCATCCCGAATCCACCGTCCATCTTCAGCGCAATCTGGCGATGATTCGGGCGCATGGTTGCCGCGCCGGAGTCGCCCTGAACCCGGCGACCACGCCGGAGGTTTTGCGCTATGTACTGCCCGATATCGATCTGGTTCTGGTCATGACGGTCAACCCCGGATTCGGAGGGCAGAAGTTTTTGCCTGTCGCCGGGAAAAAGGTGGCGGAACTGGATCGGATTCGACAGGAGACGGAATCAGGTTATCTGATTTCTGTGGACGGCGGAGTCGATGCCGGTGTGGCGGCGCAATTGTCGCAGGACGGCGCCGATGTACTGGTGGCAGGGTCGTCTGTTTTTCATCATCCGATGGGAGTCACCGAAGGGGTCTCTGCCTTGCGGAACTCCGTACGTCAGTAAAGGGTAAGAGAATTGTCAGGATAGTGACGATCCGATAGGCGAAACGGGAAAGCGAACTTTGGAAGTGGGAGGAGCGATAGTACGATGACGGCAACGCAATTTTTACTCGGAACGTTGCTCGCTTTTGCGCTGGGCTATACTGTCCTGGGTTATCCGCACAAGTATGGTGCGTTGTCCGGGCGTTCGCGATTGTACCGTACTGTCGGACTCTGCGTTCTCGACCTGCTATTGATCCTTGTATTCTTCGGAACCTTCGCTGACTTCGATTCCGGTCCCGATGAGCGTGTCGCGCGGATTCGGTACCTGTTGTACCTGATGTCCTGCCTGACGCTGTGTCTGACGTTGCCTCTGATCGCCGCTCTGGACGCTCTGGAATCATACTCCGCAGTGCGCCGGGAACGCCGCGAGTACCTGAACAAGATTCTGGAAGAGGAACGCGAGCGAATCCAGCGCAAGAAATCGGATGCTGATGTGGAAAAGCGCCCGTGACCCGCATTATCGGTGCTACGGCGGATGATGTTCGCTTCATGCGTCGCGCTCTGACTCTGGCATCACGCGGCAAGCATACGCATCCGAATCCTGCCGTCGGCGCGGTTATTGTGCGAAACAATGCTATTGTTGGCGAAGGCTGGCACCGGGGGGTAGGGTCGCCGCATGCGGAGGCGGTGGCGCTCGCAGATGCGCTGGCGAAAAATCCGACAGGGTTACGCGGGGCGACGATATACACAACGCTGGAACCCTGCAGTCATTACGTTCGTGCGGACGGTACGAATCGCATACCCTGCGTCCTGCGATGTGTTGAAGCCGGGATCACTCGTGTCGTTTCCGCGATGCAAGACCCCGATACACAGGTCAGTGGACAGGGCTTTGCGGCGTTACGAGCGGCGGGCGTCGTGGTGACGGTGGGCGTTGAGGAACTACAAGCGCGGGCGCAGATTCTTCCCTATATCCATCATCGACAGACCGGGCTTTCTTATATCACTCATAAGGCGGCGATGACGCTGGACGGTAAAATCGCGTCGGTCAGTGGCGATTCCCGCTGGGTCACGGGTGAAAAAGCGCGTTTATATGTCCATCGTCTCCGTAATCGGGTAGATGCAGTTGTCGTCGGCGTCGGGACGATTCTTTCTGATGACCCGCAATTGACAACGCGCCTCGCCGGGGTACGGAACGTACATGACCCAATTCGTGTCATTATAGATAGCGCACTCCGAACGCCGCTCACCGCGAGGGCGGCTCTACCGGGGACGATAGTCTTGACGATTATTGAGGACTCCCTGCAAAAAAAAGCGTTAGCGGAGCGTGGAGTCGAGGTGTGCACGCTTCCCGCAGACGAAACGGGCAGAGTGGATGTTACCGCCGTGGTGCAATTTCTGGCGAACCGTGGGGCGCTGGACGTTCTTCTGGAAAGCGGGGGGGCGCTTGCCGCATCGTTCTGGAAAGCGGGACTGGTGAATCACGCCCTGTTTTTCATTGCGCCCAAAGTAATCGGCGGCTCGGCGGCTCCGACACCGATCGATGGAACAGGGATTGCGTCTCGTATGGCGGAAGCCGTACAATTGGGCAAGCTTCGGATGCGCCGCTTCGGAATAGATATCGCAGTAGAGGGAGAGGTAATCGGGTAAACGATGTTTACAGGCATTATTGAAACGCTGGGGAAGGCATCTCGGATCGAGCAGCAGGGAGAATCTATCAAACTGTCAGTCTCCGCAGGTTTTATCGCCGAAGATGTGGCGCTGGGCGATTCCGTTTCCGTCAATGGAGTCTGCCTTACCGTTACCGAAATCAAGCCCCCGCATATTACCTTTGACGCCGTTTATGAGACTATGCGTCGCACGACCCTGGGCGATCTGCATATCGGTGATAGCGTCAATCTGGAGCGCTCTGTGCCTGTCAATGGGCGTCTGGGTGGTCATATCGTGCAGGGGCATGTAGATGGAACTGGTCGGATCGCTTCGATTCGTTCGATAGATAATTCGTGGTTCGTTTATATCGATGCGTCTCCAGAGTTGATGCGTTACATCGTCACAAAGGGTTCGGTGGCTGTCGATGGGATATCGCTGACGGTAGCAGAGTCTGCAGATCGCACCTTCGCCCTTTCGATCATTCCACATACCTGGGATAATACGACCCTCCGCGATAAGCGGGCGGGCGATCCGGTGAATATCGAATGCGATATTCTGGGGAAGTATGTCGAGAAGCTTCTCGGCGGGCATCTGGCGGGCGTTGATCGCGCTAAGGACAAGGGCGGCGTTTCGATGGATTTGTTGACCCGTGCAGGTTATGTCGCTACGGCTACGGAAACGGACGACTCAGGTCACTGGTAAAATCGCTGAGGGTTTAAGTTATTACAGCGGACGAGGCTTATAGCCTCGTCCGCTTTGTCATTCTAATGTGTTATTCGCGTCGGGAGCGGTTCATCAGTGAGACATAGTACAGAAGCGTGAGGATGCTCTGTGCTGCAGCGGCGACATAGGTCAATGCGGCGGCATCCAGCACCTTTTTCGCGCCGATGATTTCATCGCCGACCAGAAGGCCAGACGATTCCAGATTCCGCAGGGCGCGACGGCTGGCATCGAACTCTACAGGAAGCGTGACCAGCGCGAAAACCGCTGCCATGGCGAAGCAGACAACGCCCGTCCATGCCAGCGTTCGGTTCGCCAGAAACAGACCTCCCATGAACATCAGCGGTCCCAGCCAGGAAGCCGCCTGCACCGCCGGGACGATTCCGCCACGCAACTTCAACGGTCCATAGTTCTGGGCGTCCTGTTCCGCATGCCCCAGTTCGTGCGCGACGACCGCTACCGAAGCGACCGAGTTATCTACCGAAGTGTCGGACAGACGGATGACCTTAGCGCGTGGATCATAATGATCGGTCATAGCGCCGGGGATACGCTCGACGCCGACCCGCAGGTTCTGTGCCGTCATCAATTGACGCGCCGCTTCCTGCCCGTTTATCCCGCGCCTTGTCGGTATCTGTGCATAATGAGCGAACGTGCTCTTGACTTTCCATTGCGCCCACATTGCCAGCGCCAGACCCGGCAGGGCGAAGACCATATAGAGGGGATCGAAATACATTTTTCTTTTGTAGCCTCAACAGTTATAAATATGCGAAATTAGCATCGTGTGTTCCCGTCAAGAAGCGCCGGGAAGTGGGCGAATACCAACAACCCTGACGGACGGTTACGCTTCACAGGGAACGCAGACGGCGCAGGGTGGTTACACAAGATAGAATATCAGAGGAGGCGGGAAAACGTGGATTCTGTTACAGATACACCGGTGGAATTCGCTCGCATTGAGGAAATAATCGCGGATTTGCGCGATGGTAAGATGATTATCCTCGTGGACGATGAAGACCGAGAGAACGAAGGCGATTTCGTGATGGCGGCGGAATTTGTCACGCCTGAAGCGATTACGCTCATGACTCGTCACGCCAGCGGCATCATTACCAATCCAATGCCGTATGATCGCCTGCAGGCGTTGCATCTGGATTTGATGGTTTCGGACAATAATGAGGCGATGCGAACAGCATTCACCGTCACCGTAGATGCTCGTGAAGGCACTTCCACGGGAAGCAGCGCGGCGGATCGTGCGCATACCATGCGGAAACTGGCGAACCCCGATGCGCGACCGGGGGATTTCAATCGTCCCGGACACGTGAACCCCCTGATGGCTCGCAATGGCGGCGTTCTCAAACGCGCCGGACATACGGAAGCCACGGTCGATCTGATGCGTTTCGCAGGACTACAACCTGTCGGCGTAATCTGCGAGATTATGGGCGACGATGGCGAAATGGCGCGACTGCCGGAGTTGATTCCGCTGGCGGAAAAGTTCAATGTCAAGATTGCGACAATCGCAGATTTGATCAAGTATCGCCGTCGTACAGAAAAACTCATCAAAAAGATGGCGGTCGCCAAAATGCCCACCCGCTATGGCGACTTCGTCGCGCATGCGTATTTGTCCGAGGTAGACAATAATGAGTATGTCGCATTTGTCATGGGGGATATCAGCGACGCCGAACCTACCCTGTGCCGTATCCATTCTTCCTGCGTGACCGGCGATTTATTTGAATCGTTGCGTTGCGATTGCGGCGACCAGTTGCATCTTGCTCTGGAGAAAATCGCCTCCGAAAACCGGGGCGTTCTCCTTTATATAGAACAGGAAGGTCGAGGAATCGGACTGGTCAATAAGATGCGCGCCTATGAATTGCAGGATGCGGGAGCCGATACGGTAGAGGCGAACCTGATGCTGGGCATGAAGGCGGATTTACGAGACTATGGCATCGGCGCGCAAATTCTTTCCGATCTGGGCGTGCGTAAAATCCGGTATATGACCAATAATCCAGCGAAACTGGCGGGACTGGATGGCTACAATCTGGAAATTACTGAGACCGTCCCGATGCGAACGCCTACCAACCCGCACAACGCTCGCTACATGGCGACGAAACGGGATAAAATGGGACATCTGTTACCGGCGGAGCAGGAAGAACAATAAAATCCGTTCCTTCTCCGGTCTCCCTTCGCAATCACCCGCTTTTTTGAAGGAGAACGCTGTAACAATCGGGGTGAGAAATCTCTGAAAATGAGGAAGATAAAGTAATGACGACACGTGCAGGTTTGATGCGAGGTTTCTGTACAGTTGCGACAACAGTGGTAGCAGTGGTAGCAGTCACTTCCAGCGTTTGGGCGGATGTAACGGTAGTTTCCGAGATAACGACAAAGGGGTTGCCTGCCGGAATCAAAGGAAACGCCGCATCCTCCAGCGGAAAACCGACTATTGCGACGACTTACTACAAAGGCGATAAACAACGGGTCGAGACCGGTGATTCGATTACGATCACGGATTATACGACGGGCAAGACCACCGCTTTAGACGTAAAAAAGAAGACATACACCATTCGTAACGCGGAGAAAGTGGAAGGTAACCCTTTCCTCGAAGCGATGAAAATGGAAGTAACGGCGGATATGAAAGCGACCGCCGAAAAAAAGACCATCGTCGAAAAGAACGCCCGGCGTTACGACTATAACGCGGTTATGAAGATGACCATGGAAGGCGTCGATCCGACAATCGCCAGCATGTTGCCGACCATTATGATCAGCGGTCAGCAATGGACGACGGAGGATATTCCTTACAAGATGGATGTCGCCAAAGTCGCTCGCGTTACTATGTTGCGATCCCTGCCGCCGATGATGGCGAAGGGTGTCAAGGAAATCAGCGAGAAACTGGCGATGATGAAAGGATTCCCTCTATCGTCCGTCGTGACGCTGAAATTCGCTCTTTCCAAGGACGCACCCGCCGAGTTCGCTTCACGAATTCCCAAAGACGCTATCGTCACCACGACGGAGGTCAAGTCGATCGTGCAGACTCCGCTGGATGAGGCTTTGTTTACTATTCCGGAAGGCTATAGCGAAGTGAAAGATGTCGCGCCTGACTTTGGGCCGAGCGGACCGAACGGGCCGCAATAACGCGCCCTTTTCTCTTTTTTCCTGCTCTGGAACAATATTCTGAAATAGTTGGGTTCCGAAGGCAAAAGACGTGCGAATAGACTGCCCGAATTGTGGTCAGACCAACCGCCTGCCGGATAATGCTACGGCGGGCGGAGCTTTTATCTGCGGTAAATGTAAAGAAAAGCTACCGACCGCTCCTTCGGCGAAATTTTCTATTGGACGTTTGCCCTGGTGGCTCAGTCTGCTGACGATCCCGTATGTTCTGGTTCTCCTGATACTTACCGTCATGAACCTGATCGGGCCGGAACGATGGTGGTTTACATCATTCAATCTGTATATGCCTCAATGGGTATATGCATTGCCTGCCGCACCGCTCTTCCTGCTTTTTCTTTTTGGCGCCTGGCGCTGGGCGTGGGCGCCAGTTGCCTTCGGGTTATGGGCGCTGGGGCCTCTCATGGGACTGCAATGGCATCCTATACCACCGGTGACTCCTCCGGGTAGCGTCAAAATCCGGGTCATGACCTACAATGTCAAATGGGGAATGAGAAACGGGTCGGAACTCGCTGCGGAAATCCGACGCTGGAACCCGGATATCATTCAGATGCAGGACTCCACCTCGGTACTGAAATCCGATGTCGGAGTGGCTCTGAGCGGGTGGAATATCCGGACGAGCGGTCAGTATATCATCGCCTCTCGACTGCCATTATCCGAGCCGGAACGGGTGGAAATCGGCTGGCCCGGTTCAAGCCATCATGCGACCCGTGTTCAGGTGCGTGTCGGGGATATCGATGTTGCGCTTTTCAATGTCCATCTTCTCTCACCCCGTTTCGGATTGATTTCCGTGCGCCGTCGTGATCTGGACGCGATGATCACTAATGCCGAACATCGTCTCCATGAAGCCGATAAACTGGTTGGGGCTATTGCCCGGGAGCGTGGGCCTGTTATTCTTACCGGGGACTTGAACGCGCCGAATCAATCTCTGGTCTGTCGCACGTTTTTCGCCGCGAATCTGGAAGATTCATTTTCCGCTGTCGGCAATGGATATGGCTATACCTATGGTCGCTTCACCAAGATTCAGCATTCCTATGTTCGTATCGACCATATACTCTTCAATAACCGGTTCATCGCGTTGACATCGGATGTCGGGACGGAGGAGGCTTCAGACCATGCGCCCGTCATCGCGGACCTCGCCTTGCTTCCGCAAAAGCCCTGAACCGCATTAACCGCCCGCCGCACTGGTCGCTCCCGCCATCATGCCGCCGTAGAAGGAAATGGCGATGATAAAGACAACGATTCCGGCGATAATAAGCGCGGCGACTCCCAGGAAAGTCGCCAGTTGGTGCGCTTTGGCATCCGCTTCGCTTTCCAGATAATCACTGACTTTGTCCATCATGATATCCAGAGAACCGGTCTGTTCCCCGGTACGCGCCATCTGCACCGCCGAAGGGGAAAGCAGACCAGACGAGGCGAGAAACTCACTGAGCGGTTTGCCTTCGTTGAGTTCAGGCGCTCGTCGTGTCATGGTTTCCTCTATCGCTCGGTTACCGCAGGCGCGGGCGGAGATCAGCACGGCGTTCGTCAGAAGGATGCCCGAACCGTATAAAACGCCCAGCGCTCGGGTGAATCGCGCCGTTGCATAGCGTCGGGCGACCCCTCCTGTACCCGGAATCAGAAGCCGGATATTATCGAACATTGCGCCAATCGCCGGATACTGGTCGGCATAGCGCCAGAGCCACCAGAGTCCGAAGCCGATCCCGGCGACCGTCATTCCCCAGATCACTAACGCGATAGCGCCGTCCTGCCCCGCTTTGAGGAAGGTTAGCAATAGGATCACGCACCCGGCGACAGAGAGGACAATTTTAGGATACAGAGTCTCCCGCTGAATTTTGCGGCGGATTTCCACTTCTCTCTCGATATAGGCGGAAAGGCGATTGCACATCGAATCGAGCATTCCGGTCGTTTCCGCTGCCTTGATCATCTCATAGTGCATCTGGGGGAAAACGCTGGGATACTTTACCATCGTTTCTGAAATGGGACTTCCCTGACCGATGCTTGTTGCCATCTCGCGCAGTATTCCAGCCAGTCGCCCGTTTCTGGTCTGCTCCGCCAGAGTGGACATTGATTGCACCATTGGCACGCCCGCCTGCAGCAAGGTCGCTAACTGCCGGTACATCACCGCCATATCCGGTAAAGGGACGCTTTCCAGAAATGGCGCAACGGAGGGGGAAGCCGTATGCCTTTCGGAACCGATAATTCCGTTAGCCGGGGGGAGAGTATTTGAAGGCGGCGCTTCCCTGCCGCCAGTTCGTCCCTCGGTGACGGTATCTAAAACAGGAGCATTAACCGGCGTAAAGGGAACCAGAACCGGCGCGGATTGGAGACGCAACGACCGGGGATAGTAGCCCTTCGCCGTTAACGCTGCCTTCGCCGCAACATCGTCCGCCGCCTCCAGTACGCCGGAGACGACATTTCCACGCGGGTCTTCCGCCTGATAATCAAAGGTTGGCATTTCAGTACTTTGCGGTCTCCAGAGAGGGAGGGGGAGTGTCAGAGAACTGCGGACGATAGTAAAGGGCGTCGATCTGCGCTCCCTTGATCGGGGCGTCGGATTGCCGTCCGCCTTCGCTTCGCCAATCCAGCGCTTCGATTTCCTTCCGGGAAATCTCTACCGATTCCGAATCTATAATGATGCGGGAATTCGGTAGAAGCGCGGCAATACGATTTCCTTGCGGTGAGATGCTCCACAGATGGGTGATAACGACCACGCCTCTTAGAGTGGAAAAACGGACGTTACCCGAAGTATCGACAGAAGCGCGGACTTTTTCCATATCATTGTGGAGCCAACTCAGAAAAAACGCTCCCGCTCCCATCGTCAGGGCGAGTAGCAGAGTGGCTACATAAATCTGCGCCCAAAAGTGGTTCCAGCGCATTGCAGTGTAATACTGCGCTTTCCAATCTATATCCGCAGGAGGGGATGAAATCATTCTGTCCACCCCTCGGTGTATTTGAATCCGAGCGTCATCAGCCCGATGAAAAGACCTATGGTAACGTATGCTGTCGAAAGGACAGTGATAAACCATGCCAGTCGCTTTTGCGCCGCTTTTGCGGCATCGGTGGCGCGGACAGCCTCTTCCTGATAGTAGGAGGCGATTCGATCCAGCATTTCGGCGAACTGACCTGTTTTCTGCCCGGTGATGAGCAACTGCATGGGGTCATGCCCGAACATACCGGTCGCGGAAATAGCCTCATCCATGCCGCCGCCATTGCGAATCACTGTGATGCCGGGCGATAATCGCTCCCGAAGAGCAGCATTAGGCACGGACGATACCGCCGCCGCGAACGCCGGTTCCGCCGAAACGCCCGACAGAAGCAAGCGCCGTAATACCCGTGTGAACGCCGCTAACGCCCGCGCCTTCGCCAGATTCGCCATAACGGGAAGACGCAACGAAATACGGTCAAAGGTCGCCCGGTATGCCGGTTGATGTCGCATCCGCCCTAACAGCCATGCGGTCAGGTGTATCAGCAGACCGAGCGGTATACACACCAGCATGATCCAGCGCCCGTAAGTCACCACGCTACCGATCAGGTTATTCAGGTTCAGAGACGGAAACATCGGGGCGAATAACAGGATAGACCAGATGGACTGCCACCATAGGAAGATTGGCAACCACATGCCCTGCCGTAGCGCCGCGTCCTGCTCCGCTCCGAGAGCGATTTCTTCGAAGGAGAACTCGACAAAACCTCCCTGTTCCCCGGCAGAAACCAACCCGACAACATGCGGCGCAAAGATAGTGGGATAACGGGACATTTCATCGGCAAGCGATGCGCCATTGACCACATTTTGCGCCATGGCTTTCGCCGCCGCGCTCAATCCGCGATGCCGTGTCCTCACTCCCAAATCTGACAGGGCGTTTCCGATGGTGAAGCCCGCATGTAGCAGGGACGCCATTTGCCGAAAAAACAGAGCGATGTCTTCCGGACTTGGGGCGCCGCCTCGCAGTTGCGCCGCCGTCGCGACCGCTCCTGAAGGAAGAGGAACCCGACGAGCCTGGTCAGCAGGGTTGGCAGAAAGGTGGACTCCATGACGCTCCGTCTGCCCTTCCACCCTTACATGCTGATAGCCACGTTCGGTCAGACGGCGAGAGACATCCTGAACGCTGATTGCATCCATCGCGCCACGCAGGATTTTACCGTTAGCATCCGCCGCTTCGTAACGAAAAATAGGCATTTCTTATAACTCTTTAACGTTTGATAGCAGGCGAAGGTTTCGTCATGCGGGAAATACTTTCCATTCGACCGCTTCGGAACTCTCCAGAGATTTACCGTCCTGCGCCTGACGAATTCGCCATGCCCGTATGGCAAAGCGTTCTTCGCCAACGCGCAGGGCGTCATGCGCTTCCATCTGCGAGTGGCGCATATAAAATCCGAGCGGCGGCAGAGAAAACTCTTCCGTCTCATAAATCTCCGATTCGCTCTGGTTAATGATGACACGGGTTTTGTCGGAATAGATCGCTTCTTCCACTTTGTAATCTGGCGTCAGAAAGCGATGTGCGGTCAGAAACGCGGAGAAGGTGAGATGGTACGCGCTTTTCAGAAGGCGCACGGCATCGCGCCCTCTTTCCATTGTTTCCCCGTCAGGCACGGAATCGATCCGGGGAAGCGCCAAATGAACCAGTGCGCGGAGTAAATCCTGCGTTGCAAAGGGATGCCGGAGAGGCGCAAAGGGAACCACGCAATCCCGGTATATGGTCGCGAGCAACGGCAGGGTCGCCTGCAGCGCCGGGGTCAATTGCGCATCGGTAACGTTCGTTTCGCAAAGCCATCCATCCGCTGCTATAGCAGCCCAATCCTGCACTCGATCGAGGACGATAAGCTGGTTTTGTGCGTGAAACTGCGCTATTTCGCTCAGACGCTCTTCCATCGCCTCCCATCGGTTCGTTCTATCCTCCGGGGAAAGATGATGGGCTACCGGAATAAAATCTCCCACGCCGCCCTCCAGAAAATCGTGGAGAGCGATTGACTCACGAGATTTCTTTCTCAGAGTGATATGTCCATTTTCGGCGATAATTTTTTCCCGGTAAGCGCGGGCGATACTGAGGGAATCGCCCTGGGGGAATATGAGACAACGAAGGTCGAGGCGGCGGCGTTCCGGGTCACGTCTGTAGATCAGTTCGATATCCTGCCGATGGATGCTAACGTCGAGATACGCGGAATCGGTGAATAATCCGAGGGCTGATTGTATTCCCGGCGCAGACTTTCGCACGGCGCCGATGAAGGGCATCGCTAGTTCTTCCCAATTGCGGTAGATGCGGTCTGAATCCGCGTTCGACGACAGAAGGTAAGTCGCCTGTGTGAATGGGACGATGCGGTAACCATCCGTGTCTTCGGCAACGGAACAGAGACCGGGAAGAAGGCCGAACGCGGAAATCCTGTGAGTCTTGCTATCGCGGTTCGCTTCCAGTTGGATCTGAATTTCTCGCTGTGAACAGATTAGGTAAAGATCGATAGGGATGCCGTGAATATCGAGACCGAACAAAATGCGCTTGCCTTGCGGTCCGGATTTTTCAGAGACGGAAAGACAACGCAATGCTCCGAAGTCATAGCGGGAGACTGCCGCCGTTTCCCGATCTTCCAGTTCGATCCAACCGAGCGGGAGATCGTTCGCCCACAGGGTCTGCGTTTTTGTCTCGGTCAGTTGATAAGTAAGCGAGCGTCTGTCAACGATCAACTCGTAGTCGGCATAAGCTATAGACCAGATGGACATGATTGATTCCAGTGTATCCTGCTCTCGTGCGAATACCCTCCGGCTATGTCTGTTTACGCACCAATTCCTCTTGCACCATTGATTTCCGAAACAAAAAATGGTCGGGGATCACTCCCCGACCATTTACCGTAGTCTGGTTTCTTCGTTGACCTATGCGCTACGTTTTCGACGCGCCTTCAAGGCAAGTCTGACCATCGTTGCGGAAAGAATGTCGGCAAAAGCGTTCGCTTCCGGTTCCGGGACGACGGTCACAGAACCCGGTTAAAAGATCAGTCGAAGTTTAGACCGGACTTTTTCCAATCTTCGGTAAAACGTTCGATGCCGGAGGTGGTCAAGGGATGCTGATACATCTGCTCCAGAACTTTGAAAGGGATTGTCGCGATATGCGCCCCGGCGCGAACCGCTTCGACAATATGTTGCGGAGAGCGAACAGAAGCGACCAACACTTCGCTTTTAAACTCGTATTCATGCACCATATTGACGGAGTCACGGACGGCGACCATGCCTTCTCCACTGATATCATCCACCCGTCCTACAAAGTTGCTGAGGAAGGTCGCGCCCGCTTTAGCAGCGATCAACGCTTGTGTCAGAGTGAACAGCACGGTGACATTGGTCTTGATGCCTTCAGCGGTAAGCTTCTTGACGACCTTCATTCCTTCCGGTCCGAATGGCACCTTGACGACGACATTGGGATGCCAGGAAGAAACAATATGAGCTTCTTTAAGCATTTCCTCCGCCGATGTGGCGCTGACGACCTCCGCCGATACCGGGCCATCCACAATCGAGCAGATTTCCTGAATCGTGGTCTTGAAGCCTTTGCCTTCTTTTGCCAGCAACGTAGGATTCGTCGTGACGCCATCGACCAATCCCATCTCCGCTACTTTTCGAATCTCGTCCAGATTCGCCGAGTCGATAAAAAATTTCATGCAGATTTCTCCTACTTTCACTGCGCCTGCGGCGCTCTATATTCTTACTGAGTATACCTGTGAGGCGGTAGGAAGGTTCGCTCTCCTACTGATAAAACCTTCACAGGCAAAAATGGGGGAGCAATCGATTTTACGTGAGGTTATTTGCCCCATTCCGGGAAAGCCGCGAGGGCGTCCATATAGTTGTGAATCTTGTCGGTATGAGCATCCTCCTGCCATCCGCCTCGGCGTGGTCGCAGTGCATTCTGACCGGGACATCCATCGTCGTTTGTAGCGTATAGCCCGTAGGTCAGAGCCTGATACGCAAGTCCCTTATATTCCTCGGTATGTGTCGCGGCGCTATAGACTGCCAGAGTCGCCCCGTAAGTTGATAACGCCCCGCCCCATGGGTCTTTATCGTCGTCTTGTTCGCCACAGACCGGGACACCGGAACGAATGCTCGTAAAATGAAGGATAACGAACTCAATTAGCGTTTTGCTGTCCTGGCGCCACTCCGGGTCGATAGCGTCGCGCTTTTCCAGCAGGTAACGCGCCAGATGTAGCGGCGACCACGAGTTGCGGTTTTTGTCCAGATTGTAATCTTCGTGGAACTGTGTCCACAAAAGCCCGTCCTTCGTTGCGCTGGGAATCTGATATGTCTTGATCCAGCGCCACAATCGCTCACGGGGCGACTGAAACTCCCCGTATCCCGAAGCGATCAGACCATCGAAAAGACGCAGAATGAAGCTCATGTTGGCGGAAATATCGCCCCGTCCTTGCCCGGTGCGGTAATCGGCGCGGAAAGGCCAGGGCGAATGAGTATTATCGCCCTCCTGCATCGTTGCGGCGAGGACGCGGGCGTTATGCAGGGCTTGCTCGCGATACTTTTCCGATTTGGTCGCCTCATAGAGTCGCAACAAGGCGTATCCGGCGATGCCGCCTTTATCCGGCTCAATCTCGTAGGGACTATCTCCCTGACTGCCACAGTCCGACGCCTGCGGGAATCCGCCGACCCGCCCGGTAGAACGTGTGAAACGAGGGTATTTGCCTGTATCCGGTGTATTACACTCGGTAATGAGGTAATCGCCCATAGCGCGGGCGGTATTTAGAATACGCAGATTACGGCGGTGGGTAAATTCATCATATTTCAGATAGGACAGGATGCCCATGCCATTTTGCATCGCCGGGATGGTATCGTTACGCTTCGGGTCGGGATGATAGGCGCCATCCATAAAGGTCACAGTTATGAACTGAGGGTATCCATGGTCAAGCGGGCAACGGCTGTACCAATCCATTTCCCGCTTCAGCGCGTCATTCCATGAGGTCCAACCAAGCAGAAATCCGTTTTTGTCGTATCGGGCGGCATGATTTCCAATTTTGAAGACATCATTCGCCGCCTTCTCTTGCGCCAGAACCGGGCGGGAGGGGGCAATAATCGCCGCGACGAGTGCGTATGCTAGAACGCAGACCGCCACTGCCTTGCGCATTCCCGCCCGTCTCATCTCCGCCCGCCTATCGTTTGCCAATGGATTTCATGTAGTTGACGAGGGCGCCGGGATGGTCGGATTGTAGTCCCTTGACGCCCATACGAATCGAAGGCTCCCATTGCGAGGGGTTTTCGCCGGGGTTCTGTATGTCAGGCCAGACGACCGCGCCCCACTGATGTGCGGCAGTCACCATCTCGGCGGTGTAACCCAGAGCGGAACCGTCCAAAATTTCGACGGAATCGCGCCGCCAGAACTCTTCCAGCGCATCCGGGGTCTTGATCGTGCGTGGGAAACTGGTCATCACCGGGATTTCCGGCGCGACTTTTTTCCAGGCGCGGCAACCGTCCAATCCGTCATAGGCGACGCAATTACGCTCCATCTTATACTTGACCAGCAAGTCCATCACCTGTCGGGGATCAATTTCCTTACAATCGAGATAAAAATTCAGTTTTTCACGCTTGGCGGCGTCCAGCATCTCCTCAAAAGTAGGTACTGTTTCTGTTTTCACCGATTCGGGCGGTCGGTTGGAGCGTCGGTCGATGATTTTCAGCGCTTTAATTTCCCGCAGCGTCATTTCAGCGATTTTGCCCTTGCCGTCGGTCATGCGGTCTACATCATCATCGTGCATGATCACTATTTGCCCGTCACGAGTGGTGCGTAAATCCAGTTCCATATAATCCGCGCCACATTTTTTCGTGTTGTGGAGAGCGGTCAGGGTATTCTCCGGGGCGGCGGTATGGTCGCCGCGATGGGCGATTACGACGAAACGGTTTTTGAGCGCTGGCAGTTTCGCCAGAGGCCAGGAAGTCGATGGATTTTGTTGTAAGAACATATCGTTAATGTCGGGCAGTCTGACGCCTACTCCCCCTTATTGAAGCCCTTTTTGGAAGTCAATCCCAATTCGGACATTTTTTTTGCGGCGTCTTCTTTGGTTTCGTTGGTTACCACAGGATTCTTAGCGGCGCAACCGGTCAAAAATGCGGTGAGTAAAGGCAAAAGGCATAGAGTGAGGCGAAATTGACGGTTCATCAAGAAGCGGAATATCATGTTAACGTTTCAACTTTTAGCGATTTAGCGACCTGACGACTCGGTGATAGGGCGGGAAGAAAGAGCTTCTTCCCGCCCTGATAGGGACGGATGTTTAGTTTGACCAGGTTATGGCGGCGTCAATCGACTTGATGTAATCACGGCAGGTGACAGACTGACCGGTCGCGGTTCCATCGGGATCGAGGCAGTATTTGATCTGGTCTTCCGCTCGCTTGGGCAGACCGAATACATCGGTTCCAAGCGTACCAACCTTCCACGCCATCGCCTTGGCATGACCATCGACAAAGGAGACATTCAGCATACCGCTATGGCGGATCGAAGTGGATTTCGTTCCCGGCATTTCATACTGGAAGATGTAGTTCGCGCAGATTGTGTAGCGCGGGCTATCGCCGGTATCGGCGAACGCCATCATATCGGCGGGGGCGGCGATTGCGGCGAGGGCGACGCCCGGTTCGATATTATAGTTTTTCTCTCCACGGATTCGGATGCGATTTCCGGTCAGTCCGTAGCGATAGCCGGAAGTCGGTCCCCAGTTATAACCGTATCCGATACAGCGTGCGCCCGATTCGGCGTTAATAGAGTCATCACAGGGGTCGGGGTTATAAGGACCGGTTTTGGAATCCGTTCTGTCGGGGCAGAAGAACATCTGGAGATTTTTGCTATAGGGCTGCACCAGAGAATA
Organism: uncultured Armatimonadota bacterium; assembly: GCA_903910385.1. Lineage (GTDB taxonomy): Bacteria > Armatimonadota > Armatimonadia > Armatimonadales > Armatimonadaceae > CAIVZM01. The sequence goes on from CAIVZM010000039.1 coordinate 23,318, forward strand.
AAAGTCTTGATTCGGGACGCCACCGCCCACAATAATAGAGGGCGTGGTCTCGTCGAAGTCCTGAATATACATCTGCATCGCCGTGCCGATTTGCCGGACATTGGAAAGGCAAGATATCGCACGAGCTTTTGCTCGCGCCTGTGCAAAGACCGGGAAAAGAATCGCTGCAAGAATAGCGATAATCGCTATGACAACGAGCAACTCGATAAGGGTAAAAGCGTTACCCTGGGATACTGAAGAACGGCGCATAATTTCCTCCGAAATGGTCGGGATTATCTGTTAGTATAGAGAGGAAACGATAAGGTTATGTTAAAGTGGGATTAAGTTTTGATTAAGTTTTGATTAAGAATATCGTTATTGCAATGAGCCCGGAGATGCTTGATTGCGCTTTCTGCTAATTTTCTCTGTCTAAACTATGCTACAATGGCGATAATATTCCGAGAGGATAGCGCCCATTGTCTTCACCTTTTACGTTTTCATCCGAAGTTCGTTCCATTGTTGCAACCGACTGCGGTTCCACGACGACCAAGGCTATCCTGATCGAGAAGCAAGCTGGAGGCGAATACCGTCTGGTATCTCGCGGAGAAGCCCCTACCACGGTCGAGGCTCCGTTCGATGACGTGACGGTCGGGGTGACGAATGCTCTGCGGGAACTGGAGGAATTGACCGGGAAGACAATTCTGGACGCAAACGGCAAGCCTCTGACGCCGACGCAACCGGATGGAACGGGCATCGATCTGTACCTTTCCACCTCGTCGGCGGGCGGCGGACTTCAGATGACAGTCGCCGGAGTCGTGAAGGAAATGTCGGCGGAATCGGCGTCACGCGCCGCGCTGGGCGCAGGCGCGATTGTGGTGGATACGGTCGCGATCAATGACGGGCGCAAAGACCACCAGAAAATCGAGCGATTACGCGCTCTTCGTCCGGACATGATTCTCATGGCGGGCGGCACGGACGATGGCGGACTTGTTCCTCAGGTGCAGGAAATTGCCGAACTGCTACGTTCCGCTGACCCTCGCCCTCGTCTGGGAGTGGGTCTAAAACTTCCGGTCATCTTTGCGGGAAGCGAGAAGATGCGTGGCGCGGTGGAATCCACTCTCGGCGACACGGTGGATGTCCGGATTATCGAAAATGTTCGTCCGTCCCTGGACCGGGAAGACCTGTATCCGGCGCGGGAAGCCATCCATGAGCTTTTCCTCGAACACGTGATGCAACAGGCGCCCGGTTACGCGAAATTAACGACCTGGACCAGCGCCGGAGTCATGTCCACCCCCAACGCCGTCGGGAAAATCATGGAGACCATCGCACGGCAACGCGGCATCAATATTCTGGGCGTCGATATCGGCGGCGCTACGACAGATGTCTTTTCGGTCTTTGCCGGAATCTATACCCGCACCGTTTCCGCCAACCTCGGAATGTCTTACTCGATCTGTAACGTCCTCACCGAAGCGGGACTGCCCAATATCAAGCGCTGGTTGCCGTTCGAAGAAACGGATGCCTATATCCGTAACCAGCTACGAAACAAGATGATCCGCCCGACCACTATTCCGCAAGATTTGCGGGATTTGCAGATCGAGCAGGCGGCGTCCCGTGAGGCGCTCCGATTGGCGTTCGATCATCACAAATCGCTGGCGCGGGAGATGGTGGGCGTTCAGCAGGAACGTTCGGTGGGAGATATCTTCGAACAACGTGGCTCCGGGGGGACGCTGGTCAACATGCTGGCGCTCGATATGATCATCGGGTCTGGTGGCGTCCTCGCTCATGCTCCCGAAATGGCGCAGACCGCCCTGATGATGATGGACGCCTATGCGCCGGAAGGCTTGACGACGCTTGCCAAGGACTCTATCTTCATGATGCCGCAGTTGGGCATTTTATCGACGCTCCTGCCGGAAGCGGCGACGCAGGTATTTGAGCGGGACTGCCTCATCCGCCTTGGCGATTGCATCGCTCCGATTGGAACGGCGAAGGAAGGCGAGGAGTGTCTGACCCTTCGCATCAATGGCGATACCGTTTCTGTGCGTTTCGGCGAACTGCGTCTTTTGCCTCTCACTCTCGGTCAGAAGGTTGCGATTGAGGTTCAACCTGCCCGAGCTTTCGATATGGGTGCGGGCAAGGGCAAGGCGGTGACGATAACGGCGGAAGGCGGCACGGTCGGTTTATTGATCGACTGCCGTGGGCGACCTATCGCTCTGCCTTCGTCGGATGCCACTCGCGCCGCGAAAATGCGCGAATGGTCAAAAGCCTTGGGACTGGCGTAACGTAATATTTTCAAAAAATCGAATAGTAAAAACTCAGGAAAAACAGGCTCCCCTGTAGAATCCCCCTGCGGTCGGGAATTCTGCAAAATCAATCCTGACCGGAACGGAAGCGTGTCATGACTCCTGGTCGTATCATTTCCATTATCGGACTTGTTTTTGTTCTTGCGATTGTCGCAGTAGGGGGGTATTCACTGGCAAATCCCACATCGACCGCGCAGGTGAAAATCACGGTGAAGCAGGCTCCTGCGGATGATGCCTCTCTCAAGCAGTGGTTGTCAACGCAGTCCGAAATATCGAATCCTATCGTCACTCGTAGCGGAAACGGAACGGATTCCGTTGTGGTGGTCGAATACACAACGCCAAACTATCATGCCGGCGATTACTCCATTAAACTGATTGAGCAATGTAAGCAACTCGGCTATGCATTGGTCAGTTATTCCTGTATCTCCAATGGAAACCCGTTCCGCGAATACGGCACCGAATGGCGAAAATGATCCTCCCTGCCCTTCTCCTGTCGGTTGATTATCGGGAAGGGAAGGAAAGGGGATAACGCCTGTGAAATTCTCAAATTGTTGATTTTGCAGGAATTAAGCGGTCGGGCAACGTATTGGCGTATACCAGACTCAGGTTTTCGGAGTTCGTTATGAAAAGACTTACGCGGTACGGTGTGTGGATACTGGTTCCGGTAATAGCGTTCTCGGCGCTATCCGGGCTTGCGGCGCCAAAGGAAAAGCGGAAGTCCTCGCCGCAGTTCAACCGCGATATTCGCCCGATCCTCAGTGAAAACTGCTTCGCCTGCCATGGGCCGGATCAGAACAAGCGAATGGCGAATCTTCGTCTGGATGTACGTGAGGATGCCATTAAGCACGGCGCTATTACGCCGGGAAACCCACAAAAGAGCGCACTGATTTCCCGTGTCTTTTCCACTGCGGATGCGAAGATCATGCCGCCGCCTTACTCACACAAACAGTTGACACCGTCCCAAAAAGAAACTTTGCGACAGTGGGTTCAGGATGGCGCGATCTACGAACGTCACTGGTCGTTTGTTCCTCTGCCTCTCGTTGTCCCCGCTCCGGTGGTGAAAAATGCGGCATGGTCTCGTAACGAGATCGATCTTTTCGTTTTGTCCCGTCTGGAAAAAGAGAATATAAAACCGTCGCCGGACGCCAGTCGCGACATCTGGCTACGTCGCGTTACGCTGGATCTGACCGGCATTCCTCCCACTCTGAAAGAGAGGGACGCCTTTCTGGCGGATACCACACCCAATGCTTACGAAAAAGCGGTCGACCGACTCCTGGCAAGCCCGCGCTACGGCGAGCGGATGGCTCTGCCCTGGCTCGATGTGGCGCGATATGCCGACAGTTATGGCTACCAGAGCGACCAACTCTGCCCGACATGGCCGTACCGCGACTGGGTCGTGAAGGCGTTCAATAACAATACTCCCTACAATCAATTTATAACGGAGCAACTCGCGGGAGATTTACTGCCCAATCCTACACAGGAGACGCGCCTCGCGACAGCGTTCAACCGCCTGCACCGTATGACAAATGAAGGTGGCAGCGTTGCCGAGGAATGGCGCGAAGAGGGCGTCGCTGACCGTGTGAAGACGTTCGGAACGGCTTTTCTGGGGTTGACGACGGAATGCGCCCGTTGCCATGATCATAAGTATGACCCCATATCGCAACGAGACTTCTATGCGTTGACCGCCTTCTTTAATAGCATCAACGAACATGGGCTTTATGATCAGGGAGGAATCGTCCCGACGCCGTCCCTTTTACTTCCGACGTCGGAACAGGCGAACGTGATGGCGAAAGCGCGAACAACCGTCGCGGAAGGCGAGAAAAAGCTGGCGGACGTTCGCCGGGAGCGGGAGTCCGAATTTCAATCGTGGCGCGCGCAGACAAAGACGGCGGTTGTCGCCGACCGGATCGGGGCGTTCGATTTCGAGCGATTTGATGGCTCGAAATTGCCGAATCTGGTTCCCGGCGCGACTTCCGGCGGGGAACTGAGCGACGCGGTTCGTCTGGTGCAAGGCAAGAGTGGGAAAGCGGCGCAGTTTGATGGCGAGTGTAATTTGAACTTTCCGGGAATCGCACGATTTACCCGTTATACGCCGTTCACTATCGCTTTCTGGATGCAGGATGCCCGACAGACGGATGGTGACGCCGTTATCTATCAGGCGTGCGCCGGAACCGATACCGGACCTTACGGCTATGACCTGACCATCGATAAAGGGCGTTTGACCGCCCGCATGATGCGGCACTGGCCCGGAAACGCGATTGCCATTCGCACGGTAAATACGGTTCCTGCCAATGTCTGGACGTCTGTCGCGGTCACCTATGATGGTTCAAGCCGCGCTTCCGGACTTCGGATTTATATCAATGGCAAACCCGCTCCGTCTACAGTTATCGTGGATAAATTGTATAAAGGCGTCGGCGTACAGACCCTCGTCTTTGGGCAACGATTCCGTGATAGAGGTTTCAAGGGCGGGCGTCTGGACAACCTCAATCTTTTCGCCCGAAGCCTTGCTCCGGTTGAAGTGGCGCAACTGTCTTACGAACGTTCGCCATCAGATACGCTGGCGTTATCTTCCCTGAGCGAAGCTGATCTGCGCCAATACTATTTCTCCGCCATCGATCCTGCGGCGCGACAGGCGACTAAAGCGTTGATGGACGCCCGAATGGCGCTGGTCAACGCGGAGGATGGGCAGTACGAGATTTCGGTAATGGAAGAAACACCATCGCCGCGTCCGACTTATGTTTTGTCGCGGGGGCGTTACGATGCGTCAAAAACCGCCGCCAATCTGGTAGGGCGAGAAACTCCGGCGGGCATCTATCCCTTCCCAAAAAACCTGCGGCGTGACCGTCTCGGCCTGGCGCAATGGCTGACATTGCCGAACCATCCGCTCACTGCGCGGGTAGAAGTCAATAGGATGTGGTCAATTTTCTTCGGGAGGGGACTCACGGAGACTGTGGAAGATTTCGGGGTTCAGGGGAAAGCGCCGACGCATCCGGAACTTCTCGATTTTCTCGCCCGTGACTTCATTCAGACCGGATGGAATGTCAAGCGTATGATGAAGAAAATCGCGCTTTCCCGCACCTATCGGCAGGCGTCCGCATTGAGACCGGAACTGCGGGAGCGTGACCCGCAGAATATCCTGCTCGCTCGTGGGCCGAGTCAGCGTCTGAATGCGGAAGCGATTCGGGATTCCGCGCTATCGGCGGGCGGATTACTGGCAGGGAATCTGGGCGGTCCGCCGGTCAGTCCGTACCAACCGGGTGACTTATGGCGCGAGAGCAACTCCATGAGTCCTGCATACCAGCAAGGCAAAGGGCAGGAATTATACCGTCGGAGCCTTTACACCGTCTGGAAGCGCACTGCGCCGATGCCGAACATGATGGCGTTCGATGCCGCCAGCCGCGAGGTCTGCACAGCGCGTCGTGGCTCTACCAATACCCCGCTACAGGCGCTGATCCTGCTGAATGACCCGCAGTTTGTCGAAGCGGCGCGGGCAGTGGGGCAACGAACGCTCAAGGAAGCGGGTTCGGATGATACGATGCGCGTCCGCTTTGCCTTCCGGTTGCTGGCGGTGCGCGAACCGACAGCTCAGGAACAGAAGTTATTGACCGATATGTATGCCGATCAGAGAGCATCCTTCGCACAGGAACCGGAAGCGGCGGCGAAACTGATTGCAGTCGGGGAAAGTAAAGCGGATGCCTCCCTGCCGCCCGTAGAACTTGCCGCCGCTACCGCGCTTGCGCAGACCATTTTGAATCTGGACGCTACGGTCTGGAAACGATAATTCGGGAAAGAAAGTCCAGAGATAAACCATGGAAGAGTTTGACCCGCTGACATTGACCCGTCGCCATTTCCTATCCCGCGCAACACTGGGGCTGGGAACGCTGGGACTGCACTCCCTGTTCGGAGGAGAGGCGCTGGCAGCTCCCCCTGTCCTCAAAGCGACGGGTGGGCTGCCCGGTATTCCGCAGTTTCCGCCAAAAGTGCGCCGTGTGATCTACCTTTTCCAGAGCGGAGGTCCGGCGCAACAGGACCTGTTCGATTACAAGCCGCTATTGAATGAGAAATTCGGCGAATCGTTGCCGGATTCCGTGCGCGGAACCCAGCGGCTGACTGGGATGAGCGGAAATCAGGCGACGTTGCCGCTGGCAGGCTCTGCATTCAAATTCAACCGGTATGGAAAGGGAGGGGCATGGGTCAGCGAACTAATGCCTCATATCGCCAGCGCCGCCGACGATATCTGCTTCGTGAAGTCGGTCTGGACAGAGGCGATCAACCATGACCCTGCCATCACCTTTTTTCAGACCGGTTCACAAATCGCCGGTCGTCCCTCGATGGGTTCCTGGGTGACATACGGATTGGGATCGATGAACGCGAACCTACCCGCTTTTGTCGTTCTGGTGACGGCGGGCGGCGGCGACCAACCACTGTACTCGCGTCTCTGGGGAAGCGGTTTTCTGGATTCTCGTTATCAGGGAGTCCAATTCCGTTCGGGGAAGGAACCAGTTCTGTACCTTTCTAACCCGGAAGGCGTCTCGCCGCATCGCCGCCGTGCGGTTCTAGATGCCATGAAGGCGCTCAATGGATTGCAGGCGCAACGCGAACTTGATCCCGAGATCGAATCACGGGTGGCGCAGTACGAACTGGCGTACCGCATGCAGACCAGCGTCCCCGATGTCACTGACCTTTCCCGTGAACCGGACAGTATTTTCTCCCTTTATGGCGAGGACGCTCGCAAGCCAGGCACTTTTGCGGCAAACTGTCTGCTGGCGCGTCGCCTTGCGGAACGCGGCGTGCGTTTTATACAACTGTACCATCAGGGCTGGGATCATCATGGCGATTTGCCCAATAACATACGCGCTCAGGCGAAGAATACCGATCAGGCAAGCGCGGCGCTGCTCACGGATTTGAAACAGCGGGGAATGCTGGACGACACGCTTATTGTGTGGGGGGGAGAGTTTGGGCGCACTTCCTACTCTCAGGGCAAGCTGAGCAAAGACAATTACGGTCGTGACCACCATCCGCGTTGTTTCACGGTTTGGATGGCGGGTGGCGGCGTCAAGGGGGGATTCTCCTACGGACAGACAGACGCTTATGGTTATAACATCGCGGATGCTTCCGGCAACGCGATGACTCCAACGAAGGATGAGTTCACGCCCGGCGCGGTTCACGTCCATGATTTGCAAGCGACTATCTTGCACCTGCTGGGTGTAGACCATACCCGGTTGATCAACCGGTTCCAGGGCAGGGATTTCCGACTGACCGATGTTCATGGTCATGTGGTCAAAGATATCCTGTCGTAGCGGCTTTGCCGCTACGACAGGGTTACAGGCTACGACAAGCTGAGCGTCACGACGGAATGGGCGGGTATCTCAACGATAATGTCGCTGTCGGAGAGCTGGGCTTCTGAGAAGTCGCGCGGCGTCAGAGCGTCCGGATTGTCGAAGGTATTGTGGGCTGTCAGGGCGTCGGAAGTGAGGATACGTCCGGTCACGGTCTGGAAAGCGTTCCCCCGCAGTCGGATTGTCAGCGATTGAGCCTCCGTTGCATGTGTGTTGCAGAGCGAAATGTGAACCACGCCATCGCTATTTCGGGATGCTGAGACGCTCAGCGCCGGAATCTTCTTGTCTCCGAACGTATAATCCGACGTTTTCAGGGTCACCGGTATCAATGTTGCATCTTGATGGACTTTGTACATTTCAAAGATGTGGAACGTCGGCGTTTTCACCAGACGGGGACCGTCGGTCAGGAGGACAGACTGCAAGACATTGATCGTCTGTGCAAGGTTCGCCATATGCACACGGTGCGCGTGATTATTGAAAATATTGAGGGTCAGACCTGCGATCAGGGCATCCCGAAGGGAGTTTTGCTGGTACAGGAAGCCAGGGTTCGTTCCCGGTTCGACGGCATACCAGGCGCCCCATTCATCCACAATCAAGCCAATGCGTCGTTGCGGATCGTGGAAATCCATGATCGCGCCGTGTTTGGTCAACAGCGTATCCATGCGGAGGGCGAGTTCCATCTGTCGGAACCACTTATCTTCGCCGAAATCGGTGGCGGATAATACCGGCGGCCAATCGGTGGCGTAATAGTGCAGAGAAATTCCCTGCATCATGTGGAGGGGGACGTTCTTCATGAGCGTCTCCGTCCAGTGGTAATCGTCTACATTGGGGCCGCCGGCGATTTTATACAGAGCGGGATCGCCATAATTACGGCAGTAGGTGGCGTAGCGACGGTACTGGTCGGCGTAGAATTCCGCCCGCATGTTACCGCCGCAACCCCAGTTTTCATTGCCGACGCCGAAATACTTGACCTTCCATGCCTTTTCGCGACCGTTAGTGCGTCGTTCGTCTGCACGGGGCGAGACGCCATCGAAGTTCAGGTATTCAACCCACTCCGCCATCTCCTGCACCGTTCCGCTACCGACATTTCCACAGATATAGGGTTCGCAATCCAGTTGTTCGCAGACATCAAGGAATTCATGCGTCCCAAAGTGATTGTTTTCGGTGACGCCGCCCCAGTGCGTGTTGATCATCGACGGGCGTGTTTCTCGTGAGCCGATGCCGTCGCGCCAGTGATACTCATCGGCGAAGCATCCGCCGGGCCAGCGAAGGTTGGGAATCTGAAGTTCCTTTAACGCCGCGATGACATCACTGCGGATGCCACGTGCGTTAGGGATCGAAGCGTCATCGCCCGCCCAGAATCCGCCATAGATACAGCGGCCTAGATGCTCGGCGAAATGCCCGTAGATATGCCGGGAAATTTGTGTATTTCCCTGGTCGGCGTTGAGAATAAGTTCGTTCACAGGGAGACATTGTACGACGCTGGGGAATTTTCCTTCCCCGGTTGCTGGCAAATCGCCTCACAGTGAAAAAGCGACTGTTAGAATGATGGTTGTCTCTGTTTTGAGAGTGCAGAGGGAAATCCCTGCCTTCGGACGTTAACTACTCGCATTCAGGACTATAATGCTGTACAGTTTCTCCGATGACGACGAGGGTTCACGCTTTTGGCGAGGCGCGGACTACCGCTCGATGAACCTGACTGCAGGGAGGAAATTGACTCCTGCACGAGGAATACGCCTTCGCTGGAAACGCCTTAAGACGCTCTCCAGCGGAGGTTTCTTTTTTTGCGAATCCGTAAAGCTGTTATTACCGCCGCCGCGCCCGGACAGCGCGATTTACCTTTACAGACTCTGGTCGACCGGGATGGAGTGCGTAAGTCCATTCTTGCGCTTCAAGTCGCTGAGATGGCGGCAGCGGGTGCGGAAGAAGTCTGCATCGTTATCGCGCCGGATGCCGGGGACGCTTACCGAACGGCGGCGGCGGACTTTTCTGTACAGGTACGCTTCGTAACCCAACCTGAACCTCGGGGATACGGGCATGCCCTGTGGTGCGCTCGTGAATTCGTCGCCAGCGAACCGTTTCTCCATCAGGTCGGTGACCATATCTTCATTGGTCCGACCGGGACGCCGCCCGCCGCTGCACAGATCGCTGAGGCGGCGCGAGAGAATGAATGCGCCATTTCCGGTGTCCAACCCACCCGCGAGAATTTGCTGACATCATTTGGCGCGATTGGCGGACAACGGATGCGCGAAACAGGGGCAAGGGATGTTTATGCTATCGAATGCGTTGCGGAGAAGCCGACGCCGACAGAGGCGGAGCAATCCTTGCTGATACCCGGACTGCGAGCCGGGTACTACCTGTGTTTCATGGGGGCGCACGTTCTGACTCCCGTCGTGATGGAGGCGCTGGATGCTGCGGTGCGGGATGCCGTTCTGACAGGGACGAAAGTGGGGTTGTCGCCGGTGCTGGATGGACTGGCGCAGCGGGAGAAATATCTTGCCGTGGCAGTTACGGGGCGCCGTTACCATCTGGATGCCCGCTACGGGTTATTGCAGGCTCAGTTAGCCCTCGCCCTGAGCGGTGAGGATCGCGATATGGTTTTGACGGAGTTAGTCGCGCTTCTGGCGAAACAATAATCAGACCCGACGTTTCCGGGTTCAGGAAATTCCCGATTTCCACTCATTATGGGAAACTTCCCGCCGTTGTCCTCGAAAGGATGACGGCGGGGAGTTTACATTAGGGCGACGAATTGCGGTGCGTCACTTTTCGCTATTTGGGCTGACCCGTCTGACCGGACGAACCGCCGACTTTCCCCTGATTTTTATAGAATTCCGCCATGTTCTGATGCTCTGGCGCGGCAAGCGCCGGATCAGGGTCTTTGCTCTTGAAGTTCAGGCTATACATGCCGTACAGCAACGCTCCGAGGGCGACGACGGCGCCGATTATTGCGGCGGGACCAATTTGTTTTTTCATTATATGCCTCTCATATTATCGATATAGGAGCGGTTACATCCGCTTACCGTAAGGATTTGTTGTGATATTTGGTTCTCGTTTTAGAACGTTCTTGAGGATAGGCGCTTCTACCGGGAGCTGTTTCCGTTCTTGTGGGAAGAGTCAAAGCGACGATTCATGATTTCACGCAACTTGGACGCTTCTTCGGTGCGACCATTGCGATCATAGTACTCCGCCAGTTTACGGTAGGAATCCGGCTCATCGGGCTTCTGGCTGATGTTGCTCTGAAGTCCGAATTCTTCCCGATTGAGTTTCTGCCGACTCTCGTATTCCGCAAGCGCTTTCTCCGCTGCTTTAGCGTCGCCGCTCATGCGATACGCTTGCGACAGCTTGTAAAAGGTGACATCCGCCGCCGGGTCTAATCGCGCCGCTTCCGAGAGTTCCATGACCGCTGTCTGACCATCATTCCGGTGCAGGGCGAGAAGTCCCATTCCGTAGTGGCGCTGTGCGGTCATCGCGGGATCGTTTCTGGCTTCATTGAGAAACAGTTCCGCTTCGTGAAACTGTGCAGGGGTAGAGGCGCGATCCGCCAGCATTACTCCCAGAAGCATCTGCGTTTTTGCATCGTTCGGGGTTATTTCGACAATCCGCCGCGCCGTTGCAATGGCTTCATTGATCTTTTTCGCGCCGAATTGCAATGTCAGCAATAATTTCATATAAACGATGTTGCCGTCTTCAAGCGCGTTTGCCTTTTCCGCCAGTTCGAGGGCGCGTGTGGGCGTCCGTCGCAGACCGATCTGTCCGTTGATCAGTCCCAGCGCTTCCCGGTACGCCTGCTCTGCCAGTGTAATGGATTGCGGGTGTGCGGCGGCATAGCGATCTACCCGCTTCTGAATTTCCGGGGCGCGATTGGGTTGATGGTTCGTGGTGAAATTGTATTGCGCGATGGCTTCGTTGAGACGCCCGCTTTGTAAAAGAGCGTCGCCGAATGCTTCATGCGCTTCCGGACTACGCGGGCCTTTGGCGACCGCTTGTTCCGCCAGGGGAATAGCGCGGTCTGCAAACCCGCCTTCGGTGAGGTCACGGGCGGCGGCGGTCAATGTCTGTACGGAATCTATCGGGCGACGTAACGCCATGGCGTAATTCCGTAGAGAGCCATCTACATCGCCATGCGTCCCCAGCAAACGCGCCAGTTGCTGGCGCAGTTCGCGTGAATTCGGCGTTGCGCCGAGTCGGAAATACAGGTCTTGCCGACGAGAAATATAGTCCTGTCGTGACTTCCAGAGCGCTTCCCATTTCGCGCTTTCCGCCGTATTTCCCAGAGTGGCATAGGTTTGAAAGAGCATCTGTGACGGAGCCGGGTCTTCGGGGATCCGTTTCGCCGCTTCCAATAGAGGCGTGATAGCATCCGCCTGTTTTCCTGCATCGCGTAGAAGCCGTCCCAGTAACAGATAGGACGCCCCGTCATTGGTATCGAGAGACAGCGCTTTCCGTACCTCCACCTCACTCTTTGCGCGCCCTGCGGGGTCTGAGGAGTGTTTGTACAGCCAGGCGGCGTATTGTTGATGGGTCGCCGCGTTATCCGGGGCGAGTTCTACGGCGCGGGCGAATTCCTGTCCTGCTTCCTCCGGGTGATTGGTCGGTTCCAGAAGTGATGCCAGCAAAAGGCGGTAACCCGCCACCTTCGGAGCCAACTCGACCGCTTTGCGTGCGGCTTCCAGCGGTCTCTCCGGCACGTTCAACTGACCGGTCGCCTGTGACAGATATGCCCATGCCTCCGCATTAGCGGGATCGAGGGCGACCGCTTTTTCGAGCTCTTCGCGAGAGCGTTGTAACGACTTGAGAGTGAAATAAAATTTTCCCAGATTCGTATGCCCGGGGGATGAGTTTGGATGTGCTCCGGTAAACTGATGTAACTGGTTGAATGCTTCGGTAACGGCGCCGGTTCCTAGCTGAGAACGCGCCCATTCATCGCGCAGACGCGGGGAGTCCGGGTCAATGCCGACAGCACGGCGTAAATTGCTTTCCGCCTCGGCAAAACGCCCTTCCTGATTCAATCGATACCCAATGTGATAGAGGAGACGGGAATCGCCGGAGAGGGAACCGCGCTCTTTGAGCAATTCCGGCAGAGAAGCGCGACTCAATCGCCATTCCTGCACCGTCGGGGTAAACCAGGCTAATCGCGCTCCCGCGACTAAAAGGGCGCAGACGGCGCAAATCACTATAACGGTGCGGCGAAGATCGCCCGTTTTGTGTGAAGGTGTAACTGCTGTCGCTATCGATTCCATCATTTATCCGCGAATTTGTCTTCTGAGAAAAGGAGAGGAGCGGCGTTAGCCGCTCCTTCCTTGCCCCAGCGCCTCCGGGAGGCTACCTTAGTCGTGGTTGTGGAAAATATCTTCCGCGCTTCCGACCTTAGCGTTCAAAGCTCCTGCTTTGGTGAACTTGGCATGACCGTCAATGAAGGTAATGTTGATACCGCCACTGTGACGCGCCATCGGGCGGCGTCCGCCGTCCGAACCCGGATTCCAGCGATCTGTGGTTCCCGGAACAGCGAACGTCCAGTCCGGGCTCCATCGCTCCTGCCAAACTTCCGGCTTGAAGTTGTAGGGGCCGCAGTCGCCTATACCGGTTTCGACGACGCAGTCATTACCGCCGCCCTGCATATAGTTCGGGTCTGCCTTGATGTTCGCATCCGTGGAACCGTTGCCCGTTTCACCGGAGTCGGCGAAGGCGGCAAGGGAGGCGGGGCGCTTGATCGCGGCAAGCGAAAGGCCCGGATAAACGTGCAGGCCGTTCACAACCGCCGCATCGCTCCAGTTACCATGATAAGCGGTCAGTTCGCTGTTGTTGTATCCGTAGCTGGTGGGGCCGTAACCCGGACCCGCCGGTTTGTCGGGGCAGGAGAGGACGCCAGTGTTACCGTATTTGGTATCGTTGTAACCCGCCTGACCATTGTCGCCTAATTGTCCAGAATACTTCTGGATATAAGGAAGCAGGGCGATGCGCCAGATAGTGGAACCAGCCTGGGGGCCGTCGCCCCAGCCACAGGTAAGGCTTTCGTCATAATCCTGCGCGTACATCTGGTTTGCGATTCCCAGTTGCTTCAGGTTAGAGAGGCAGGAGATGGCGCGAGCCTTCTCACGGGCCTGGGCGAAGACAGGAAACAGGATCGCAGCCAGAATGGCGATAATGGCGATAACGACGAGGAGTTCGATGAGCGTAAAGCCCTTCGTGCTCGGTTTGTAGCCTGAGTTATACATTTTTACTTTCTTCCATAAGAGTGGATTGGATGACGATTCGCTCTTTATAAGTTTTTGAATTCTATAAAAGAGTCAGAGTAAGCCGGTAACCTTACGGCGTCGGCGTTGGGACGTTCTTTCCTGTGCGAGATTTTAGATCCTTAACGGTCTTCGCCAGTAATTCCCGACCATGCCCCATGGCAATGGAATTCAGCATAATCTTGTCATTATCGCTGAGTTTATCAAAATCGTTGCCATAACTCTGCGCTAATTTTTCAATATGCGCCATGCCCGCCTTCGGGTCTGCAAATGGGTCTGGGGGAAGCGCCTGAGCGGGCGGCGGCGCGGCGGGCATTCCAAACCAGAGAATGAGACCAATGAGCAGGCAAAAGCCCGTGAACCCAAAAAAATAGGGAAACAGAGGATGCTTCGTTACGTCTGTAGTTCTTGAAGAATTTGGGAATACGCTCATAATACTTGTCTCCTTTCGCCTATTGGCAGACTGGTCTCACGTTCGATAAGTTTCATCGGTAACCGAGTGGAGATTCGTTCCCGATCACTGTTGTCGCGATCACGCCCTGACAGTTTCTTCAGGAATTGCGCCGTGGACTGCGCCGCCAGTTCATAGATATCCTGTCGCATCGTTGTCAGTGGCGGTGTCGCTCTTTCGGCAAGTCCAGTATCGTCGACGCCGATAAGGGAAAAATCGCCTGGCACTGTCAGTCCGGCATCCTGAATAGTGGTCATTGCGGCAATCGCCATCGTGTCATTTGCGCTAAAGAGGGCGGTTGGACGGTCAGTAGCCGGGCGTTTGAGTAGTTCCTTTACGGCGGATGCCGTGATCGTAGCCTCGTAGTCGCCCGGGAGGATATCTTCCGGGCGAAGGGGGATTCGCGCGCGTTCCAGCGCCATATCGTATCCCTTACGTCTTTCCTGTGCCGAAGCGTGGGTATCTGGCCCGCTCAGGAATCCGATGCGCCGATGACCCAGTCCAATCAGGTAGTAGGTGGCGTCGAACCCGCACCGGACATCGTCGTAGCCCGTATAATCTAGTTCCGGCAGATCCGGACGCGCCCCATTGATCAGCAATGCCGGGTGGCTCATTGCGGCAACTTCTTTCAGATATTCCTGATTCAATCGTGGTGTGGCGACAATCAGCCCATCCGCTGACTTGCGGATAAAGAGATCTTCCCACAACCTCTGCTCCACAAAACGCTCATCGGCGATTTCCAGCGACATTCGGTAGCAAGAGTCACGCACTGCCTCCAGAACGCCACGTAGCAAGTTCATGTAATAAGGGTCATTGAGCGAGTCCAGATCGGGCGGCATGACCAGAGCGACCGCTTCGGAACGGCGCGAAGAAAAGCTCCGGGCGAGAGCGTCCGGCTTATAGTTAACCTCATTGATGACGCGCCTGACTCTCTCACGGGTATCCGTTGAGATTCCAGGGGCATTATTGAGAACGAGCGAAACCGTTGCTGGCGACACCCGCGCTTCTCTGGCTACATCTTTGATAGTCACACGCACTTTTAAAACTCGGCATCGTTGTTATTAACACATTGTTTGAATCGATCCACTAAACCGATTTAATAACGAGCCAAAACAAAGATATCAGTTAATTTATGTGGTGTCAATGCAACCTCAGGGGGAAACGGTCTTTTTTTCCGCCGCGCCAGCAGGCGCTGATTGTACGCCTGGTTTTGCTGCCGACATTTCGGCTTCTTTACGTTTCTTTTCCGCCAACTGTGCCTGTCGCTTTTCAAAGGCGTCCATCGCTACGGAACGCTCTTTCTTATTATCCTTTTGAAAGTTTTCCCATCTCTTCTGGTTGGCGCTGTCCACGACCGCAGGAGGAGTGGAGGAACACCCGGCGGTCAGAAGGCAGGAAGCGACTATAAGAGCAAGGGATAAAAATAAAAAACTTCGCATATTTGAGGTTGATTTCAATACCATGATTTGCATTCCGAATTTCCAGGATGCCCGTAATTATAGCAGAGACACGGCAAGGATAAATGCGTCTCCCGTCAGGGTGATAACGGTGGAACGGCGGAGGTAGAACCAAAAGCTGCAAGGCGACTCAGGGTTTCCTCACGGCGAGCGGCAAGTTCCGTCGCTTTGTCGGGCGCGAGCCGACTCCACTGTTCGATTATCTGGCGGTAGAGTTTGGTGAGTTCCTCGCGACGGACGGCGGTGTTTACCCCGGTCACTATCGCATTGGCGATTTCGACCTGCTGGTATGTTTCGTTAGTTCTGGAATATTCCTCAATGACATTCGCCGCCTTTCCCCAATTTTTCAGGGCTTCTGCATTATTGTTCCGTTTTTCGTCGTTACTCGCAAGGGCGGCGTAGGCGAAAGCGGCATGGGTTTCCGGAAGTTCCGGAATGGCACGGTACAGACCGACCGGACCTTCCTGTCGTTTGACCAGTTCACGCCATGCTTCCATTGCGCCGTCGATATTGCCGATCTGCGTTTGAAATTCCGCCAGTTTACGCCAGGACTGCAGGGAGGTTGGCTCCGCTTCCAGAGACTTTTTGATCGCCTCAATCGCTTCCGGCATTTTGTCGCGATCCGCATACAGGCGACCCAACTGGTAAAACCGCTTACCGGTAGGCTCTATGCGGGTGGCATCCTCCAGTTTTCGCGCATAGTAGTACAGGTTCGGGTCGGCGGGCCAACGGGAAGTGTCGATAGTGGGCAGGGGCGGTGTCTTCATGGCGGCGATAATCTCTTCGCGGTAAACGGCGCCTCGCCATAATACGGCGCTCAATGATAGCGCTACCATCAGGACGATTCCTACAAGGCCACGGGTAAGAATCCCCCTTCCACCCTCAGACGCTTGTTTCTGTCCGGTGTGAACGTTAGCGTCAGTGACGAGCGAAGGCATTATGCCGCTGGCGATTCCGGCGATCGCCCAGAAAGGCAGGGCATTACCCAGCAGAGACCACTCGGAGTCGAATGCGTTATGTACGACCGCCGCCAGAATCCCGCCTGTCACCCCGCACAGAAGCAGAGTCAGGCTATCCTCTCGATTATCACGCGCCTGTTTGAGATTGCGGCCCGCCGCGCCGAAAGCGGCGATCAGCGCCAGTCCGACGATCAGCAGTACAGGGAACCCCTGTTCGGCGGCGATTTGCAGATAGGAAGAATGCGCCAGATCGGTGCGGGCGACCAGAGCGTAACGGGGATAGACATAAGAGAAAGTCCCCGGTCCGGTTCCCAGCAGGGGATTCGCCTGCGCCATCGCCTGAGTTCCACGCCATGTCCAGGAACGAAATTCGCCGGAATGCTCCTGCGTCACTGCCCCCCCGGAGACACGATTGAAAATCGGGCCCCGGAACGCCAGTGCGAACACGAGCAATATCGCGATCACCGTCCCGATGCGTGTCCACGGCAGGCCGGAAAAGCCGCGTGCAAACAGGAACAGGGCGAACGCTACCGCCAAACCAACCAGAGCCAGAACGATGCCGGAACGCGACCCTGTGACAAACAGTCCCGCCGCCGATAGTCCCACGGCAATGCCGAAGAGATAGGCGTAACGCTTCGAAGGAGCCGACACATAGGCGGCGACGGTCACCGGAAGCGTCAGCGCCAGGAATCCGGCGAGGAAGTTGGGCGAGAAGAATGCTCCCTGCGCCCGGTTCGCCGGGGCGCTTACCGTTACCTCGAAGAGACGGATAAACCAGGCGACAACGGCGACGCGATAATCCCGTTCTGCGCCTGCCAGAGCGTTCAGAGTGCCGAGATATGAATCTACTGCTGTCAATGCAACCCAACCGGCGCCAATCGCCAGGGCGATAATCATTCCCCGGCGGGCGTGCGGATTTGCGGCATAACGCAACGCCACGGCGAAGACCGTAAAGTAGCTCAGCCAATCCAGGGTCGCCGGGAGCATAGCGAATAAAAGCGTATCCGAAGTCAGGAAGCGCGAATGTATGAGCAGAGATAGCGCTGTCAGCCCGGCGCTCGCTCCGAGCGCCAGTTCCGCTGTCCTGCCCATTCCCGATGTCGCGCCACGGGGCGGCGCCAGAACCAGTAGAATAAAGCCGGAAAGAAGGATGAGCAACCGGAGAACGGACAGCGATACATCGGCGCCATAAGTAGCCCCTGCCGGATATCCCCCGATGGCAGGAGACAGTACTAACGCCAGATACAGCGCTCCCAGTCCTGCCCATTCCATCAGGGACAATGCCGAAGGTGCGGCTTCGACTTCCCGCCTGGATGCAGGAGTGTTTCTGTTTTCTCTGATGCTTCCTTCCGCATTCTGTGATCGTTCTCTGCGGCGGCGTTCAGAGCGCGTTTCTGCGCTAACGTGCCTGTTCATGAGCGGGCCTCCGGCGACGGAAAATATTAAAGATCGGATTGATATAGCGTCGCCTTGCGATACGGACATACGCTCGTGCAAAAATTCCTGCCGGGACAAAAGGACGCATCAGGGCAGGCACTTTGTCCTGAAAAAACTTCTGATGCTTTCGGTAGAACTTCAACATCGAGCGGCTGTGCTCCAGAATCATCTTCTCGGCGGCGTTATCCGAGGATTTCCCAATCGCATGGGTGACGACGGCTCCGGGAAAATAAGTGACCTGCCACCCCGCCTGCGCCGCACGGAGAGACCAGTCCATATCTTCGCAGTAAAAGAAGAAGGTCTTGTCGTCTAACGTGCCGATTTGCTCCATGCACTTGCTCCGGATGACCAGAGCGCAACCGGACAGCCAGTCCACCTCCCGCGTTTCCGCATGATCGAAGTCCTGCATCAAATAATCGGCGGCGGGCTTGTTGTTGGGAAAGAGTTTGCCGAGGTAGACATTGCGGAACATCCCTGCCGCGAAGGTCGGCCAGCGGCGGCAGGAGTATTGCAGGCTGCCATCCGGGTTCAATACTTTCGGGCCGAATAGTCCTACCTTCGGGTTTTCGTCGCCAAACTGGATCAGTTTATCGATTGCGCCGGGATGACAGGCGGCATCGGAATTCAGCAGGAACGCGTAATCAGCGGTCATACCCTCGAAGGCGATATTGTTTCCGCCCGAAAAGCCGGTATTGACCGCGCTACGTATCAGGGTGACGCCCGGAAACTCCGCCGCAACCATGTCGGCGCTGCCATCTGAAGAAGCGTTGTCTACGACCACCGTTTCGAAAACGGATGTGTCACGCGCCGCGATTTCCAGACTGCGCAGACATTCCCGCAGATCGTTTTTCGCGTTCCAACTCAGTATGCAAACTCTCAGGCGTGGTTTCGCCTCCGTCTTTGCCAAGCGACTCCCCCCAGCGTCCCGTCCTCACCCATGCGCCTATCGTTACGAGATTCGTAATCAAGGCGTAAAGAAGTGACGGCGTCTTTCCTTTGTAATGTTTCGCATAGAGACGAAGCAGAGCGCGATGCGATTCCCACACTGCCGCTTTGCGGACGCGCTTTGTCGTCCCGCCGCCTCCATGTATCACTACGGCTTTCGGCTCATACCAGATTCCGAACCCGGCGTCCTGACAGCGCAGGCACCAATCGACATCATTGAAGTAGAGAGGAAACCGCTCATCCATACCACCGACGGTTTCGTAGGCTTCCCGTGAAATCAGAAAGCAGGACGCCATCGGTTGCGGGGCGGGTTGCGCCTTCTCGTAATCAAAGAACGTTTGCCGGTATGCTGCAAAAGTCGGTGACTTCGGAAAAACCTTGCTCAAGCCGACAATATCATACAGCACGGCGACCGGGTAGGGAAATCCGCGCACGGACGCCTGCACATACCCGTCTTCGAAAACCAGTTTTGCGGCGACAGCCCCCGTTCGTGGCAGAGGATTGGAGAAGCCGGCGATCAGGTGATCCAATGCTCCCGGCGTCACCTGTGCATCCGGATTCAGCAGGAGCAGGTAATCTCCGGCGGCGGCGGCAAGCGCTTGATTGGTTCCATGGGCGAAGTTGGCGTTTGTGCGGTTGGCAATCAGGTGCGCGGAAGGAAATTCGGCGGCGACCATCTCTGCGGACTGATCAGCGGAAGCGTTATCGACGACGATAACCTCCTGATCGCCTCCAGTGATCGGGTTTACGTGCAATGCGGCAAGGCATTCCCGTAAATCCTCACGGGTGTTCCAGTTGACGACACAGACAGACAGGCGCACGGACTCATTTTAACACGCCTCGCCGGATTACACTTTTCGATCTTTTGCGAGTAACCGGGAATGTGATCTGTGTCGTCAAAAACTTGTGCAATCCTTCACTCTATCGGTGTGGAATTCATCACAATAGTATAAGTTGGCGGTCGGTTTATACAGGGGAAACGAGGAGGGCAGGGAGCATTGTTCGGAAACGTCCGAATCAGTTTCCGGACATGGTAGAGTGAACGATGTCAGCCCATGTCCTCTGTGTCCCCTGCGTATCCTGATCCCATGACAACCCTACACTGTTTTTCGGGTGATTTTCTTCTGGTGCGGAGGCCGCCGGAGCCTAATCGACCGCTTCAAGCCTGGGATGCCGCCGATGAATATTTGATAGATTCCTTCGCGGAGATAAGCCCCCGACCGGAACGCGTATTGATCCTGAACGATCAATTCGGCGCCCTTACGGTCGCCTTACACGCAAACAACCCCCAGAACTGGGGCGATTCTTTTACTTCTCGCCTTGCGATAGAGGAGAATCTACGACTAAACCATCTGCCAGATTCTGTCGCTTATACGCCTTCCACAGCGATTCCGCCGTTGCCCGCCTATGAGGCTATCCTCGGAAGGATTCCCAAGTCGCTCGCGTTCTGGCGACAACAACTCGCATTACTGAGACCGCTGTTACAGGAAAATACGGTTCTGTTGCTGGCAGGAATGGTGAAGCATCTATCGTCCGATGCGAAGGAGATCCTGACCGGATTGGGGACAGTAGAAGTGTTCCCTGTCAGGAAAAAGGCGTTGCTCTTTCGGGTAACGCCGCACAAGGACGCGTCGCTTCTGCCCTCGCCGCCGGAAACGATACTGTCTCTGTCGGAATACTCTCTGGAAATTGGCGGCGGACCGAATGTTTTCGCACGAGAGAAAATTGATGAGGGGACGCAATTACTCCTCGATCAACTTCCCCGGATGCCTGTGAGCTCCCATATCGCTGATCTCGGGTGCGGGAATGGTCTGCTTGGTCTGGTTGCGAAACGCTTACAGCCAGCAGCGGCGCTTTACTTCTTCGATGAGTCTTATCAGGCGGTCGCCGCCGCAGAGGAGAATTACTCCCGGAATAATTTATCCTCTCAGGAACCTGCGGCGCTCTTTTCGGTGGACGATGGCTTTAGCCACTACGAAGGGGAATTGTTCGATCTGATTCTGTGCAATCCGCCGTTTCATCAGGGGCATGTCATCGGGGATCAGATTGCCTGGCAAATGTTTACGCAGAGCAAGCGGCAGTTGCGTCCGGGCGGCGAATTGTGGATTGTTGGCAATCGCCATCTGAACTACCATATCAAGCTGAAGCGCATTTTCGGAAACTGCCGTCAGATTGCGGCGAATCCCCGTTTCGTCGTGCTATCGGCGCGACGTTAACGGGGTTTCTCCGGCTAATCTTCCTCCTGCGCGGCGCGGCGTTTCGCGTCCAGCAATCGGGAACGGTAATCGCTGGACGAGGATGCGCCCGAAGCGGGTTTATCACCCGACGGAGAAGTCGGGGCGGATTGTGGCGCATTCCCTCCGGTCACACCACTCCCGCCGCGAACCGGGGAGGGGATCGGCGTCGGTTTTTGAGCCTCGGCGTCTTCCGCTTCCAGTTGCGCTTTTCGCTCACGTAATCTGGTGACGGAAGCGTTGCGGGTTGTACTCTGGGCAGCCTGACGTTGCAGGGCGCGTTCGCCCCATTTTTCCCGAAACGCTGTCGCCAGATTCGCTAATTGACCGTCAGTCCATGCAAGGCGACGGTTGGCGATATCGAAGGGAAGCAAAAGTAATGCCAAACCCAGAAGCGAAAGCGCCAGCGGGAAGGGAAGCGAGCGCGTCCGTCGTTCTCGAAAGACGTTTTCTGCGTCGGTCAGAACCTTACCGCCGGAAATTTCCGCGATACGGGCAAGAAGCGCCGTATCGGGCGATAACGCGGCATACTCCGGCGAATACGGGACGGAAAGCCCGGTCGTCGTGACCCTGCCGACTCCACTCGGCGAAACCGTCGAAACGGTCGCAATATAGGAACCGACCTTTGGAGCATCGAAGGTTCCGACATAGCGTCCGGGGGCTGTCTGACTCAGGCGAAGGGTCTGGACATTGCCGTCCGGGCCGACCACTTTCCCCTTCGCTTCCAGAAAGTTGACAAAACCACCCGTTTTATCGTCCACGGCGTCCAGTGTCAGACGCGCCTTGGCGCCGTCCCGGTCGATACCGCTCTGATAACTGCCAGTCTCTGAACGGCGAAGGCTCCAGCGGATGATTTGCGCCCAGAAGGGCGGGTATCCGTTCCATGTCACCCACTGCGCCCCCCAGCGGGCGCGGGCGTCGGAGGTGAAGGCGACCGATTTTCCCAGCCCATAGCGCCAGGTCGCCAGTATGGGGTCACCTTTGTGGGACGACAACGCCACTTCCGCTGTGGGACGCGCCACCACGACATCGTACCCCAGCAGAGGAGGGACATTATCCAGCGGTAGCCCGGTCAGAAGCGGACTGCTCGCCGTCGCGATACGCGGTGTAAACGGTTCCTCCACGACCGGAGGACGACTGATAGTCTGCACTTCGCGCAGGTAGATTTTTGGGATTTCGGCGGCGTCCCGCACCCGATAGAATCGTCCTCCGGTTCGGTCGGCGATCCGCTTCAGGGGAAGAATGCCCGCATCCGCCTGGCCTTCGTCGATTAGAACAAGAGAAAAAGTGATTTTCTTTTCCTGCATCGCTTCGATCAGGTCGCCGTAATCGTAGGGACCCGTCTCGCCGTCGGTTACCAGAATCGCGTGTTTGACTTTGGCGTCCGCTTTTGCCAGCATTTCATAGCAACCGCGCACCGCCGCCGACATTTCCGTGCCGCCGCCGCCGTAAATCGCGCCGATTCCGGCATGGATATCCTTTTTGTTGGTGACATACTGCAGGGGGACGACGATATTCGCCTGTGTGTCCACGGCAAGGACGCCCACCTGATCCTGCGGGCTCAAAGCATCCACCGAGCGATGCGCGGCTTCCTGAGCCAGTTCCAGTTTGCTCTGCCCCGTTCCTCGCTGAGTGGTCATGTTCATGGAACCGGAGTAATCGATTGCCATCGCCAGAGCGACTCCCGGCAGGCGACGCATCTTGCGGATATCCATCTCGACGGGTAGTGTCTCTTCGATGGGCGTCTGATAGTAGCCGCCCGATCCGAAGGACTTCGCTCCGCCGATCATGATCAACCCCAGACCGAGATCGTGCACTGCCGCCTGTATCAGTTTTTGCTGGGTTGCTGTCAGGGATTCCGCCGGGACATCCGAGAGGATGATGCCGTCATAGTTCAGTAACCCGGCTGCCTGCTGGGGCATCTGGTTCGGAGTCATTTCGATAACGTCCACATTCTGCGCGGCGAGAGCTTGCGGCAGGAACGTTTCCGGGATGATATCCGGGGCGGAAGCGGGATGTACGAGCAATACCCTCGGCTTCCCTTCCACACGGACAAAAGAAGCGGCGCGATTGTTTTCCTCGAACGTGTCCTCGTTTTGCGGCAGAGTCAATCGCGCTTCGTAGGTGTAAAATCCCGGCGCGTCCGCCTGTTGTGTCATCGTGATCTGATTCTTGCCGGGGCGCAAGTCCACCGGTTGTCGCCCTACAGCGACCCCGTTGCGGTAAAGCGTCACCACACCTTTTCCGCCTCGACGCGATTCAGCGAGAATCTGGACGGGGAAGGGTTCGCCGCGTTTGGCGTTGGGCGGTGTCAGCATACGACTCAGTAATGTCTCATTATCCGGTGCGGAACCGATGGAGATGGTATCGACAGGGACATCATCCGCCGCCGCCGAACGCGCCGCTTCGACGGCGGAACCGGCGGTTTCATTGCCATCGGAGATCAGGACAATTCGCTTTGCAGCGTCATCCGGGAAGTAGGAAAGCGCAGACGCGATGCCACGAGAAAGGTTAGTCTGTCCGCTGTCCGGTGCGGAGAGATCCGCTTTGACGACGCCTTTTTCGGTGGGCGCGAAGGCGAGACGCGTTTCCCCTGCGACAGTCAGGACGCCGATTCGGTCGCGTCCCTGCATTGCGCCAGTGGCGTTATTGACCAGATCCAACTCCTTAAGCCGGTCGTTTCGTGCAACGGAAGAGGAACAGTCGAGAACGAATAACACGCACTGCGAAGCGCTTCGACGCACGATATTGATGCCGGAAAGCGCCAGAATGAGCGATGTCACCAGAAGCGATCGCAGAAGAATCGCTATCAAGCGGCGCAAGGGATCGAGGGATGTCAGAGAGAAACGCGCCGCCAGCCAGAAAAGCGGCAACAAAAGAAGACCGAGAAGGTAATAGGGTTGGTCGAACGAAACCGTCGGCAATGCGGCCCCTTTCCCCTATAAGTGTACCATAACAGGCTAATCTCCGGTCTAAAAAGGGCTAGACGACTTTACCTCCCTGCCCCACGATACAGCGAGGCAGAGAAGATGTGAATCGTCTATATGAAGGTTCGCAATGTCGAAACGTATTCGTTGCGATGGGGTTCTCTATAGTTCCTCTACATCCCTGTGGTGCGGGCGCGTAGAAAGATATTGAACGACACCGGGTTAGACCCATAAGAATCCTTCAGGGAAGAAGGGAATGCGTAAGCGGAGACGCTACCGCCGATTCCGAATTCCGCGCCGGAGTATCTACCGACATTCTTGATGCCGCCAATCGTGAACTTGTGGATATTGTATTTCGGATGCCCTGCCGCTCCGGGAAAGAGTTCGTCCTTATCGACATTTTCGTAGCGACCGAAGGCGGTATATCCCGGCGTCAGGTAGGCGCTTTCCAGCAGATAGGCATCCCCGATGCGGCGATGACCGTCCGGTTCATACAGGCGTTTCCTCGCCCATCCCGCCATTACGGCAAGATGAACGCTGCCAGATAGGGATTTGCCGTAACTGGCGGTTAATGTCGTCCGTTGTTCGTTCGTTCCCGGTTCGAGCGCCTCCGGGCTTTTGAGGAACCCGTGACTGATTTGCGCTGACCAGTTCCGCGATGGATTGATTGTCACGCGCCCCGAATAGGAATCGAAGCGCATTTTGTCCCATTTCCAGCGGTTCTCATCCGGTTCTCGCCCAGTGAAGATACTGCCTTCTAACTTGACAGCGTTCGTCGCTGCGCCGAGAGTGGCGACGCCATAGGTGATGTGCGTGGAATCGAACCAGTGGTGACCCAGAGTCGCCTCCGGATTATCGAGCGCCGAAGGACGGTGCGGGAACGCGGTGGGGCCAAGCGCAGGCTCTCCAACAGGCGCGAGATACGCCGAAACGATGCCGCCTTTTTCCGTCAGTTTATGTGCATAGGTTCCTGCCAGTTCCATTGTGAAGTCGTGCGGGTGCTGGGCATCCACCAGCGGTTTGCCGTGCGCGGTCTCCCCGGTTTGAAAGAGTAAGGGGTATCCCTTCTCGCCAACCAGTAAGGGGTCGAGCGAGAACATCGCTCTCAGGCCGAACACATGGTTTCCCTCGCGCTTCGACGCCATACCCATGACCTGAGTGGGAACGAAAAACTGGTTGTCGCCGCGCTTCCCGCCCTGATCGGTGTAAACGCTGTAACCGTACCCCTGAAACATCGTCTCCCATTCGCTCAACTGCGCCATCTTCATATACATGGGGCTATCATCAGGAACCCAGGAGGTGCCTGATGCTTCACGAGACATCGACCAATCGCCCATCGTTCCCGGATGAATCCCCTGCATTCCCGCCATGCGCTCCATCGGCGCCAGTTTGACTTCCGAAAGGGGGATGCCCTCGAATGCGCCTTCGCCTTTTTTCCAGCCGTCGTAGCAGGTTTTACAGACGCCGGAACCTTCCTTGCCCTCGGAGAGTTCCTGACCGCAGGGACAGGACATCTCCATCGTGCATTCTTCGCAACCGCCCTTGATACAACAGGCGTAACGTCCCTCGGAAATCAGCGTCCGCTTTGCGTTGTTCAAGAGTTCAATGATACGCGCATCCCGCGCCGCATCCTGCTTACCGTCCTTTTTCGCCTGATCTCTCAGACGTCGCACTTCTTTTAAATCCGCCGCCGCTTTGGAGGGAGGGAGTTTCGCTCCTTTCGCCGGTGGATGCGCCATAGCGGGAAGGGTAATGCACATGCAGAGGGTTGAGAGGATGCCATAAAGCGTCCCTCGGGTCATCCGGGAAGACGTAAGTTTTCTCATTTCGTTCCTCCTTCCGGCACACGGACGACGAAAGGAATGGTCGTGATCGCGTTATTGCGCTGAAACTGGGTCCAGCCTTTGTAGAGACCGGGCTTCGGGAAACGCACCAGAAAAGTAAGCGTTCCGTTGCGTCCGTTTGTCGGGATGGTTTCATCGGGGTGCGAGTGGACAAACGTCTGAGCATCGCTTTCGATCAAGATAAGGTGCGCCATCGCGCCCAGCCAGGGTTGTAAATCCGTGACCGGCGAACCATCGGCGGCGACCAGAGAGAAAGTCAACGGTAACGTCTTTCCAACGACCAAGCCGGTCGTTTTGCGCGTCAATGTCAGGTTATCGGGTGTCGTTACCGCAAGCGAAGTCGGGATCAGCGGCGCAGGAGTGGGCTTGTCCCCGGAAACCGTCACTGTTGCGGAGGTGACCTGAGAACCGGCGCCCGCCGGGGCGGAATCGGCAAACAAACGCCATGTCCCGGCAGTGGGGAAGGTGAACGTATGGGTAAAGGTTCCGTCCGCGTTGGGTGTTGGGTGTTCGTGGAAGAACGATCCTAAATCCGTG
Source organism: uncultured Armatimonadota bacterium (assembly GCA_903910385.1). GTDB lineage: Bacteria > Armatimonadota > Armatimonadia > Armatimonadales > Armatimonadaceae > CAIVZM01. The sequence goes on from CAIVZM010000039.1 coordinate 49,960, forward strand.
CGGGCGATCAGCAGGTGCATCCGTTGCTCATGGACAATGTCGAAATCTCGGATGTTCTTTCCGGTGGCGCGGTCACGTATCGCCAGCGTGATGGTGACGGGTTGTCCGGCGACCGGGCGGGATGGCTCGTTTTTCGTTTCCAGCGTGAACGGCGCAGGGGATTTCTTCCGCTTGCTGGTCGATTCCGCATCATTAACAGGAACGGTAAACGCCACAGTGAATGGTTGCGTCCCGGCAGGCGGGGTGACGTTCAGGGTAATGAGAAAATCGCCGCCGTGTGCGAAGTTTACGACCATGCCGTAGTCACCCGGAACGCCTTCGGCGTGAATTTTGGGAATCACAGGAGGCATTCCTGCCATCGTGGGCATGGTGACCTTACCGGAAATTTTCGCCCGAATGACGCCGGGGGCGCCCAGAACCAGATCCTGTCGCGAAGTGTCGGTAATGCGAAACTCAATATCCGTCTCTTCACCGGCGAATAGTCCGTCTTTGGGAACGCGCAATTCGACAGCATACTTCCCGGTTTTCTGCACGGGATTGCCTGCTGGCGCGACTGACTGCCCGAATGCCGGCGATAATGTGGCGGAAAATGCGGCAATTGCCACACAAAACGCGCCAACGCTTATAGCGTGACGCCAATCAGGGAAAAACATGAATGAAAAGAATACCTTTCTGACTCAGAACCAGCGACGAAAACCGCCTCTCAGTAGGCGCAGCGGTGAGGTTCCTGCGAAAATCGTTCGCAGCAGTCAGAAGGTGGGTGGGGCGCGTCCGGCATCAGCGGCGAGGGCAACCGAACGTGGCGGAGCATGGCTCCCGACCGGCGGAGTCGCCGCTTCGGGAAAGAAGACACTGGCATAAGCGGTGACGATGGGCAGAGGAGCGACATAGAGAACCACCGGCGCTACGATACTCGAAACTGGCGCGGATGGCGTCGCGGGAGCGGGCGTCACATTACAGGCGCACCGACCTTTCGCCATTTCCGCTTTAGCGGAGGCGGCCTTATGGGCGTCGTTTCCATCCGCTTTCTTATCACCGCTCTGCGCCGCGATTTTATCGCCATCTGCATTATGGCAACAGCCACACCCGAGCTGACGTGTCATCGCACAAAAAGTCTTGGCAGACCTTGTCAGAGAAGAATCCATGTTCGCAACGGCGGCAAGTGGCGTCGCCCCAACGTTGAACGTCAGGAACGCCATAACCAGCAACAATGTCCGTCGGAAGTGATATCGCATAAAAGACTCTGCTGTAAATGGTACGCTTTTGCAGGCGCTCTCGTTCCCTGTAGGGCGGATGCTCCGTCGTCCGCCGATTATCAGACATCGAATATAAGGCAGCATAATGTGCGTTGATACACCCTCTTTTTGTGGGTATGCATCGGCGGGCGACGGAGCGTCCGCCCTACGAGAGGCGTGTGGCGACTTCATGCGAATCGCTATACAGACTTTTGACGTTACGACACCACATTCTGAGGGGTTCCAGACAGGAATGTGGAGAGGTTGGCGACGCTGATAGTAAGCATTCGTTCGCGGGCGGAGCGGCTAGTCCAGGCGTAGTGCGGAGTGAGAATGGTTCGGGGTGCGGTGATCAGTGGATTATCGGCGGAAGGAGGCTCGGCGCTCATAACGTCGGCGGCATAGCCCCCGAGATTGCCAGAGGTGAGAGATGCAGCGACGGCGGTTTCATCCACGAGGGGGCCGCGTCCGGTGTTGATCAGGAATGCTCCCTGCTTGAGCAGGGCGAGGCGTTTCTCATTCATCAGATGGCGTGTCTCGGGGGTCAACGGACAGTGAAGGGAGACGGCGTCTGCATGACGCAGAGCGTCCAGAAGGGGAACCCGGTCGGTGTCGGGGGGATAGGAACGTCCGGGGATTTGCGCCGGAATGACGTTCATGCCCAGTGCGGACGCCACCGCGGCGACGCGGCTTCCAATAGCGCCCATGCCGACAATCACCAGCGTTTTACCATCAAGTTCGACCGCGCCTTCGTTCCACCAAGACCAGATGCCTCGTCGCGTCCATTCGCCTTCCCGCACCTTCGCCGCATGGTCACCGACATGATTTGCCAGTTCGAGCAGCAGGGCGATGGCGGTCTGTGCGGTGGAGGGGGTGGAATAGCCCGGGACATTACAGACTGTGACGCCGTGCGCCCGCGCCGCCGCAATATCGACGATATCAAAACCCGTCGAAAGCGTACTGACAAACTTCAGGGAAGGCGATGCGGCGAACTCCGCTTCTCCCAACCGCACCTTGTTGGTGTATGCCGCTGTCACTCCGGCAAGCCTCGCGATGGTCTCGGAGGCGGGGGTTTGCGCGTGCAGGGTCAGGTCACCGATTTCGCGCAGGGGCGTCCAGTCTAAATCTCTGTCCGCATCCAGTGGCGTTGCATCCAGAACTGCGATTTTCACCGATTTTTCCATAGACTACAGTGTACCTTTTCCGAGAGGGAAACCTGCTTCTGCTTGTTGAAAAACCCCGGTTCCCGGATGCCGTCATTCGGTAATCACATCAGTGATGCAGACCTTGCCAAACTCCGCGCCTACCTTGCCAACTTAAATAGACACGCTTCGTCGATCGTTCTGCAAAATCGTCCCGGTTTGGGAAGGCGTTTTGCGCCTTCCCAAACCGTTTGTCTCCTGATAATCTCGCCGTGAAATCTCCTGAAGCAGGGAGGTTATCCCCGTGACGGCTCTTTCATTCGTTCTCGTGCGGCGCGGGAAAGTTCGGCAAGGTGACCATCGTTTTGTAGCACCTGCTCCAGATGACGTTGCCGTTCCTCACCTGCTGTAGCGATCATCGCTTCGCCAAAAGCCCGGTCTATCCAGAATCGTGCGGCGCCTGAGAGATAATCGCGCAATTCTGCCAGTTTCTCCTCTGGGTAACGCTGGCAGAGATTGATCGTAAACATCCTGCGCCGCGACCCACCGCCGAATGCTGCATGTTTGGTGTTGTGGTTGAAGACAACGATATCCCCCGGCTGCGTCTCCAGTGCGACTGCCGGAACCTCGCGCCCGGCGACGCCCCAGCGTTCCGCGCTTTTCCCGATTTCTTGCTGTAGCTGATTGGCGTACCCTTCGCCGAGACGATGGCTACCGGGAATGACGCGCAATGCCCCAGTATCGCGGGTCAGTGGATCGAGATAAAAGGCGATCTTGATATGGCGTATTTCCGAATGCCAGCCATCGGAGTGCCAGCCAGTATCACCGACATAGTAGTTGCCATCGCTGCCCATATAATTGAAATCATCGCCGCAGAGCGTCTTTGCAATGGCGAGAATACGCGGGTCATCCAGCAGGCTTGCCAATCGGGCGTCCTGATCGATAAAGGGGACGATACAGGAACGCGCCGCGCCATCGTGCGGCCTCCCAAAATGTCCTCCGCCCTGTCGCTCCCATACCTCTTCAAAGACCGCTTGAATTTCTGCGATGCGATCCGATAACAGCCCCGGAAAACCCAGATAACCGAATGTCTCAAAAAACGCGCTTTCCTTATCGCTTAAACGATGCGTCATGGTAATGTCCCTCCGTCGGGTGCAATAATACCCGATGATTGTTTCCTATATCGAAGGATGAGAATCTCGTTACCGCATTCGTGGTATGGAGCCAGAAATCCTTTTTGTTCTGTGAGGAACGACGCAATCCTTTGCGGAAACCGTAAACATTTCTTCCTGTCCCGTCTGCGAACGCTCGTCAATACAGCGAAAAACGGACCTGTCTCGCAACGTGCGCCAATGCAATGGAATATCGCCCAACCCCCGTGACTGCCAATGTTTTGCGTGTATATCAATGACGTAGGGGCAAACCCCCGTGTTTGCCCGTCCCCCACCGTGTGGACACGGGGCGTTCGGGCGGGAATGAAGGGCAAATGTGGGGGTGGCGTAGGAAATCAAGGGCAAATGTGGGGTGGCGTAGGGAAATCAAGGGCAAATGTGGGGGTGGCGTAGAAATCAAGGGCAAATGTGGGGTGGCGTAGAAATCAAGGGCAAACACGGGGGTTTGCCCCTACGGGGTTCGGAACGTTGTGGGATAGGGAACGGCGTCTCTATCCACCGTTGCGTCCGTTTGACCATCGCGTTGCCGCAAATCGTTTTCGGCGTCTTCAGCCCATCGCGCCGGGTTACGATAAATGTATTCCCGAATCGCATTCAGGGCGCGTTCGTCACGGATGATGAGTTCGTAATAATTTCGTTGCCACAAACGCCCCGGAAACGGAGGCCATTCTCCGGCATGAACCCGATCCGAATATCGTTTCGTCGTCAATGATTTAAACCGTTGCACCATATCACCCACCGAAAATGGGCGGGCGACCCCCTGTGGTTGCCCCCCATCCAAAATGATAATGCCATGAATGTGATTCGGCATGACGACAAACGCATCCACATCTACGCCGGGGTAATGCAACGGTATCGCGTCCCATATCTCCTGTATCATGCGCCCCACGTCATTCAGCCGCATCGTCTCACTGTCAATATCGCCAAAGAGACAGGTGCGATTCTCGGCGCAAATGGTAATGAAATACGCCCCGGCACAGGTATAATCGTATCCCTTTAACCGAATTGACCGCCGATGCCGCCCCCACGCTGGTTCCGGCGCGTCATTCGATATATTGCCATTTCCCATAAAATCATCCCCTAATACATGAAATCATCCCCTAATAGAAGGGCAGACACGGTGGGATGAAGGGCAGACACGGTGGGATGAAGGGCGGACACGGTGGGGTGAAGGGCAGACACGGTGGGGTGAAGGGCAGACACGGGGGTCTGCCCCTAC
>CAIVZM010000040.1 GCA_903910385.1 uncultured Armatimonadota bacterium
GGCTTTGCGGGCGAAGCGACACCGCACCACGAATTTATCACCTGTCGGGCGAAGAATACCGAGTTCACCATCAGCAATATTGAGAGGTAAAAACTCTCTTCGTCGCCAGTTGATATGAATCCTTATCCCGAACTGACGTTAACTATATCTTATGAGAAAGGAAGTGAATAGTTATATGTAAGCCTTTTTTCAAAACCGATGATGTCGTTTTAATGTCATCTTAAAGTAGGGTAGATTCGGCGCATCCCTATTTCCTGTCCGAGCGAGACGCAGCAGAACACATTTGGCTGATCGAAGGAATCGTTATCAAGAACGTTATTATCGCAATGATCCAGAATCTGTCGATACGAACAACGCAGGAAACGAAAGAAGCCTGTGTATCTTATCTCGCGACCTTAACTATTTCTGAGTTTCTAAAAGGATTTTTTATAGCTAGCGTTCAATAACCTCTTGATGATGATAGTGGAGATTCCTGATACCACTTATAACTATGGTTTCCGAATAGAACCTGTCGGAACGCATATCGCCCGCACAATGATGTTAAAAGAGGTCACGGCAGTTTTTGCGGCTTCTTCGCTCTCTAACTCCTACGAGGAAATGCGAACCATTGTTATCGAAGACAATGCCGCCTCCAAGGCTACCCTTTCCAACCGCAAAGAGACGATGCAACGCTTGACGCAGTTGTACGGGTTGAATCCTGAGATTTTGCTTTATAGCGCCTTACGTCATTTATGGGATGAAGCCAGTCATGATCAGCCGGTTCTTGCGCTGCTGTGCGCCCTTGCCCGTGATCCCCTGCTTCGCGCTACGGCGCCGCTTATTCTCGGTATGGACGAAGGCGATGTCGTGACGCCATTTCAACTACAGGACGCCATTGAAAGCGCCTACCCGGATCGGTACAGTCCCGGCGTCCTTGCCACTTTGGGCCGGAACACAATTTCATCCTGGGCGCAGTCCGGACACCTGATCGGACGGAACAGGAAAGTCAGAGCCAGGGCGACCGCTGGCGCTGGCAGCGCCGCATACGCTTTCCTTCTGGGGCATCTCTGCGGTCAGCGTGGAATCTACCTCTTCGAAACCTTATGGTCGAAAGTGTTGGACAGTCCAGCGTCCTCACTGGATGACCTGGCTTTCGCCGCCTCACAACGCGGTTGGCTGGAATATCGACGGATGGGCGATGTTTGCGAGTTCGGATTCCGCCGCCTGATGCAGACCTCAAGGGAGAAATAATGGCAGGTATCGAGGGGCTTATTCACAGCTATGAAAAGTATGTCAGCCTACCGTGGGAAACAAATCTGGCAGGGGCGCAGAAGGTCTGGTTCGCGGTTTACAACCCCATGGACGAACGCCGCTTACGGGTAAGAATCGCAGCGTTCGCTCTCGCGACTCAGAAGTCGGGCCATGGCTGGAAACATGTTGATCTCACAGGGCTTTTCGCCCGGTGGATGACCGCAAACCGCTATTGCGCCGCCTACTTCAAAGAGCCAGAACTTCTGACCGAGGCGACACGAAAAACGTTCGAAGAGTTTGTCATCACGACTCTACGGAGCGAACTGAACGGCGAAGACGCGGACGGCAATACTGTCGTCGCGATTAGCGGAGTCGCTTCGATGTTTGGATTTACCCGGACTTCCGCCGTCGTGGAGGGAGTTGTGGGAAGCATTCGGGGCAGATTACTGGTGTTTTTCCCCGGAGAGCGTGACGGATCAAGCTACCGTCTTTTAGATGCGAGGGATGGCTGGAATTACCTTGCGATACCGATAACGGCAGAGGAGAGTTAACAGATGTTGAACAAAGAAGTCTTTTCTAAGGACCCTACGAAAACGATAATTCCCAACGATGGTGTCGCAAAGGTCACAGAACCGGAAACGCCGGAACAATGGGACGTCTTGCGATGGGAATTGGCATCCTTTGTCTGCGAAGGCGCCTATCGTAAAGGTCTTGAGCGGATTCTGTCGATGTTTGTTCAAAATCTGGATAAGCCTCAACAACCCGCTGTCTGGGTATCCGGATTTTATGGCAGCGGAAAGTCGCATCTGGTGCGAGTCCTGGAATTCCTATGGCGGGACATCAAGATGCCGAACAAGGCGACCGCACGCAGTCTGGCGACGCTTACGCCTGAAATCAACGATCTGCTGAAAGAATTATCGACTCTGGGTAAGCAAGAGGGCGGTCTCTGGTCGGCGGCAGGGACTCTTGGCTCCGGGGCGTCAGACAGCGTGCGCCTCGCTCTCACCAGCATCGTTTTTCGTAATGCCGGACTGCCGGAAAATTATTCCGTCGCACGGTTCGTCATGTACCTCGAAAAGCGGAATCTTTACGATGCAGTAAAGGCGGAGGTGGAGAAACAGGGCATTACCCTCGCTTCCGAGTTAGCCAACATGTATGTCGCGACGACGCTCGCGGAAGCGATTTTGAAGGTCGATCCCAATTTCGCCGAGAATGAAATGCAGGTACGGGCGACATTACAGGCGCAATTCCCGCCGGTCAAAGATATTCCCGAGAACGAGATGATAACGGTCCTGTCGGATGTCTTCCAGCGACAATCGACGACTCCCGGAAAGTTGCCCTACGTCCTGATCATCTTGGACGAAATGCAGCAGTATCTGGGCAGCGATGAAAACCGCATTCAGCAAGTCGGTCTGGTCGTAGAGGCGTGTTCCTCCCGTTTTGGAAGTCGATTGTTGTTTGTGGCGACTGGGCAGTCGGCGCTGATCGCCACATCGCAAATTTCCAGGTTACAGGGTCGATTTACGGTACAGGTCTTGCTGGAGGAGGCGGATGTTGAGCAGGTTGTGCGAAAGGTCATCCTTCAGAAATCGCCCGCTCATATAAATACGGTAGAGAAAGCTCTGGATAATCACAGCGGAGAGATCAACAGACAGCTCAACGGAACGAAAATTGGAGCTGTTGCGCAGGATAACGCCGTCTGGGTGTCGGACTATCCTCTCCTGCCAGTGCGACGACGATTCTGGGAGAAGGTATTACGCGCCGTTGACCGCGCTGGCGCTGCCGGGCAATTACGGACGCAGTTACGGGTAGTACACGGCGAAGTGCAGGCGGTCGCCGATAAACCGCTGGGGTTCGTCGTCGGCGCGGATCGTATCTATAATCAGATCGCGCCCCATATGCAGTCCAGCAATGTGTTGCTGCGCGATGTCCATGAAAATATCCTCAAAGCGGACGATGGCTCCCCCGATGGCGAACTGCGTTCCCGTTTGATGAAGACTATTTTCCTTGTCAATCAGGTGGCGGGCGCAGACACTTCTCTGGGAGTCCAGTCTACGAAGGATGCCCTTGCCGACCTGCTGGTGGAAGACCTGAACGCAGGCAGCCTGGAGTTGCGCCAGCGAATCGATCAATTACTGGTCGATATGGCGAATCAGGGCGTGATCACTGTTATCGGCGCCGAATACCGACTGCAAACGCCGGAAGGAGCGGAGTGGGAGCAAGACTACCGGGGACATTTTCAAAAGGCGCTGAACAATGATGTCCAGATCGCCTCCGAGCGTAATGCCGAGATACAGAACGCTTGCAAAAAAGCGCTCAATGACCTGAAGTTGTTGCAGGGCAATAGCAGAATTCCGCGTGTGGTGGAACTGCATTTCTCCAGTGAATCGCCAAAGCTGGATACGGGCGGCGTTCCAATCTGGATTCGGGATGAGTGGAACGCGCCGGAAAAGACGGTGCGACAGGACGCACAGACGGCGGGGCAGGATAGTCCTATCGTCTTTGTCTCACTTCCGCGTAGAGACGCGGACGCTTTGAAGAATGCGCTGGCGGGATTTTCCGCTGCGACCTCTACCCTACAGCGCCCCTCCCCGACGACTCCGGGGGGGCAGGATGCCAGAGCGAGTATGGAAACGCGCCGCACAAAACATCGTAGCGAGATCGACTTGCTCATATCCGGTATTCTGCAACACGCACGCGTCTTTCAGGGTGGCGGAAATGAGACAGGAGAGACCAACCTCAATGCATCGGTCAAAGCGGCGATACAGGATTCACTGGCGCGGTTGTATCCGCAGTTCGACATGGGCGATAACGACAAGTGGGGATCGGTCATCAAGCGCATCAAGGATGGCAATACAGATCCCCTTTCCGTGCTGCCTTATACCGGAAATGTCAACGATCACCCGGTCTGTAAATTGATCCTTTCCTTTATCGGTCCCGGTAAGAAGGGAAGCGAAATTCGCTCCCAGTTCATGGCTCCGCCGTATGGATGGTCCAAAGATACCGTCGAAGGCGCAATACTGGCGCTGCTTGCAGGAACCTTCATCAGCGCGAAGCAAAACGGCGTCCCGGCAGCGCTGGCGGATGTTGCAGACCAGAGCAAAATCGGGACGACGGAGTTTAAAAGCGAAATCCATATCGTGACTACCGCCCAGAAACTTGCGGTGCGTGGATTGCTCCAGGAGGTGGGTATCGCGGCGCAGGGCAACGAGGCAGCGCTATTGCCGGGTTATCTTGCCAATCTGAAAAACAACGCACAGGCGGCGGGGGGCGATCCTCCGGCTCCGGCGTCTCCCGATACTTCTCCTGTTGATGCACTGCTGAAACTCAGCGGGAATGAACTGCTGATCGCGGTCTATTACCAGAGAGAAACGCTGAAAGCGAACCGGGCGGAATGGCTTGCGACGAAAGATCGGATCACGGCGCGAAAGATTCGCTGGGAAAAGCTGGAACGGCTGCTCGAATATGCGAAGTCGTTGCCCGTCCATGAAACCATCGCGCCTCTGGCGACGGCGATTAAGACGCAGCGCAGTCTCCTGCATGACCCCGACCCCGTCCCGCCGCTTTGTAAGGATGTGACGGACGCCTTGCGCCAAGCGGTCAAGGAGGCGCGGGATTGGCATATTGCGGTATACAGCGACAAAATGGATGAGCTGGAGGCCGACCCGGCGTGGCGAAAGCTCGACAAGGCGCAGCAACAGACTATTCTGAAAAAGAACGATCTGGGCGTCGTGGAGGAAATCGATCTCGGAACGGAGGAGGATGTACTGGCGGCGGTCGCTCACACTCCCTTGCCGGAATGGAACAGTAAAACGGACGCCATCGCCGAACGTATCGGACGCTGCCTGGTGGATGCCGCGAAACAGCTACAACCAAAGACCGTACAGGTCACCCTGCCGCCCGCCAGTATCAGTAAGGAAGCGGAACTGGATGACTACCTCGAGAATGTCCGAAAGCAGGTCATGACGCATCTGGCGCAGGGTAATCCGGTGGTGCTCAAATGAACGCATTACCGACACCTTTACGACGATTGCTGGAAAAACAGGTCATTGCGGCGCGGAACGCGGCGACGAAGGGGGCGATGGCATCCCTGACAGCGATAGCGGTCGGAGAGGCGGATGTTCCTGCATCGCTAACGGGGGAACGCCGCAAACTACGGAATGTCCTGCGGGCGGAAGCCCGGCGTCTGGACGATGCGCTGGAACGCGACAAAACGAACCCCTTCCCGGCGCTGGCGGCGGAGGTCGCGTACGCGCAGTGGCATCGGCTGCTCTTCGCACGGTTTCTGGCGGAAAACGATTTACTGATGCATCCCGAAGCGAACGTCCCGGTATCGTTGGAGGACTGCGCCGATATTGCCAAAGACGAAGGCAAAGCGGACGCCTGGGCGGTAGCGTCGGAGTACGCCGCCAGAATGCTGCCCGGCATCTTCCCCAACGATGACCCCCTGCTGCAACTGCGCTTCGCCCTGAACGATATGCAGGCTCTGGAAGCGATTCTGAACGAACTGCCCCGCGAGGTCTTCCTCACCGACGATAGCCTTGGCTGGGTCTATCAGTTCTGGCAGACCGAACGCAAGACCGAAGTGAACAAAAGCGGGCGCAAAATCGGCGGCGCGGACATCTCCCCGGTGACGCAACTCTTCACCGAACACTACATGGTGCAGTTCCTCCTGCATAACTCCCTCGGCGCGTGGTGGGCGTCCCGGCATCCGGGCGACGCGTTGCCGACGGAGTTGAGTTATTTGCGGTATGCGGAGGGAGATGCCCTCACCCCCGGTTGCCTTCCAGGCGCCTCTCCCGAAGACGGGAGAGGGGGGGCAATTACCGAACCTGCATCCTCTGAAGATTCCCCTTCTTCAGTCACCCCTCTCCCGTCTTCGGGAGAGGCGCCTGGAAGGCAACCGGGGGTGAGGGCGGGTAACGAGGTGAGGGCGGGCGCTCCCTCCTACTCGGCCTCCCATCCCGCAGCAGGCGCCTTCCCCGGTTGGCCCGACCGCGCCGCTGACCTCAAAGTCCTTGACCCCTGCTGCGGCTCCGGGCATTTTCTGGTGGCGGCTCTGGCGCTGTTGCGGCGGTTTCGGATGATAGAGGAAGGATTGAGCGAGGCGGAGGCGGGAGACGCCGTGCTGCGCGACAATCTGTTCGGGCTGGAACTCGACCCGCGCTGTACGCAACTGGCGGTCTTTGCGGTCTGTATCGCGGCGTGGAAGGCTGGCGGATATCGTCCGTTGCCCCTGCCGCATATCGCCTGTTCCGGGCTGGCGGTCGGGCAGCGGTTGGAGGAATGGACGAATCTGGCGAAAGGCGATACCGACCTCGAACAGACGCTCCGCAACCTGTACCATCTCTTTGAAAACGCGCCCGACCTCGGCAGCCTGATCGATCCGGCGCGGGCGGCGGCGTCCGAGAATATGTACTCGATTTCGTGGGAGCGGGTCGAACCGCTGTTGGAGAAGGCGCTGGCGAAGGAGAAGGATAGCGACGACCCCGGCGCGGCAGTGTTCGGGACGGCGGCGAAGGGCGTCTTGCGGGCGGCGCAACTGCTGGCGGGGAAGTATACGCTGGTCGTGACCAATGTGCCGTATCTGGCGCGGGGCAAGCAGGGCGACGTGTTGCGGACGTTCGCGGAGAGAACGTATTCCGATGCGAAGGCGGATTTGGCGACGGTGTTTGTGCGCCGCTGTCTGGACTTTTGCGCTCCGGGCGGTTCGACCGCGCTGGTGACGCCGCAGAACTGGCTGTTTCTCGGCTCGTATGCTTCCCTGCGCGGGTATCTGTTGCGTCAGAAGTCATGGAATCTGGTGGCGCGGCTTGGGTTTGCCGCCTTCTCAACGCCAATGTTCGATTTCAATGTGATGATGGTCATGTTGACCAACGCCGCGCCGCAAACCCGGCATGACTTCGCCGGGATAGATGCCTCCGAACGACGAACGCCCGCCGAAAAAGACGTGTTATTGCGAACCGGGGAAGCGAAGACGCTCCGGCAGTCGTCCCAGTTGATGAACCCTGACGCCCGGATTGCGTTGGAAACCTTTGAATCAGGCAAATTACTGGAAGCCTATGCAGATTCGGTGCAAGGATTGGCTACCAGTGACGACCCCCAATTTATCCTTTGCTACTGGGAAATGCCCAGATTAGTCGCAGGTTGGGAGCCATTAATAGTCACGGTTGAGGAAACAACAAATTACACTGGGAGAGAATCAATTCTACATTGGGAGGACGGGCGAGGACGTTACTTTCGTCATGCTCTTGCACTTAAAGATTTGGGGAAATTAGGCGGTTGGAAATCGGGTACGGAAGCACGAGGCAAAAGAGGCGTTTCGGTGCGGCAGATGCGCGATTTACCATGCACAATGTTTGAGGGGGAATTTTTTCATCAGAACGCGGCTGCTATCGTCCCGAAAGACCCGAAGCATCTTCCGGCGATTTGGGCGTTTTGTTCATCGCCGGAGTTTCACGCGGCGGTACGGCGCATTGACCAAGCACTGAAAGTCACCAACGCCTCGCTCGTCAAAGTCCCGTTCGACCTTGAACAATGGCAGAAAGTCGCACAGGAACAATACCCTGACGGACTGCCCGAACCCTATTCCGATGACCCCACGCAATGGCTCTTTCACGGACACCCGGCAAGGGCGCAGCAAGCAGCGCCCCTGCACGTCGCCGTCGCCCGACTCCTCGGCTACCGCTGGCCCGAACACGGACTGCCCCCCACCCCGGACGGCAAGCCCCGGCAGGACACGGACGGACTGAGCGCCCTCGCCGATACGGACGGCATCGTCTGCCTGCCCTCCGTCGCCGGGGAAAAGCCCGCCGCCCAACGCCTCCGCGCCCTCCTCGCCGCCGCCTATTCGCAGGACGGCGTGGAATGGACGCCCGCCCTCGAACAGTCCCTCATCGTGGACGCCGCCGCCAGCGGCAAGACCGCTCACGCCAATCTGGAGGAGTGGCTGCGCGACGGCTTCTTCGCTGGACACTGCCGCCTGTTCCATAATCGCCCGTTCCTCTGGCATCTCTGGGACGGCGAAAAGGACGGCTTCCACGTTCTCGTAAACTACCACCGCCTCGACCGCGCCGCCCTCGACCGCCTGACCTACACCTACCTGAACGACTGGATAGAGCGTCAGCGCGAGGCCGACCGCAACGCCGTCGCCGGGGCCGGTCGCCTGCTCAAAGCAGCCCTCCTCCTTCAGGAAAAACTCAAACTTATCGCCCACGGCGAATGCGCTCCCGACCGCAAAAGCGGCTACGACATCTACATCCGCTGGAAGCCCCTGCATAAGCAGCCCCTCGGCTGGGAACCCGACCTCAACGACGGCGTTCGCCTCAACATCCGCCCCTTCGTCGAAGCCGGAATCCTCCGCAGCAAGTTCACTCTCAACTGGAACAAAGACCGCGGCGCCGACCCAACCCCCAACCTCTCCGGCACAACCGACCGCCTCAATGACCTGCACATCCCCCGTGCGGAGAAAGAGGCAGCCCGTAAAAACGCGCCACCGGAACCCAAGGCATCGGCGACAAAAAAGAAAAACGACGGGCGGCTTGCCCTGTAGCAGACAAATCTGTAGGAGACACATTAAGATGCGCGACCCCCTTGAGGAAAAATGGCATCAGGCGGCAGAAACCGAGTATTTTTATTTAGACGAGAACGGCATGGTGAGCGGGCCGTCCGGTCAGCCCTACCTGAAAATACATCCGGCGCGGGGCAAGTCTGACTGGGGCTACACGTTCCCGGAAATCGCACTCTACGCGTATGACCGCAATTGCGGACTCATTCTCTGCGAGACAGGCTGGGACTCTTCAGACAGCGATTTCCTCCTGCTGTATCTCGGCGATGTCGTCGCCTACCTGATGCATGGTAGCCTGACTCCTCCGGCTACCGCAGGCAAGGAATGGTTTTCACCCCGGAACGAAAAGGAGTTTATGCAGTGTAGCGACCGCGAACCGGATATGCGTATCCTTCCCCTTCAGTGTCGGGATACTATCGCCATGATTATGCGCCGGGAAGGCATCGCTCACCCGCGTGTCGCGCTTATCGTAGACATTACCGAAACGCAACGGCAGACCCTGACCTTCAATATATGGCAGTCATTGAACGGGAACGAGTCAAAGACGCGTGAGGTTGCGGAACTTATCCGGTGGTGTCTGCCCTCGTATTATACGGTTCTTATCACCGATGATAACTATTCCTCCTTCTCCCTTGCGCCGTCGGGGCCAAACTTCCCGACGGAAGCGGCGCCGATTCCTGTCCCACCCAAAAACGTAACGCCGTGGGCGCAACTCGTGCACTCCAACGCCCGGTTCCTTTTCGACCCCGAACAACTCACGCTCGATCCGTATGGCGCTCCGTATTTGCGGATGCCGCTCGCTCGCGAGGGTGAGGAGGGCATTACCTTCCGGCAGGTCGCCTTATTCCTTTATGACGCTGGAATCGGCGCCGTGCTGTCACATCCGGGCTGGGATTGGGACTCCGGAGACCCGGATTTCCGAATTCTGTATCTGGGCGATATAGTGGACTTTTTCCAGACAGGCGTTCTGCTGGAGAATGGCGCAACAGGAGCGGAATGGACGGCGGATCCGGACCTTACATCCTATGTCGGATCAGATATCGTCGAACCTGACTTTTTCCTTCTTCCGCGAGCCAGTCGTACAAATGCACGATGGGCGCTGGAGAGCGCCCATGTCGCCAAACCGATGACCACTCTTCTGATCACGCCGAAGGGCTTTCAAACGCTCGTCTTCAACGTTAACGAGAATAAGTCATTATCTCAGGCGGATTCCGCTCGCGTTGGGTGGCGCATTATGTGGGGACTGCCCCGCAGGTATACATTCCTGCCATTAGATTCCAGAATGGCAAGATTCCCGCTGAACTCGTGCGGCGACGTGATTCATAGAGAGATTCCGGGATAATGATGAACTACTGTAAACCGGAACGTGTTTCGCTCAAAAGTCACCCTGAGTTTAGCGAGAAATGGGTGCAGGATCGCATTGCGGAAGACCCGTCGCTCCTGGGTCTTGGGAATCTTATCCTGAGAGACAAAGAGCGGATTCACGCAAATGCAGGTCGGTTGGACTTACTCCTGCAAGACCCGGACTCCACCCGTCGCTACGAGGTCGAAATTCAACTCGGCAAAACCGACGAAACGCATATCATTCGCACTATCGAATACTGGGACATTGAGCGCAAACGGTATCCACAGTATGACCACACTGCAGTCATTATCGCCGAAGATATCACCAGTCGCTTCCTGAACGTCATCAGCCTGTTCAATGGCGTCATTCCGCTGGTCGCAATCCAGATGCAGGCTCTAAAACTCGACACTCAGGTCATGCTGGTATTCACGAAAGTCCTGGACGAGCGGCGCCTCGGTCTCATAGATGAGGACGAAGAGATACAGGATCCAACCGACCGCGCCTACTGGGAAAAGGCAAGCAGTAAAGCGATGCTTGCTCTTACGGATACCCTGCTGGAGAAGGTTCAAAAACTGAATCCTGACTTTGCCCTGAAATACAACAAGTTCTACATTGGCCTGGTAAAGAACGGTTCGCCATCCAACTTCATCATTTTCCGGCCCAAAAAAGACCACGTCCGAATCGAGGTTCGCCTTGACCAGTCGGACGAAACGCAAAAGAGGCTGGACGATTCCGGCCTTGAATTGATGGGATACGACTCCTGGGGACGGTATCGCATTCGCGCCAACAAGGCGCAGGTGGAACAGCACGCGGCGTTTCTCGACGAACTCTTCAACATGGCATACGACGCGCAATCCAAATCATGACGCGGCGCCACGTTTTACGACGGGTTTCCGTTGGTTTTCCGTTGGTTTTTCCCGCTTATTTTGCGATACAATGCGCAGGGGGCCATTTCATTTACAGCCCTGTACCCACTATCGGCCAGCAAAAGAAGGGTTAAAGTATGTCATCCGTTATTACGGCGCGAGCCGCACAGCGACCGAAAAAACGAACGATGCCGCGCCGCGCCGCTCGCCCTGACCTGAAACCGGGGCGCATCTGGAAATCCTGGGAGCAGTTCCGCCGGGGCGGGCAGGAAGAACTGGCGGCGTTAAAGCCGGGGGAAATCGGACAACTACTGGTCAAGGAAGGCAGTTATCGTATTGTTCGGGAGCAAGACTTTCAGGAACTGTACGGACTGGCAAACGATGTTGACCGGCTGCGGGGCGGCTTGCCCGTCGTTATCGCGGCGGTGCGGGCGGTACAGCAACATCGGGACGCGAGCACCGTCGAGACGCTGCTTGAGGCCGTCGCTCTCATGGGTGATATCCCTATCCTCCCGACGCGACGCGCATTCGAGCCTCCCCAGCCGGAAGGATTGGAGTTAGACCCGGACGATGAGGTGGAAATGGACCCGGCGAAAGTGTATCGCCCCTACGTCACACGGAGCGAAGAATGAGTCCAGCGGACGATGAACAGCCCTTAGCGGAATTGGAGGCGCGTCTGCGTGAATTATCACATAATATAGACGCGCTTCGGGTGGTTCAGGAATTCTCGCAGGGGCTGAAGAAAACGAAATTTCGTCAGGCGGTATTCAACAGGGAGGGCGCTCTTCTGGTGCGTCCTCCCATTACGTTCGCCGAAGGGCGCAAACGCGGCCTGATAGCGGAAGATGAGGACGAATTCGCATTACTTCAGGGCGATATTATCGTCACTGGGGCCGCGTACCATATGGGAGAGCGACTTGCGAGAATGCGATTTCTGGTGGCGAACTCCACCTGCGATTTAGTCCCCGGTCGGCGGGAATTCGCCGCGTTACTGCCTATTCAACCCATTCTATTTGGGGTTACCGAGCAGGAACGGGCGGTGACGGCGCAACTCCTTTCCGACCTGCTGAAATTCACTTCAACGCGACGAATGTATCTGCCCCCGTTGCCGGGCGATGCGCCGAACGAAATCGTTGCGAATGTTGTCGAATTAGACCGTATCGCGCAGGCTCGTTTGGATGGCGTTCTCCTCTCGGAGCGTGTGGCGTCGCTCAGTCTGGTGGGCTGGCGCATCTTCGCCTCCCATTTGCGCGGCATCCTGACCCGAACGGGCGAGGGCGAAGTGACCTTACGAAAGGGATGGCGGTAATTTTGACGACACCCGTGACGGCGACGTTTTATCATCGTTTCTGCGACGCCCTGCGTAGCGCGTCCACCTATAATCAGGCGGAACAGGAGCGCCCCGCCGCCGTGCTATGGACGGACAAGGAGCGCCAATGGGAAGCCTTGATTCCCCGATTGCAAAAGGAATTCCCGCTGCTTGTCCTCGGCGCGTATGCACCGGAGAAGCGCACTGGCCCCGCCCTGTACCTGCGCTGCCTGATTGACCGCACCCTACCCGACGCGGATTGGTCGCCAGATGAAATCCCGGTTTTATACCTCCCCGGCATTAGCAAGCAGGAACTTCGCGCCGTGGAGAGTTGCCCGACGCTGTTGCAGCCGCTGGCGGAACTGCAGTACCGGGGAGTCGTCTGGACGCAAATCAACGGGCGCGATTGGACAATCGCTGCCTTCCTGCAAAACGCCGAAAAGGGGTTAGGACTCGCTGTCTCCTCGGATGCCGCCACTCGTGAGGCGATGCAACGCGCTCTGGAAAAATTAGCCGATGAACCCGTCGCGACGCTGCAAAAAGACGCCCCGCTGACCGCCGCCCGCTTCAACGCCCTGTTGAACCCAGAACCCGTGCGAAACCTTCTTCTCTATCTTGACCACCCCGAAGAGGCGAAAGCGGGCATGGACGCGGCGGCATGGAAAGCGTTCTGCGCGGACTGCAATCAAGAATTTAACTTCGACCCGGAAAATGATGGCCCCCTGACCGCCGCCCGACTCTTAGCCGAACGGCAAGGCAGCTGGAACGGCGTATGGAATCGCTTCGCGGAGGCCCCCTTCCGTTACGGCAACTTGCCCACGCAACTCAGCAAAGCCCACCCAACCAAGCCGGATTTGCTTTATGTTCGGGAGTCATGGCCGGACGAGAATCAGCAGGGAGAGACAGAACTGCGCGCCGCCCTCCTGTCGCTCGAATCCAAAACGCTCTCGGAGGCCAAAGCCCTCCTCCAGCAACTGGAAAAGATGCACGGCGAACGGCGTCAATGGGTATGGGCGCAATTGGGGAACGCTCCACTCGCGGGAATCCTCCCCGCGTTGCTTACCCTCGCCGAAGCGACCGCCGACGCCGCGCATGGCGCAACCCCCACCGAACTCGCGGAAATGTACGCGAGTGAAGGATGGAAGGCGGACGCCGCCGTTTTATCGGCGCTGGCGGGCGTCGAATCGGGCGAAGATGTCGCCGCCGTCAAGGCGGCGGTTCGCGCCTTGTACGCGCCGTGGCTGACGGCAAGCGCCGAAGTCTTTCAGAAGGCCGTCGCCGCGCATCCCCTTCCGGCAACAAAAACTATAACAGCATCGCCAAAAACAGGGCATTGCGTCCTGTTTGCCGATGGGTTGCGCTACGATGTCGCGCAAACGCTGGTCGCCGCGCTGACCGAAAAGGGAATGGCGGTGAAATCGGGATGGCGTTTCGGACCGCTCCCCGGCGTCACCCCGACCGCCAAACCCGCTGTCTCCCCCGCAGCCGCCGCGCTTGGCCCTGGGGCGGAGTTCTCTGCTCAGGTCCTCTCCGATGGCGCGAAAGTCGAAATCACTATCCTGCGCCGGGAACTGCAAAAAGCGGGTTACGCTATCCTTCCCGACGCGGACACGGGTTCTCCCTCTGGCTCGGCCTGGACGGAAAGCGGTAACCTGGACTCCTCCGGGCATGCACAAGGCTGGAAATTAGCCCGCCGGATTCCAGAGGAGATTCGCAGCCTAACCGAACGAGTCACAGCGCTTTTGAATGCGGGATGGCAGGAAATCCGTATTATCACCGACCACGGTTGGCTGTTGCTGCCTGGCAATCTCCCCACCGTTACTCTGCCGCAGCATCTGACAGACGGCGAAAATACCCGAAAGGGACGATGCGCCCGCCTCAAACCCAGCGCAATATATGAGGGACAAATAGTCCCGTGGCATTGGGACGCCTCCGTTCGGATGGCGGTCGCGCCCGGGATTTCCACCTTTGTTGCGGGCAAGGAGTATGAACATGGCGGCCTGAGTTTACAGGAGTGCGTTCTGCCGGTTCTAACCATCACAAAAGCGACTATTCTTCAGGCAAGCCCAACGATTACGGATATAAAGTGGAAAGGTCTGCGTTGCCAGGTCACTATTACCGGGGATGCCAGCGGGCTTACGGCGGATTTAAGGACAAATGCCGTAGACAGTTCAGCCTCTGTGTCTGAAACCACACCTCAGGTGAAAAACGGTCAGGCTTCCATCCCCATAAAGGACAGCGTTCCGGAAGGACAGGCCGTTATCGTTGTGCTTCTGGATGCGACTGGGAAGGTAATCGCGCAACAGGTCACGATTTTAGGGACGTAAAGGGGCAATATGGAACTGGATGCGCTGGACAAACTTGCTGCAGATGCCTTTGACGGGTATATCGTCCGTAAAGACCTGGTGCGCCGCTTCAAGGGGCAGTATCCGGTCCCCACCTATGTCGCTGAGTTTCTCTTAGGCCGCTACTGCGCCAGCACCGACGACGACGAAATCGCCGAAGGTCTGCAAATCGTTGAGCGCCAGATGCGCGAACGTACTGTACGGGCGGGCGAGGAAGAACTCTTCAAACATCAGGCGAGGGAGCGCGGCGCCGTAAAGATTATCGACCTGATTACCGCCCGCCTTGACGCGGTCAGTGATTCCTATCTGGTGACGCTTCCCAGTCTCCGCCTGACGGAAGTCCGCATTGATGCAGAGACGATCATTGCCAATGAACGAATGCTCACCGGCGGGTTTTATGCTGAAATCGAACTCGAATATGACCCGATTATCGCGCAGCAGAAAAATGGACGCCCTTTCGGCGTTCGCTCTCTACGCCCGATCCAGCTTTCGAAACGTAATGTTCTTGAAGTCATGACAGCAGGTCGCGCCCATTTCTCGACGGAACAGTGGAAGCGATTTTTATTACGAAGCGTTGGATTCGATCCTGACAATCTCACGGAGCGAGCCAAAGATATCCTCTTATTGCGCATGGCCCCTTTTGTGGAACGCAACTACAACTCAGTCGAATTAGGGCCGCGTGGCACCGGTAAAAGTCACCTTTTCCAGCAGGTCAGTCCCTACTCCCATCTTGTAAGCGGCGGTAAGGCTTCTGTCGCTCGGATGTTTGTCAACAATGCAAACGGACAACGGGGATTGGTCTGCCAGTACGATGTCGTCTGCTTTGATGAAGTATCCGGAGTCTCCTTCGACCAGAAGGATGGCGTAAACATCATGAAGGGCTATATGGAATCCGGTGAGTTTAGTCGAGGGCGGGAAAGTATCCGTGCCGATGGAGGCATCGTCATGGTAGGCAACTTCGATGTTGATGTCGAACACCAGCAACGGGTAAGCCATCTCTTCGGCCCCATGCCCCCGGAAATGCGCGATGATACCGCACTCATGGACAGAATCCATGCTTACCTGCCGGGTTGGGACGTTCCCAAGATGAGTCCATCCCTATTTACCGATCACTTTGGATTGGTCAGCGATTTCCTTTCGGAGTGCTGGTCACGCCTACGCTCCGATTCACGAATCGCGATGCTCCGGGGAAGAGTAGAGTTCGGGGGCGCGCTTAGCGGACGAGACCTGACGGCAGTCAACCATACGATTAACGCGCTGTTAAAATTGCTGTATCCCTCGCCAGAGATGGAAATTTCTGATACGGACTTGGAATGGGCGGTTCGTCTTTCTCTGGAGTGTCGACGGCGCGTCAAGGAACAACAAAAGAGGATTGGCAGCGCAGAATTTCGCAATACTCACTTTTCCTATCGTCTGGGTTCAGACGCCATGGAAATATTCGTTTCCACCCCGGAACTTGCTAGTTCTGAAGGCATCGGTTCTGACCCCCTCCCCTCCGGTCATGTCTGGGGCATAGGTCCAGGCGGGCAGGATGAAGGAGCGGGACTGTACAGAATTGAGGTTAATGCGGGGCAGGGTTCTGGCGTTCGTATTACCAATGTTGGCGCTCCCGGTCTGCTCCGCGAAAGCGTCCAGACGGCATACCAGAATCTCCTGGCCCGAAATCGTGAACTCATAGGCGACCGTGAAGCCAAGCAGATGGAGTTGAATGTGCAGATACGCGCCATGGACAGCGCGAAGAGCGGCGGCATGCTGGGAGCGCCGATATTGATAGCTTTTTGCAGCGCAATTCTAGAAAAAAGCGTGCGCGGCGGATGGGTCATTGTTGGCGGTCTGAGTGTCGGCGGTTCATTTGAACCCTTATACAACGCTGTGAGCATCGCTGAAATGGCGGTAGAGAAAGGGGCTCAAACCATCCTTCTCCCGGTAGCCTCCCGGCGCCAGCTTAATGACCTGTCCGATGAAATGGCAGCAAAACTGACCATTGTCTATTACACAGACGCCAGGGATGCTCTCATGAAGTGTCTTGTCGATTAAAGAACCGCCTTCACCGAGGAGTTGCCTGAATCCGTTCAGGAGGCGATGCGTCGGCGTCAGAAGCAGGGAACGGGCGACGGTCAAGAAATTCCTCCCGGATCGGATAACTGAGCGATCCCCGGATGAGGGAGTGTAACGAGTCGTTGTTAAGTCGGTCGATTCCACACGGTGGAGATGGAAATCGGCCGATGGATACCGTTAAGTCTGCAATGGAAACGCTATAGAGCGAAACGCCTATCCCCAGTTGCTGTACCATTATCTGGTGTTAGATACGCAAAACCGCCCTGAAATGATTAGTTTCAGAGTCGCCAATGATGAAATAATGGCGTTTCCGGAAAATTCGCTCCAGCATAATTCATTCACGTACTACCATCGTTACCGGGCATAGACAGAGGGTAAATTCCGTCTCTATAAACATGGCGCCCGATTCCCCTTAGCCTTCAATAGTGGAGGGCGCGTGCGTCAATATAGTCGCACGCGCCCTCCGTTTTAATGCTACGGATTAGAATCGCTATCGTCTATCCACTCGTCTCGTGGCGGGATCGAAACAGTGTCATCGAAGGCAGTCACATTTTTTCGAAGGCTGTCAACCGTATGGGGTGACTCCCTTCGTGTATCGCTGACAACCTTCGGAGCAGGGCTGGGTGTTATCGCACTGTCGGGCAAGCGCCAAACCCATGGCCCTTTCATTCCCTCCTTCGCCGAGACAACGCCAAGTTTCTTCTTTGCCCGGTTTAGGGTGGTTTCACTTATCGCCGCGTTCTTTGCCTCCGTCAGGATACTATTCACACAGACGGGACCGTTCGAGAGAACGTCGGAGAGGAAATCTGCCGCCTCGTCAACCATGCTTCCATTATCCGCCGAGGCGAAGGATGCCAGTACATCGTTGGCGGAATGGGAAGACTCTCCGTCCCAGACGACTCGCGCCACTTCCCCGCAGTCCTCCAGATGAAATACGAGTGACGCGGCCTCTTTGGAGAGGTTGTTCTTAACCGAGGCCAGTATACGTCTCTCCGGGTTGTCCGGGTCTTTACCGACCAGCAGGGCGGAACGAGCGGCCCCGACGATGCCCATAGAACCGCCGCCGCGGAAAATTGCATTCGCACCGCCGCCTTTGGTCAGGTGGCGGACAATTAGAACCGCACACTGCGCTTCTTCCGCAAGCGTTGATAGGACAACCAGAGCGCGACGGACATCCTGGTCCTTTAGGGCGTCGACACTGCCGGATAATACGGCGCTCAGGGGGTCGACGATAATTAGGCGTACGCCTCGCTCCTGTATTATCCCCCGTAGCGCGGGCAGGTCATCGGGGATGGTTGGCGGGCGCTTATAGAGCGTTCCGTCAGAAAGCGCCTCATCGAACTCTGGTATGTGGATGCGGTTCAAATCCGCCCCTGCCGCTTCGAGACGAGGCCGAATGGTGACGCCTGCCCTATCTTCGGGAGTTAGGAGCAGAACGTCAGAAGGTGCGATGGAGATATTATTCCCCGGCAGACTACGTCCCGTTGAGAGGTATGACGCAACAGTCAGGGCAAGCGTTGATTTGCCTTCGCCTGGATTGCCCTCAAAAATGCTAATAGCCCCGAACGGGATACGTCCGCTCCACAGCCACTCGACAACCTCCTGCTCCACGTCAGCGAGGGTGACAAGACGAACGCCGCCCACAGGAGCGGACGCCATCTTTTCCGTGCCTGCCATCTCCACGAAATCGGGGGCTGCGTCGGCGAGGCGTTCGAGCTCTTGCACGGTTCCGCCGGACGCGAGCCAATCAGACACGTCCCCTTTAGGCGGTAAGTTGGGCAACCGCAACGTTTTCACGGACGCCACAACGGGACGGAGCGCCGCGCCAACGGTCGCCAAATGCTTCTCGCCTGCGGCGTCATTATCCGGTATGACAATAACATGAGCGCCGCGAAGCGCCCCCGTATACTCCGACTTCCATTTCCCGGCGCCGCCAATGTTCGTCGTGGCACAAAGACCAAGCTGCGTCAGGTTATCCACGTCGCGTTCTCCCTCGACCAGATAAATACGTTGTGTTTCGGCCACAGCTTTTAACACGGCAGGCAGGCGGTACAGGACATTCCGAACGTCCTTCATGCCCCATAGCCATTGACCGGGGCGCATTGGGTCGGGGCGCCTCATCGCAAACGACTTCGGAACATATCGAACTGCCTGATAGACCAAGGTTCCCTTGTGGTCAACGTAGTCATAGGTCGCATCAATACGCTTCGTTCTTGAAACGGCATTGCATCTGTCCGAGGAATAGAAAAGGTCGGACAACGTCATTCCCATGGCTCTGACAATGGCGCCCGTTTCGCATCCTGCGAAACACTTGAGCAGAACGCCCTTATCACCCTCAGTGATAGAGAGCGACGCCTGTTTATCATCGTGTGCGGGGCAACAGGCTAGCCAGTGATTTCCCCGCTGCGTGGCGTCAGGTAGGTGCGATAAAACAGTATCCAAATTGGAGTTCATAGTTCAGTCTCCCTTTCAGCGGCATATCTTCCCGCCGCTTTGTGGGTTCATAACGGCATCCCCCTATTTTGCTCATAGGGGGACACCGTCTTACAGTCGGTGTGGGGATGCGTTACGTCCCCAACGGGGTCTACGAAAAGGCTGTGCGTTGTTCCGCGCTCCCCTTTCTTTTTAGGAAGTGGTCTATCGGGCAGTTGTAGAGCGATGCAGCCCGTATCGCCAAGCAGTAGGGAAATCCGTTTCGTTCGCACCGACGGAGGTAGTCTGGCTTCACCCGAAGGCGCTTCGCCGCCATATCCAGTGCAAATTTGGCGCGTTCCCGCGACTCTTGAGCCCGTGTCATTCGTGCGATGACCCTCCCGCGAGGAATTTCGGGAGCCATGGCAAAGCGGCAAGTATGCGCCTCTGCCAGTGCAACTCATTTCGCACCTGCCGAACGAGGTACGGCGCCGCGGTAACGCCCAGCAGTCGGGCGTTCTCGATTCGGTCGCCTACGTATAGCGCTACGAGCAGATGCGATTCACTTTTTGGTAGGTCATCAGGCATAAAAAAACGGGCCTCCACTGGCTACGCAGTGATGAGGCCCATTTCATTAACAAAACTGGGAAAGTTTTTTTGACGTCCTATGAGTGTGTTCTCATTTGCTGTGGCTTAGTTCTTAACGGAGCCACATCATTGCCGCGGCAAGATGAACGCCTGCCAGGAAGTTGCGACCTGTTTTCTCGTACCGTGTCGCAATGCTCCGAAAGTCTTTGAGCCTGCTGAAGAAGTTCTCGATGCGATGCCGCTTCTTGCTTTGACCAACTGCGTGAAAATGTTCAGCCAGACTCCCTGTTTGCTCCAGCGGTTGAAGCGAACGTAAACACGATGCCAGTCACCAAAGCGCAGCGGCAGATCTCGCCATGTCTGATGACACACGTCTCATCATGGACACCAGCACGAAACCGGTACAAGAACGCCTCCACGAAAAGCCGATTATCTCTGGCAGTCACCCCAACATGACCGTCGCATCCGGGCAAACCAAGTCCTTGAAGACGCTCCTACTGGTCATCAGGAAAAGCATATCGCTTTTCCATAGACGACATCTTAGGGAAAAGGAAAAGCTAGACGCAAATGAGAACGCACTCTAAGACCATCCTACCGTTCTCAAAAACACGTAGACGCCCTGCCGCCCCTGTCGGACTCCGTCCTCCCTGCCCAAAGAGGCGATGATTTCGAGTGCGATGAGATGTGGACCTTCCTCTTGACCAAGAAGAACCCTTGTTGGCTCTGGACAGCGGTCTGTTTCCGTACCGGACAGATAATCTCCCTCGCTCTCGGTAGGCGTAACCTGAGTACTGCCCGCCTGTTATGGTAAGGCGCTCCGGCTTCGTATCGGCGCAAGCAAGTTTATACCGACGATTACAAGGCGTACGCTTCCTTGATTGCCAGGGGGCGTCACGGGATTTGTCCTAAAGGCGGCGGGCAGACCAATGTGCTGGAAGGCATTATAACGCCTTACGCGAGTGGGTCTCTTATTTGGTTCGTAAAGCCCGCAGTTTCGCCCGCAGTCGACTCTGGTTGTATCGTCGCTCGATGTGGTTCGTGTAGCGCCGGAACCTACAAATCGCCGCCAGGTTAGGCAAAACAGTCTAAACACGGTATGGGAAAAGTAACCTGAGGAGCCGCTTCTAGCAGTCGAAAATGAGGCGTTTTTGTAGTAATTGCGGAAATTGCCATCTATATAACGTTTACGAGAGGAAAATGATGCTTTTTGCCCTAGATTTAGGTGAAAATCGAAGAGACCGCCTTAGCCTTTCGTTTTTGAAAATTTATGACGCCTCCCATTCCGCCACTGATTTGGGAATTCGATCCTCACTCCGAGAGTAGGAGGAGCTAATCCGCAAAAAATGTCGCTGAGTCCTTCGGGTACGATGAGAAGTCGTCTCAGCGTCAATAGCGCCTTGGGTAGCGGTCGAATCAGCGCCATCATTTCAACGGGCAGGCAGGTAAAGTAAGCATTCTTGCCGAACCCGCAACAGGGAAAGGATAGACAACTTGCAAGATTCAGATGCCGTGCTGCGAGCACGACTCGCTGGGTGAAACATTACGAACAGTCCGGTGATGCCAGACAGACCTGCCTGCGCTGTGGTATTTCCCGACCCACGCTTTGTACGGGGGCAGGAAGGCTTATACTCCCGCAGCCGACGACGCAAGAACTTGCCTGTTTCTAAAGTGACGCCAGAGAGCCAGCATCTCATCGCACAGTTGCGAAGGAAACGAAAACTCGGTCCTAAAGGCATCCGGAATGAACTCAAACGGTTGCATCAGATGGAGTTCTCGACAGCTACCATCTGGCATCTTCTTCATCGTCTGAGACTGTCCGCCTCGGTGCGACCATAGCGCAAAGTGCGAGCAACCAAACGTTACAGTCGTCCCGTTCCTGGAGATAGAGTTCAGATCGATAGTTGTAAGATCAGCAAAGGACTTTATCAATTCACCGCTGTTGACGATTGTACTCGGTTAAGAGTCCTTGCGCTATTTCCTAATCGGAAGCAGCAAGTGCGGTAGCTTTCGTCAAAGAGCATGTCCTCAAACCGTTCTCTTTCCCCGTTGAGAGAATCCGGGTACCCGCCAGAGCAGGTGCGAGCTTGGGTCAGAGTTTATGGGGAGGCATTCCCGAGAACGCTACGAGAGCGCAAGATCAAGTTCCGTCCGAACCGTCCTCGTTCGCCGCATCTGAACGGCAAGGTGGAGCGTTCCCAGCAGACAGATCGTGTAGAGTTCTGGGCCACCGTCGACAACTCCCAACCAGTCGAGATATTGGTTCAGTCCCTCTCCGAGTGGCGGGACTATTACAATCTGACACGGGGACATTCTTCATCAGGAGGCAAGACTCCTTAGGAGAGGAAATAGGAACTCGACGCGGTGATTCTCACTTTGCAAGCGAGCCAAACGCGGTATGATCCGAGCCAACAGACGTGGCATCGGAACTCGAACTATAGCTGGGTTTGGAACGGAAATAGTTGATTTCATGGAAACTATGTCGCTTATTTCTACACAGTTAGGTATAAGTTAATCTTTTTCCTCATGCGTTGCTTCTGAACACTGACCGTATTTTCGGCGACTCCTAAGATAGCGGCGATTTTAGCATTCGATGCTTCCGGCGACTGTACGAGCGCCTCAAAAATTTGTTTCTGTTGTCTTGATAACCCTACCTTCTGCGCCAACGCCGTTATTTCGTCCACGCTGGCGGCGGAAAGCGCTGCCTCCGAGGTCAGGTCTATACCTCTGCGTGACGGCGATTCTCCGACTGGAACCATGTCCTCCAAGTCGGTTGGCTCGAGGCGACCGGTTTCCGCTCGCCGCCTGGTTTCGTGCGCAAGGAAAGCGTCGGCCTTCTTTTGAAGAAGCTTTTCGGCGGACAAAGCGTCTTCCCCGACAAGAACAGGGATTCCGTTAGGCCCGAACGATATAGGCAGTTCGCCGCTCATTCCACGGAACAAGCGATGCTTTGCATCTCCCTGGCCATCGCCCGCCTCGCCAAACTCACTAAACAGGCTCTCTCTTCTTTCGGCCGAAATCTTGAACCCATCGGCGGCAAGCGCCGCCAGCAGGTCAAACGCCCCTTCCCTATCTCCTACTACCGAAAATAAGTTGAACGTCTCGGCGGCCATGGTGTCGATAATTCTTTGATTTATTGTTTTCTGAAGAATCGCTTGCATGTGACGAAATGATAAGGCTCTCTGCTCCGGCGTCATCGATTGACGTTGGACGACGTGCGCCTCCATTGTGTCGCTGATGTACTGTAAAGTAGCGTCTGCATTGCAGAAGTCAAAGTTAAGCGCTAGGAGATCTTTAATAAGTTCCTTCGCCTTGGGTAATCTCGCCCGGCCCATCCAACGCCTTTCATAGGCGTTCCATCCAAACCTTTCCTGTAACTCACCGGCGCAGTCGCCTCTTTTGGCATCCAATACTTCACACCACTCTCGAATAATTTCCCACGCCTCGTCCTCAGTCTCTGCAATGGGCTGTGAAAAACGGTTCTGAGCCAAACGGATTTGCCCCTTGACAATGTCTAACGCCTCCAAGATTCGTTTCTCGACATTACTCATAACTTCGCCCCCCCTTAGATTGGACTATCAGCCCGTATGAAAGTAAATATAAATTAGCCGTATACTGTCGTGAGAGCGGCATACCCGGAAATGCGAAGGAGCAAAGCATGACATGCAAGAAAGAGAAGGGAAATCGAGGGATAGGCGCAGGGGCGTCGTTGCCCCTGAAACCTACTTCCCGGTTCTCTTGCCAGCGCTGGACGCTCGTAGATTGGCGACCGGGGAGTAGTGGCGATGCTGCCTTGCAACATCCGCCTGTGAAAGCGCTACGTAACGACTGGTCATAGCCAGGCTGGTATGTCCCAGTAGCGCCATCAGGCTGAATTGGTTTCCGCCGTTCTTCAGAAAACCGAGGGCAAAACTGTGACGAAGCGTGTGGGGACTGCAACGGACGCCTTGGATACCTGCCGAATGGCATAAGCGATTAATCAGGCGCATCAGGCCGATTCGTGTCAACCCATCCCCCGCCGCGTGCCCGCGGTCTGACAGAAATAGCGCTTCTCCTGGTTCGCTCTCCCTCTCGTTGAGGTAGTGATACAACGCCTTGCGGGTTGGGGAGGAGATAGGGACATTCCGCACCTTATCGCCCTTTCCGTGCCGTACGGTGATGCACTGCTCTTGCAGGTCTAGGTCACAAACGCTCAGTCCACACAACTCGGACGCTCGTAGTCCGGTATCCAGGAGAAGCAGGATTATCGCCTCATCCCGACGTGGGTGAGTTGTTTTCCGCGACTGCGCGATCAGGTGTAGCAGATGATCGTCCGAAAAGGGTTGTACCTGGTCGGGGCGGTCTTGCGGCTTGGGGATCTTCGCCATCGGAGACACCTCGATGTCTTCCTGGTTAATAAGCCAGTTGAAAAAGGCGCGAAGAATCCGATCATAGGTTGCGGATGTACCGGGACTGGTGGGTTTGCGGTTCCGGGGATTTCCCCAACGTCCGTTGGGTTCCTTATGCCCATGGGTGACATGTTGAAAGAAACGCCGCAGTGCATGAACATCGCACGTTTCGATTTTGCGGTCTTGGAGAAACCAGATCAATTTATCCAAGAGTTCGCGACGGCTGCCAAGGGTGCGGGGGGAGTGACGTGCAATGTCTCCGGCGAGGTGCCAATTTTCGCAAAGGTTTTTCAGTTGACGCGTTTCAACGGCGGCGGATTGCCCCGTCGTTTGCTTAAAGGAGGAGTCTATTTTTCTCATTTTGCGCTCCAGTGTGTGTCTGGAGCGCGAAAAAACGCACAACTATTGAGAGATTACCACTATTAATTAACGCTTATTGATAGTGGCACAGTAGGCGGTAGGGGGATCGAACCCCTGGTCTCCTCCGTGAAAGGGAGGCATCTTAACCACTCGACTAACCGCCCGAGTCTTATAATGACCTGCGTAGTTTATCTTACCGGCAATCAACTGTCAAGGAGGGACTCCGCTTCACGGACATCCAGGCGCATTTGCGTTATTAATGCGTCCAGACCGTCGAATTTCAGAGTGGGACGCAGGAAATGGGCGAAGGAGATATCCAGAATCTGACCGTATAGGTCACCGTCGAAACCATCCATCAAATAGGCTTCGACCGTGCGAGGCGAATCGGTGAGGGCGACCGTAGGATTTGTGCCGACACTGATCGCGGTACGATAACGGGCGCCGTTTTCCAGAGTCGCATACCCCGCATAGACGCCATCCGCCGGAACCAGAATTTGCGGATCGCGGGCGATATTGGCGGTCGGGAAGCCCAGCGTTCGTCCTAACTTCCGCCCATGCACCACCTCACCGCGCAGAGAATAATCCCTTCCCAGCAATCGGGACGCCTCTGCGACCTGCCCGCCGGACAGCATTTGACGGATGGTGGTCGAACGCGCCGGAACCCCGCCGACAAAGACAGGCGACAGGGCGCGAACCTCAAACCCGAAACGTTCCCCGGCGGCGCGGAGATAGGCGACGTCCCCCTTACGGTCACAACCGAAGCGGAAATCCTCGCCGATGATAATCGCCTTCGTATTCAGACGCCCGATCAAAACCTGCTGGATGAAAATTTCAGGCGTCTGCGCCGCCATCTCCCGATCAAAGGCGGCGACCAGAACTTCCTGCACGCCACACGCACGAAGCGATTCTATTCTCTCCGGTAGCGTCCCGAGCAACAAAGGGGCGCGGGCGGGCGATAGCGCACGGGCAGGATGAGGATCAAAAGTCAGAGCGGCGGGAATGGCGTCCAGTCGCATCGCTTCTTCGACAGCGGCGTTCAGCAGAGCGCGGTGTCCCAGATGGACGCCGTCAAAGACCCCCAGCGCCAGAGCGAGAGGAGGTAGTCCAGTAGCCTCCGTTAGTTGTTTATACACCGCGTTCACCTAACTATCACCTCCCACAAATACCTTGAATGGTTGTAGAATTCCGTCGTTATGACGCGCGAGGGCGAGAAGGCGTTCCCGATGAAGCAGACTGTAGATCGCCAGCAAGGGATCATTCGGATCCCTTGTGATATCCGCGCCAGAAGTAATTTCTCCCGCCGAGATTGGGAAGGGAATCGCTTTGCCCAGACGGAGGTTTTCGTAATCGCTGTCCGAAACGGTAATTACGGTAAATGGCAACGCTTTCTCCATGGATTCCAGCGCTCCTTCGCCGCGTTCGACAAGGGCATCGAGAGTAAGAGCATGGGAGAGATGAAAGGGACCAACCGCCTCACGGATCAGGCTTTTCATGTGTGCGGGAAGATTCAGGGCGACTCCGATATCGAAGCAAAGCGTCCGGATATAAGCGCCGCCGCCGCAGACCACGCGTAACGCCGCTTCGGCGCGTTCGCCGGGAACGAAGTCACTCGCTTGCAGGGAATGGATCGTGATAGCGCGTGGCGCCCGCTCGACCGTGATCCCCTCCCGCGCCAGTTCGTACAGGCGACGTCCCTGATGATGGACGGCGCTGACCATCGGCGGAATTTGTTCGATCTGTCCGATAAACCGGGGAAGAACGGAGTTCAAAGCGTCCAGAGTGAGAGTGGAAGCGTCCGCCTGAGCGGTGATAACGCCGCTGGCGTCCTCCGTATCGGTCGCTACGCCGAAGGCGATGCGGGCGGCATATATTTTCGGTTCGGTCGGGAGGTAGGGCAACAAGCGGGTCGCAGACCCGACGGCGACCACAAGGACGCCGGTAGCGTCCGGGTCCAGTGTCCCGGCATGACCCGCCCGTTTCGTTTTCAGGATGCGCCGCACACGAGCGACGACATCGAAACTGGTCATTCCGGGCTCTTTGTGAATATTGAGAAATCCGTCTGGCATCAGTCCTTTATACCGTCAGGGACGTCTGAAAAACTTGTAGGCGGAGGAGCGTACATTCACTTCGCGTTGGATCGCGCCAGTTCTTCCTGCGCTGCCGCAACCAGAACCTGCACCGCCACATTGATATCGCCTTCCAGTGTGCAACCGGAGGCAAGACGGTGTCCCCCGCCGCCGAACTGCGCCGCAATGCGCGAGACATCAAACGGCGGGCAAGACCGCAAACTGACACGGATTTTGCCGGAATCCATTTGCCGTAACAGAAGGGCGATTTCGACGCCGCGTACCGAGCGCACCTGACTGATAAAACCGTCCGTCATCGTGTCGGTCGCGCCGCAACGAGCGAAGTCCTCCCGGGTGACAATAGCCCATGCCACACATCCATCCGCATTGACCTGAAGCGATTCCAGAGCGCAACCCAGAAGTTTTTGTGCGGCGAAGGGTCGGTTCTCGAAGACATTTTCCGCAATACGGTCTGGAATCGCCCCGCGTGAAATCAGATCCGCCGCCAGCAACATAGTGTGCGGGGTCACATTGAGATAACGGAAGTTCCCGGTGTCGGTTTGAATGCCGCAAAGCAGGTTTTCCGCGATTGCGCTCTCGATCTCGACTCCGAGAGCGGTTATCAGGTCATAGAGTATCTCGCAGGTCGCGGCGGCGGCGCCGTCGAGCAGACGCACATCGCCGAAGACATTGCCGACGACATGATGATCGATATTTACCACAGAACCGGCGGAAAGAATCGTCTCCTCCGCTGTCCCCACTCGCTTGAGTTCACCGGAATCGACGACAATAGCAAGATCGAAGCCACGTTTTTCCGTCGAGGTAACGATGCGTTCGCTTCCCGGAAGGAATGCCAGCGTCGGCGGAACGCCATCGGAGGAGAGCAAGACGATTTCTTTATGTAACGCTTGCAGGGCGAGACCCAGGGCAAGCAAAGAGCCGATGGCATCGCCATCCGGGTTGATGTGGCAGGCGAGAACGATAGAGGATGCCGCTTTAATTGCGGTGATAGCCTCTGTCGTTCCTTCCCGAACTACCGGCGCGACGGCGTAACTCACGCAGCGTCCTCGTCCGTGGATCGTTCCGGAGCATACTTTCCGGCTTCCTCTTCGCTCTCCGGGGTCAGGTCTTCCGCAATTGCGGCTTCTTCAGAACGCAGGAGTTCATACATCCGCGCTCCTCGCTCAATACCGGTATCGTAGCGAAAAACCAGCACGGGAACGGTGCGTAATTCCAGCATTCGCCCCAGATGCCCCCGTAAAAACCCGGACGCCCCCTGCAACGCTTTCAGAGCCGCCGCTTTTTCTTCCGGGTTTCCGACAGCGGAGATGAAGACTTTCGCGATGCTAAAATCCCGCGCCACATCCACATCCGTCACCGTCACCAGTGAAAGCCGGGGATCCCGCATTTCTTTTTGAATAATTTCGCTCAGGTCGCGCTTTATCATTTCGCCGACCCGCGCCTGTCGTATTGTTGGCATGGGTTATTGTATCAGGCGAGAAGCGACATCGAATCCGGCAGCGACTCTACCGGAGCCTTGACTCATGGCGGGTTACCGGTGCGTATCTTTATATTCTTCCAGCCATGCCATTTGTATGGCTTCCAACTTCCCTTCATTGCTGGCGGCGGGGTCATCGGTGAAGTCTTCCACTTCCGTCACCCATTGATGCAGATCGGTAAAGCGGACGGTCAATGGGTCGGTGTCGGGAAAACGTTCGGAAAGAGCGATGGCGATATCTTCGACATCACTCCAGTAGATTTTTGGCATGGCGTCAGTATACCTCAGGTTTTCGAGAAGAATTTCGTTACCGGCAGGATCGAGGATGGATAGACAAGGTCTGTCGTTTTCTGATCCGACCTTATCGGAGCGAGCATTATTCCGGCAGAAGTTCGCGCAACTCCTGCGCCGTCAGGACACCGTAACGACGGGACCATTCCACTCCATCGACAAAGAGTAATACGGCGGGAACGGCATGCACTCCGAATCGGGCGGCGGCCTCCGGTTCGGCATCGACATCCAGAGTGAATATACGTGCCGACGATCCTGTTTCTTTCGCCAATTGCGCCAATTCCGGAGCCAATCGGCGGCAGGGAGCGCATCGCGCCGCCCAGAACTCGACCAGAACGGGAACCGGAGATTCCAGAGCGTCCTCATCGAAGGAATCGGCATTGATCGCTTCCGGTTGTCCCGGCCAGTGCGGAATAAACCCCAGTTCGTCACGTTCTTTTTTAGAAGACACGTTTTATTGTACCAAATATCACCCAGAATAGTGTCATTACGCCGTTCTTGTGAGTGTGTCCTTAAAGTGTGTCCTTAACAAGTAGTTCGCCATACGGACGATTCTGGCTTTTCCTGGGTCAACATCGACCGAATGAGACGTCAACTTTCACAGCGTAGATGCACCGGTTCGAGGGTAGCCTTCAGTTCCGACATCCACTTAATATTCTTAATGCGAATACAGGATAATTCAACTGATCGAAGGATGATTCCCGGAACGAAGCAGGAAACAAATACAGAAAATTCTAATCTTGACTTCAGGAATTGACCTTTTTATGAAACGAACCTCCGCTAAGTACGCTCTGCTTTCTCTTTTCTTTATGCTTCTCTCTTTTTCCGGCACAAATCCCGTTTATGCCGCGCCTCCGGCTCAGGCAAGCATTACAGTGGATGCGGAAAAGTCTCTGGGCGCGATCAGTCCGCTTCTCTATGGCGTATTTTTTGAAGAAATCAATCATGCAGGTGACGGTGGGTTGTACGCCGAGTTGATACAAAATCGCTCTTTTGAAGACAGACCGGATACCCTTCTCGCCTGGTCTCCCCTGATATTAAAAAGTGGGCAGACGAAAATCACTCTGGATCGCTCCCAACCCCTCAACGATGAAAACCCGACATCTTTACGGATGGAAGTGACGGATCCCGGACAGAGCGGCGTGGGAGTCGCCAATACCGGATACTGGGGGATCGCACTCCAAAAGGGCAAAGAATACCGTTTCGCGCTTCACGCACGCCGTCTTGCGGGGTCGGGCGACCGCTTGATTGTGGCGCTGGTCGCTCCGGATAGTTCCGTGATCGCGCAACGGGAAATCCGTAATCTGGGCGAAAAGTGGGAAGAGTTTGAAGGAGCGTTCAAATCAGACAGGGATTCCACGAATGCACGCCTCGCCGTGATCGCCCCTGCTAAAGGAACGTACTGGATCGATACTGTCTCTCTTTTTCCGGCGGACACGTTCAAGAAACGGCGCAACGGGCTACGCGCCGATCTGGCGCAAATGGTCGCAGATTTGCAACCGGCGTTTGTACGCTTTCCCGGCGGATGTTTCTGTGAAGGCGACCGTATTGAAAACGCGTTCCGCTGGAAGAAATCCATCGGACCTATCGCCCAACGTCCCGGTCATTCCAATCTGTGGGGGTATCGCAGTTCGGATGGTCTTGGGTATCACGAATACCTGCTTTTCTGTGAGGATATCCGTGCAGAACCGCTCTTTGTGGTCAATGTCGGGATGTCCCATGCCGGACCGGTATCGCTGGAGAAAACGCAGGAATTCGTGCAGGACGCTCTGGACGCAATCGAATACGCAAACGGACCAACGACAAGCCCATGGGGCGCCCTACGCGCCAAAAACGGACACTCCCGCCCGTTTAATCTCAAATACATGGAGATCGGTAACGAGAATGGCGGCCCGGCATATCAGGAGCGCTATGCGCTTTTCTATGACGCCATCAAAAAGCGTTATCCCTCTATGCGGCTCATTGCGAACGAACCGACGACATTGCGCCCGGCGGATATCATCGATGAGCATGATTATTCCTCGCCGCAGCATTTCGCTTCCCAGACCGGGCGTTATGACCGCTATGATCGTAAAGGTCCCAAAATCTATATGGGCGAATACGCCGCAACGGAAGGTGTCGGGTTGGGCAACCTGAAAGCGGCTCTCGGCGAGTCGGCTTACATGATCGGTATGGAGCGGAACTCCGACCATGTAATCATGTCGTCTTACGCGCCCCTATTTGTGAATGTCAACGATCGCGCCTGGAATCCAGACGCTATTGTATTCGACAACCACCGCGCCTTTGGAACGCCATCCTACACGGCGCAATTGTTGTTCGCGCAGAATCGACCGGGAGCATTGCTCTCCACCGTGGTGACCATTCCAGAACCGGAAACGCTGATGCCTGCGACCGGTTATATCGGACTGGGAACGTGGCGAACACAGGCGGAATTCAAAGATATTCAAATCCTGCAAAGCGGAAAACCAGTTCAGAATGTCGCTGTCACCGATAACCTCGCGGGATGGCGGAAGCTTCAGGGAGACTGGAAAGCGGAAAATGGCATTGTCCGCCAGAGTGACGCGGAGGAAAACCGACGCCTTATCCTTTCCGGTGGCTATGAAAAGTGGCAGGATTATACGGTCTCTTTAAAAGCGCGGAAGCAGGGGGGAGCCGAAGGATTTCTGATCCTGTTTCGCGGTAAAGACGATAAAAACTGGTACTGGTGGAACATCGGAGGCTGGAACAATACCCGCCATGCCATTGAAAAAAGCGAAAATGGCGGTAAGAGTGTGATAACGCCCTCCGTCCCCGGCAAAATCGAGAGTAATCGCTGGTACGATATCCGTATCGAACTGTCTGGCGACCATATCAGGTGCTATCTGGACGGCGTATTGATCCATGATTTCCGGGATGCGCCGCAACCTCTCCATGCGATTGCGGGACGCTCGCAAAAAGGCGATGAAATCATCGTCAAGGTGGTCAACTTCTCCGACAATGCCATTGAAACGGCGATCAACCTGCGGGGAACCAGAAATCTGGCATCGCAGGCGCAGGTCACGATCCTGACAGCGTCGAACCCAGACGCCGAGAACACGCTGGAAAATCCGAAGAATGTCCCGGTGGTCACCTCGAAGCGGGAGGGCATTGCACCGACGTTCTCCCATACCTTCCCTCGCTGGTCGCTGACTGTTCTTCGCATCAAAGACCGGTAAATCTGGGTGCGGCTCTTTTAAGAATTTTCCGCGCCATCTGGCCCCAGCAAATCGACATAGATCCCGGGCGTTGAGTCCGGGATAACGATCGCTGCGACCGACTTGACATAAAAATCGACCGGCCCCGCCGCGCCAATGATGGCGTAAGCGTAACCCGATTCCTTCAGACCCTGAAGCGAAGCAAGAAGGAGCGCCTCGCCAATTCCCTGCCTGCGCTCGGTGGCATCCACTCCGGTGGGACCAAAGAAGCCCTTAGCAGTCGCTTCGACACAAGCGAAACCGATGACACGCTTTTCCTTGACAGCGATCCAGCAGGTGATGGGTTGACGCGAAAACCCGGCTTCCGCCTCATCCGCCCAGGATTCAGCGAAGTTTCGGGCGATAAAACGGCGCGTCCGCGAAAGATCGAACGGATACGCACGACGAATAACAACCCCCTTCTCCCGCAACGCCGCAATTTTTTCCTGAGCGGAAGGAAGTTTATAGAGGGGAACAAGCAAATCGGACATAGTGTCAGTGTACCGTCTCGCCGACACTTCTTGCTGTCATTCCCTTCGATAAAATTACTGTTCGCAAGAAAACGGTCGAACACTGCGGTATCGATTCCGCTTCTTGATTGAGTAAATTCTTGTCTTATAAAGGCGAAAATATGGCGGATATCAAACCTTTTCGAAAAAAACGCTTCGGCACGGGATTGGGGCGGACTCTGAGCAGGGTGGATATCACAAACATATCCTTGTGTGTATCGGCGATTCCTGCATACACTATAAGGAAGGGCAGGTTTGACAGGGTATACTCTTATGGCTTTTAAAGCCTTCTGGAGAAATGACCTTGTGACCGCCCCCACCTTATCCCGCGACGCCGACGATGTAGCGTCTCAGCAAAAAGATCCCAAACGCGCCGCCCGAAAAGCCAAAGCTGACGCCCACCGTTCCCTGATTACTGAAGGAAACATTCAACGGGGGGTGATCGCTGTCGCTGTACCTTCGGTGGCGACCATGTTGTTGCAGACCACCAACGGGTTGCTGGACACGTTTTTCGTGGGATCGCTCGGCACGGAAGCGGTAGCGGCGATTACGGTCTCCGGCTCTCTCATGTTCGCCCTTATGGCGGCGGCGATGGCGGTCTCGGTCGGCACTACCGCTCTGGTAGCCCGGTTCATTGGGGAAAAAGCGGATGCAGATGCGGTAACCGCGACACGGCAATCGATTATTCTTTCGGTACTGATCTCTGTGGCGCTGGGCATTCCGATGTTCTTTCTGCGAATCCCTCTTTTGTCAGCGCTCGGGTTGGGTGATGATGCACTGCAACAAGCGTCCCGTTATCTGGCAGTGACCATAATCGGAATGCCTTTTCTGTTTATGATGCTGATTCTCAACGGCGCCTTCCGGGGTCTTGGGGATACAGCACGCCCGTTCTGGGTATCGCTACTGGCGAATATCGTTCATGCCGCTTTCAACTATCTGTTGATCTTCGGTCACTTCGGCTTTCCGAAACTCGGATTGGCGGGAGGCGCGACGGCGCTGGCGATTTCCCAGCTGATAGCGACCATTTTATACCTCGCTTTCTTACCGAAGACGCCGCTGGCGGACGCTCTACGCGGCGGATGGGAGTTGGACTGGGAATGGGCGAAGCGTATCGCCCGGATCGGCATTCCGGCATCGGCGCAACAATTGATTCGCGTCGGCTCGATGCTGGCGTTTCAAGCCCTGCTGGCACGGAGCGGAGCGGGAGCGGCGGCGGTCGCCGCTCTGGGAATCGGCCTTCGCTCGGAGTCTATCGCCTTCATGCCGGGGTTTGGCTACGCGATTGCGGCATCGGCGTTCGTCGGACAAAACCTTGGAGCAGGCCGACCGGATCGGGCAAACGCCGGGGCATGGGCGGCAACCCTGCAAGCAGTGGTTGTCATGACGCTCATGGGCCTCCTGTTCGCGGTATTCGGCGAGGAATTCGCCCGCTTTTTTATCAAGCATGTTCCCGGCGAAACCGCCCATCAGGCGGCGCAAATAGAGGAAACGATTCGCCTGACAGCCGCTTACCTGCATATCGCCGTTTACTCGGAAGCGTTTCTGGCTCTGGGCATGGTGTTGACGGGAGCGTTACAGGGAGCCGGAGAGACGGTCAGTCCAACGGCAATTACCGTTATTTCGATGGCGGTCATCCGACTTCCACTCTCCTGGCTTCTCTTAAACTGGTATGGACCAATTGGAGCATGGTGGGCGATGTCTATTTCCACCATTATTCAGGGCGTCATGGTAGTCTACATATTCCGTCAGGGCAAGTGGCATCAGACCAAGGTGTAAATCACAGTATTTATAGTATAAGTAGTATTCCTACATTCTTTCGGCGCGACGGAACTCCCGAAAGGCTCGGAACGTCTCGATAATATGGGTCGGGGCGACCGCGTTGACATTGGGGACGCCGCCGCTTATAATAGTCATAAAATTATTCAGGAATTTGCGCGAGGAAACCGTAACGATGCGGTCTGATTTCGCGTTTTCTTTACAGAATTAGACTGCATTCACAAAGACGGAAGGTTGTGCGGGTATGCCCACATTCGCTTTTACGGTCAAGACGACCGACGGCAAAACAATTACCGGAACGCAGGAAGCGACCAACGCTTCGGAAATGCGACAGCGCCTCGTTGAACAGGGAATGACTGTCCAGAAAGTCGCGCCCGCCAAGGCGAAACCTGCAAGTCAACAGAAGGTGTCCGGTCCTTACCAGCCTAATTTTCTGGATCGATTCCAGAAGGTCAAACTGGCGGATCTCTCGATTTTCTGCCGACAGTTTTCCACCATGATTGACGCTGGCGTAACGCTGGTGCGTTCGCTAGACGTCCTTTCCGAGCAAACGCAGAATCCCAAGCTACGCCGCATCATCGCCGACTTACGCTATGAGGTCGAATCCGGTAACTCACTTTCCAAGGCGATGGGCAAGTATCCGACCGTCTTTTCCAACCTGTTTGTCGGTCTGATTCGTGCAGGAGAGGTCGGCGGCGTTCTGGAGGAATCCCTCCAACGACTTTCCACCTTCCTTGAGAAGGACGTTGAACTACGACGAAAAGTAAAGGCCGCCCTGACCTACCCGGTTCTGGTTGCGGTCGCAGCCCTCGGTATCGTCATGTTCCTGACTCTCAAGATTATTCCGGAATTCGCCAAGATGTTCAAGGAGTTAGGCCTCAAGGAACTCCCTTGGATGACCCAGATGCTCGTGGACTTCTCGAACTTTATGGTGACGAAGTTCTACCTCTTTGCGCTCGGTGTCGTTGTCTTTTACATCGCGTTCAAGATGTTCACCCGTACCAAGTTCGGGAGGCGCGTCTATGACAGATTTGTTCTGAAAGTGCCGGTCTTCGGCAAACTCAACCATAAGGTTGCGCTGGCGCGTTTTGCGCGAACGCTTTCCACATTGCTGGCTTCCGGCGTTCCGATTCTCTCGGCGCTGGAAACCGTCGCGGGCGTCGTTTCAAATGAGATCATCAGCGATGCTATTCTGGATGCCCGCGCCCGAGTCCGAGAAGGCGATGTTATTTCCGAACCTCTGCGTAAATCGAAGATGTTCCCCCCAATGGTCGTTCAAATGATCGCTATCGGTCAGGAATCCGGTTCTCTCGATACCATGCTGTCGAAGATCGCCGACTTCTATGACGGCGAAGTGGATGCGGCTATCGCATCGCTGACAGCGGCGATCGAGCCAATTCTAATCATCTTCCTCGGCTTCACGGTCGGCTTCATCGTCATTGCCATGTTCCTTCCGCTGGTCAACCTGATCAACGGTCTCTCCGGTGGCGGCGGCGACGAAAAAGAATAAAGTTCAGACAGTAGTCGGTAGACACTAAGGCATACAGAGAGGGGGATTTTACCCCCTCTCCTTTCCGCATTAACCCTGCTTCCTGCCGTCGCTTGCCTCTCTTATGGAAGATTCCCCCTATCTACCCGCACTTATGGAATGGCTGTGGTACGCCATTACGTTTATGTATGGAGCCATTGTCGGTTCCTTTCTCAATGTAGTCATTTACCGGTTGCCGCTGGGTAAGCCGATTGGCGGAATGACCGGGACGAAGTCTTATTGCCCCAATTGCCGGAGTTATCTTGCCTGGTACCATAATGTTCCGCTGTTCGGTTTTCTGTTTCTACGAGGGCGATGCGCGTATTGCGCCCGACCGATTTCATGGCGGTATTTTACGGTCGAGCTTCTGACCGCTTGCCTCTGGGTCGCCCTGTTCCACCGGGTTTCCGCTGTGCCGCCGATTACCTGGGTGGACTATGTTTTTCAGGCGGTGTTCGGTTCTATCCTGATAGCGATGGTTTTCATCGACCTGGATCACTTTATCGCGCCCACCGAATTGAACGTGGTAGGGTTCATTCTTGGTCTGGGGCGTGATATCGCCTGTCTGACCCTGGCATTCCTTGCTGGAGACTGGGTATTCCGTGAACAGGCCCCCCACTACGCGTACTTTCGCTATCTTCCCCGTGCGATCCCCGGCGCTATCGTCTATGGATCAGCGTTATTTCTGGTTTCCTATGCCGGGTTTCTCTACTATGCAAAGGGCACGCGAGAATCCATCGGATCGGCGACGCGGCGATTCCTGACGTTCGAGGATTTGCCGGAAGATTTGAAGAGCGAGGAAGAAAGAGCCGAAGAAACCCGAATGCTGGCAGAGGTGGAAGCGGAAGAGGCGCGTCAGGGTCCGCCACCACGGTTGCGGTTTTCTCCGGGAGTTACCAGCCTTCTGGCGGCGATCCTGCTGGCGGTTCCAGCTGG
Organism: uncultured Armatimonadota bacterium; assembly: GCA_903910385.1. Lineage (GTDB taxonomy): Bacteria > Armatimonadota > Armatimonadia > Armatimonadales > Armatimonadaceae > CAIVZM01. Next base: position 36,282 of record CAIVZM010000040.1, read on the forward strand.
GTTTTGGGGAGCTCTGGCGTTTGTTTTTCCTCTGCTGGCGTTCGCCGCAATCACACGTCGCCCCGGTGAAGGGTTTGTCGACGTTTTTCGTCGCTTTTTCTCGGCGGACGATCTGGGAATGGAGAACGCCTACGAAACGCGACCGGTAGCGGAAGAGACGGCTATCTCGGAACCAATACTGGAGGAATCCGATACGGGTGGCGTCCTGCCCGCAGCGTTGACGCCGGAAGAAGAAGCCAATCAGTTCGCTCGCGAGACAGAAAGCGGAAGGCACGGTGGGATGGGTCGCGGCGATGTTAATCTGGCGCTGGCGATTGGGGCGATGCTGGGTCCCGGTCTCGCATTGCTTTCCCTGTTTTTCGCCACCCTGACAGGCGCGATAGTCGGCATCATTTTCACTCGCGTCAATGGTCGAAGTTTGCGCTATGGCGTTCCGTTCGTCCCGTTTATGGCGGCGGGCGCGATTATTGTCATGCTGTTCGGAAGCTCAATCGTCGACTGGTATCTGGTGTACGCCGGGATACGTAAACCGCCGCCATCTTTCTCCGAACCACCGCGCCGTCCCCGCCGTCAGAAGCCCACACCCTCGGCGCCGCCCGCCGATCCAGTCGCCCCTTATCGCGGTAACTGACCCGCTCCCTGAGCCTTTTCAAGCGTTCTTTTCCCTGTCAACAATTGTGAAAATATGCCGAAGGGCATGACCGCCGCCTATGAGCGCGGAGCGTGGGCGATGATGGGCTATCGAAATGACGCCCGAGAAATCCTTGCGGAAAGCGCGAAAAAGAAGCTGCCGTTCCGTGAGGCATGGCATATTGGCAAGAAACTGCAGGCGAAAATCCGGGAAATGGCTTCGGCCGGCGTCCTGGCGCAGTTAGGGGAATGCTGGAAACGATACAAAACAACCTAACCTTTCAGTACTGATAGGAGCGATACTACAAACTCATCCGTTGATGGTGGGTTACGGAAGGGAGTCATGAAGCATTCCCTTTTCTCTGAGCAGGCGTTTCATTGGCGGAGGAGCGAAATTTAGCGTGTATTCAAGTTCCCCTAAATTGGCGGATAGCGTACCGCCAAGTTTCGCACGCCCGATGAACCCTCCAACTCCCGCCAACAAAAGGCGCCCTGTCGCTTGACAACGCTCGCGCTCTGTTTGCGTAAATGATTCATCCAATGCGGGGCGATAGAACTTGAGACCATACTCTGACCATTCTTTCGTGCGTTGAAATGCATCCTCTGGCTTACCGCTTCGTAATTGCTCATCGCAATAATTCTCGAAAAGAAGCGACAAAGCAGTTGAGGTCGTTAGATCGTTAAGCGGATAATTTACGAATGCCCATCGGAGAGGCGTTGGGACAGCGATAGAGTAGGCAACAGGTTTCAGAGATGGTTTGGCGTTCCCGGTTCGTATGGATAAAAACGCATCTTCAATTACCGTTGATTTTTTCTCACTGGATATCGCTATCCCGACCCGAGCCGCCGCGTAAGCGTAGTCATATAACGCATTTGTCCTGTCGTATTTTGCCGCCATTTGTAATGCTAAAATGGTCTGTTCGGAAGTCATTTCTTTTTGATTTATGGCGATCCAGTACCATGTAGCCGCCCTGTCTTTGGACTGTCCCGCCCCTGAGGCGATTAACTCAAGTCCCATTTTCAAAAGGGTATCATCTATAGTTCCCGGTATAGCATGACCGGACAGTTTGGGATAATTTGCGGCAATAACGAAGGCATCTCCCGTTATGCGATTTTGAATGGGTGTAGGATTTGCAACGTTGGCTTCCTCTAAAGCTTTCTTGAGTAACGCAGTCACCTTCACATATGTGGCGTCTGGATTGGGTTTCTTATCTTCGATTTCTAATTTAACGTGAGTTCGGGTTAAGGTTGGGTCAATGCTCCCACGTCTCGCAGGTGCAGCGACGGCTTCGTAGGCTGGTGGCAATACGCAATCAGTCCCGCCGCCAGATTCCACAGAAAACCGCAC
>CAIVZM010000041.1 GCA_903910385.1 uncultured Armatimonadota bacterium
TATCGTTCTCTCGTCCCCGAAACTATTGTGACAATCGTTGTCAAATAGTCTGTAAGCATTATTGATTCTACGATTTACTCTCGATACTTCCCGCTGATTTTTCATATCAAAATCCTTAGAATCCCAGTCAGCTTGCAAAATTCGTTTTTGATAGGTTTACACCTATGACGTCATGTGCATTGATGCAGGATATTCAGAGCGGGAAAAAGAATATTTTCTTGCAAGCAGGACGGTAAGCGTAGGAGCGATCGTCCGCAATTGAAGGAAGAAGACATGAGTGTAGTTAAAACCCTGGATCGTCGCGCTTTTCTTCGGGAAGCCGCAGGAATCGGAACTGGCATCGCACTGACGCCCTTTATTCCAGCGTCCGTTTTTGGACGAGCGGGACGACCTTCACCCAGTAATCGTATCGTTATGGGTTGTATCGGCATGGGCGGCATGGGTCGCGGCAACATGGACGCCTTTCTCGGTCAAAGCGATGTTCAGGTGGTCGCTGTATGCGATGTAGATAAGAACCACCTGCGCGATGCGAAAAACGCAGTAGACAATCGGTATGGTAATAAAGACTGCGCCGCTTATGGCGATTTCCGAGAACTCCTGGCACGAACAGACCTCGACGCTATTTCCCTTGCGACTCCTGACCACTGGCATGCCATACCAGCGATCACCGCATTGAACAAGGGGCTGGATGTTTACGGAGAAAAACCGCTTTCTCATAGCCTTGCCGAAGGTCGAGCGATGGCGAACGCACAGAAGCGGAACGGGCGCATTTGGCAGACCGGAAGCTGGCAACGCTCGGTCGGCAACTTCCGGCAGGCTTGTGAACTGGTACGTAATGGACGAGTCGGCAAAGTGGTTCGAATCGAAGTCGGCCTGCCGGGTGGAAACGGTTGCGGTCCGGTCACCTTCGGAACGCCACCAACAGAACTTGATTATGACTTCTGGATCGGGCCTTCGCGTTATCAGCCCTACACCGAATCCCGAGTTCATTATCAATGGCGATGGCAACTCGATTATGGTGGCGGGCAAATGATGGACTGGATCGGTCATCATGGCGATATCGCCCACTGGGGTATGGGATGGGACAACGCCGGACCGCTGGAAATCGAAGGAACTGGCAAGTACCCGTCCGAAGGTATTTATGATGCCGCGACAGAGTATCACTTCGTCTGTAAGTATCCGGGCGGAGTCGAGTTACATGTCGCGAATGGCGGAAATGCAGGCATTCGGGGCGGAACGAAATGGATCGGCGCGGATGGACGCTGGATATGGGTTGATCGTGGTGGGATCGACGCCAATCCGAAAAGTCTGTTGAGCGAAAAAATTTCGCCCGATGAAATCCATCTGTTCGCCAGCCCGGGGCATCATCGGGAGTTCATCGATTGTATCAAGACTCGCAAACCGACTATCACCCCGGCGGAAACCGCTCACCGTTCGGCTTCTATCGGGCACCTCGGACAGATCGCGATGCTAACGGGCCGAAAGATCAAGTGGGACCCGGCTACCGAGACAATCAAGGATGACCAAACGGCGAGCCGTATGCTGACGACGCCGATGCGCTCTCCCTGGCATCTGTAGAGTATTTCTTCTTTCGTTTGTCTGTCAGGCGTCCTCTTTCAATTGGGAATTTGCGGGACGCCTGAAGTCAAACGATAAACATGTATATTCAAGTTACGACAACAAGATAGACATTGCTCTATCTTTACAAAGAGGTAGGTGGCTGTGGTTCAGTATTACCGTTTTGGTGGCGCATTGACGCTGTTATTATGGACAGCAGGAATCGCCGGAGCGCAGAGCGATGACTTTGCCCGTCTGAAAAACTTCGATGCACAGAACCGGACCGCACTGGTCTCCATTCAGAACCAAATACAGGCGGCGGCAGGCGACCCGGCAAAGCTGGCGGCTCTGGAATCCGGACTGATCAGCGTCCTGGAAGACCCTGCCGCGACGTTCGCCGGTAAGCAGGAAGCCTGCCGCATTCTTTCCCGTTATGGCACGGCGCGGTCTGTCCCGGCGCTATCGAATCTTCTCACAAAGAGTGGAGATGACAAATCCGCCGATGCAGCGCGATACGCTCTGGAGCGGATTCCAGATTCTGTAGCAAGCAAGGCATTGATTGCGGCGGCGTCACAGACCAGCGGTAAGGCACAGATCGGAATCATCAACTCTCTCGGAGATCGACAGGAAGCAGGCGCTGTAAAAGTCCTTGCGCCTCTCGCTTCTGGTTCCGACCTGATTACGGCGAACGCAGCGACGGTAGCTCTGGGTAAAATCGGAACTCTCGATGCCTTGAAAGCGCTTCAAAGCCTCCCGAATCCGAACGAAACTGTGCAACGTGCGACCCTGCGTTGCGCCGATCGACTCGCAATCTCAGGGAAACGTGACACATCGGAAAAAGTTTATCTGAGTCTGGCAAAATCTTCCCCGTACACCGATATTTCCGAAAGCGCATTGCGCGGATTGACCGCAATCAATTCGAAAAACGCAGGGTCTGCCGCGCTTGAAGCAGCGAAGAAATCCGGAGATCCGCTACAACTTGGTGCGGCAAGCGTCCTCGCCGGTATGGCGGATGAAGCGACGACACGAGAAGCCATCGCGGCATATTCCATGATGCCAGCGCCCGCCCAGGTGATTTTGCTGAACGGATGGTCATCCCGTGGAGTAAAGGCGGCAATGCCCCACGCGGAATCCGCTGTATCCGCTTCGGATGCGACGCTCCGGATTACGGGTTTGAATGCCATAGCGCAACTGGGCGGATCAAAGTCTGTACCGATGCTTGCAAAAGCCGCAGCTTCCGGTACGGATGAAGAAAAACGCACCTCGCAACAACTGCTGGCGAATATTCCTGGCAAGGAGGCTTCCAACGCGATTTACGAGGCGGTCTCTTCCGCATCACCAGAGGAAAAAACCGCACTGATCAATGTCATCGCAGAACGTGGGACAGATAACGATCGCGCCTTCTTGACCAGAGCCGCCTCCAACAGCAATGAAGCGCTCGCCAGCGATGCCGTGAAAGCGCTCGGTCGTATCGGGAGGCCGACAGACTACCCTACTATTGTGAAAACACTGACGACTACAAGTAGCGAACGAGTCCGCGATGCTGCGCAAGGAGCGGTGGTTGAAGGTGGACAACGTCTGAAAGACTCACAAAAAGCGACTGATCCTTTGATCAAAGCAATGAGCGGTTCATCCGTCGCTACCCGTGTCAGCATACTCGGCGCCTTGTCGCAATTAGGCGGAGATTCTGCGTTGACGACTCTCACACAGTCTCTGAGCGATTCCAACGCGGAAATACGCGCCGCTTCGCTTACCGGATTGTCAGAAACGTGGACGGACGCACGTCCCGCAGCCGCTCTATTGAACGTCGCCAAAACGGATGTCAGCAAATCGAACCGGGTGCAGGCGCTACGCGGCTACATCCGCCTGATCGGTATCGATGAGCGATTGTCAGCCGGGGATAAGGTAACGCAATTACAGACCGCTATGAAGGTCGCCGAACGCCCCGAAGAGAAAAGGCAAGCGCTGGGCGTTATTCGCGAATGCCGTGTTCCCTCCGCCGTCGCTCTCGCCGGCAGCGTTCTAACGGATCCGATCCTCTTCGATGAAGCGGCGGATGCGGTTCTTTATCTTGCGGCTCCGCAGAAAAAAGGCGATGCAAATTTAGCGGCTGTCAAAGGCCCGGAAACAACGACGGCGCTAAATCAGGTAATCAAACTGTCAAAAGACCCAGAAGTAAAACAGAAAGCCGAGAAACTCAAGTAGGATGCTCTTAACCAATACCAATTTACGACATCTCTATCAAGCAGGGATGGTATGCCTGATAGCCCTCGCCAGCGCTCCGTGTTATGCGCAGGCGACTCCGAATGAAATGGCGCCGATTCCGCTCAAACTGCCCAAAGCCGCCTTTGCCGGAACGCCCAAAGATACCCCGGCTGGTACAACAGTCGACCGGGCGCCCACCAAGCCACGACCTATTCCCCTCGCTCCCAAGGGTGCGGTCAATCTGGCTCTTGGTAAGAAGGTGACCAGCAGCGCAGCGCCGTTCACAGGTTCCCTCGCCCTGATTACGGATGGTAACAAAGAAGTCGGTGATGAGACGGCGGTGGAACTAAAGCCCCGCGTCCAATGGGTTCAGATAGACCTCGGCGACATCAGTTCGATCTATCAGATACTGGTCTGGCACTATCATGGACAGCCCATCGTTTTCCACAGCGTTATCGTGCAGGTATCGAACGACCCACAATTTATTGAGGGTGTGACCACCCTATTCAACAACGACCAGACGAACGCCGCTGGGTTGGGTATTGGAAAAGACCGAGAATACTTCGAAACGAACGAAGGTAAACTGGTAGAAACCAAGGGAATCAAGGCGCGGTATGTCCGTCTTTACAGCAAAGGCAGCACATATCAGGATCCGTTGAACCGATATACCGAAGTTGAAGTATGGGGTTTGCCCGCTACCAAATAGAGCTGACCTCGTAAGTCACAGCTTATAAGGAATAAAAAGGAAACTTTATCGGAATGCAGGACAAAGTAATCGATCAATATGAGCGGGATGGGTATGCCCTAGTTCAAGATGTCCTCGATGCGGATTTGATCATGGAGGCGAGCGCCCATGTTGATTGGTTACTGGCGCGAAATCCCCAGTTGCGTCCTGAGCAACTGGGGCATTTTCTGATGACCCATGACGCTTTCTGGGTGCGACTGATTTCCGATGATCGCCTGCTGGACATTGCCGAAAAGTTTATCGGCCCGAATATAGCTCTGTTCGCTAGCCACTACATTTCCAAACCCCCATACGATGGGCAGGCGGTTCTCTGGCATCAGGATGGCAGTTACTGGCCTCTGGAACCTATGGATGTGGTCACGTTATGGCTGGCGGTGGATGATTCCTTGCCAGAAAACGGATGTATGCGCGTCATTCCGGGAACGCAAAATACGAATCTTCAGGAAATGAAAAGGAACACAGCAACGCCCAACGTCCTCAATTCCGGCATCGAAACCTCATTCGTAGATGAATCCTCGGCAGTAGACCTCGTTTTGAAAAAGGGCGGGGTTTCTGTGCATCACCCCAATATCATTCATGGATCGAACGCCAATCATTCACCCTTGCGCCGTTGTGGTCTGACCATTCGCTATATCCCCACTTCGACTCGTATTCTGATGGAAGACAATCAGCGGACATCAGAAAACCGCTGGCCGAGCGCTTTTCTTCTTCGTGGCGAAGCGGTTCCCGGCATCAACGAATACAACCAAATTCCCCGATATACTCCTGAAAACAGCATGCCTTTCCGTGGATGCGAAAATTGGAAGTGATCCCACTTTTCGTTAGATATTCAAGACCTAATTCGTGAATACAAGACAACGAGGAAAATCAGCGTTAGCGTTCGGGCGGATTACCGCTATTCTCTTTGTCATTGCAATAGCGCTCTGTATTCGAATACCGGAACTTGATAATCGTCCCATGCATGCGGACGAAGCGGTGCATACGGTCAAATTCCACGAATTGTATGAAAAAGGAAATTACCGGTACGACGCGAATGAGTACCACGGCCCGACCATCTACTATGCCGCTCTGCCGGTAATCGCCCTGCGTGGGCGATCGGATTTTGCACACACACAGGCATCCGATTATCGATTGGTGACAGCGCTTTTTGGCGTCGCGATGGTGGCGCTACTTTTTCTCCTGACGGACGCCATTGGCTGGCAGGCAACCGTGATTTCCGCACTGTTTCTGGCGCTTTCTCCCGCGTTTGGGTTCTATAGTCGATATTATATTCAGGAAACGCCATTCGCTTTCTTTACGCTAGGTTGGATTGTCTGTCGGTGGCGTTATATGCAAAAGCCCGCTCTCGCGTGGTCGATTCTAGGCGGGATATGCGCCGGATTGATGCTTGCCAGCAAGGAAACGGCGGCGCTGACGTTTGCGGCGGCGTTGATTGCGGTAATCATCACACGCGTTATTCCCGCACTCGGTCCCTGGAATGGCGGACATACCCGAAATACCCTTATTTCAGTCGGCGTCGCAGCGGTAGTCGCCACCTTTGTGGTTTCCGGTTTTGGTTCTTCTGTTCTGGCTCCGGTGGACTATTTACGTTCCTATTTCGCCTGGACATCCCGTGCCGGAGTCGCAAGCCTGCACCGTCAACCGGCGCTCTACTTTCTCTCTCTGCTTTTTGGCCCCCACTGGCAACGGGGAGGGACATTCTATTCGGAGGGTATGATTTTACTGCTGGCAGTGGTGGGGATGATCGCTTCCTCAGTGGATCGAACACGGATGCCTTCCCTACCGCTGGTCTTTGTCCGATTTCTGACGCTTTACACACTTGCCCTGACCCTGATCTATAGCTTGATCCCGTATAAAACTCCCTGGTGCCTTCTCAGTTTCCATCTCGGATTCTGTATTCTCGCCGGTGTCGGAACTGTGGAGATATGGAACCGGGCGCGTCAGACGGTAGTAAGAGCGCTATTAGTTTGTCTCTTCCTCGCCGGGTTGGCGAATCTGGGCTGGCAGTCCTACCGCGTTAATTTCATCGCTTTTGCGGATCCACGGAATCCTTATGTCTACTCCCCTACCGCGCCAGAAATCGACGAATTGACCGAACGCCTGACAGCGCTATCGCAATTGTCACCGGAACATGATCAGATGACGATTAATGTCTTTTCTGTCGATGAATACTACTGGCCGTTACCCTGGTATCTGCGACGCTTTTCCAAGGTTGGTTACTGGACTCAGAAGCTACCGTCAGATATCGAGGCCCCGATCATTCTTTCCTCACCGACATTTGATGAAGAACTGACCCGGCGTCTGGACAAAACCCATCTGATGACCGGGTTCTACGGTCTACGGTCTGGCGTTTTGATCCAACTTTGGGTGCGCCTCGATCTCTGGGAGCGTTTTATTAAAGCGCAAAAAGCGTCGTCGTGAGCGGACGGCGCATTCACGTGACGATAAGGAAACCTTTCGATGATACGATTCCATCAATCTTTGCGAGCATTTTTGTATGTGATGCTGGCGTTGCTGGCATGCTCCCCAAAAGCATTCGCGCAGCCGAAAGTCAAGCACGTTTTTATTGTCAGTTTCGATGGCGGAAAACCTTCGGTGATGCAGGAGTCCGTCATGCCCACCCTGATGGCGATGCGCAAAGAGGGGGCAGGAACCTGGGAAGCGTTCACCGTCGTTCCCAGCGTTACTCTGGTTTCTCACACGTCCATGTTGACCGGAGTCCAACCAGACAAACACCTTATAGACTGGAATGATTGGAAACCGGAGAAAGGGCTTGTTCAGGTTCCTACCATCTTCGGTCTTGCACGAGCGCAAGGGTTGACGACGGCATTGTTTGCTGGAAAAGAGAAATTCAAGCATTTGAATGTTCCCGGTACACTGGATGCCTTCTCCATCCCCTCCTATGATGCGAAAACAGTCGCTCAAGTGGCGGCCAAATATATTCAGGAATTGAAACCCAATCTCTGCTTTATTCACTTTGCCGACTCAGACGGCGCCGGGCATGAATTCGGTTGGGGAACCGAAGAACAAAAGAAAGCGTTCGCTGATGAGGATGAAGCGCTTTTAACGCTCCGAAGCGCCATTGAAAAGGCAGGTATCCAGAAGGAGAGCGTGATAATTCTCACCGCTGACCATGGAGGGCATGACAAGACTCACGGCAGTACGCAACTGGCGGACATGCATATTCCCTGGATTGTATGGGGAGCAGGAGTCAGGAAAGACTTTACAATACCGAGCCGTGTCAGCACCTGTGACACCGCCGCTACGGCGCTCTGGTTGCTTCGCGTTCCGCTTCCTGACTCACTGGACGGCAAACCGGTAAAAAGCGCTTTCGGAAAGTGAATAATGTTGACACGAATCCATTTTGACAGGAAAAACTGGTATTGGATGATTGTTGATGCGCCTGTCGGGTAGTTCTCTCTAACCGGTAACGTAGGAATATCGTGTCGGTTCCCCTATCTGGAAAGATAGGTAGCATAGTCCGGGATTAAAAGATGCAAGGGAGGAACATTCTCTTCAATCACGGGGAATCGCCCGGCGCCTTCAGGAAAGAAATTGTCTGTGCGGTCATCGTTGACCTTGCTGACTTCACCGACAAGCACAGTTCCCGTGCCGGGCTTACCCCAGAATTTATGTAGGAGTCGTGGAGGTAGACAGACGGAATCGCCCGGATTCAGAGGAAGGATTCCGCCCGCCGGCAGTCGCTTCAGAATACCATCACAGACGACTTCGACGGACGATTCAGTGTCCACCCCGTTGCTATCCGTGGAGTTCCAGAGCTGCACTTCCAGAACGCCCCCTCCTCGATTAATAATATCTTCCATCTTCAAAAAGTGAAAATGGGTGGGGGTTACCTGACCGGGTTCGACAATCAATATCTTTTCGGCATAGACTTTTGCGTTCGGCGTTGTTAGGTTCGCATCTGTGCCATTTCTCAGGGTGAAGAGAAATAATCCCACGCTGGCGAAGTCGCCGGATCCAAAGTCGGTAATATCCCAGCCTAACTGCTGTTCGACAATGCCCCGGACATCTGTGACGTTGGCTACCCAATCTTCCAGCGACCAGTGCGCGAAGGCAGGCAAGAAGAACTGTCGTTTCTCCAGGAACGATTTTGCCCGATCTATGATTTCGTTAATTTCCGATCTTTCCATCTCTTCTCCAGAGGTATTACCTACACTGAATCATATACCGGAATGCAGTCCTGTTTATCCCGGAGTTATTTATGTAACTTAGTGACATATTCAGTCGACTTTTATAATGTCCCGTGAGAAACGTTCCATTTCTTCCCGTTGTGGACTGCATTGTAAAAGTAGAAAATCGACCCCAATCGCCTCGAACTCTGCTATACGGGCTTTAACCTGCGACGGCGTTCCGATAAGCCCAGAGCGCAAACCGCGATTGGAGACCGAGTAATCCTCCAGTGAGACGCGCTGTTCCAATTGCGTCCCGGCGAGCCATTGCTGGTAATTGTCATAGCCTGAAGCGGATTGACGTACATCAGTAATGCGGGCGCGTTCCGCCTGCGCTTCCAATTCCGTCTCACGAACGATACTATAAGCCGCGACACCAAACTTTAACGGGGGCAAGCGCTTACGATTACGACGCTCGCGCATATCCGCAATCCGGACGGCGATCACATCCGGTGGGTCGCCGTGCATTACATAACCGTCGCATTGTGAAGCGATCATTTCTTTTGCTGTTTCTGATTCGCCGCCGGCATAGATAAGCGGGCGGGGCTTCTGCAACGGCTTCGGCTGAAGAATATTATCCTCCACCCGGTAATGTTTCCCGGTAAAGGAGAAATGATCTGATTTCCATAGATTATTGACGACATCCAGCCATTCGCCGGTTCGAGAGTAACGGTCGTCGTGTTGTTCAAAGGAAACGCCATACTTTCGCGCTTCGTCCGCCCACCACGACGATACGACATTTAGCGATAGTCGCCCTTGCGAAATATGGTCAATGTTTGCCGCCTGTTTCGCCAGTAGCGCGGGGGCGTGGAACGTCGGGCGCACCGCGACCATGATTTCCTGCCGTTTTGTCACCGCTGCCAGCGCCGCCGCCGTTGACCATGCATCAAGCGATGGCGCTTCTATTCCCTTGATATCGTTCAGGTTGAGTTCGGCGACCAGCGTTAAATCGAAACCGATTTCCTCCGCCCGACAAGCCAGATCACGGGCATATTCCCAGGTCGGAGACATCCCTTCGTCGTCCACATTGCGGAGCCATCCACCAAATATCGGAAGCCAGTAACCGTAACGCATCTTCTTCTCACTTAAATCAATCGTCTTACTTAACCAGTATAGAGCAAATGAACCTCTGGAACCTTACGACGCGTCCGCGATGATGTTTTCCAGATAATCGGCAAGTCGCTCATGGGGATCGAAACCGATGACGTTTCTGGCATCGGCGACGAAATTCGACAGAGCATTGATATCGTAGTAGACCACCTTCCCGTCCCGGTCGTCTATCATATACTCTATCCCTCCGACATCCATTTGTGTCGCTACAGCGATTCGCTCAATCGCGTCGATCACCTCGGATGGAGGCGTATAGGCTTCGACACTCAGACCGGATCGTGGCGCATCGGCAGGGCAAGCGTTCCTAGTGAGTTCCACCCCTCCCGTTGTCTGGCAAATATCAGCGGGGCAGAGGTTGAAGCTTTCGCCGGAGGTATAAACGTGGATCCCGTAGAGGAACTTACCCCCTAACGTCTCTACTCGCGTAATTCGTCCGTCACGAGGCGTTGTATATTCCTGTACCAGCGCCGTATGATCCAGACCCAGATTGATTTCACCTTGCGCTACAGCGCTTTTCAGGTCAGACATCGAGTCATAACGCACAATGCCAGCCCCGCTTCCGCCGATATTCGCCTTCACTACTACGGGAAAGCGTAGCCCTTCCGCCGCAAGCGGCGCTTGCGCCGGGTGGTGAATCACTCTTGTAGAGGGATAACCCAAACCCAGTGATTGCAACAGAGTCAGTTGTAGGGCTTTGTTGGTCTCAAACGTGTAGACAGTCGTACCATTGATCAGACGGACGCCGAGTCGTTCCAAATGCGCCAGATAGCCGTGGGTATAAAAGATGCCCCCCGCCACGCCGCGCAGATACGCCGATGGGCTCATACGGTTGAATACTACTGAATAGTGGGACTCCGACTCCGCAATATCATAAAAATGCGTTGTGGCATCAATTCGCTCAAATGGGACGTCCCTTCTCTCCAATTCGATGAATAGAGGTCGGAACCAGTCCGGATGCTCATGAAAAATGCCAATAGGCTTCGGAGACAAATCGCTCATAATTACGTTATACGTCAACGATCACATCCCCGCCTGTATCGTCAGGGGGCTAAATCGGATCTATCACGAAAAAGGCGGAGAGAAATTCTATAGAAAAAAAGGATTATTCTGGTCGAAGCCTGGCTTCGACCAGAATGATCCAAATGTGAAAGGTAACTACTGTCGGGCCAGATACAGACGCATCTTGGCTTCCTGGTCTTCCACAGACTCGCCAGTGACATCTACCAGAGCCTTATGCACAGTTCCGGTAAACGCGAACGGTGGTTTATAGTCTGGCATACAGGGCGAACCGGTATCCGCACCGACGACGACCCCGGCGCTTAATCCAAGCGAAAGAGGAATTGTGACCGCAATGTCGCCGCTGCCAACCGGAGCGCCATCCACCAGTAGCGTGATTTTCGCGGGAGTTCCCTTGCCATTCTTAACGTCCGGCGCTCCCGTCGGTTCGAATTCGCAACTCAGGATATGATGACCAGACGGCAACGGTTGCGTCGAGACAATCCGGGTATGTGTGTCCGCGACGTAGTTGTAGCCATAGGTCAATTTACCGTCCTGCACATAAAACGCGAATCCGCCATCATTCCCGCCCATGCTCAACAGGACGCCTTCCACGCCGGATTCCGGGATAGTCACTTCCACGGAGATAGAATGCTGAACATTCAGGACGCGGGGAGCCGCACCGCTGGGCACAGCCTGTGTGTGCGGATAGTACAGATATTTTTTACGATCCGCTGCAATTTGAGGACGCTCTTCCGCGAATCGCAACGTGGAGCGGCTATCAATCGGAAGCACATTGTACTTCCCAGCTTCGGCGTACCACATCCCAATCATGCTTATCAGGCGGTCGCGCTCTTCCACGGCGAGGTTCTTCGTTTCTGCGAAATCTGTCTCGATATGGTAGAGTTCCCAGCCTTTAGCGTCAAGTTCCGTGAGCTTATCGTAAGAAATCGGAGCGCCGAAGCCCATACCAGCTTCCGTGAACGAGGTTCCCGGCCAGGGGCAGACCGCTCGCCAGCCGTTGTGGTACAAAGAGCGATGCCCGAACATCTCGAAGTACTGCGTGATGTGTTTGGACGACGCTTTCGCATCGTCAAAGGAGGAGACGAGGCTGAAGCCTTCGATGGGAGACTGCGTGACTCCACGAATCGAGGTTGGAGGTTCGATTCCGAGCGCATCTAGAACGGTGGGGACCATATCGATGGCATGGGCGTACTGACTACGGACTTCACCCTTAGCTTTGATGCCCTTCGGCCAGGTAATCAGGAACGGGTCGCTGACGCCGCCCCGGTAGGTCTCGCGCTTCCAACGGCGGAACGGGGTATTGCCTGCATAAGTCCAGCCCCACGGATAGTGGTTGAAGTATTTAGGTCCGCCGATATCGTCTATCGCGGCGAGGTTCTGCTCCAGGCTATCGGGAACATTATTGAAGAACTTATTCTCGTTGACCGAACCGGTTGGCCCTCCCTCGGCGCTGGCTCCGTTGTCGGAGATAAGCATAATCAGAGTGTTCTCATACTCGCCCAGGTCTTTGAGGAACGCTATGAGTTCACCGATATAGTGGTCGGTATGCTCCACGAACCCGGCAAAGACTTCCATCATCCGGGCGTAAAGTTTGCGTTCATCTGCTGGAAGGCTGTCCCAGTCCTGCACATCCGGGTCATGTCGTGAGAGAACGGCATCCGCCGGGATGATACCGCGCTTCTTTTGCGCCTCGAAGACCTGCTGACGGTAGGCGTCCCAACCCGCATCGAACTTTCCAGCGTACTTGTCGGCCCATTCCTTCGGGACATGGTGCGGGGCGTGGTGCGCGCCCGTGGCGAAATACAGGAAGAACGGCTTGTTCGGCGCGACCTGCTTGGCGTCCGCGATGAACGACTTGGCTTTTTCCACCAAATCCACGGTCAGATGGTAGCCCTCTTCCGGGGTCTTTTCCGCTTCGACCTGATGGTTATCATAAACCAGTTCGGGATAGTACTGATGAGTGTCTCCACCAAGGAAGCCGTAATAACGCTCAAAGCCACGTCCGAGCGGCCAACGCGTGTAGGGTCCGGCGGCGCTGGTCTGCTCCGCTGGGGAAAGGTGCCATTTCCCGATGCAGTAGGTGTTATAGCCATGCTCCAGCAGGATTTCCGACAGGAAGCCATTCTCAAAAGGGATGTAGCCGTCGGAGCCGGGATAGCCCATCGCGCCTTCGGTGATACACGCGAGATGGTTGGAGTGATGGTTGCGCCCGTTCAGCATACAGGAACGGGAGGGCGAGCAGAGCGCGGTCGTGTGCATGCTGTTGTAAAGCAATCCGTCCGCTGCCAGCGCGTCTATATTCGGGGTGTGAATAGGGCTACCATAGCATCCCAGATGCCCGAATCCCGTATCGTCCAGAACGATATAAAGAACGTTGGGAGCGCCTTCCTTCGCCCGGTTCGGCTGAGGCCATGCCGGGGTGGAAACGTCCGCAGTGCGACCGATTACGCCGGGGAAGGTCGTCCCCGGCTTGTACTCAACAAGAGCCATTTTAAAACCTTTCTTTCCTTGTCGAAGCGTTATTGAGCGATTCGCTTCACTGTGCGTAGATTTCCTTTACCTATAGTTGGGTTCTATCTAGTTGGGTTCTATTGCGATAAATTTCCAGGCGAACCCGACAATCTTTTTTTCGATCCCCTTTAGAAAGCGGCAATCCTCTGAATGAACCAGAAGGCGGCAATACCAACGATGGCATACGGTGGAATTTGCTTTGACCAGATCGGTGGCGTCATCTTGAAGCGCTTCAGGGCTTCGCGCGCCAGCGCAGTCAGGGCGAAGACTGAACCGATAAACAGTAAATGCCCGATTTCCACGCCGAGACTGAAAAACAGGAGCGCCGCCGAGATGTGCGCTGTCGGAAGCCCAGCCTCGCTCAGGCCGCTGGCAAATCCAAGGCCATGAATCAATCCGAATGCGAACGCGACCACCCACGGGGCGGAAGCGGAGATACCGACATTACCGCGTCGCATCTGAATAATTTCCGCCGCGACAAAAACAATGCTCAGCGCTATCACTGCCTCGACGGGTTTGGGCGGGATGTGTATCCAGCCCAACGTCGCCGCCGTGAGAGTCAGGCTGTGCGAGAGGGTGAAAGCAGTGACCGTCTTGACCAATCGCCATCCGCCAGCGGTGATAATCAGTAGCGACAGGACAAACATCAGATGGTCGATCCCCGTCAGGATATGTTCAACGCCCAGTACGGTAAACGTCCGTGCGACCTCGAAGACATTGGGAGCGGCTTCCACAATGAACGACGGTGAGGCGGGGGTCAGCCGCGTTATCTGCGTGGAACCATCGAGACGCTCGATACGAACCAGTACGTCCGTCACGGTGGCGGCAAGTCCTGCGATACGAATCTCAGTTCCTGTCAATCCGCCGTTACGCTTTACCGTCCAGCGTTGCGTGAAGGCGTTATTCGCGATAGTTGCGCGTGGTGGAGTGACATTCTGACAGTCGGGGGGCAGTTCAACATTAATTCCGAGCCGCATATTGTCGCCCATCGCCGGGGCTTTCCAGAATGCCTCGTAGGTTTCCGGCCCCGTCTGGCGCAGTTCCAGATAGGCGGGACGCGTCTCATGCGCGAACGCCCCGGACACGAACGCAAGGAGAAGAATCAGAAGCGAAAGGGCGGTTTTTTCAAGGAAATAGGGGTTAGGAACCGAGGCGCTAAAGAGCCTCGCTAATAGGCGCTTCGCGCCGACCGCCCTCTGGGCGGAATCAAGGATATTCTTGTTTTTTTCGCCTGAATTCCGTCCGAAGGACGGTTGGCGGAGCCTCATAGCGAGGACGTTTACCTCCTCGGTTCTTAATGCCGCGCAAAACACGATAGGCGGAATGAGTTTCACGGCGTTTCCGCACCCTTCATCGCGACCGTCTTTGGCGGCATTGTCGGTTTGGGCGGTTCGATGGTGACCGTGTAGCGTTTGAGCAATTCGTCGTAGAACCTGATTTTAGCGTCCACGCGGCGGGCGTCAGACCATTCTCGACGGACGATGGCACGCACATCCGCCAGCGAAGGCAATTTTCCCGGCGTCCGTTCGCGGATGAATATGAGGTGCAGACCATAGCCGGACTCAATTGCTCCCTGCCATTCGCCGGACGTTAGTTGCGCGAATTTGGTGGCGAACGACTGACCAAACTGAGTCCCGATATCGCTTCCTGACGCATCCGAAAACTGATTTTCCAGAAGAAACGGGTCTCCCAACGTTTTTGGATCAACCTTCTCGCCCGACTGTTTTAGCTTTGCGAGCAATGCCGTCGCGTCTTTGGTGAGGTTGGCGCCGTGTTTTGTCGGGTCAAGATAGATTTGCTCAAAAGTGTACCGCAGTTCCTCACGAAACTTCTCCGGATGCGCTTGCAGGTAGGCGTTCAAATCCGCGTCCGTCGGCTCGGTTTGGGCGGCGAGGTCAGCGGCGACAAATTCGAGTTTTTGCCGCAGTCGGCGTCGGATAACGGAGTCGTCCCTGTCCAGTCCCAGCGCAATCGCCTCTCGGGTCGCAATTTCCTCACGCACCCATTCGTCAATCAGCCCTTTCATTTCGGCCTCGGTGGGCGGACGCTGCCATGTCTTCGTAAAGGTCGTCGCCAGTCGCTCCACCTGCCCCGACGTGACGACAATGCTTCCCGGCGCATCGGCGCCCGGTTTGGAAATCAGGCTATAAACCAGAAAAAGCCCTGCCCCAATCAGGAGGAAGTGCAGCAATGGTTCGTTAAGGAATCGTTTCATCAAGATCAAGATTCGTTTTCGTCTTTCCCCTGCCCCCCCATTAATGAAAGGCAGGAAAAAAACACGTCTACTATTTTCCCGGCGTATACCAGATGGGCGAGGTGTAAGCCCTGTCCTGAATGCTGGAAGGAACGTCCGTCGGCAGTTTGACCCCGAATACCTTCGCATCATAGGTCGTCCATCGCGGCGTCGGGATTTCCAGAACACGCACGTAGTAGAACGCCCGAAGTTTCGGGTCGAACGCAGGGTCTTTCCAGTAAGCGGTCAGGTAAGGAGCGCCAATCGAGTTGGAATAAGTGGCTTCCTTGACGTTCACAGTGTTGCCGACCGCCGGGAGTTTGCCGTCCTTACCCGGTTTGCGATTGCCCGACCAGGAAACATCGTAGACCTGCTCCTGCGTCTTGCCACTGGCATCGAGCCATCCCTTGACAATCTGGATGCGGTCGAGGTTGGCTCCGTCGGCGTCCCGCATCGCACGGATCAGGAACGACGGGGCTTTTCCGGCGGGAGCGTCTTTGAGGTCGCCGCCCATAGGGACGCCACTCTGGTAGCAGTATTCCGCGAAGTCGGAGCGCTCCAGGTCTTTGGCAGTGAAGTCATAGCCGCTGAAAACGCGCACGACAAGACGTGTTCCGGTCGTGGCGTAGACTTCCTTTCGCGCCATTGCATCCCAGAGCGCTTCACGGGTGTTTCCTCGCGACCATACGGCGGCAAGGCCCGAAGCACTGGTTTCGCGGGCATACATCTTTGCTTTGTCTGGCCCAGGACGACCGGAGATGACTTCGTTAAAGCGGAGGGGATTGGCGGACGGTTCCACACCGACAACTTTCCCGAAGAAGTTATTCTCCTCCGCAGTCGCCAGTGAGGTATGAGAGTCCGTCCCGCCAATCAACCCAAACTTGAAGGGGTTGACACCCAGTTTCGCTTCATACGCCAGTCCACGTTTCAGCGTTTCTCGAGCGTATTCTTTGGGCAACATATCTGGCGTCTTGGGCTGCGGGCCGAAGCTGCCCCTGTCCCAGCGCTCGAAGTTAGCGAACTCGTCGCGGGTGGAAAGCATTGGATGCGTTTCGGCATCGCCCTTCATCTGGGTGACTTCGTAGAGCGGTTCCCAGCGCATGCGGCGGTCGGCGTAATCACGGTCAAAGGGCTTCTTGCTTGTCAGCGTCACATCATCGAACATCAGACCATTGGAGAGGTTTCCACCATGTGGAATTGCCAGCGCCCTGCCACCCGTCTTCGTCTCGTAGTCCGCCATCCACTGCCAAAGCTTTTCAGGGTCTTCCGTATCATAGGTTGATATCGGGATGATCTGACCAGGCTTATCGCCGCCATCTCGGAAGATAATATTGCGGTGCAGGTTGGCGCCGAGCGGCCCGGACGTCCACTCGAAGGCGATGAAGGCGGTGAAGCGACCCGGTTCATTGTATTTTTCCGCCGCCGCAATCTCTCGCTTCCACATATCGGCTGCTAGACCTGTCTGTTCCTTAAGCGGGTCTTTAAGAGCCATCAAGCCTGCGCCCCAGTTATCGAAAGCCTTACCTTTTGATGCGGGGTTTCCTTGCTTGACCAGGTCGTACTGCATCTTGCCCCATTCGGTCTTCAGCAGTTCAGGATTACCTTCCGCCAGAGCCGGAGCAAGGCCGAGGTTTTCGGCGTGGTCGGAGACGACGAGGAAATCGAGGGGGCGCCCCAGTTGCGCGGGTAATCCTTTGCTGGAGATGACTTTTTCGCCCCGTGCAAAGCGGTAGGCTTCCTCCGGACCGAGTGTGTTGCCGATCATGCCTGCGTCCGCCGAGTAGGCAGTGTGAAGGTGGGTATCGCCGAAGTAGACCCGATTCGGAAAGGTCTGCCGAGGATAGGGTGAGTAGTCAATTTTTTCTTTTGGCGGAGGTGGTGAATCCTGAGACCCAACCGGCGGGTCAGCGACCTTTAGCTTGCTCAGGGCGCTGTCGCCCTGAGCGTTCTTAATGGTCATCACAATCAAGGGAACAAATCCCATGACAGCGAGTGAACCAATTACGAGTCTTTGCTTTAGCGTTGTTTTCAAACTTGTTATCCTGACAATTTATGTGCCTTGAACGCCGCTATCTTGCCAGATTTCTTTTCTCGTAAGGAATCTGGCAAGATATTGATAGAATTCAAGCTATTGTTTGCCGCCGTTGACCATAGATTCCAGGTCTCGCATCACGTTGTCCAGATTGAACGATGCGGGCTTTTGACGGGGCGGGAATTTGACGAACGAATCAATCTGTTGCGCAACCATCGCCTGCGCTCCATAGGCGGTATACGCCTTGGAAAGGAACCAGTCCCAGTAGGTGTTGGAGTTCTCATCCGCACGCTCGAACGGATCCCGGCGGAGATTGAACAGCTTGGGGACGCGCAATTTGATGAAGGGTTCCGCCCAGCATTGCATCGTTTTCGCCCGTTGCTCCATAAAGACACTCTTCCAGTCGCCAACCCGGATTGCCAGGATGTCGCCATCATCGCTGATGTAGAAGAAGGAGTTTCGCGGACTATCCACAACCTCGCCAGTAAAGCAAGGCAGCATGTTGAAGCCGTCGATATGCACCTTATATGTCATGTCCCCGATGTTATGCCCATCGAGCAGCTTCTCTTTAATATCGGGTTCCCCAGCAGCGGCAAGCAGGGTCGGAAGCCAGTCCTGATGAGAAACGATTCCATTGACGACCGAACCCGCTGGGATTTTACTGGGCCATCGTGCAAACGCAGGAACGCGCCAGCCACCCTCCCAGTTGGTGTTCTTCTCCGAGCGGAACGGCGTGATGCCCGCATCCGGCCATGAGTTATAGTGCGGGCCGTTGTCGGTGGAGTACATCACGATGGTATCTTCAGCGATGCCGAGTTCGTCGAGCTTGGCGAGCATCTGTCCGATGTTCTCATCGTGGGCGACCATGACATCATTGTAGAAGCCCTGACCGTTACTCTTACCTTTGTTCTTTTCCGAACAGTGCGTTCGGAAGTGCATACCGGTGGTGTTGTACCAGACAAAGAAGGGCTTGCCTTCCTCATGCGCCCGGTCGATAAAGTTCAGGGCATGATTCGTCGCCTCTTCATCGATTGTCTCCATGCGCTTGATGTTCAATGGGCCGGTGTCCTCAATGGTTTGCCCTCCCTCACCGTCGGCATGGCAATGCAGAACTCCACGGGGGCCGAATCTCTCTTTGAATGCTGGGTCTTTCGGATAGTCCGGGTCTTCCGGTTCTTCCTCGGCATTAAGATGGTAAAGGTTTCCGAAGAACTCGTCGAAACCGTGCATCGTCGGCAGGAATTCGTCCTTGTCCCCGAGGTGATTCTTTCCGAACTGCCCGGTCGCATAACCGAGCGGTTTCAGAAGTTCCGCAATGGTCGGGTCTTCTTTCTGCAGGCCGACATCGGCGCCTGGTATGCCGACCTTTGTCAGGCCAGTGCGAATCGGGTTCTGCCCGCAGATGAAAGCGGCGCGGCCTGCGGTACAACTTTGCTGACCATAATAGTCTGTAAAAGCGACGCCTTCATTTGCGATACGGTCGATATTCGGCGTCCGGTAGCCCATCTGACCTCGACTGTTGTAGCTGATGTTCCACCAACCGATATCATCGCCCCAGAGAATCAAAATATTGGGCTTTTTGCTTTGAGAACTCATTTCATCTGTCCTTTTCACGGATTATTCTGACGAGAATCCACCAGGAATCAAGCGAAGGCATCACACCGGAAGGCATAACCGGCTCTATAAGCCCTGCTCCATTCACTCTTTATACTCCCCGATAACCTGTTCGTTTCCGCCTATTTATGAACGAATGGGAATACAGCCCTTACGGTTTGCCCTGTCGCTCGCGAACCTCTTGCGAGAGATTGGTTACTGCGCCACGCACATTATCCACGGCGTTATGAATGCGCCCCTGAACTTTCCGGAGGCGTAATGAAAGCGCTATGAGCAAAAGCCCGGTGAGAATCGCAAAGATACCGGCAATCGCCATGAGGGTAGCGATTCCAATCTCAGGATAAAAGAGGATATAACCACCAAGCAACACCCCCAGAACGCCTGCCAGACCGAGCCAGAACTCGTTCTCGATCTCCTGGCGTAACTGGATAGCCATTCCGACTTTGATAATCCCGCTAAAAATCATCCAACCGCCAAACAAATAGGCGATTCCCGCGATCAAAACACCGGAAGCCCGATAGAGCAAAATCCCGAAAAGGATTGTTAGAGCGGCTTCCAACAGGAGATGCCAGCGAGTTTCTCCGCTGGAAAATCCCATGAATGCGCTGATCAGGATGATGACACCTTCAGTGATGATCAGGAGGCTGGCGTAGAAGATAAACGCCAGAGCTGTACCCGCCGGGTTCGTGAAAGCAAGAATACCAAGAATGATGAGCATGATGCCGCGTAGCGTCATCGCCCACCAAGAACTCGTCAAAATACGCAACATTGATTTCCCTTAAATGTGGGTCGCCGGGAGGATGCCCGTTATTGGAAAGATCCCCTTGCCGAATGTTGCTCATTGGGTGGGACTCTCTCCGACCTCAATTACAGGTTATGATTATTGCATATGCGATTCCTCTTTTGCCTGCACGTTAGAAACAAAGTGTTACAAAGATTCTCCGCTTTTCTTCATCAGAATCGCTATTTCATTTGAAGACAGGAAAGCGCGCTTTTATCACGTGCTCGGTATTACATGACTCTATGTCGGTAACAGACGAAGAACAAACCAAAAAGCCCCTATTAAGCCGATAGTTATGGAACCAGCGACCGCTGTCCTGTGGAACATTTTCCATTGTTTGAACGAAAAATGAGCGAGGAGGGGAAAGAGGGTCAGAACAATGGCGCTTTGCCCTAATTCGACCCCAATATTGAATGAGGCAAGCGCCAGTGGAAGCGCGGATACCGGCAGACCTACCTCAGCGAGAGCGCCAGCAAAACCGAAACCGTGAATAAGACCAAAAGCGAATGCATAAACAGGACGAGCGTCGAGACTGGATCTCTCTGAATATACAGAGACTGATCTCTTAACATGTAGCCGATAATTTTCAATCGCAATCGCCACGATGGAAAGCGCGATGAGCGGTTCCACAAGGCGCGGTGACGGAGCCAATATTCCTGTAGCCGCAAGGCTCAAAGTGATGCTGTGCGCCAGAGTAAATGTCGTTATCGTCCGTAACAACGATTTCCATGTCCCGCCCAATAGCAGTATGCCGATAATGAAGAGGATATGATCCAGCCCGCTCAGGATGTGACAAACGCCTTCCGTTATATACCGGAAGATAACCTCTGACCGACTGACAGTGGGTTGACTCATCAGATAGTCCGGGTGATCAGCATCGAGCAGAATATTCACTCCTTCCAGACCATCCCGTACAATCGAAAGTACAGTACGGGAGTTCGCTAGCTCAGGAAAGAGCCTTGAAAGAACCTCGATATCCCGGGCAGGTTCCTTCAGTATAGTTTGCCACGAAACAATATCGTTTGAGTTATCGCCGATGATATTCGCGGTATGAGGAAGCCAATTTCTCCCATCGATTCGGAGTCGGAGACGACGGCGGATCGCCTGATCGATCTCTAACGGTGACAATACGGACTTGCCGCCTGGTTCACCCTGCGCCAGTTTACTGAGCGGCGTTGTGACATTGATGACGACATCATGTCGACGATAGAGTATACGAATTCCTGACAACCCAGTATCATGGGCTTGCGCCGGAAGACAAATCCCCACAAGTGAAATGATTGATACAAGAAATAACCAGATAGAGGGACGATATTGCATTTTATCCTTCGGTTAGCGGTCTAAATGGACTTGTATAAATCCAAGCGGAAAGCCTATGGGGCACCTCGTCCAGGTCTTCCAGGTCCACCCGGACCGCCACCAGGTCGCCCAAATCCGCCAAAAAAACCGCCAGGCGGGGGACCTGCCTTCTGAAAACTTGAGTCAGGAGTTCCCTTAAACTGACGTGGAATGAAAGGCCAGGAATCAGTCAATACATAGTAGTAAGTTCCATTGGGGTACTGAGGGGTGACTCCAGTTCTGCCATTGAACTCATCAAGATCACCTTGACCCTTCACATACTCATAATCGGAGGCAAAAGAGCCATCGCAGGCTCCGCCTGGCCCTTCCGATCCACCCGGTCTTTGCCCATCTTTAATTCGATAACTCGATTTCAACATCTTGAGCGGCGAGGCGCTGTTCCTGGCTTCAGAATATCCATAGGGTCCATAGATTGGATAGCCATCTGCAGCGAAACCTACCAATGCCATCTTCTTTGTATAGTCCAGCTTTTTAAGTAGGCCCATAGGCAATCCGTGATAATGGTACGCGCCATTAGGTTGGACATGAGCGAAATTTTCATCAGCGCCCAACTTGCCTCGTGAACCCATTAATCCGGTCAACGCTTCGTAGTGCCAGCGAAAGTCACCATTCCAGAGTTCGGCAGTTCCGGGATCAAAAACGACCCCATTCACTGCAACGCCAAACAACTGACCACGATAAGAGCGATTCGACGGCGTTGGCGTCATCGGAACGCGAAAATGATAATTTTGAGGGCTGATGACGTTTGGATTCCCTCTATTGGGAAATTTGCCTGTCGGATGATCCGGGATTCCATTAGCAGAAATGTACCAATACCCATCTCTTGCCTCTATTTTCACTTGAGATTTATACTCAGCGCCTGCCGACTGACTGTTAGCGCGTCGAATGACTATAGTACAAGCGCCTACGAATGCCAGTCCGAGAACCGAGAATAGCGCGACAGTCCCCGCGTTGAGACGTTTCATAACACTCAAACTCCTGTCTGTAAATGAGAATCAGAATCGTGTGATCCTGGAAAACAAAGATCATGATGAGCCCTTGATGAAGTAAGATATAGCCGATCAACATGAAAACAAGATGAAAAGTATGAGATGTTCTCGTTTCCAGTGCGTTCCAAGTCAATAGTTTCATCCCCTGACAGCGCCCCGTTTTTTACTTTTGTACTCCTCAGTATTAAGGGTTGAGGGAAATCACCGGACGACGACACATCAAACCTACAACGCAAAGAAAACGAGAACCGTATGAGGTTCATTCGATGCAACACAACTCAAGATCAAGTGACTACTCCGCACGAATAAATTCGGCGGCTTCTATGCAGGATAGCCTGCAACGCCCTGTAGTCCCAGAGCGAGAATATTGAAAGCGGCGTTGGTGTCTCTGTCTAACGACAACGAACACATTGGACAAAAATGCCAGCGTTGCTTCAATGGTTTTTTAGCGATATTGCCACAACGGCAACAAATTTGACTGGTATAGGCAGGATTGACTTCCACTATCTTACGAACGGCGCTTTCAGCCTTTTGCGTAAGAACAGTACGAAACTGCGACCAGGAGGCGTCTAAAATACTTTTGTTCAAGCCCCCCTTGCGGCGGGCTCCATTAGGGAGATACTCGCCTGTCTCTTCATCCTGTTTTGGTTTAGGAGAAGAGGACATATTCTTGATATTGAGTTTTTCCACCGCGATCAAGCCATACTGATTGACCAGTTGACGAGCCAGTTGATGAACGAAATTATGGCGACGATTACGCACTCGCTCGTGAATCCGAGAGATAACCTTTTGCGCCTTCTTTCGAGAAGGACTGCCTTTTTTCTGCTGGGAAAGTTTCCGTTGCGCTTTAGCAAGAGCTTTCTCATCTTTACGAAAGAA
>CAIVZM010000042.1 GCA_903910385.1 uncultured Armatimonadota bacterium
AGCGAATTGCGAAGCAAATCGCCGGGGTTCAGCGAATTGCGAAGCAAATCGCCGGGGTTCAGCGAATTGCGAAGCAAATCGCCGGGGTTCAGCGAATTGCGAAGCAAATCGCCGGGGTTCAAATTAGCGTGAACTTGCTCATTTCTCGACCCGTACAGGAGAGAGAAATCCAGCAAGGAAACGATTAATCGATGCCATTAGAACCTGATCCGCAAGAAGATACCGTTCTGGACGCTCCCGAAGATTTGGAAGAAGACGACGAGGCGCTCCCGGTAGACGAACTCATCGGCAGACAGATATACCGCGATGCGACCGGCGAAAGCGCGGAACGCGATATCACCAATGGCGGCGCTTATGGCATGGGAGATACCGACACCGGCGACGAAGAGAACTTCGTCGACGAAAAGACTATTCTCGCACGTCGCTTCCGCGAAGCGGTTGGCGAATAAATACCGCTCAGCTATCCGGTATCAGGCGATCAGTGGTGTGATGACTTCTCCGTGGACATCGGTCAGACGGCGTTGAATGCCATTATGGTAGTAGGTCAGTCGCTTATGATCCAGTCCTAAAAGACGAAGCGCGGTCGCATGGAAATCATAGATCGTCGCGACATCTTTTTCCGCCTTATAGCCGAATTCGTCCGTAGCGCCATAGGAAAAGCCTCCTTTGACTCCTGCCCCTGCCATCCATGCGGTAAAGCCGTAGGGATTATGGTCGCGCCCTTCACTACCAACTTGACTGGTCGGCATGCGTCCAAATTCGGTCGTCCAAAGCACCAGAGTGTCTTCCAGAAGCCCGCGTTGTTTGAGGTCTTTCAACAGGGCGGCAGTCGGCTGATCCAGAATCGGACAGTGACGTTCATAGTCCGCTTTGAGCGTTTTATGGGCGTCCCAGTTGAGCAGACCATCTACACCCGATGCGCACGCCCCACAGTACAGTTGAACAAAGCGGACGCCCCGTTCGACCAGACGCCGCGCCAGAATGCAATTTCGGGCGTAACTTGCTTTGAGCGGATCAGCGCTATCCGCGCCATAGAATTGTAGCGTCTGCGCGGTCTCGCGGGAAATATCGGTCACTTCCGGGGCGCTCATCTGCATTCGTGCGGCGAGTTGATACGCGGCGATTCGCGCTGACAGATCGCTATGACCGGGATTGCGCTGACTGAAGTCGCGGTTCAGATTCAGCAGATAATCGCGAACGCGCTTTTCCTCCTGCGGCGTGGTTCCGGCAGGCGATTGCAGGTCGGCGATGGGGCGGTCGGTATTGAACGATGTTCCCTGGTAGGCGGCGGGCAGAAACCCGGCGCTCCAGTTCGCCGGCCCGTTGGGTGGCAACCCGCGCCGGTCATGAATGGCGACAAAGGCGGGCAGATTCTGGTTATCGGTTCCCAGAGCGTAGGTTGCCCAGGCTCCCATGCTCGGAAAGCCTTCCAGAACGAAGCCGGTATTCATCTGAAGCATCGCCGGGCCATGCGTGTTGCTTTTGGCAGTCAGGGAATGGATAAACGCGATATCGTCCACGCACTCCGCAAGATGCGGAACCAGTTCACTGATGTACTTTCCAGATTTGCCGTGCTGTTTCCATCCCCAGGGGCTTCGCAGGAGGTTACCGTTCCCCCCCTGAAAACTGCTGACGCCGGTAAGGCCGGGCATGGGTTGACCATGCCGCTTTTCCAGTTCCGGCTTGTACTCCCACAAATCGATCTGACTCGCGGCGCCGGGACAGAAGATTTGAATCACCCGCTTCGCCTTGACGGGGAAATGGGGAGCGCGTGGCGCAAGCGGGTTTCCCTCCTCAAGACGGACATCGCCTTTACGTTGCGGCGGCAAAGCGGCGGTGGCTTCCTCGCCCAGCAGGCAGGCAAGCGCAATGCTTCCCAGTCCAGAGCCCATCTCCCCCAGAAAAGCGCGACGGTTGACCCGCCGTTCGCCGTTTTTCGGTTCTTCCTGATGTGACATAGCAGTGCACCTTAATGAAACGACTCAGTAGTAAAGGAACTCATTGGCGTTGAGCAGGACGCGACACAGATCGTTCAGGCTTCCCCCCTTGATCAGCGCCAGAGCGCCGTCCCGCTCCTGTGGCGTGGGATTGCGACCAAACGCCAGTTGGAAAGCGCGTTTTACCTGTTCCGGGGGCGATTCTCCCGCCTCTTTTTGAATACGCCCTGCGAAAAAACCGGATTGCTGGGTCATGAAAACGCCGTTGAGCAGGGTCAACGATTGGAGGGCGGTAGTGGCGCTTTCACGGCGCGGAGCGCGTTGGCTCGATTCCGGGCAGTCGAACGCCCCCAGCAACGGGTCACGGATCGCACGGGCGGATTGCTGGTAGACGCTACGACGCCACGTTTCCGGGTCATATTTATCCAGTGGTTCATAGATCGCGACATTCACGACGCGATACTGAAAGAGCGGATAGCCGGGGCCGCCTCTGCGCCTGTCCAGATTACCGCTGGTCACCAAAACAGCATCCCGAAGCGCCTCCGCTTCCAGACGTCGCAACGGCATTCGCCAGAGCAGGACATTTCCCGCATCCTTCGCCATCCCTTGCGGTGTCGCATCGCTGGACTGTCGGTAGGCATAGGAAAGAACCATCATCTTGTGCAAACGTTTTATCCGTCCGCCGTTCGCCAGAAAGTCGGCGGCGAGATAATCCAGCAGTTCCGGATGCGACGGTCTGTCGCCATTGTTGCCGAAGTCTGAGGGCGTACTGACCAGACCTCGCCCGAAGTGGTACTGCCAGAGTCGGTTGACCAGAACGCGCGCCGTCAGCGGGTTGTGCGGGTCGGAGATCCATCGCGCCAGCGCAAGACGACGTTCCGGTTCCGCCGCAGACGGGTTGGGGACGAGGTCAGCGGAAATTGTTTTGATCTGGGACAATGCCCCCGGCGTCACTGCCTCCCCGCGTTGCATCACATCGCCACGACGGAGCAGGTAGATCGGTTCCGCCTCGGTGAACTGCCCGATATAGGCGTTCTGCGTGGGATTGAGTTCCTGAGCGCGGACTTTCAACTGATCCAGATCAGCGGAAATGCGCTCCTGTTGCCCCTTTTCCTCAGGCGTCATCGCGGCGAGGATATCGGTATAAGCGATAATATCGGTTGAAGCGGCGCGTCCCTCCTGTGTGGAGACGACACGCCAGTGGGTTCCATCATCGCTTACTTCGATCCGGTAGGCGGTTGCGAGTCGGTCATCGAATCGCGGATTATCGCCGCCGTCCCGGCTCCAGACGACCCGCTGGATCGTATTCATGCGGGGGAATTCGATCTGCGCCCACCCTGCGCCCCTCTCGTTACTGATCCAGCTATGATCGTTTCCGAGAATTCCATCATTGATATGGGGTATCTGATGAATCGGGTATCCGGGCAGGAGCGATGAGGCGGTGGCTTTCGCGCCCGACGAGGCTACCGCCAGATTCCGGTCTTTATCCACGCCATACGCCTGAAGCTCATCCAGATTCGGTTCCGCGCCATCGTTGGTCATCAGGGTAGTGAAACGCAAGAATCGGGCGGTGACCGGGGGGAAGTCGTCCACATTACGCCGGGCGTTCACAGCAGGCCGCGTCACTGATTCCTTACTTTTCCTTTGACGCACACGCTCACGCGACGTTGACTCAATCTCCCCCTTCTGATTGGTCAGACGCGTGATTTCGAGACTGATCTTCTGAGCTTCCTGACGATCCGCTTCGGTCAGGCGGCGCATACTGAGCATCCGTTCCCCGTGCCGGACTCCCGCGAAGACGGCGGTCAGTCGGTAGTAATCCTGCTGGGGTATAGGGTCGAACTTATGGTCGTGGCACTTCGCACATCCGATGGTCAGTCCGAGGAACGCCGCTCCGGTGGTGGAGACGATGTCATCGAGATCATTGGAGCGTTGCTGTCGCGTTCCTTCTTCGGTTTGAATGCCGACCGTATCATGGATTCCCGCTACCAGAAACCCGGTAGCAGGTTCTACCGACGGGACGCCTTTTCCGACAACATCCCCTGCCAGTTGCTCTTCGATAAATCGTCCGTAGGGCTTGTCTTCGTTGAAGGAACGGATGACATAATCGCGGTAGGGCCAGGCGTTAGGTCGGACGTGATTCTGCTCATAGCCATGGCTCTCGCCGAAGCGCACGATATCGAGCCAATGCCTTCCCCACCGCTCACCATAGGCAGTGGACGCCAGAAGACGATCCACCACTTTTTCATAAGCATCAGGCGAGGAGTCGTTCAGAAATGCCGTCACCTCGGCGGAGGTAGGCGGCAGTCCAGTCAGGTCGACCGTCACCCGACGCAACAGAGCAAGGCGGGCGGCGGGCGGCGATGGGCGCAGATTGTTACGCGCCAACCGCTCGAACACGAAGCGATCGATCACATTCTTCGCCTGTTTATCGAAAACCGTCTTCGGGACGGCGGGTTTCTGAATCGGTTGGAACGACCAGAGCGGTTTGATGACAAGCTTTACCGGGGTCAGAGGTTCTACGGGATAGACAGCGCCAGAGGCTATCCACCGCTTCAAAAGAGTTATTTCGTTCGCTGGAAGCTTACCGTTCGGCGGCATCTTGCCTTCAGAAATCACATGGGCGACACGGCTGTCGTTGGCATTTCCCGGCGAGAGGACGGCAAGGGCGTCTGCGCGTCGTTCAAAATCGAACCCGCCAGACTTTGTCTTTGCATTGTGACAGGGCAGACATTTCGCCGAGAGGATTTCGGCGGCGTTTCTCGCATCGGCGACTTTATCTTGCAGGATTGTGGCAGGCGCAAACGCTGCCAGCGTCGGCAACGCAGCCGTTATCGCTGTCAACAGACAGGCAATTCGCAGGGATGAAGCCATATAGGTCTCCGAAGTACAAAAGCCCAAAAAAGCGAAAAGACTTTCAGGGAGGAGTTTCCACTCGCGCGCCTCAATATCCTTCTGGAATGTAACGGACGCTCCCAGCGATTCTCCCGGAGGGACAGTGACAAACGACCAGTTGGTATTCGAGACGCAGGATCAGGGAACCACAACGCAACATCGATTGATGTACGACGGCGAACAGGTCAGTCAGTTATGGGTAGGCGACCTGATGATGCGTATCGGAAGTTGCGCCGTGCGAATGGGCGGTATTGGAGGGGTGGGCACAGACAGAACGCACCGTCACAAAGGCTATGCCCGCACTCTGCTGGAGAATTGCAACCGCTGGATGGCGGAAAGCGGGTACGACTGCGCTCTACTTTTCGGCATTCCCAACTTCTATGACCGGTTCGGGTATGCCGTCTGTCTGCCAGACTGCCGGTATGAGATTCCGACCCGCGCCGCCGAACGGGCGCAGAGAAAACTCATCGAGCGTCCCTTCGCGCCCGATGATCGCCCGGCCCTTGAGGCTATTTATGCGAGCAATAATAAAGACCTGACCGGCAGCTTAGTCAGAAATGCCGATACCCCCTGGTTTTCTAACGGCTACTGGGGTAGCGCCAGTCGAAAATCGTCCGTCTTTGTCACGGGAGACGGTGAGATTGTCGCGTATTCCGTGCGAAACGACGAGGAAGAGAACCTGACGGTTTGCGAGGCGGGCGCGACTCGTCCCGCCTATTTCGATGATATTATTCGTTCCGCCGCTGAGATCGCTATTGAAAAGCGTGTGGAGAAGATCGTTTTTCAGGCTCCCCCGGACTCACGAATCGGGCATGCCCTGAGCAAATTCGGAGCGATTCAAACACTCATCTTCCCTTATGAGCGCAATGGAATGGGCAGGATACTGAATCTGGATTCCTTCTTTGAAAAGACGCTTCCAGAATGGACGCACCGAGCGCAAAGCGCCCCCGGGTTGCCTGAAAATCGATCCCTGCTCGTGGAGACGGATATTGGCAGGGTCACGCTGACTTGGAATGGAAAGAAAATCACATTGAATGAGGATCACGTTGCGGCGGGAACGATCCATCTGTCACAGGCGCATCTGATGCAACTTGCGATGGGCTATCATGATGCAGATACTATCCTTACCCTGCCAGAGGTAGATTCGACGGGCGATATCCGTCTTTCTCATGCCCTCTTCCCCCGACGACTCGGTCACATGTGGCAGGCGGATCATTTTTAACAGGTACGATAACCAACACATGCTTTTTACACATCAGGGACTCAGCGATAGCGAAAAACAGGAATTGGACGATGAGGGTCATGTCGTTCTGCCGGGGCGAATCACGCCGGAGTCACGCCCCCTGCTGATCGCCGCGCTTACGGATATCGAGGCGCAGGTAGCAATTGCTGGGCAACCGCCGCGCCATTATGCAGCGGAGCATAACGCTTTTCTGGCGAGTCTGATCGCGCACCCAGAAATGATTGCGCTGGCGCAGGCTGCCATTGACCCGGAGATTCGCTTCGATCACTGCGTCGCGCTCAATCGCAAAGGTGGCGATGGCGGCGCAAGCTGGCACAGCCATGACTATGCGGAAACGCGACCGGAACTGGGCTTCATTCGTATCTTCTTTTATGTGAACGGCTTTACCCCCGATGATGGCGGTCTCAAGGCGGTTCCGGGAAGCCATTTCTACCGTGATCCAAAAATCTCCGCGAAAAATGATGCCGAACTGCGATCCGGCTGGCTTTCCGAGAAAGTGAATCCCCGAACGGGCGAATCGCTCAGGATCACCGAGTTGAGCGCCCCGGAGGGCAGCATTGTGTTGATGCACACGCACGCCGCGCACGCCGTCACGCCACGAAAACCCAAAAGCCCGATGCGATGGTGCGTCGTTTACGCCTACCGCAATCCGGGCGCCCCTCTCTCTCCCGCACGGTGGATTTCAAAAGACTTTGA
>CAIVZM010000043.1 GCA_903910385.1 uncultured Armatimonadota bacterium
CAGATGGTATTCCCCCTTATAGAAGACAAGCCCGTTCGGGTCATTGATCCACCCGCGTTGCGCCGAAAAATGAATCTGCGGACGTAACGCTTCCCGATACAGATTATCCCCTTCCATCGGCGTATCGGTTTGCAATAACGCCGGAAATTGCGTCATGCCTTCCGGTAATGAATCGACAGCAATTCGGAGCGTTTTCCCAATCCAGCCGTTGACATCGAGCGAAGCCCACCACTCGATATCGGCGCCCGCGAGTTCGATATCGAAAGAGCGCACGGTAACACCGTCAGCGGAGATCGTGACGCGGCGTCCCTTCGCACCAGTCTTCACCGGAAAGTGCAATAACGGTTTTTCTACCGGAATGTCGAGAATATTGATAGATTGTGAAGGCATCAAGAAACCGTCTCCTGCGCGTGAGCGCTCGTATCCTGTTTTACCGAATCAAGAAAGCGCCGGACGACGTTTTTCTCCTGCCCCATCGGTAGAGAAGTTCCTAATTCATAGAGGTCTTCACTGACCAAATGCTGGAATTCCGGCAGGGGTCGCCCTTCGCAATCTCCGGCTTTGTAGCGATTGAAGATCGTAAACCGGGGGGTCGATGCCGTCCATCGTCGAGCGCCGTGCCGTAACGCCTCAGTAAAGAGAACGCAGTCTCCGGCGCGAACGGACGGATTGAAAACGCTGGGCGCAGTATCGTAGATACCGATAGAATCCGGCACGAGAAAGTGATCTTTGTGCGAGCCGGGAATACAGACAAACCCCGTATCGGCGGGAACATCCACCAGCGAAATTCCCGCATTCAGGAAATTGGCAAACGGTTCCCCGTCCAACATACGGTATCCGTCGCGTACTTCATGAAACCGTATATCGTCGGAGGCCGTGGTATTGCGGGTCAGCGCCGTATCCACCAGAGTCGGATACCCGTGCGTCAGCGCAATGACCACACGCAACACCTCCGGATTCAGCGCCAGTCGTTCGAAAACCGGGTGTCCGTACTCGATACGGTTGATCCAGTGCGCGATATTCGGCGAGAAATCTGGATGTTCCCGGGAAGAAGAATACAACGGAGCCGGAAGATTAGTTAGTCGGGAGTGCCATTCCTCCCCCAGAGATTTCATCTCCGCAACCTCTTCGGCGGAAATGATTCCCCGCAAAATAAGAAACCCATGATGGTCAAAAAACCATTTTTCTTCGTCCGTCAGCAATTGACTGAAATGCATCGCGATACCCTCCGACAGTAAATTCATTGCCCGAAAGAAGGAGAAATTCCTGCATCGAACCGGCAGCTCCTCCCATATTTCGAGGTTCTATGGAGCATAACGCGCACCAGCGATGGCTGGCAGAGTGGAAAATAAAATGTAGTTCGTATCGCACATCCACAAGCAAAAGTCAAAACCCGCGATGATAAACAGCGCGAGAAGATGGTTTGTGTCCAGAACTCAGTAACGATGGCAGAAATATCAGGGCTATTCGCCGAGACCCGTGTAGCGACTTCATCGCGTCGAAGTCCGGCAGGAAAAATCCTTATGCTTATGCGTGGGAAAAGGCGCGCGCGATAACGAAAGCCGCCGTTGCGGCAATCCCACCAATCAGAACGGTTTGACCGGCGCTACGCAACGCGGGCATACCGGTCGCTTTGCCTTTGAGAAAGCCGAATAGGAAGAGGGCTATCAACGTCACCACGGCGGACCAGTAGAGCGCAATACGCGACTCTGCGATGAACATATACGGCAACAGAGGAACAAGACCGCCGACGACATAGGCTCCGGCGATGGTTGCCGCGCTAACCAATGCGCGTTTCGGGTCGGGCGCTTCCAGACCGAGTTCAAAGCGCATCATAAAGTCTATCCACGCTTCCGGTTTAGCGCGAAGTCCGGTGACCACTGAATTCGCTTCTGAGGGGGAGAGACCATAGCCCTCTAATAGCTGCACGACCTCCTTCGCCTCCGTTTCGGGAATCTCTTTGATCTCCCACCCTTCGCGTCGTCGTTCGCTCGCGTAGTGTTCGGCATCTCCCCGCGCCGCGAGGTATCCGCCCAATCCCATCGCAATGGAACCGGCGGCGACCTCGGCGATACCCGCCGTGACTATCAGGCCACTGGCGGTAATCGCGCCACTCAGGCCCGCCGCCAGTGCGAACGGAACCGTCAGGCCGTCAGACATTCCGATCACGATGTCCCGAACCGTCTCAGTGGCGGTGAAATGCTTCTCTACATGGGGTGTCAAAGGCATGGTCTCTTCACTTCCTCTAATCGTCGTGTCTATGCGGCTTCGTCGTCGCGGGCTTGTCGTCGTCGTGTTCTCCGTCCTCTTCTTCGCCCTTGCCCGGAGCGTTTGGACTGCTGGGTTGGGCCTTCGCAGGGGCGATCCATACCTGACCAGACTGGATACGCACCGGATACGTGGCGAGAGGGAGACGTGCGGGCGCGGTCGGCCCGGAGCCATCTTTGGCGAATGTTGCGCCATGACACGGACAGACATATTTCCCGGCTTTTGCCTGCCAACCGACAGCGCATCCTTTATGCGTACAGAGCGAAGAAACTGCGAGCCAATGCCCACCCTTCTCCTGAAGGACGAATACCACACGTTTATCGGACAGCGTCGCCTTTACCGGAACGCTCAGGGGAAAGCGCGATGTTTTTCCGGCGGATACCCATCCTTTTACGACAGGCGTCTGTCCCTCCGCAACTTCCGCCAACACAGGAAGCAACGCGATAACCCCTCCTGCACAGCCGCATACCTGTAAGAGCTCCCGCCTTGTCAACGTTTTCAACGGCGCTATTCGGGCGGGAATCGGTTTGTTTGGCTTGTTTTCTTCCATCATTGTCTCCCCCATATTCTACCAACAACCGCCCCTACGGTACACGGCGGGATTTGTTGCAGATATTAAAGGGAGAGAAGCGTATTTCCCTCTGGCGGTTTTCAGGGGCTCGTCAACAGGCCAACTTTCATTGGGGTACACTACGTTTGGCGGCGTGACTGGCGCGACGGAGAGAACTCCGGGGGAGCGTCGCTGAATCTTCCTTTTTTCGTGCTGCCGCTCGCTTTGGCATACGAAACCGTCTCCGAAAGGATCGGTTACGTAGGGAAAGCCTTCCGGGACAGGGATTCATGGGGCAGTGGACAGCTCGGGTCTGAAAATCTACTATGAACGCACAATCGAAACATACGCCGCAGGAAGTTGTCGCTCTGGGACGTTCGGTATACGACGCATCAATTCGCCTCAGGGTAGAGACGCCAGAGAATATCGGTAAGCTTATTTCCATTGAAGTCTTGACCGGCGATTACGAAATTGGAGAAAGCTCGCTTGAGACAATTCCACCCCTCCGGGGTCGCCATGCTGACCCGGTAGTGGCGACGCTTCGCATCGGCTATAAGGCAGCTTTCACCCGCTCGGGTCGCCTGACGCGAGAGACGCCGCAGCCATGATTGAGGGCAACCTCTCGCCGCGTCTGGAACCACTGGTTTCCGTTACAGTGCGGAATAATCTGGGGAGCGCCGTGACGGCGGAGGCGGTAGTGGATACCGGTTTCAACGACTATTTCACGGTCTCTGCGGAAATGGTCGCTACGCTGAATCTGGAACCCGTTAGTTCCACCCTGATAGAACTTGCTGACGGCTCGGTGCGCGAGACGAATTATTACCCTCTCTATATTGAATGGATGGGTGTGGAACGATTTATCCTTGCACAGGACAGCGACGGCCCGCCGCTGCTGGGAATGATGCTCCTGCTCAACTACGAATTATGCATCACCGTCCGTTACGATGGTCCTGTCACAATAAAGCCTGCGCCTTGAATGTTCGCTAAATTGCGGTCGGCGGTGAATCAAGTTCGTCCCCGTTAAACAGAGCGGCTCTTGATATCTCGTTTACTGTCTCGCCTGATATACTGCGTTTGGCGGCGTGACTGGCGCGACGGAGAGAACTCCGGGGAAGCGTCGCTAAATCTACCGATCTTCTTTCGTGCTGCCGCTCGCCTGGGCATACGAAACCGTCTCCGAAAGGAACTGTAACGTATGGAAAACATCGCCGTGAAGCGGGCGCTTTTGTCCGTCTCCGATAAAACGGGGCTTCTGGATTTCGCTCGTGCGCTGGCGGCGCGGGGCATAGAACTCATTTCGACCGGCGGAACCGCGAAAACCATCGCTGAGGCGGGAATTCCCGTCATCGCCATACAGGATATGACCGGCTTCCCAGAAATGCTGGAAGGTCGTGTCAAGACCCTGCACCCCAAAGTGCACGGTGGCATTCTCGCGGATCGGGATAAGCCCGAACACATGGCGACTATCGCCGAACACGGAATCGCCCCTATCGACCTGATTTGCGTCAACCTGTACCCCTTCGCCGCGACCGTCGCCAAACCGGACGTCACTCTGGAAGACGCCATCGAAAATATCGATATCGGCGGTCCGGCGATGGTGCGCTCGTCCGCCAAGAACCATCACGGTGTCGCCATTGTCGTAGACCCGGCGGATTACGGCGCGATTATCGCGGAACTGAGCGATACGGACGCCGTTTCTCTCGCCACCCGCAAACGTCTCGCCGCCAAAGCTTTCGCTCACACCGCTGCTTATGATTCGATGATCGCCACCTATCTCGAAAAACAGTACGCGCCTGAACTAACCGGGAGCGAAGACACGACGCTTCCCTCGACCTTCCGCCTGAGCTACGAGCGTGTCCAGAGTCTACGCTACGGCGAAAATCCGCATCAGAAGGCGGCGTTCTATCGCGACCCCGCGATCAAAGAACCTTGCATTGGCAATGCCACCCGCCGGGACGATAGCGGCAAGGAAGTTTCTTTCAACAACCTGTACGATCTGGACGGCGCTCTGGAACTCGTCAAGGAATTCACGGAAAAGCCCGCCGCCGCAATCATCAAACATGCCAACCCCTGCGGTTGCGCGATGGCGGACAGCCTCTCGGACGCCTTCGCCGCCGCACGGGAAGCCGACACCATTTCCGCTTTTGGCGGGATTCTTGCGGTCAACCGCCCGCTGGATTTAGCCACCGCCGAGAAGATCACTGGGCCGAACACCTTCTTCGAGTGTATCGTCGCGCCGGGTTACGAATCGGGCGTCGTGGAGCATCTGACCACCAAAAAGAAGTGGGGCGCGAATCTGCGCCTTCTGGAAGTCGGCGCCTTCTCCGGCCCCGGCAAGGACGGTTACCTGATCAAGCAGGTGGTGGGCGGTCTTCTGGTCTCTACCCGCGATTATCGCCCGCTTGCCGCCGACGATCTGGTGGTCAAATCGCAACGCCCGCCGACGCCGGAAGAACTGGAAGAACTGGGTTTCGCCTGGCGCGTGGTCAAGCACGTGAAGTCCAACGGCATCGTCATCACGAAAAACAAAGCCATCGCCGGGGTCGGCGCGGGTCAGATGAACCGGGTGCAGAGTGTCCGTCTCGCCGTCAATCAAGCGGGAGACAATGCGAAAGGCGCCGCCCTCGCGTCCGATGCCTTCTTCCCCTTCCCGGATGGCCCCGAAGTCGCCGCCGAATCGGGCGTCACCGCCATCATCCAGCCCGGCGGATCGGTCAAGGACGATGAAACCATCGCCCTCTGCGACCGCTACAACATCGCCCTCGTCTTCACTGGCGTCCGCCACTTCCGGCATTAGAGCGGATAAATAATTGGGCGGTTATTTAATGAGAAATAGCCGCTCCTCCCATTTCAGGCGCATAAAGGCGCTCACCTGATTCTTATTTCTACGCAATCTTGATGAAATTAATACTATGGCTTCCTGGTACAAGAACTCTATCTCCGGTTTCTTAGCGGACGACATTAATCTCATAATTAGCCTGCTACACCAGGCGGCATCACACGATGGATGGCATATCGAGCCAGATCAGGATGTAGAATGGCGCTCATCGATAGAGATTCTTCAAAAATCTCTTTGTGATGAATCCTTACACTTCCTAACCGGAGTTCTGGTGGAATATGACTTTCGACGCCGTGGATTACGCATCGATTTCATCCTGGTTGCACCCGTAGCGTTATTCGTGATTGAGTTTAAACGTGGCGCGATCACGACTGCGGATCGCGATCAGGTAATGAATTATTGCGTTAATCTGGTGGAATTTCACGAACTCACTCAGAAAGCGCAACCAAAAGTTTTTCCGTTGTTAATAACGCGCCAGAGCAAATCTCCAGTCCCTCACAATGCTCCGATAGAGTGGCATCAGGATTGGCCTCAATTATGCCGTCGAGTTTTTTGCATAACCCCGGCGGAATTAGCGGTAACTTTACATTCTGCATGGAATACCGTTTCCGGCGCTGTTTCAGAAATCGAATGGGAAGAATGGGACACCTCCT
The DNA here is from genome assembly GCA_903910385.1 of uncultured Armatimonadota bacterium. Lineage (GTDB taxonomy): Bacteria > Armatimonadota > Armatimonadia > Armatimonadales > Armatimonadaceae > CAIVZM01. The sequence goes on from CAIVZM010000043.1 coordinate 6,311, forward strand.
CATTTCAACCCTCTTCGACCATTATAGATGCGACCATATCGCTTTACGGTCAACACGATGTTTCCGCAATCAAAGCTCATGCCGCTTCTAAAATGGATATTGATGCCTGTGTATCTTCCGTAATTGAAGAAATAGATCGGGCTTCTGCACTTCAGAGAAAAGAATTGATTCTCGTTTCTGGCGCTCCCGGCGCAGGCAAGACTCTGGTAGGGCTCTCCATCACATTTCATGAAGGGTATAGAGGAGATGCCGTGTTTGTGACTGGTAACGCGCCGCTTGTTGAAGTGCTCAACGGTTCGCTTCAACGATCCTATATAGAAGCCAGAAAGCAAGGAAGAACGCGACCTTTAGGAGGATATACGCGAGCCGGAATGGGTTTTATTGAAAGAAATGCTGATTTCAAAATCGTAAAGGCGCACAATTTCCTGGAGACTGTCCATACCTCCGGGCAAGCGACTGAGCAGGTCAGCAAGCTATCCTCAGATGGGAGGATTCTCATTTTCGATGAGGCGCAACGCACATATGCAGAAGGAACGCTTGTAAACCGAAGGAAGTTGGAACACGATGAAGCGTTGCTGATCCTTCACGAGATGAATCGAAGACCGGAAGCGATTATTGTCCTTCTACTCGGTCATAATCAAAATATTAATCGTGGGGAATTAGGATCGATTGCCTGGATCCATGCTGCCAGAGAATGCGGTTGGCATTTTGCGGTATCTGACGAAACGCTTGCACTTGAGGAGTTTTCTCAAGAAAATATAGCCAGTGACCCTCTGCGTCTCCCCTTAACAAAAACGCATTTAATGCAATCCATACGGGATCAGCGAACAAGAAATGGTGAAATCGAAAGATGGGCGCATTATGTGATGACGAACCAGCCACAGGAAGCGATGGCGGTAGCATTATCTCTGCCAAACTCCAGCGCCATCAACCTTTCACGTTCCCTGATGGAGTGTAAACAATGGGTACGCGAACGGCAAACCGGGGAAGATCGTTGTGGGTTAATCGCCTCAGGACAGGGACGTCATCTCAGACCCGATGGAATCTTTGTCGATGAGAAACCGGACATCGTTCATTGGATGCTTGCTCCAAGCGATGATGTTCGTTCATCAAACATGCTGGAGCAGACACAGAATCAATATCAGATACAGGGGCTCGAACTCGATTACTCCATTGTTTGTTGGGATGGTGATTTTCGACGTGTTAATAAAGATTGGGCTTGCTTTAATGTAGTAGGATCTGGATGGAATCGAGGTTCGGGAGAGGATGAAGCGCGATGCAATAGTTATCGCGTTTTACTAACTCGTTCTCGCAAAGGGATGGTTATATTTGTCCCGGTGGGCGATTTGTCCGGAAATGACATGACCCGTCATTCCATCATCTACGATGAAATCGCCAATTATCTGATCGAGTGTGGCGCTAATCTTCTGACTTGAAGTAGATTTCATACAGGCATACGCTATACTGAACGCAATCATAAAAGTGAAAGGTCACTTTGCATGTCACTTAGGGAAACGGATGCAGCAGAGGATAATGTAGTCAAACAGGCGACGAAACGTCTGAACTCAGAACAGATAGAGCAATTTTTTGACGAGGGGTACCTCGTCGTCCCCGATCTACTTACGCCGGGAGAACTGGCGCCGTTGCAGGAGGAAATCAACGCTATCGTTGCACGAACCGCACAACGGCTCTTTCAGGAAGGGAATATTCCCCTTCTGTACGAAGACGAAGGGTTTGAGACGCGGTTAGCGCGTTTGCTGTCCGATACTCCCGATCTTGCGAACACGTTCTTTCGGGAATTGGAAGGTAAAGGCGGCGGCGGTCATACCGGGCCGGAAATGTTCCGGTTGCTCACGCATTCGACGCTACTGGACGCCATGGAAGATTTGCTGGGCAGTCCGGAGATTGTCGCCTCGAGCATCTATCGTATCCGCCCTAAAGTCCCGCGTCTGGGTCGCGGCGTCGTTCCCTGGCATCAGGATTCGGGCTATATCTCCCCGCGTTGCGATCAGGATTTGATCATCACGTGCTGGATTCCGCTGGTGGATGCCAACGTGGAAAATGGCTGCCTGTGGGTATTGCCCCGAACCCATATCGGAGAAGTAGTGCGCCATCACACGGGCGGAAACGCCGGTTTTTTGGTGATCGCGGACGATGATCTACCCGCACCGCCGGATAACGCGATTCCCGTTCCCGTTCCCCTCGGCGGAGCGCTCTTACTGACGAACCGGACGCCGCATTGCTCCACTCCCAACACCTCGGAAATGGTTCGATGGAGCGTCGACTTGCGCTATCAGGGCAAGGAAGTCCCCAACAACATCGCGGCGGATATCGACAACCTTGTGCCGGATGCGCCGGAAATCACGATCGCCTGCTACCCGCCGGAGGGGGATTTTATCGTACGTAGTCTGGAAAATCCCGGTTCGGTCGCAGACTTCGCGGAATTTGTTCGTCGGCGCGATGCGTTCGAGAAAGCCCCCATCGGCGGTCCGGATCGCCGCTGGTCTCCCAACGTCCCGAAAGCGAAAGTTCTCTCACAAAATGAAGTCCTTAGACTCTGATGTTTTGACGTTACGCATCGATCCGCAGGTCACCTTTCAGACCATGGATAATTTCGGCGGATCAGATGCCTGGCAGTGCGATATCGTCGGCAAAAACTGGCCTTTAGAGAAGCGGGAGCGTATCGCTGACCTGCTCTTTAGCCGTGAGACGGACGCAAATGGCAATCCGAAGGGAATCGGCCTTTCCCTCTGGCGATTTTACCTCAGCGCCGGGACGGCGGAACAGGGCGATGACTCCGATATCGAAAATGTCTGGCGGCGCGGAGAATGCTTTCTGTCCGCGGATGGCAGTTATGATTGGTCCAAACAATCCGGTCAACAATGGTTCCTCAAGGCAGCTCAAGAACGAGGCGTGGAACAATTTCTGGCGTTTCCCAATTCGCCTCCAGTTCATCTGACCCTCAATGGCAAGGGATATGCACCCAAAGGCGATATCCGGCTCAATATCAAACCCGGCAAATTAGCGGATTACGCCGTCTTTCTTGCGGAGGTTATGGAGCATTTTCAGAACGAGGGTATCCCGTTCGATTATGTCAGTCCCTTCAACGAACCACAGTGGGGATGGGATGGAACGGGGCAGGAAGGGACGCCCGCACAGAATACCGAGATTTACTGTCTACTCCGCTATCTCTCGAAAGAGCTTTCCCAGCGTAACTTGTCGACGCAGATCGTTATCGGGGAAGCCGGGACGATTGGTCACGCCGGACGAGTCATGGACAATGACGGTCGTGATAATCAGGCGGAATTCTTCTTCAACCCAGACTCCCCGTTCTATATCGGTGACCTTCCCAATGTCGCATTGATTTTATCTGCGCATAGCTACTTCTCGGTCTGGCCACTGGATAAGCAGGCGGAACACCGTCAGGAATTCCATCGCGCCATGACGCAGGCGAATACGGAACTCGGTTACTGGCAGAGCGAATACTGCATTCTGGAAAAGAACGATGAAATCGGCGGCGGCGGCGGGCGCGACCTGGGAATGGATACGGCGCTATTTGTCGCCCGCATTATCCATAATGACATCACCCTCGCACAGGCGCGTTCCTGGCAATGGTGGACATCTGTCTCTCAGGTAGATTTTAAGGATGGTCTGGTCTATCTCGACGACGGTTCCGAAGGCGATAGCGGCAAAATGGGACCGGAAACTGCCAGTTTGTTGAATGATGGAGAGGTGCGGGATAGCAAACTGCTCTGGACTCTGGGGAATTATTCCCGGTTCATCCATCCCGGTATGGTGCGTATCGCCTGTGAAATAGCGCCGGAACAATCTCTGTCGGACGGCGTTCTGGCATCCGCCTACCGCGCCGATAACGGACAGGTGACGGTGGTTCTTACAAATCTGTCCGCCGAAGCGAAATCATGTCATCTCGGCGAAGCGCACATTCTGGATATCTACACCACATCGGCGACGGCCAGTCTGACACACAACCACCAACGCGGCGACGAAATCCCGCTTCCGGCGCGTTCCGTCACTACCTGCATTATCCCTGCCTGATCGGGGTTTCACGGGGGACGAATCATGACACACTGCCATGATTCGCCCCTTTTCGCTTATCATTCTCCGCTTTTCGCCGACTCAGCAATGTCCAATCCAGATGATTGATTCCGGTTCAGAGCGAAAACTTCCGCTTTGTTTGATAGCAGACCTCGTTGTTGCAAGGTCAAATCAGATTATCGATTCTCGGCGTAAGACCCCTTGCTTTAGCGATGGGGATATAAGCCGGGTCCCGCGAAGCGGGACTTTACCGGCGAAGCCGCATTGCAGGTGAGTTATACAAAAAAGTTGTATAATATAGTTGTTCAATATATTTGTGAGCGTTCTCTGTATAAAATACAGACTCTATCCGACAAAAGCGCAAGAATCCCAACTCCATCAGACGCTTGCCTTGTGCCGTGAAGTCTACAATAGCATGGTCATTGAAAGAACCGCTCTCTATGAGATCGAGAAGAAAAGCCTTTCCCGATAATTTCGTTCATCAACTGGCTCGTAAACTGGTCAATCAG
>CAIVZM010000044.1 GCA_903910385.1 uncultured Armatimonadota bacterium
CAGAATTCTGGAAGAACGGTTGCCCTCCGATCTGAAGAGCCGTGTCGTCTTTACCGGTCGTATCCCGGAAGCGGAAGTCGTCACTGCAATGAACGCGATGGACATCGGCTTTATCACGCAAACGCTGGATGCGCTGGGCAACTTCCGACTGACGACCAAGATGCCGGAATATCTGGCATGTGGGCTTCCGGTAGCGGTCAGTCCGATTCCTGGCTACTTCGATTATGTGGGCGAGGCAGGATGGGCTTTACCCCCTTATCACCCTGCCAGCGATGCGTTCGCCCGGGGATGCGCTTTGTGGCTGGACAAACTGGATCGCGCAGAAATCGCGCAACGCGCAACGCATTGCCGACCCATTGCTGAAATGCGGTTCGCATATGAAGTAGTCGGTCCACGCTTCGTCCGCTTTATCGATAGCATCGAAGACGATAGACTGACGGAGACGAGCGTATGAGTTCAAACTCCGTAAGGGTGGGGACTTACCGGATGCTCGATGTCTATCGGGGAATCGCCAGTCTGGGAGTCGTCGCTTTCCACTGGGGCGAAATATCGCTACGGCGTCAACCGGAATTGACAGGCAATCCGATCTATATCGCTTCCGCTTACGGCTTTCTGGGAGTGCAGATTTTCTTCGTGATCAGCGGATATTGCATCGCTGCCGCCGCTGTCGCGCTTCTACGCCGTGAGGACTCGCTCTGGAGCTATTTTGTGGCTCGCGCCCGCCGAATCTATCCTGTGTACTGGGCCGCCCTGCTGTTTGCGACGGCATTCTATGAAGTTTCCACCCAGCTGGCGCGTCGCGGTCTAATCCCTAACAATGTGCTCACACAGGACAGCGTTTTTGACCGGGGATGGCTCTACCATTTTGCAAATATCACGCTGACCGCTGTTCCTCTGGAGCAAAGTCTCAGGGTGGAAGTGGCGTGGACGCTGTGTTATGAAGTCGCGTTTTACGTTATTGTCGGGATTGCGCTTGCCTTATGCGCCCGCCATCCCGGTCGTTTGTTGACCCTGTTGCACCTCCTGACCATTACGACGATGGGGGCGTTACTGATTCAACCGCAGCATCTTCCGTTTCCTCTGGATCTCTGGCCGCATTTTGGACTTGGCGTCTTTTTATTCGATTTGCTGGCGTTTTCCGGGGAACCGGAACCGTCGAAACGTCGAAACGCCGTCGTGACTGGTTTTGCGATCTGTCTGGGAATGTACGCGGCTTTCGTTGCCCTGTATGATGTTCCCATCGGATATCTGGCTCAGGATTCACGGATGACGTTCGCTGTTGCGGGAGCGTTCGCGCTTTTCCTGCTGGTGATGCGTCGCTATGACGCTATCTGGAGCGAAGTGACCCTGATGCGACGACTCGCCTTTATCGGGGTTTATTCGTACAGTCTGTATCTCGTACATCTGATCCTGTTACGGATATGGAATCAACTCTGGCAGAAACTGCACTTGCCAGGTTCGTGGCATTTGCTGGCGTTCCTTATGGCGTTTGTCCTCTCGGTCGGCTTCGCTTACGGCTTCTTTCTGCTCTTTGAACGCCCTACTCTGAAACGAAAGGCGAAAGCGACCATATGAAGACGCGTCTGATCGACTGGTTGCAGACAAACCGGATCGAAATTTTACTTGCTGGAATCTACTCCCTGCTTTATCTTTTTCTCTGGCCGGTCAGCAACACGACGATGGATGAGTCCGCGTATCTGAACTACGCCTGGGTCTACCGACATGGAACCATCTTTTCCAGCGATGTGGGCATTTCCGCCGTCCAGAGTTATGGAGTAGGACCGGAAGGGCGCCATATTCTCACCCTGTACCCTCCGGGTATGCCTGCTGCGTTGGCGGCGGTCAGTTTCCTGGGATGGAACTTTGCGCTTGGCGCGAATCTGTTTGTGCATCTTGTGACTTTCTTTCTACTGGCGGCATTATTGCGTCGGATGGGGGTTCCGGGCTGGTTGGCGTTTCTGTATCTATTGCATCCGACAGCCGTGATTTACAGCCACACGCTGATGAGCGATCCTCTGTCGGGTTGCTTGATGCTCCTGACCTTTTTAGCCTGTATCAAGCGTCATTTCGCGGTTGCGGGGATTCTTGCGGGCGTCTCTGTGTATATTCGCACCGCCAATGGAATTACGGCGGGATTGCTGGCGCTGGGACTTTTTCTCGAAGCGCTGCCCGTTCTGCGGGTGGGCGTAAGGCGGGGACAACGGGGTGTGGTTCTTCGCGCCTTGCTCCCGGCGATTACCGTTTCTCTGTGCGCGTTACCTTTTATTGCGGGAGCCTGGTGGTTTCAGAAAGTCATTCAAGAGGGGGGGTGGGCGAAATACGCAAGCGAAGGTCTGTTAACCGTCAAGCATTTCCCGACCATGTTTCCCCGTTACCTGCTGATGCTGGGAATTATTTTCCCCGGCATGGTATTAGGGCCCGCACTCTACCGAGGACTGAACCGGGTATTACTGGCGACCCTGTGCTATGGCTATCTGCTGTTTTATTCCTGCTATTATTTTCAGGATAGCGGAGGGTCGGCGCTGGAGACCTTCATCATCGGGCAACGTTTCATGCTGGCGGTTCTACCGCTTTTTTTGCTGGCGTATGCGGAGACGTTGAATCATTTTCTGGGGCGATTCGTAGCTACGATTCCCGGCAGGGTCGCGCCGGTTGCCGTTGCGACCATCCTGTTCGCCGTGTCTGGCTTTGGTCTATGGAAGCATGAGAAGTATCTGAAGGAACTTGAGACTGTCAGGGGTATGGTGCAGGAGCATATTCCGGCGGATGCTCCGCTTTTCTGTAATGTGCATATCGCTAAACTACTTCATCCTGCCTGGACAGGATTGCGCAAATATAAAATCGTTGGAAACTATCATGATACCCGCGCCGATGTGGAGGATTTGACACGAAGTCTGGACTCCGTCTTTGCACAGGGGGCGAAAGAAGCTTATGTGGCGATCTGGAGCAGGGAATATCGTGCGGAATCCGCCAATGAACGAGCGATTTTGGATGCTGTCGGGGACCGCTACAACAACGCCTTCATAATGACCGAAGCTCGGGGTCTGGGAATACTGAAAGTGACTGGAAAAGCGATTAAATAAGCGACTTCCTGAGGCTAACTCATGCGGTTATCCAACTCAGGTATAATGTCGGGAAGGAAAACGACAAATGCAGGAAACGAAAAAAATAACGGAAGATCGTCTGATCGAAACATCGCAGGAGGGAAGGGACGCTACATCCGTCTCCCGGAAAAAATTCCCCCTGACGCCGCGCGATTATACACTGTCCGTCCTCATTCCTGTTTATAATGAGCGTCACACGCTGATAGAGATTATCGAACGGGTAAGGGCTGTGGAAATCCCCAAGGAAATCGTTCTGGTGGATGATGGCTCTACCGATGGAACGCGTGACCTGATGAAGACCCTGGAGAATCGCTGGCCCGATGTTCACATCTTTTATCATGAGAAGAACAAGGGCAAAGGCGCGGCGATCCGGACGGCGATCGCGCAGGCGACGGGTGATTTTCTTGTGGTGCAGGATGCCGATCTCGAATATGATCCCCGTGAGTATTTCGTCTTACTCGAACCCATGCTGGACGGTCGCGCCGATGTGGTCTTTGGATCGCGTTTTCTGGGCGGCGGGCCGCATCGCGTCTGCTTCTTCTGGCACCGGGTCGCCAATCAATGGCTGACAACGCTTTCCAACATGACCACCAACCTCAACCTGACGGATATGGAGGTCTGTTACAAAGTCTTTAAACGCGAAATCATTCAGAGCGTCACCCTGCGCTGTAACCGGTTCGATTTCGAACCCGAAGTGACCGCTAAAGTCGCCCGGTGGCGCGACCCTGAAGACGGTCACCGCTGTCGTATCTATGAAGTACCTATTTCGTATAGCGGACGCGACTATTCAGAGGGTAAAAAAATCGGTCTCAAGGACGCTTTTCAGGCGGTATACACTATCCTGAAGTATGCGATCAGGGATTAGCCGGGTTGACGGACGTTATTGAATGAATACGAATGAGTCAGCAGGATGAAAGCGACGCTGGTTCCTAACATCGTGGGCTTCCCCTCCTATAGCATGGTGCGTTATGCGGAAGACCTGAGTGTCGCACTGCGACAGATCGCTCCGCCGGATTGGGAATTCGAGATGTTGCAAGGTCTTCCCCCTGCCGCCATAAAGCGGCTTCTGCCGGGGGCGCAGGGGGAAAAATGGGCGGGACGAATCGGGCGATTTGTAACCTACCCGTCGCAGGCGGCGCGATCCGTCGCTGATGTTTACCATGTTCTGGATCACTCGCATGCCAATATCATCCGCTCTTTACCTGCCGATAAAACGGTCATTACCTGCCATGATGTGATCCCGTTGCTGGGCGCAAAGGGACAAATCCCGGTTTCGGTGGGCAGGGCGACACGTTACACTTTCCCGCTGCGAATCCAACTGATGCGCCGTTGTCGCTACATTCTGGCGGATTCGGAATCGACGCGTCAGGATTTGATGGAGCATGGCAGCGTTCCGGCGGAACAGATCGTGGTATCGCATCTGGGCGTCAAACCTGCGTTTCTGGAAGAAGCGACGGACAGATCGGAAAAGACGAGGGCGATTCGTCGGCGTCTGGAAATACCGGAAGACGCGCAAGTTGTCGTTCATGTCGGAAATACCGAACGCTACAAAAACACCCCGACCGTCTTGCGCGCCCTCAAGCGATTGACCGAAGATTATGAGGTAGGAAAACACATTTATCTGTTACGACTGGGTTCTCCTCTACGGGAGGATGAAACGGAACTGGCGGCTTCGCTGGGAATCTCGGAGCGTATAAAGTGGGCGGGAAGCGTCCGTGGCGATGCCGCATTCGCCGATCATTACCGATCTGGTGACGTTCTGGCGGCTCCATCGATTTATGAAGGCTTCGGATGGCCACCGCTTGAAGCGATGGCAAGTGGCGTTCCCGTGGTCGCTTCAAAGGTGGCTTCACTGCCGGAAATCGTGGGCGATGCAGGATTGATGGTATCTCCCATGGATGATGAGGCTCTGGCAACCTGTTTACACCAAATTCTGACTGTTCATAAGTTAAGGGACACGCTCATTGCGCGGGGAAAGAAACGTGCGTCGGCGTTTACCTGGGAAAATTGCGCACGTAGAGTTTTGTCGGTCTACGAAAATTTATATGGCGTAGGTAAAATAACGTGAGCTTATCTTCCCCTTTACGTGTTGTCTTTCTGGATCACACGGCTAAATGGAGTGGTGGGGAAATCGCGTTATTGCGAACGCTGGAAGCGTTTGATCGCACCCGGGTCGAACCTATCCTCGTTCTGGCGGAGGAGGGGCCTCTGGCGGAGCGAGCGCGGGCGGTCAACATTGAGACCCATGTCCTGCCGCTGGCGGAAAAATTGCGCGAAGTGCGTAAGGATTCCCTGGGGGCTTCCGGTATAACGGGGAAGTTGGGGACAGCGGTAGCGTTTGCCGGATATGCCAACCGGATTGCCCGATTCGCACGTCAGCATAAAGCGGATTTTTTGCATTGTAATTCACTGAAAGCGGATATTTACGGGGCGTTGGCAGGCAAAATCAGTCGAACTCCTGTGATCTGGCATGTGCGTGACCATATTGACCCTTCCTACTTGCCCGTTGCAGCGGTCAGGGCGTTTCGTTCACTCGCTCTGCGCTTGCCGACTGCAGTCATTACAAACTCGCAAAGCTCAAGGAACGCTCTTTTCCCGAATGGATCGGGACGCATGCGCTGTATTGTCGCTCACGATGGTCTTTCGGAACGTGAATTGCAATCGCCGCCGCCGCCGGTATTTGATCGTTGGAAACATACGCCCGTGCGTATAGGCATTGTCGGAAGATTTGTCGAATGGAAAGGGCAACATATTTTTTTGGAAGCTGCTTCTCGTTTGACTGCGGCGGGCGTCGAAGCGAAATATGTACTTGTAGGCGCTCCTCTGTTTGGTGAGGAAGAGTATGCGACTAATTTGAAAAAACAGGCGCAATCTCTGGGAAATAGAGTACAATTTACCGGTTTTCAGCAGGATGTACCGGCAATTTTACGAACATTAGATATACTGGTACATGCCAGTATAACTCCCGAGCCCTTCGGACAGGTGGTGATCGAAGGAATGGCGGAAGGGTTGCCGGTCATCGCCAGCGATGGCGGTGGGGTAAGAGAAATTATCAAGAATGGCGTAAACGGAATTTTAACTCCGATGGGAGATGTTTCCTCCCTGACAAACGCATTAATAACATGGATTAATGATCCTTTGAGAGCCAGTGAAATTTCTCATCAAGGTTTTCTTTCCGTTCGGGAACATTTTACTGCTCGCCGTAACTCTAATATAATAGAGAACCTATATCTCGATATTGGTAAGCCTTCGCGGCGACGAGGCAGGAAAGACGAGGTTGCGCGTGGGTAGGAAAGCTGAAAGAATGCGGGTAGCAATTATACACGACTACCTGGCGCAAGTAGGCGGGGCGGAACGTGTTGTGGAAGCAATGCATGGCATCTGGCCGGAAGCGCCCATCTATACCTCGGTTTACGATCCAAACGCAACGCTGGGGTCATTCAAAGAGATGACCATCCGCACGTCCTTTATGCAGCGCTTCTCACTGGCGCGTCGGGCGAGGACGCATAAATGGATGTTGCCGTTCTATCCTGCGGCGTTCGAACATTTCGATCTTCGCTGGTTCAATGTGGTCGTTTCCTCGTCTTCCAGTTTCGCTAAGGGCGTCATTACGGAACCGGAAACGTGCCATATCTGCTATTGCCATACTCCGTCCCGTTTCGCATGGCGCTACCACGAATATATTTCGGAGAGTGACTACGGGCGCAATGTTCGTGTCGCGCTTCCCTTTCTGGTGCACTGGTTACGCGCCTGGGATGTAAGCGCGGCGGGGCGTGTCGATTACTTCATCTCGAATTCGTACAATGTAGCCCGCCGTGTACAAAAATATTACAATCGCTCCTCGGATGTTCTGTACCCCCCTGTCGATAGTAAGCGGTTTTATATCGCGGAGCGTCCGACGGAAGATTATTTCCTTGTCGTCTCCCGACTCTTGCCATACAAGAGAGTTGATCTTGCGGTGGAAGCGTGTACGAAGTTAGGTTTGCGGCTCAAAGTTGTTGGGACAGGACGTGAAATGTCCCGTCTGAAGTCTAAAGCCGGGCCGACGATTGAGTTTCTGGGACGCGCCCCCGATGGGCAAGTCGAAGAGCTTTACGCCAACTGTAAGGCGTTCCTTTTTCCGGGTGAAGAGGATTTTGGTATCACGCCTCTGGAAGCGATGGCAAGCGGTCGCCCGGTAATCGCCTTCCGGGCGGGTGGGGCGATAGAATCGGTCATCGATGGTAAGACCGGTCTGTTCTTTGATGAACCGACGGCGGATTCTCTGGCGGAAGCTATCCGGGAACTGGATGAGAATACCTTCGTCGCCGAAGAAATCCGCGCCCATGCGGAACTGTTCGATATTCGACGCTTTCAGGAACGTCTCAGAATTCTGGTGGAAAAGTATACCGAGGATCACCACTTGCGGTATTCAATGTTAACTCCGGATAAGGGAGAGATGCCTTCCGGTAAACCTGTTCGTAATGGGAATGTGGGAGACAATATAAACGGACGGGAAATTACTTCGCTTCATCCCGTTTCCGTAACGCATGAATAAGTCATACTCGTGAGCGAACAATCCCCGAAAATAGACCCCTGGGAAGCCCGCGATAGGGAGCGTGAACGCTGGAATAATCGGCGCCGTTCCCATCGCGCCCGTAGCTCATCCGACGGCGCTCCGTCTGAAGGCGCAACGGAAAACGGAGTAAGCGAAAACTATCTCGTTTTTGGCATTCTGGCAGGTATCGGCCTGTTATTGATAGGGCAGATTCCGAATCTGCCAGACAATTCCCGCCTGTTGCTCTCCGAAGCCGGGGCTTTGCTCCTGATATTGTTGCTGGGGCTTTGCCGTCGGTTCACGGACCCAATGATTCCCGCCCTGCTCCGAGGTCCTAACCCCTTCCTGATACTGCTGGGAGCCTGGTCCGTTTTTTCCTTTTTCGCGTCGCCCTATCGAATTATCGCGGCTGCCGAACTGCTGAGAATCGGTAGTGGCATTGCGATCTATTTTCTTGCGGCGTATGTGTTGCGCGGGACGAAGCGACAGGCGGCGACGCTGATCGGAATTCTTGTCTTTGGCGTCATTATCGCTCTGGTGGACTTCATACAAACGGGGCGCGGACAGGTGCGAACGGATTCGTTCGATGCCAACAATTTCAGCATTTTGGGGACTCACGGAGTTATTGGCTCTTTACTGGTCTTGCTGGTTCCGGTCGCTTTAAGCTTCGCGTTGCACCCGGATATAGAAGAAAAACGGCGTCTTGCCGCTCTGGGGGCGGCGATCATTCTCGGTGCGGCTCTGATGGCGTCGCGCACTCGCTCCGCATGGGTAGGGGCGATATTCGCTTTTGGAGTAATTGCCTACTTTTTCTTTCGTTATTCTCCGCGCGAAGAAGCGCATCCACAGCGTCATGGAGGCTTTATAGCGAAAGTAATCGGTTCGCCTGCGACCATCATCGCCATTGGTTTTCTGGGCTTCGCCATCTTCGCCGGTCTGTCGACTATTCTGAAAAATCGCGCCGGGACAATCACCGATATCCGGCGGGACCCGACATTTATCGCCCGAGTGAATATGTGGAACGGCGCGGCGCTGATGAACGCGGAAAAACCGTTGACCGGCTGGGGACTGGGCGGATATATGGTTTTGCAGAGTTTCTGGACTCACGATGGCGATGAACCGGGCGTCGCCCTGCAACGCGGCGTGGATCAGCGAAACATGGCCCATAACTATTATTTCCAGTGGGCGGCGGACACCGGGGTCATCGGTCTGTTCCTGTATGGAGCGGCGGTGACCGCCTTTTTGCTGGCGGCATTCGCAGGCGTGAAGCAGGTATATCGCACTCCTTTTCAACTATGTCTTCTCTCGTCCAGCGTCGCTGCGGTTGTTGGCGCTCTGGTAGACGCTCTGGCGTCGCCCGCTTACCATTTTCATGGCGTCCATGCGATTTTCTGGTTATGGCTCGGACTGGGAGTCGCCGCCTTACGTCACATTCCGCGTAATGGCGATCAGCCTGCTCCCGCATTATCGGTAACGCCCTGGGGAAGCTGGGCCGTTTCCTTGCTGGGAGGCGCTCTGATGGTCGCCTCCGTCCTTTTGTGGAGTTCTTCCCTGCAGCGACAGGGCAGGAATGTCCCCCGAGGGCGATTCGAAATTATCGACCGGAACTTCAGCCCGATTCGTGTCGGCGCTCCTTCCGTCTGGACCGCACACTTTCAGGACGAAAAAGGTGTCGCGCGGTCGACGTATCCCGGTACGCTCTGGAGAACGATAACGGATCCCGAAACCGAGAAAAATGCGCAAGCATGGATAAATCCAGATACGACAGTTGAGAAAACGGTGCATTCCTTGTTCCGTTTTCAGGTCTCCGCTCTGGCGGCGCCAACCCAGCCTGTCATCGTTCAAGCAACGTATCGCGATCAATATGGACGCCTCTATATAGAGGAGACGAAAAAGGCGGTACGATAGGCGTATGCGGATTCATCTTGATTACGGGCGCGAAGGTCTGGATGCGGACCTGCCCGACGACAACCTGCGCCATATTCTGGGGATCAAACCCGCCGACCCGTTGCCTGATATCGCCGCCGCGTTGAAATGGTCGCTGGCGCACCCCATTGGAACGCCGCCGCTTTCCGAACTGGCGAAAAATCGACGCGATGCCTGTATCATTATCTGCGATATCACCCGCCCCGTGCCCAATGGTCCCATCCTCGAACAGATGCTGGCGATTCTAACGGAAAGCGGACTGCCTCCCGAAAAAGTGACGATCCTGATCGCAACCGGTACACACCGTCCCAACGAGGGGGAAGAGTTACGCGAAATGGTAGGAGATGCCGTTCTCCAATCCGGCGTCCGAATCGTCAATCATATCTGCACTGACCCGGAGACAAACCGTTTTGTGGAAACGACCCCCCGTGGCGTTCCCGTGTCTCTGGATACCCGGTGGCTGGATGCGGACCTGCGTATCACGGTAGGCTTGATCGAACCGCACTTCATGGCAGGCTACAGCGGTGGGCGAAAACTCATTATGCCCGGCGTCGCGGCGCTGGAGACCGTTCAATACTGGCATAGCCCACGTTTTCTGGAGCATCCCAATGCCACCAATGGCGCTCTTGAGGGAAATCCGGTCCACGAAGAAAACACCTACATCGCCCGCCTTGCACCGTCCCATTTTATTACGGATGTGACATTGGACGCTCAGCGGCGTGTCACCGGAGTTTTTTCCGGGGGGATGGAGGACGCCTGGAGGGCAGGCGTGAACTTTGTCGCACATCAGGTACGTGCTGAAATTGAAGAACCAGTCGATATTGCGGTAACTTCAGCCGGAGGCTATCCGCTGGATGCCACCTTCTATCAGGTGGTCAAGGGGATTGTCGGGGCGATTCCGATTGTAAAACCCGGAGGCGATATCATTATCGTCGCCGGTATGTCGGAAGGAATCGGCTCCACGCATTTTCGGGAAACGCTGTTCGAGACGGACGATTTACAGGCGCTCGTCCAGCAGATGTCCGAACCGGACTGGAAGTATATTCCCGATCAGTGGCAGGTGGAAGAACTGGCAAAGGCGACCAGGCAGCACAGAGTGACTGTGGTAACGGACGCCGTCGCGCCGGAAGACTTGGCGCGTTGCCATGTGCGCCCTGCGGCGACGGTGGAAGAAGCAGTCGCCTTCGCATTACGTCAACATGGCGCCAATGCCTCTGTTGCCGTTATACCCAAAGGTCCTTATGTCATTCCCTGCCTGAAGTAGAACAGGCGAATCGAAGCCATATCGACGCCGGTTATAGTCTCCCTTTTATAGTCTCCCTGATACCCCCGAAGGAATATCAGGGAGACGAGTTCAACATCAAAGAACGAATCGAAGAACCAGAAGGACGACGATTGTTCCCAGAACGGACATCAAGAAGCTTGCTGGAGAAAAGGAGGCATTGGCGGGACCTTTACGATACAAACTCCCCAGATATCCCCCCACAAAAGACCCCACGATTCCTGCCAGGATTGTGCCTATCCAGCCGAGTCGCGCATCAGATCCCGGTAAGAGAAAGCGTGCAACGAAACCGATAAACAGGCCAGACCCAATCCACGAGATAATATTGTTAACGTTCATTTATCACTCCTGTAAAGTATGCGTTTGGTATAATCCTCGCAATTTGAACTGAGGATGTCGCCTCACCATGATTCCATAGGAGTGGGATCATCACGAGGCATACCAATGCTTATCATACGGAATGTATCGCCTATTTGGTTGCTTGCGCATTTTGTGTTACGTTAGGGCGCAGGTCGTAGAGTTTGGCGTTCCGTCCTCCCATACCCGAAGGCTCCATCATCGGTGGGTAATTCATGCGGGACTTATCCCACCAGATATCTTCCGTGATGAGCGTTCCAGCGTTTCCACCCAGGTCTTGAAAGTCTTGTTGGGTTCATCGCCGCTCATCATCTGCCATCTTTTGCAGTCGTTCAGGGTTGAAGACTGGGTCACGTCCCAGAAATCTGCCAAAACAGGCAGCGTTCACGCCGGTAAGGATGCAGGGCGATGCCTCACGAGCCCTCTCTGTCCCGCCTAATCCGGGAATCAGGTAGAGCAATTTGTATTAACCCTGGCGCCCCTTTTCGTTCCGTCAGGTCGTTTCACGCGGGCTTGTAGTGAACTTATCCAGAGCCAGGGCTATTCAGTTATTTTGTTATTGTGGGTAAACTATAGGCATGGCTATAGAAACGGTTCCTCCCTTAATGGATTTCTTGAAGCAAGTACCCGATTTTCGCAGTCGGCATGGCAGACGCTATCGCCTC
>CAIVZM010000045.1 GCA_903910385.1 uncultured Armatimonadota bacterium
GGCGGCGGCGGCGGTTACGGCGGCGGCGGTGGCGGTCGTTCCGGCGGCGGCGGCGGTTACGGCGGCGGCGGTGGCGGTCGTTCCGGCGGCGGCGGCGGTTACGGCGGCGGCGGTGGCGGTCGTTCCGGCGGCGGCGGCGGTTACGGTGGCGGCGGCGGTCGCTACTAAATTTCTTTTTCGGTCTATCTCACGTAGTTAGCCATATCGGTAAACGGGGTCATTTTCCTGAATCAGGAAAATGACCCCGTTTCGCTTGGCGCCCTCGCCCTATTCGTTAGAAGCGTTCATTCCTCTTTGACGAAGCGACTTCGATTCCGCCGATGAAGACGCGTTCCACTAATGATTTTCGAATATGTTCGGCATCCATGCGCGTGATATCGCCCGACAGGACTACGAAGTCCGCCAGTTTACCCACTTCCAGCGAACCGATGCGCTTCTCAGAATGCAGTGCGTACGCGGAGCCGAGACAGTAGGACTTCAGCGCCTCATACGGAGTCAGTTTTTGCTGCGGTGACCAATCCGCCCGCCCCACCGCCGCCGACAGACAGGCGAAGGCATCCAGTTTCTCGACGGGACAATCGGACGATAATGCCAGCGGAATCCCGGCATCCAACATCGATTTGAAGGGGTAAGCCCAGTTCACTCGCTCCGCTCCGACACGTTCCCCCGTCCAGGAATCGGAAGCGACGAACTGCGGTTGTACGACGGCGACGATGCGACGCGCCGCCATCCGCGCCATGTCGGCAGGGTTCAGAATCGAAGCGTGTTCGATCCGATGCCGATGGAAGTCATTGTCTCCGTCGGGGCCGAGCGCGTTGAAAATAGCATCCAGCGATTCCGTGTTCGCCTGATCTCCGATAGCATGGATCGCGACCTGAAAGCCTTTTTTGTGGGCATCCGTAACCTTCGCTTTCAGGTCGTCCGGCGGATAGATGCGAACGCCCCGATTTTCCGGTCGGTCCTCATCGCTGTAGGGGGCTGCCATCAAAGCGGTATGAGCGCCCAGCGACCCGTCCGAGAAGAACTTCGCCGCACCGAACTGGAGCCACGCATCGCCGAAGGTCGTATTGACGCCGCGTTCGTGCAAACCGTCGATACTGGCATACGGAGGCATCCCCACAACGCGAAGCGGGAGCTTGCCCTTCCGACGCAATCGGGCGTACGCCCCCATTTGCTGGGGAACATCGAGCAGTGTCCCCACTGCGGTGATACCCGTCTTGAGCGCCTCTGCCGCCGCTCGCTGCGCCGCCGTTTCCTGTTCCGCTTCCGAAAGATCCGGGATCAGACGGTAAAAGGGTGTCATCGCGGTTTCGGTGAACAGACCGGTGTCCACATCCCCCGCCGCTGCTTCCTGTTTCGTTACCAACGCCAGCGCCGCCGAGTTGACGACGAGCGCATGACCGCAGATGCGGGTCACAATAATCGGGCGGGTTGTGGAAACTTTATCCAGATCGGCACGGGTCGGGAATATCTTCCCTGTCATTTTGTCTTGATCGAAGCCTCTGCCCTGTAGCCAGGGGCCATCATAGTGATCGGCATGTTGCGCCATTCGCGCCAGCAGTTCCTCAACATCGGCGACGCCGACAAGATCCGCCTGCCGCAACAGGTTAGTCCCGTACATCAACAGGTGAATATGAGAATCGATAAATCCGGGAGTGACGGTTTTGCCGTGCAGGTCTATCCTCTTCGTGTGCGGTCCCGCCAACCGTGCGGCATCGGCATCGGCGCCGATAAAGACGATTTTCTCGTCTCGCACCGCGAAAGCGGACGCGCGAGGCGTCGTGTGATCCAGAGTGATCACGTTTCCGTTGGTGACAACCAGGTCTGCAAAAATAGTCATAAAAGCCCCCGTTAGAACGATAGGAGATTATGGCGCCGAAGGGTTATCCGGATTTTCAATGAAATGCCGGGGACGGAACGAGCCATAACCTTCCGGCATCGCTTCGAGGGTCACGGAAGCGGTAAACTCTTTTCCATCGCGGTAGACGCGCAGGGAAAGTTTTTCGCCCACCTTACGCGACTGGATGCTGTCTCGCACCTGCGATGGTTCGGAGACAGTTTTGCCTTCGATAGCGCGGATGACATCATAAGATTTCAACCCTGCACGGTGCGCCGGGGAGTCTTTGGCGACAGCCTCATTCGCACCGTTCCCGATGATGATCGCCCCTTTGCCATCCTCTGGCAGAGACATCCCACGAGGAAGCTCCGTCGGTTCGATTTCATCGATCCCAGCGAACGCTATACCCATATAGGGTCGAACGACTTTCCCGGTCGATATGATCTGGTCGATCACTTTGCGGGCGTCATTGATCGGGATCGCGAAACCGATGCCGACATTCCCGCCAGAGGACGAAGCGATTGCGGTATTGATTCCAATCACCCGTCCCTGAATATCCGCCAGCGCCCCTCCGCTACTACCGGGGTTGATTGCGGCGTCCGTTTGCAGGACGTGGGCGAGGTTATCGCCTTCGGCGCGAAAGTCCTTTCGATCCAGCGCAGAAATGATCCCCAGAGTCACGGACGAATTGAAACCCAGAGGGTTTCCCACCGCCAGCGCCCAGTCACCGACGCGAAGCTTGTCCGAATCTCCCCACGCCGCTTTCGGTAACCCGGAGACGCCGTCGATCTTGAGAACCGCAAGGTCGCTCTCAGTATCGCGCCCGATAATGCGCACCCTGGTATATTCCTTACCATCCGCCAGAGTGATGAACAGTTTCCCCCGTTTTTGCTCCGCCATCGGCGCGATGACATGGTTATTGGTAACGATATAGCCGTCCAAAGAAACGATGATTCCGGAACCGGAGCCCACCATTTCATCGTCCGGGAGAAGCTTGCGTTTCCGGTTGCGCTCGTCCCCCACGTCCGAAGCCAGCCCTTCGATTTCAATGCTGACCACCGAAGGGCCGACTCGTGAAGCCGCTTCCGCTACCGGCGGCAGTGGTTCGCTCCGGCTGACGGTGCGGGTCGTGGCATAGGCGGCATTACGGCCTATCGGGACGGAAGAAACTGGAGGCGCGTAACCTGTAAGACGCAGAAAGACCGTGCAAGCGCCAAAGCCCGCCACAAACACCGCCATATACCGGATAAACTTTTCCAATCCGATGCGCTCCCTTAAGTCCTCGTCGCCGGTCCCTCTTTTCTGAGTATCTGAGGAAGAAGGAATCAGACCGTAACCCGTTGCGAGCGGCCTTCGGCGTCGAGATAGCGAGCGTAATCCTCGGTGAAGTACTGGACTCGCACCTTTTTGTACTCTTTGGTGGAATACAGCAGGGCGTACTCTTCCAGATGGGTCGCCGCCTTGATCTCTTCCGCCAGCGCGATGCACTCTTCCTGATTCTGTCCGTGGATCATGGTAAAGAGCGGGTACGGCCAATCTTCATAGACGGGACGGCGATAGCAATGGGATACCGCACGGAACGATGCCATCGTCCGCCCAACTTCTTCCCAGCGCTCCTCCGGGCAGACCCAGACCGCCATCGCATTGAAGGCGAATCCGGCATCCCGATGGTGCAGAACGGCGGCGAAACGGCGCATCTTCCCGGTGTCGATAAAGTCCTGCGCGGCAGCCAGCAGTTCCGGGACAGTAAGCCCGAGATTTCTCGCGGCTTCTTCGAAGGGTTCCTCAACGACGGGCAAATCCTTCTGCAATTCCCGAATCGTCTGAATCTGCGTCGGAGTCAGGCTCAGATCGGGCGAGCGGAAGCGCTTTCTCTCCTCCGGGTTTTCGCGGGCGGTGCGGTCTTTCTCGCCGGTCATATCCATGGTGACGCCGATTTTGTAGAGTTTGAGGGTCGGCAGGGGCCAGGTGCGGATGGCTTGCACTTTTTGCGCGAGATGGTCGATCTCTTCCTGCAAATCCATGCCCGGCGGCAACGTCAGGGTGAACCAGAGATTGTAGGGGTGGTTACGACGGTAATTGTGCGAAACGCCGGGATGCTCGTTGATAATCGCCGCCGCTTCGTCCTCCCGCTCCGGTTCCACCTTCATCGCCACCAGCGATCCGGTGTATCCCAGCATTCGGGAATCGAAAATCGCCGAAACCTGCCGAAGGATATGCCCTACCCGAAAGCGGCGCACACGGTCGAGCGTTTCCTGCTCTGTCAGGCCGATAATTTCGCCCAGACGCACATAGGGTCGCGGAACCAGCGGGAACTCCTCTTGCAGGAGGTTGAGCAACTGTCTGTCTGTTGCGTCCAATGTAATGGCAGGGCCAGTCGCGGTCAAATCCAGCGGTTGCGCAACGGGCGGCGTTGGGCTCTCTGTCACTGTCGGCGTCATCGTAGCGGTCATAAAAGGGTTAAAGCCTCTCCTCCGGTATCATACCGCTTTCCTTTGCTCATTACCGCTTTCGCTCCGAACCGCTATCGGAAAAGTGAAGCGAGTGAGAGAATTCGCCCGCTTCGTCCATCCTCAGGGGCAAGTAAAGAGCAATAAACTCCCCATATCTCCAACGACATCTCCGGGATAGTTTTTCGGCGAATAGGGTCATGAGGATTTCTGCATCATTTTTCACTCTTCTGTTATTCCTATTGTATAATGAGGTGGCAAAGACCTAGCTCCCGCCAGAAACCTGACCGCATTCGCCAATGCGTCGGGCATCTCATGGTCGGGCCGCGTTTATGGCGTCAATAACCAACCTGCCGGCGGAATCGGCATGGCATTCGATCTCAACGGGAATATGACGACCCGTCCCCAGAGCGGAACGATCACCTATGACCGCGAAGACCAGCCCACGCAATTGCGAGGCGTCGGCGCAGTAGATAATTCCCTGCTGCAATTCGGGTATGGCTTCGACGGTCTGCCCAGTTGGCGGCAGGGTAGGAACAATGCCATTCCCCTGCGGCAATATGTCTACGATGGTCTTACGCCGGTGATGGAACTCGACAGTGCCGGGAATGTGGTCGCGGTCAACACGGTCGGGCCGGACGGCGTGCTAAGCCGCACGACCGGAACGTTCCCCGCGGCGGCGATTTCGGCAGGCGATCCCCCGCTATCTGGCGATCCTCCGTTAACGCCGGGAATAGACAATCCGCCTCCTGCGCCGCCCTCGGATTCCGTCAAGGCGTCCGTTCCGTCCGTGAACGGAACCAATCCGTCGGTGAACGCAACGAACCCGCTGGTTCCTCTGGCGACGACCACCACGACCGTGTTTTATCTGCCCGACGAGCGGGGCAATACGGCGATGCGTCTGGACAGGAACGGCGTGATTCTGTCCGCTCATGTTACGGACGCCTTTGGCGCGACCAAGACCAGCGACTATGTCGGTTCTTCAACAGACGACCCGTTCGCAGGCTTTGGCGGTTCACTCGGTTATATGCGCGAGTCCGGTCTTGACCTGTACCGATGCGGCTTCCGCCTCTACGACGTGTACAGCGCCCGCTGGCTGACAAGAGACCCTATCGGCTACGACGGAGGGCAGAACCTCTACGAAGAGGGGCGTTCCTTTCTGGCTTATATAAGACCAGCAACATTTGGGTTTCTTTGTCGCTTTGACAGTTTGATTTCTTCCGCCTCGCAAACAAATCTTCTCTTCCCCCTATACGTAAGAACACAACCTGCACCATGATAGGAGGAGGTCGCTGTCAACATCTAGCGACGCCGGGATGCGCCTCCTGTTGAACCGCCATAAGAGACCGGAATGGTACAATACAGGCGAAATAGTTGAATGAGAGCCTTTAGCGTGATTCCCCAGACCAAACCGAGCGAAGCGAAAATACCGACCGCAAGCGCGACGATTGCGGACTTTATCATTGGAGATAATCCTCTGCGCGTCACTATCACTCGCGCCGATGGGGAGCGCCTCGAAGCGCAACTGACTTCCTCGACGATGCGGGCTTTGGCGGATTTCCTTCGCGAACGCGAACGGGAAGAACGCAAAGAGGTCTTACAGGAACTGGCGCGCTACTCCGAAGAAATTGGCCTTTACGAGATGGAAGGCGAATGATCGTGGAAGACGCGCCTCGCGCCGTCCTTGATTCCTGCGTACTTTTCTCCGCCTCTTGGCTACGACTGAGAGCGGAACCTCGATGCGCTTGTTTAACGCGGTTTCAGGGAATTCAAGAAGGCGCGTACCTCGGGGAAGGCGTCCTGCCATGTCCGATAGACCTGACTGAGGTAGAACGTTTGCTTCCCCGCCCGAAGGTCCTGACTTTCCAGTTCGACCGCACCGGATTCCCAGACCGAAATGCGCCCGGTGCGGTCGCCGCCCGATAGTTCCATCAGAGCGGTATCGCCGTAGTTGCGAAAGAACGTCTGCTCCACGCCGGGCGGCAGGGTCGGGCGTGACTGCGCCCAGAGTTCGAAATCTTTGACCATAAGAAAAACCGCGAAATTACCGGGTTACCGTCACCTTACTCAAACCACGCGGATTGTCCGGGTCAAGCCCACGCGCCACCGTCAGGTGATACGCCAGTAATTGCGAAGGGATAATATCCACAATCGGGGAAAGAAGCTCCGTTCCGGGGTCGGTGAGCGGCAGGGAATTTTCGCCCGTAGCGTCGGAGGAAAGTCGCAAGACGCGAGCGCCTTTCGCTTCCAGCTTTTCCGCCACTTCGCTCATCATGGCGACGGTTTTGCCGTTCGGCAGGAACAACAGGCAGGGCGTTCGCACGGCCACCGACGCGATAGGGCCATGCAGTAAATCAGCGGAGGAGAAGGATTGCGTTGCCGTGTAGGTGGTCTCGGCGATTTTCAGGGCGGATTCGATGGCGGTACACAGGTGAAGCCCTCGCGCCACGGAGAGAATCCGCTCGGAATGCAACAGCGTGAGCGCCAGAGGACGAATACGGATTTCGGTTTCCAGCGTTTTCGACGCGAATTCCGCAATATGGGGCAGATTTTCGGTCAATGCGGGATTTCCGCTCCAGAGAGACGCCAGTTGGGCGAACAGAGCGAGAGTCGTCGTGTAGGTTTTGGTCGCCGCTACCGCTTTTTCGACTCCGGCATCGCAGGAAAGAACATATTCCGCGATTCCTGCCAGATCCGAGTCTGCCGTGTTCGTAATGGCGGCGGTCAATGCTCCCTTAGCGCGGGCATGGGAAATGACCGTGTTGATATCGGTTCCGGCTCCGGACTGGGAGACTCCCAGCACCAGCACTCCGGAATAATCGACTTCGGCTTCATAGAGCGTATGGACGGACGGCGCCGCCAGACCGACCGGGATGCCGCAGGTGATTTCCAGCAGATACTTCCCATAGATGGCGGCATTATCGGAAGTTCCTCGCGCCGCAAGGACAACAAACCGGATATTGCGTCGCTTGATTTCCGAAACCAGAGCGGCGATCATATCTTTGTTCGCGTTCAGAGCGCGTGTCAGGGCGGCGGGTTGTTCAAAAATTTCGTCAAGCAAAACGGACATTCGCAGGGTTACTCCGCGCCATTGTACGCATTCTCCACGAGTGTGGCAAGCATGGAGTCCGTTGGAATCGTCGATAGCGTGAACAAAGCGCCGCGAACGCTCTCCCGATTGACCAATTCCTGTAATTTTGGGGCTGTCGGGTCATCGTCCCTATCGAAGCGCAGAGTGGCGGCGATTGCCCGTGAGACGAACCGAGGGTTGATCCCCTGCTCCTGACACAGCAACGCCGCACCGACCAGACGATCATCACGACGCAACTTTCGCACCGGGTCACGGGCGACACGGACGACGGTATCCCCCAGAGCCCGATTCCGGAATCGCTGTCGCAAATCCGCCTCATGCGCTCGCTGTTCCCGTATATCAAAACCGTATGCCCGGACGAGCGCATTGCCCGTTTCGTTCCAGAAACCCTCTAAC
>CAIVZM010000046.1 GCA_903910385.1 uncultured Armatimonadota bacterium
CGGCGTTGCGCCAGAATTTGTTGAATTCTCCGTGGCTCTGCGGTTCCTGCGGTGGCGCGGAGGACGGGTTTTTCGTACGTCGGCGTGATAACGATGTATCAAATAGACTCATGGTTTCGGCGCTTCCTCTTCGAAGATTTCCACGCAATAGATTATATGTTTACGCGGTTGGCGGTAAAGAACGGGGCGCCCCAGCGTTATTTCTTGTTGTAGGGGACGCCGGGCAGTCTGTCGTCCTTGATGGAGCGTTCGATAGTCGCGCCATCATCGCCGTAGCGCATTCGCATTAATTCACGCTGGAAGATGCGGTCCGCAGGATTAATTCCTCTGCGAGCCATACTCTCCTTGAGTTCTTCAAGCGTCATTGTGGGCGGCCCGACAATACCTGCCGCTTTGTCTACTTCGCGGGCGATCTGGCGGAGTATTTCCATCTTCTCCGGCGGAATGACGAATCGGCTTTTCGGGAGCATGGTCTTCGTTCCTTTAACGTTCGTTACTATCGTTATCATATCGCTTGGGCGAGCGGATTGGAAAGACAAAAGTCCCTGCCAAAGGCGGCAGCCGGGCAGGGGCTTCTTCACGTTCTAATGGATACCAATTCAGTTGCCCGGGGTGAGTTTCAATTCGATGATGGGCAGTTTCCGCTCGTTTTTTTCCACTGGATAGCCCTCTTTATCGAAGGTAAATTTCAAATAGGAATAATACAGACGTGATCCATCTCGGGAAACGCCCCGCAAAGCCAGATACTCCGCATCACTATCTTCCTGGTTGGTCGAGCGCCCTCGGAACAGCAACTGAGGGGACGCGCCACCGTCCCACAAGAGAAGCGAAGAGGCGCCTGTTGAGGGTTTCACCACGAGAGCAAGCGGATGTGCATGATGCGGAATCCAGACGAAAGCGTTGACATTCTTGTCCTCGTTGGGGCCGAAATGAAAGCCTTGTTTCACGGCCTTCGTCTTGCCTCTGGAAATCAGGTTAGTGCGGGGGGCTAACTGAAAAACGACCTGCTGATCGTGGGAATCTCTTTGGACAAACACCTCAAATCGTCCGTCCGGTGAGGGATAAGAACCCCGTCCCAGCGTGACAGGTTCCACAAAGAATAACCTTTGACCTGGCGCAGGCGATTGCGCTTGAGCCGAGCCAGGACAAGCGGACAGGCTAACACAGACGACCATGATTGAACCCATCACTAACTTCTTCATTCCCGTTTCCCCGACCATCCTTAGCTTCTTATCTAAATTTCATCCAGCAAGAAATTTCCGATATTTTCCGATTATCCTGTTGCTCTGAAGCGCTTTACCGATCTCTAACGCTCTCGATTGTCCCGTCTCTCCTGCGGTTGATTATCCCGTCCCGGTTTTCCTGAAGGGTTCCGCCCGGCCCGTGCGTTCTATTCACATCATTGACCATAGCCTGAAGGTAGACGACGCAAAGCGCCACAATACCTAACACGATCAGGAGCGTTCTGATATAAAAAGTTTTCCTGTTTGATTGCATTCTTTGCTCCCGCCATCCTTATGCAAAGTGCATGAAATCTCCTATCCCGCTAACTCTCCGCTCCAGAGGCGCGGTTCCCTTTCTCTTCTGACATCTTCCCTGTTGGGAATCTGGCTCTCCTGCAAACTCACACGGGATACGGTGACGAACAAAATTTATTGACAGTCCAATGAGAGCAAGGTAATTTCGCCACATGGCGCTTGCTCTCCTCTGCGAGTCACTCCTCGCGATAATTCCTCAGACGGGCAACATACCCCCGCTTGCGGGGGTTAGGGCGCTGTTCGCGCAAGACATCGCCTATACCGTTCAATATTCCCCCGCTTGCGGGGGTTAGGGTTTGGGCGTGTACCCTTGTGGACGCTTTCCCGCAATATTCCCCCGCTTGCGGGGGTTAGGGGGCATGATTGCGGCTCTTCCTACCAACAGAACGCAACATTCCCCCGCTACGGCGGCAACATTCCCCCGCTTGCGGGGGTTAGGGGGCATCTACCACCACATTCCCCCGCTTGCGGGGGTTAGGGGGCATGATTGACAACGCGGAAAGTCTTGTGCTACAATTGTAGAGGTGACGACCCCTATAGTCGGTAATGTGTGTTTCGAGAGGACGCTTTGAAAAAAGAAATCAATCCCGGTATCCTGATCGCTGCGGTAGTCGCGCTTGCGCTTATTATCGGCTTCTTCGCTTACCGAACTTTCTTCACCGACTCCAATTACACTCCTTTACAAGGAGCTGCGGGGGATCGCATTTATTCGGAGAATCGCAAGAAACAGTCAGAACACATGAAGGCGGGAAGGGATGTTCCCTTCAACGGCGGAAAATAAACCGCTCGTACACGCCCTCCGTTTCTTGCATACTCCACGTTTTCGTCAAGTCAAGGAAATTTATATGTCTCGTTCCCATGCATCTCAGCGAGCATTCACACTGATCGAACTGTTAGTCGTGATTGCCATTATCGCTATTCTTGCCGCCATCCTGTTCCCGGTGTTCGCTCAGGCGCGGGAGAAGGCTCGCCAGACTTCCTGCCTGTCCAACACCAAGCAGATTTCGCTGTCCTTCTTCATGTACGCGCAGGATTACGATGAAACCTGCGTTCCGGCGGGCGCCAAGTATTTCTTCACGTATCAGGGCCCGCGTGGCTATGATAACGGCGCCAGCTACACATCCGATATTCCGTACAAGGGTTGTAAAGGTTGGCCCTGTACCGGCCCCAACGGCGAACAGACCTTCGCGGCAGCGTTGATGCCCTACATTAAAAACTACGGTATCTGGGTCTGCCCGAGCGGCAACAACTCTGGCAGCAACGGCCCCGCGCCGTGGGGCGTGCCCAGCGACAAGTTCAATGTCACCGACCCGGGTCAGCGTGGCATCTCCTACTGGTACAACGTCGATGTCAGCATGGCTTCCTTCGCGGCATTGGAATTCCCATCTAACAGTGGCGTCTTCGGCGAAACGGGCCGTGTCCGCGCCGCCTATGACATCAACTGCGGTCGCCTCGGCTATGCGCGAACGGCTCGATGGAACGACTTCTATCGTCCGCACAATTCCGGAACCAACATCGCTTTCGCTGATGGTCATGCGAAGTTCTTCAACGACAAGGGCATGGGCCCGGGTCGCGATGACACCGATAACGCGCCGGGCAACGACCTGAACACCCGTGGCGGCGTCTACGGCGATGTCTGCTCCAATCCGCCCAAGCCCGGTGTGTGGGAATTCCGCCTGCCGACCGACCCGGATGCGCTTGCGGTGGACTTCGGCGACTGCAAGTGCCCGAACTAAGTTCTCTGCGCTACCGGTAACGCTACAGGTAACGCTACAGTTAAACGGTTCAGATAAGGGGACGCCCCGGATTCTCTCAGAGGAGGGAATCCGGGGCGTTTGTTTTTTGCTTTAAGAGCGAATACGTTGAGGTAATCCGCTCGATGGTAATCCGCTCGATGGTAATACGCTCGATAGTGGACGAGCGTTCGGGTCAGACGATCTTTTCGACCTGATTGAAGTCGAGTTCGACCGGCGTATCGCGCCCGAAGAGAGGTATGACGACGCGCAGTTTTTCGCGTTGCTCGTTGACTTCCTCGATCTTGCCGGTGAAGTCCGTGAAGGGGCCGTCGGAGACGCGCACAATCTGACCTTTTTCCCAGATCGCCTTGGGTCGGTTGTTGCCCGGTTCGAGCGCCGCCTTGATTTCCCGGATTTCGTGTTCCTGCAACGGCACCGGCTTGTTACCGGACGAGACAAAGCCCGTCACCCCTGCCGTATTTTTGACCAGATGCCAGGTCATGTCATCCAGCACCATATCGATCAGCACGTAACCGGGGAATACCTTACGCTTGTATTCCGTTTTCTTGCCATTGCGGTTACGTATCTCCAGGTCGGTGGGCACCAGAATCTCAAAAACCTTGTTCTTGAGGTTCATGGTCTCCGCTCGCCGTTCGATATTGGTCTTTACCTTATTCTCATGTCCGGAATAGGTGTGAACCGCGTACCAATGTCGCTGCATCCTTATTGCCCCTTATTCGTTGACGCCACAGTCCGCGCCTTAACAGATAACATTCCCGCACGGACAAAAGCTCTATTTACGCGTGAACAGGTTGTGCGTGATCACGCTCAGAATCCCGTCCAGAGAGCCGCAAAATAGCGCCGTCACAAAAAGCAGAAACAGAACGACCTGTGTCAACCGGATCAGTTCTTCTCGGCTGGGCCACTCCGCTTTTTTGAGTTCCGCCCGCACGCCTTGCAAATATTCGACAATCCCGGTACCCGATTTGGACACGGGGACGTTGTTCGTCGTCGGCTCGATTGCCGCCATAATGAAACGCTCCTTGCTTCGCCGGAATCCGCCTGAATCCGTCGATTTCGCCCGATTTCCGGCGTTTTCGCCCGAAGGGACAAAAAAATCGACAAACAAAAAACAGGGGTCTTTAGCCCCTGTTACGAATGAGATGCTATCATACGTTCCTTCCCGTGTCAATTCCATGCCAATTCCGCTTCATTTCGGCGCCTGAGTTTGGGTTATGCGGAGGCTTTTTTGCAACGTCTATCAATTTTTCATTGTCTCAGTGATTAGATGACCGAAAACCAGACGACGAACCAAACCGCTCATGCGCCTGTCAACAGCCACGGCGACAGATATAACACGGTGCGGAAGTGGGCGTTGCTGGGCGCTCTTCTGGTTTCTATCGTGTGGCATCTGGCGATAGGAGTCAGCGTCTCCACGTTGCTGGGCGGTCGCAGTCCGCGCCGTCCGGCATCGGACGATAAGATCAGTGTCCGTATGATACCGTCCCTGACGAAGACGCCGTCCCTGACGAAGACGCCGTCCCTGACGAAAGCGCCGGAACCGTCCCCGCCGTTGGAGAAACCGAAAGAGAAACGCGCGACGCCGACCCCGCCGCCGCGTCTGGCGGAAAGAGTTCCCCCGACGCCGCTTCCCGTCGTCGCGCCACCACCTCCGAAAGAGCGACCGAGAGTGGTTTCTTCGATCCCGCCGCCGGTGACGATGCCCGCTCCGGTGCGGGTGGCAGAGGCGACGCCGATTCCGCTCGTTCGTCCGGTACGCAAGCCGGTGATCGTCCCGGTGGTTCCTTCGAGAGCGCCGGAAGAAGTCGTCTCCGCCGGGCAGGGAAACCTCATTCCCGACCGCAAACCGGTTCCGGCGCTGAAGGGTAGCGCGGAAGGCGACCGTCGATTGACGGTCGCGACGGAAAAAGCGACGGAAAAAGCGGCAGTAAAAGCCGCGATGCAACCGCGCACCTCCTCGGTGGCGACGATTTCCGCAGAACCGATCCGGACGATCAAGCCGGACGCCGCGCCCGTCGCGCCAGCGAACCCGACTCCCCTCTCCCCGACCATCGCCGCCGCGCCGCCGATCCCGAAAACGCCTCCGGTTGCGAAAACGCCTCCGGCGGAGATGACCGGCAACACGGAAAAATCCGATTCCCTCGGTATCAATCGCGGCGTTCCCTTCGGGGATGAACTGGGAATCACCAGAGGAATCGCCGGTGGCGGCGCCGGGATCAATCGCGGGGCGGGCGGGAACGGCGGACTGGGTCGCGGATTAGGCGCGAACAGTTACCAGCCGGGAACGCCCCGATTCACGCTGGCGCGTCCCGCCCGTAGCGATGACGGCCCCCCGATCCATATCGTCTATGTGATCGATATCTCCGGGAGCATGGAAGAAGGCGGCAAGATTCTGCGCGTCCGGGATGCGATGGAAAAAGCCCTCAGCGAGTTGCGAAACGAGGATTATTTCAATATCGTCTTCTTTTCGGATCGCGCCACCCTGTTCGCCCCGACCATGCGCCCGGCAACCGCTTCCAATGTCAGCGCCGGCGTTTTATCGGTGGGAGTGAACGAGCCCAACGGCGCGACCAACCTTTCCGCCGCGCTCGACCTGGCGCTGGAACAGCCGGAAATCACGCATATCTTTGTCATGTCCGATGGCGAACCCACCGAAGGGGTCACCGACTTCAGCGCGATTCTCGCCCTCGCCCGACAGCGAAACCGGCACAATGCGCGGATTCTGACTCTGGCATTGGGTCAGGGCGAAAGGTTCAAGGGCATGGCGCTACTGCGCGATCTGGCGGAGGAAAATCGGGGCATCTTCCACTACATCGATCTGCGGAAACGCTGAATCATGCCGCTTTCTTGATGTCGATGTCTACGTCTTCTTTGTCGTCCGGCTTCGTGTCCGGTTTCCCGCTGATTGTCAGGTGTCGTTCCACGATCTCCGCCGTGATCGCGTACCGGGTGATATCCGGTTGGGACGGTGAATCGTACATCAAATCCAGCATGATCTCCTCCAGCACGGCGCGAAGCGCACGAGCGCCGGTTCCCCGCGCCAGCGCTTCCTGCGCGATCCGCTGGAGCGCATCGGGGGTGAACTCCAGACGGATGCCATCGAGTTCCAGCAACCGCTGATACTGACGCGCCAGGGCGTTTCGGGGTTCGGTGAGAATACGGATCAGGGCTTCCTGATCCAGTTTCTCCAGTGTGGCGATGGCAGGGAGACGACCGACGAACTCCGGTATCAACCCGTGCTGAATCAAATCTTCCGGCAATAAATCCGAGACGTTCTCACTCTTCGCTTGCCGGGGAACGGCGGTGGATGTAGGGAAACCGATAGTTCTCTCGCCGCGCCGACGGGAGATAATTTCCGGCAACTGCGCGAACGACCCCCCGCAGATAAAGAGAATATGGGATGTGTTCAGGGAGACATACTCGCTCTGCGGATGCTTGCGCCCTCCCTGCACCGGAACCTGCGCCATTGTCCCTTCGAGGATTTTCAGGAGCGCCTGCTGGACTCCTTCCCCGGAAACATCGCGGGTGATACTCGAATTCGCCCCGGATTTGCGTCCTATTTTGTCGATCTCATCGATATAGATGATTCCCCGTTCGGCGCGTTTGAGAACCGTGGCGGTTCCTTCGCCGTTGTCCGCCGCCTGAATCAGCCGCAGGAGGATATTTTCCACATCATCGCCGACATAGCCCGCTTCGGTCAGTGCGGTGGCGTCCGCAATAGCGAACGGAACATCCAGAATCTTCGCCAGCGTCTGCGCCAGCAATGTCTTCCCGCTGCCGGTGGGCCCGATCAGCAGAACATTGGACTTTTCCAGTTCGATATCCGACGGTGGCGCGGAGATGCGCTTGTAGTGGTTGTACACCGCGACCGCCAGCACCCGCTTGGCGCGATCCTGCCCGATCACATACTGACTGAGAATCCGGTGGATTTCACGCGGGCGGGGAATGCTTCCGAGTCGGGGCGTTTCTTGCCGTCCCTGCGCTTCCTCCTGCATAATGGAGTTGCACAGTTCCAGACAACTCAGGCAGATGCCGCCGTGGACACCGACAATGAGTTTTTGACCCCGTACCTGTTCCCGGCGCTTACCGCAGAGGGTGCAGTAGCTGTCTGTCGGTTCCGATTTATTGATTCGTGCCATAAAGTGATGCGCGGAGTAGGGGAAGTGAGTAATGGCGCCCGTCAGCAACGTGAACCAGAGATTCCGGGGAGGGTTCGCCCTTCGGTGAGCGTCCCCCTCCCGGAATCGGCGTTCTCTTGTTTTTTATCTCGTCTATTTTTTATCTCGTCGCAGAACATGGTCTACCAGACCGTACTCTTTGGCTTCTTCGGCATCCATGAAGTAGTCCCGCTGGATATCCTGCTTGATGCGCTCGATAGACTGACCGGAATGCTCCTGCATGATCCGTGCGAGCGATTCGTTGGTCTTGAGGATTTCCCGCGCCTGAATGTCGATATCCAGCGCGGTTCCCTGAAAGCCGGACGATACCTGATGGATCATGATGCGGGAGTTGGGCAGGGCGTACCGCTTCCCCTCCGCGCCGGAGGTGAGCAACAACGCGCCCATGCTCATCGCCATGCCGACACAGTACGTCGAAACATCCGGCTTGATGGTCATCATGGTGTCATAGATAGCGAGTCCGGCGTACACCGACCCGCCCGGCGAGTTGATGTACATGTGGATATCCAGGTCGGGATCCGCCTTTTCGAGGAAAAGCAACTGGGCGACGACACGATTGGCGGTATTTTCGTCAATCGCTTCTCCGACGAGAAGCACCCGGTCCTTGAGCAACCGGGAGTAAATATCGTAACTGGTGGAGCCGCCCCGTGGGTCTTGCTCCAGTACATAGATGTTTTGCATATCGGGCGAACCTCTTCAAAAGTGGGCGAACCGCACGGCGTCTCTCCCTGATCCATCATAACACATCGCACCCCCACCTGACCTTTCCCTCCCCGAAAGACCAGTCTATCGTCCGTGCGCTCAGGGTAAGGGGGATAGATTGAGTTCCGCCAGGAAGGCATTGTGCCGGACGGTGGATTCCGCTATTTTGGCTTCGATTTCGAGCAGGGTGGCGTTTACCTGAGTCAGGTCGATTTCTTCTTCGGATTCCGCTGTGCTGATATAGCGGGAGATATTCAGGTTGTAGTCGTTTTTGACAATCTCGTCCATCGAAACGCGCCGCGAATACCGATCTATCTCCCTGCGGAACTGGTACGCATCGACGATCTTTTCGATGTGTTCCGGCAACAGGCGGTTCTGGTTTTTACTTTTCTCAAAGCCCTGCGCGGCATTGATAAAGAGGACATCGTTGAATTTCTTGCACTTCTTCAGCACGAGGATACAGACCGGGATACCCGTCGAAAAGAACAGGTTGGACGGCAGACCGATAACGGTATCGATATGGTTGTCCCTGAGCAGTTTGGCGCGAATCCGCTCTTCGACGCCACCCCGGAAAAGGACGCCATGCGGCAAAATGATCGCCATAGTCCCTTCCTGTTTTAGATAGTGGAAGCCGTGCAGGAGAAAGGCGAAGTCGGCGGCGGATTTGGGCGCAATACCGAAGTTGGCAAAGCGCGGATCATTCCCCAGCGCTTCGGTGGGTTCCCAGCGGTAACTGAAGGGGGGGTTGGCGACAACGGCATCGAACTGCGGTTTCTTCGCCGGGTTCGTCTCGCGGAGCATATCCCAATCGTTGGCGAGGCTGTCGCCGTGGAAAATCTCGAATTCGGTGTCCTTGACGCCGTGCAGTAGCATATTCATACGGGCAAGGTTGTAGGTAGTGATGTTCTTTTCCTGACCGTAGATTTTGCCGATACTTTGCGCTTCTATACGGTTCCGAACATTGAGCAAAAGCGAACCGGAACCGCAGGCGAAATCAAGGACGCTTTCGAGGTGTTTCTTCTTTCCGGTTGTCGGGTCCTGACTGTCCAGCGTGACGATAGCGGAGAGAATAGTAGAAATCTGCTGCGGCGTATAGAACTCGCCCGCCTTTTGCCCACCATTGGCGGCGAACTTACCGATAAGGTACTCGTAAGCGTCGCCGAGGATATCCCTGTCCATAGTGAACTGCGCGAGTTCCTCGGCGATTCGGGTGATGACGCGGGTTATCAAGGCGTTCCGTTCGGCGTAGGTTCTTCCGAGTTTGTCCGAGTTCAGATTGATTTCGGAGAACAATCCGCTGAACGCGCTGTCGAAGGATTCGTCCTCGATATACTTGAAGGATGCTTGCAGGGTGAGCAGGGCTTCCCCGCTCTGCGTTCGCGCCATTTCCGCGATATTGCTCCACAGATGCTCGGGGCGAATGACATAATGCACCTTTCGGCGCATCTGCGCTTCGAATTCGGAGGTATCTTCCGGGTTTTCGTCATACCACAGGGACAGGGGAATGCGGCTGTCGTCTTTTTCCGGCGCGGGGTACTCGTTTCCCAGTTCGATCCGTGCGGCGTTTTCGTAATTGTCAGACAGGTAGCGCAGGAAGATCAGGGACAGCATATAGTCGCGGAAGTCGTCGGCGTTCATGGCTCCGCGTAATTGATTCGCCATGCTCCAGAGAACATCGCCGAGTTTCTTGTTCGTTTGTTCGCTCATTTGTCTATGCGCCTTTCTGTTCTTCCATCGCCGGGAAAAGTTGTTGCATCAAGCCTTTTTTGTGGGTTTTGAGGGCGTCGAGTTTCTCGGTTTGCGCTGTGATCAGTTCATCGAGGGAAGAAAGGCAGTCGGCGATTTTCTGTTGTTCTTCAGCTTGAGATATACAAACAGGTAACAACTTTATTATGTCGGCGTTGAGGTTCTGTACTCCGCTCCCTGCTGCATTTTTAAGAAAATATTCTTGACTCGCTTGACTGGAAATGAGGTAGTATAAAAAATCGACAATGACTGATTGATCCACCTTAGAAATCGCAATCCATCCATCGTGAATACAGGTTTTTATTTTAAGTATATATGGCCGCCCAAAACTCATTGAATTCGATAGAATTAGGTCGCCAGGATTGACTTCTCTGGTTTTTGATAATGCATTTACACTTACTTTGTCTCTTGTATGAGTGACATACTTAGCCTCTTGACTAATATCTCCTATTTTTAACCAACTCAATCCATTGTCTGCGGTAGTGATAAAATTTTCTATTGGTCGTGGAGAGCCACCGCGAACTATTTGTGATAATTCGGCCAATTTTTTCACTTCCCAAGCTCCCATATCCCGAAATTTGGGGAAGCGCAGGGTTGGAACGGTTTCGCCTTCCGCCGGGAAAAGTTGTTGCATCAAGCCTTTTTTGTGGGTTTTGAGGGCGTCGAGTTTTTGGGTTTGCGCGGTGATTAGTTCGTCAAGCGAAGAAAGGCAGTCGGCGATTTTTCGCTGTTCGTCCTTATCGGCAGGATAAGGAACACTTATATTAGATATTCTTCTCGCAGAAAGACCAAGCACCTTAGTGCCTTGTGATTCCCTTTGTATTTGAGATCGAACAATTTTCGATTTAAAAAGATGTCCGCCAAAACCTGTTATTAAATCCTTCTTCTTTTGTCTCGCTAATATGGTGTGTAATCCGCATAAAATCGGTTCATTGTTCGTGTTGATAACTTCGATACTTTTTCCGATATCGTTTTCATCTTCGGAAGCATCAGCAAGAACAATATCTCCCTCTAGACAGAAACTCTCTGGATCAAATCTTTCCGGCATACTTGCCGTATTTATATATGGCACTCGTTCTTTATTAATATCAAATAATGTTGAAAATTTCGTGTGTATATCCCCATAGTGTATATTCTTGACCGAACCTTCATGATAATTCAACTGATCACGTGAAAAGACATTGGTTGACTTGAAAGAATATAATCCTTGTAGCGGACAGATTACCCACCCTCCCATATCCCGAAATTCGGGGAAGCGTAGTTTGGGGGTTAATTGTGGTTTGCTTGCGTCGTTCAAATTGCTCAACTCCGTTCTATTGCTCATATGCCGATAGTCCCGATATCTCACGACCCTGCGCCCGCTTGTGGAACAGCGGTATCAGGTCCTGCATCAATTCGCTCTGTTTTTTCGTGCGGTCTTTCCAGCCCAGATTCAACGGGGCGAGCAGAGCGCTGAGACGGTCGCCGTCGAAAATCCGGCGGCGCAGGGTTTCGTCCACAAAACCGAGCAGAGCGACGGCGTCCAGCCCCTGCCGTTCCGCAATCGCGGTCAACGCCCGCTCGTTCATCGTCTCCCGGAAACGGACGTAGCCCTGCAAGATAGCGTCCTTGTCCAGCGGTACGCCTTGTTGCAGTGTCCCGATATACTCCGCGATATCGTCTCTTTCGTCGAGGAATTTGGCGTCCGAGCGTATTAGCCCGATCAGTTCGGCGTGGGACATGCTGATTTTGCCGGGGGCTTGCTGGGTGTACTTCGCAATCAGCCCCATGATGTAGTCGTAATCGATCACCGCCGAAGCGAACAGCACGAACTCGAAGTCCAGTTGTCCGGCATCATCGTCGCTGTTACCGTCCGGCTTGCCCTGATCGTCCCGGAGGCGTTTCGCCACCTCCAGATACACGCCCTTGAATCCCAGTAATGTCTCTTTGGGCAGGGTGTTTTCAATCCGCGAGGTATCTTCCGGGGTCAGGTCGGTGTACTGGTCGAGTTGCGTCCGGAACCGTTGCACTTCCTTGAACAGGTTGATAAACTGCCCCCGTGCGGCGTCCCCCTTCAGGTTCTGCACTTCCTCCGGGGCGCATTTCAGCCCCTGCGATTGCAAGAACTCGTCCAGTTTCTGCACCGCGACTTCCAGCTTTTCAATGACGACAGGCGCTTTGTCCACCAGCCAGATTTCCGGCGCCGAAATCTGGTTCGACCCGGAGAACATCTTGATAGCGTCGTCAACGGCGTCCTGTTGCTGTCGGAAATCGAGGATATTGCCGTAGGGCTTGGAATCGTTGAGGACGCGATTGGTGCGCGAAAACGCCTGTATCAGTCCGTGGTGCTTCAGGTTTTTATCGACATATAGCGTATTCAGGTATTTGGAATCGAAGCCCGTCAGCAGCATATCGACGACAATCGTCACATCGATCTTTTGCGCGTGCGGCAAGTCCGTATTGGGGTACTGCTGGTTTTTGATTCGCGTCTGCACATCCTGATAGTACTGATCGAACTCGTTGATACTGTGATTCGTTCCGAAGCGGGCGTTATAATCCGCGAGGATCGTTTTAAGCGCGGCTTTCTTCTTTTCCGGCTCGACAGCATTATCTTTCTTTTCCTGCGGCAGGTCTTCCTGAATCTGCTGGACATCCTTGTCGCCTTCCGCAGGCGGCGAGAATACGCAAGCGATATTCAACGGCTGAAATTCGGGGTCCTCCGCCTGTTTCTTCTCTTGCATCGTCTGGAACAGATGGAAGTACGCGATGGCGTCATTGATGGAAGCGGTTGCCAGCAGGGCATTGAACTTGCGGTCAGCGGTGGCGGCAGGATGCTTGGCAAGGATCGTCTCGACCACTTTTTCCTTCTGTATGCCTTCGCCCGCCCGCACTGCGCTATCGGGCTTGTAGTAGTCGATATGGAACCGCAGGACATTTCTATCTTCGATAGCGTGGGTGATCGTGTAGGCGTGAAGTTCTTGCTGAAAGATATCCTTCGTCGTCAGGTAGGTAGCCTGATCGCCTTCGCGTTGCTGATACCGGGCATTTTCCGTAAAGATCGGCGTCCCGGTGAACCCGAACAGTTGCGCGTTCGGGAAAAAATCGACAATCGCTTTGTGGTTCTCCCCGAATTGCGAGCGGTGGCACTCATCGAAAATGAAGACGATGCGCTTTTTGCGGAGCGGTTCCAGCCGTTTCTTATACTTGCCGGAATCATCCAGCGCCAGACCCAGCTTCTGGATCGTGGTGACAATCACCTTGTCGGAGTAGTCGGTGGAAAGCAGTCGATGAACCAGCTTTTCGGTGTTGGTGTTTTCCTCGACGCATTTTTCCTGAAATTTGTTGAATTCTTCCCGCGTCTGCCGGTCGAGGTCTTTGCGATCCACCACGAACAGGCATTTTTCAATGTCGGGGTTGTCCTTGAGCAGTGTGGACGCCTTGAAGGAAGTCAGGGTCTTTCCGCTTCCGGTGGTGTGCCAGATAAAGCCGTTCCCGCTGTTCTGGCGGATACAGTCCACAATAGCGCGTACCGCGTAAATCTGGTAGGGACGCATGATCATCAGCTTTTGCTCGCTGGCGACCAGTACCATGTACCGGCTGATCATCTCTCCCAGAGCGCACTTGGCAAGGAACTTGTCGGAGAAATCGTCCAGATGCGTGATCTTCTTGTTATCCTCCCCGGCGAACTGGTACAGCGGCAGAAAGCGCTCCTCCGCATTGAAGATAAAGTGTCGCGTATTGTTGTTGGCGAAGTACCAGGTATCGTTGCGATTGCTGACAATGAAAAGTTGCAGGAAGCACAAGAGAGTCAGACCGTATCCGTTGCCGGGATCGTTTTTGTAATCGACGATCTGTTGCATCGCCTTGCGCGGACTGATCTGTAATGTCTTCAGCTCGATCTGCGCCACGGGAATGCCATTGATCAGCAAAATCACATCATAACGATGGTGACTGCTTTTGGTATTGATACGGAGTTGGTGGATCACTTCGAACGTGTTTTTGCACCAGTCTTTGATATTGACCAGCATATAAACCAGTTCTGTCCCGTCTTCCCGTTCGAAACTGTTCCGGTCGTGCAGCTTCTTTGCGGCGGCGAAGACATCCGGCGTAACGATCTCTTCCAGCAATCGAGCGAATTCGGAGTCTGTCAGATTGACGTTGTTCAAGTCCTCGAAATGCTGGCGGAAGTTTTTCTCCAGAGCGGCCCGGTCATGGATATCGTTACGGTAGATATATTTGAGTTCGACCAGTTTCTGGATGAAATCCAATTCAATTTTCAACTCTGACATAGAACTCACTTAAAAGGAGGGGTTGATGAAGCGAAGGAGTCGTCTCCCTTTCCGCTGTCCGCTTGTCCACTCTATTTATATAGACGCCGCACCCCCTGATTTCCTGCCTGCCGGGTTCAGAATCGGGAAAAAGGAGGCCATAGAGTCTCGGAATTCGTTCGCCTTCAACCTGCCGTGTCGTAGGTTGGTTTTCTCATTCCGCTTTCGATTCTTCCGTTTCGCTCCTCTGGCGAAGTTCTTTCGCGGTAATCCGGGTGAGTCGTCCCTCCTTGACGATGATCAGGTCGGTGTCGGTCTGAATCGCTGTTTTGCGCGCCAGCAAGGCCGCCCGTTTCAGAGCGGCGAGACCGGCGCGAATATCGGGGTCTTTAGCCTGAGAAATATCTTCTGGCTTCATCGATTTTCTCCCCATTCGAGTAGTATCGGTTGCTCACCGTCGTTATTATACTTCGCCCATGTATCCACCTCGGTTTTGTAGGCGCATTCAAAATTCCGCAAACCGGAGGTATAGCGACGCCGAATTGTTTCGTCCGGGATATCGTGTCCCCCCTGACGAACGCGCTCCGCTACGCGGGCGATAGCCATCTCATCGCTAGAAAGGGCAAGGAAAAACAGGCTGACCTTGTACCTTTTTGAGCGCCATTGCTTGATTAGTGGCAGGTAACTTCGTCCCGAAAGCGTTGTCTCGAAAGCGAAGCTTTCTCCACGCTGCACACACTCCGCGATTTCTTCCCGCATCAAGCGCGCCGATTTCATCGCAACTTTCTCTGGCGCAAAGGGCGACAGACCGGCGGCAATCAGGTCGGCATTGATGAAGCGCTGTGTCTGCGCTTCTTCCGGAAGGAACGAGCGGGCAAAAGTCGTTTTCCCTGCGCCATTGGGGCCAGCGATAATGATAATTTTTTTGCTCATCCTACGAAATTTATCAGGAGGCGCAGGGCCATTCTCAAACGGCCTCGGGCAGGGAAACCTCCGCCAGTTCAATGCCGGGCAGCATTTCCCGAAGCCTTTCATAGCCCTTGTCATTGTCTGCCAGCGCCCGGTCGATCTCCTCGGGATAGGCGGAGTAATAGTTCAGGGCGGAACGCACCTGCTCAGGTCGTAGGGAAAGATGCTCGGCGGTCTTGACCGCGTCCATCCCGTAGCTTTTGGCGACCATAATCACCTGCCAAACTTGAAGTCTTTCCTTAATGCAGGCTTCGCGGTCGCCATTGAAGGTTCGGAACTCGATATGGGGAAATCGGCTCTGTCGAAGCCATTCGTCCACGATACGGGTTCCGCCATTCGTAGGGCCTTCTTTGCCGATGCCGATTAGTTTCAGTAGCGGGTCACTGTCTTGCTCGCCTGTCTCCCACACCCTACTCCCTGCTCCCTGCTCTTCGGGTATCGGGGAGGACACAGGCAGCGTCAAAATCTCAGTAATCGAATGAATGAACAATCCGGCGCGACTGTCGCCATCCCCATAGGAACGATCAATCAGACGCAACGCCTCTTTCGCCGACACTGGCTTCGGGTCGGCATAATAGGGCATTCCTCCACGCACAATCGGGTCGTAGAGTTGGGCATCATGCAGGAATTTGCT
Organism: uncultured Armatimonadota bacterium; assembly: GCA_903910385.1. Taxonomy (GTDB): domain Bacteria; phylum Armatimonadota; class Armatimonadia; order Armatimonadales; family Armatimonadaceae; genus CAIVZM01. The sequence goes on from CAIVZM010000046.1 coordinate 15,772, forward strand.
CCAGATATCCGGGTTATCCACGATTGCCTGCGCGACCGCCAGCCGTGAAGCCGCCTGCACCACCCGAAAACTCGTCGCCGCGATACCCTCGTTGTACACACACGCTACCAGAAATAACATTGTCCCCCTCCTCCACCTGACTTTCCCCGAAATCTGACACCATTTTCACATCGTCACATGCAGAAGAATGCCCAATATCTTGTCCAGATGCTCAATATAGTAGTCGTGCGAATCGATCCGCACTGACCGTCATCCGAAATGGAAAATCCTCGCCAACATAAATGTCATACCCAGAACCACACTAAATCAATCTCCCGCGTTGGGTTTTTCGCAACGCGGGAGAAGGACTGACAGCGAACTACTTCACCAGAACCGGGGGCAACTCCGGGGCGGTGGGGTCGTAGTTGAGGACGGGGGCGCACCAGCGTTCGACTTCTTCGATGGGCCACTTTTTACGGGCGGCGTAGTCGATGACCTGGTCGCGGTCGATCTTGCCGACGGCGAAATACTGCGCCTGCGGATGCGCCAGATAGATGCCGCTGACGGACGCGCCGGGATACATGGCGAGACTCGAAGTGAGAGTGATACCGATGGTTTCCTCCACATCCAGCAAACTCCACAGAGTGAGGCGCTCGGTGTGGTCGGGGCAGGCGGGATAGCCCCAGGCGGGACGGATGCCCCGGTACTTTTCGCGGATCAGGTCGTCGGGGGTGAGATTTTCGCTCTTGCCGTAGCCCCACTCGTCGCGGACTTCCTTGTGGAGGGCTTCGGCGAAGGCTTCGGCGAGACGGTCGGCGAGAGCGGATGCCATAATGGCATTGTAGTCGTCGTTCTGCGCCTTGAACTCGGCGACCAGCGCTTCCAGCCCGATTCCCGTTGTCACCGCGAACGCGCCGATGGTATCCGGCAGTTTCGTCTGCTTCGGGGCGACATAGTCGGCGAGGGACTTGTTGGGTTCGCCGCTGGTCTTTTCGGACTGCTGACGCAGCAGGTGGAAGCGCCAATCCTCCACAGAGTAATCGTCGTCGCCGTAAATGACGATATCGTCACCGTCCGAGTGCGCCGGGAAGATGCCGTAGATCCCTTTCGCCGTCAGTTTTTTCTCACGGACGATATAGGCGAGCAGTTCCTGCGCGTCTTCGTAGAGCTTTTTGGCTTCGATTCCCACATACTCATCGTCGAAGATGTCCGGGAATTTGCCGCGCAACTCCCAGGTCAGGAAGAACGGCGTCCAGTCGATATACGGGACGAGCGCTTCGAGCGGGTAATCGTTGAAGTGGCGAATGCCGGTGAACGACGGCGTCGCGATATCCTCCGCGTCCCATTCGATCTTCGCTTTGTTCGCCAGCGCATCCGCGTAGGACAGCATGGCTTTGTCGCGGCGTTTACCGGTATGGGCGGCGCGGGCGGCTTCCTGTTCGGAGTTGTTTTCTGCGAGGAAGACGGACGATGTTTCCGGGTCGATCACATTGCTGACCACGCCGACGGCGCGAGATGCATCCAGAACATGGATGACGCCGTTCGGATAGAAAGGCGCGATTTTGACCGCCGTATGCACCCGGCTGGTGGTCGCGCCGCCGATCAGCAACGGGATGGTGAACCCTTCCCGCTTCATTTCGCGGGCGACATGGATCATTTCATCCAGCGACGGCGTAATCAACCCGGAGAGGCCGATCACATCCACCTTTTCCCGCCGCGCCGTCTCCAGAATCTTGTCGGCGGGAACCATGACACCCATATCGATGACTTCGTAGTTGTTGCACCCGAGGACGACGCCGACGATGTTCTTGCCGATATCGTGGACATCGCCCTTGACGGTCGCCATCAAAACTTTGCCCTGCGCCTTGGCTTCGCCGCCGTTCTGGGTCAGCAACGCCTTTTCCGCTTCCAGATAGGGTGTCAGCACCGCGACCGATTTCTTCATGACGCGAGCGGACTTGACTACCTGCGGCAGGAACATCTTCCCGGCGCCGAACAGGTCGCCGACCACGTTCATGCCTTCCATCAGCGGGCCTTCGATGACCAGCAGGGGGCGACCCAGTTTTTCGAGGGCTTCCAGCGTGTCGGTTTCGATATGGTCGGTGACTCCTCGCAAAAGCGCGTACCCCAGACGTTCCTCCACCGAACGATTGCGCCATTCTTCCGCCGCAACATCCGCTTTTTTGCCCGTCCCCTTCACCGATTCGGCGAAGGTGATCAGGCGTTCGGTGGCGTCCGGGCGACGGTTGAGTAGCACATCCTCGACATGCTCCAGAAGGTCTTTCGGGATATCATCGTAGACCGTCAGTTGTCCGGCATTGACAATTCCCATGTCCATTCCCGCCTGAATCGCATGGTACAGGAACGCCGAATGCATGGCTTCGCGCACCACATTATTGCCCCGGAACGAGAACGAGATGTTGGAGACGCCGCCGCTGACCTTGGCGTAGGGCAGATTCTCCTTGATCCATTTCGTGGCGCGGAGGAAATCGACGGCGTAGTTGGAATGCTCTTCCATGCCGGTGCCGACCACCAGAATATTGGGGTCGAAGATGATGTCCTGCGGCGGGAACCCGACTTCTTCGGTCAGGATGCGGTAGGCGCGGGAGCAAACCTCGACGCGACGGTCGAAATCGTCCGCCTGCCCCTTCTCATCGAACGCCATGACGACCACGGCGGCGCCGTACTCATGCACCTTCTTCGCCCGCTGTTTGAAGATTTCTTCGCCGTCCTTCAGGCTGATCGAGTTGACAATCCCCTTGCCGACACAGCACTTCAGACCTGCCTCGATCACCTCGAAGCGGGACGAGTCGATCATCAGCGGTACGCGGTTGATACCCGGTTCGCCCTGGATCAGGTTCAGGAACGTCGTCATACACGCTTCCCGGTCGAGCATTCCCTGATCATCGAAGCAGATGTCCAGAACCTGCGCTCCGGAATCCACCTGCTGTTGCGCGACAGTCAGCGCCTCCTCGAACTTTTCTTCCTGGATCAGCTTGAGGAATTTGGACGATCCCGCGACATTGCACCGCTCGCCGATATTGATGAAGTTGGTTTCCGGGCGCACGACAAACGGCAATGTCCCCGACAGGCGCAAATACGGTTCGATTGTCGGGGGGGTGCGCGGAGTCACTCCGGCTATCGCCTGCCCGATCCGCCGGATATGCTCCGGTGTCGAGCCGCAACAGCCGCCGATAACATTCGCCCAGCCATTGGCGGCCCACTCGCCCAGATAATTCGCCATATCATCGGCGCTCAAATCGAAGCCGGTTTCCGCCATCGGGTTGGGCAATCCGGCGTTCGGGTAAGCGATAATGGACAAGCCGGTCAAGCCGGAAAGCTCTTCGATAAACGGGCGCATCTGGATCGGGCCCAGACCGCAGTTCAGTCCGACCGCATCCAGCGGCGCATGGGAGATAGAGTCCCACATGGCGGCGACGCTCTGCCCGGAAAGGTTGCCGCCCGCCAGGTCGGTAATCGACAGCGATGCGAACAACGGGACACGACGCGCCCCTTCATCGAACAATTGCTGAATGGCGAACAATGCCGCTTTCAGGTTCAGCGTGTCGAAAGTGGTTTCGCAAAGCAGAATATCGACGCCGCCTTCGAGCAGGGCTTGCGCCTGATCGTAGTACGCCGCCGCCAGTTCATCGAATGTCACATTGCGGTACGCGGGACGCTCGGAATCCACAATGACGGACGCGCTCCGGTTCATCGGGCCGATAGACCCCGCCACCCAGCGAGGCTTGTCCGGGTTGGTCGCCGTCGCTTCATCCGCCGCCTGTCGCGCCAGCTTCGCGCCTTCCAGATTCATCTCGCGCACATACGATTCCAGTCCGTAGTCCGACTGAGAGATGGAGGTAGCGGTGAACGTGTTCGTCTCGATAATATCCGCGCCTGCCTCCAGATACGCCCGGTGTACTCCCAGAACGATTTCCGGCGCGGTCAAATTCAGCAGATCGGGATTATTCTTGACATCGGAAGGATGATCGGCGAATCGTTTCCCGCGATAATCGGCTTCCGTGAGCTTTTTGCTATGCAAAAGCACGCCCATAGAGCCATCCAGCAGGAGAATTCGTTTAGAAAGGTGTTCGCGCAGATTATTCATGACAGACTAATTATACCCCGTTCCGCTAAAGACGTTCCGCAAGCGACCATACCCGGAATTCTGAGAAGCCGGGCATGATAAAGGGACTGTAAACCTGCGGGCGTGGTAACCGGGCTTAGGGGAGTTTTTCCAAATCAAGTTGTTTGAATACGTTCTGTCAAATTATGATTTGACAGAACGTATTCAAACAAAATACCGTCAGGTGATGCATCGTCCGATTCTCAGCGATACTGCGCCCATCTTTAATCGCTCCACCGAACGCGACCCAATAGGAGTTTCGGCGTAAACGCTCGTCGATCAAGCCTTCTGCCTATCATGCGATCTCTGGCTATTGGGTTTTGGTAGGTGGGAGGCTTTTTCAACGCTTGATTTTCCAGAGCTTGCTTGACAAAATTTAACTGTTCAGTATATACTGATTTTATCCTAACAAGTCTGGTTTAATCCCGCTGAGACAATCATGAATTCCAGAGCCTTTCTGACTTCAAGCGCGTTTTGCGCCGCTCTTCTTCTGGGGAGTATCGTGTTATCAGCTTGTGATTCCGCCAAACCGGCGGAAACGGCGTCCCCTGCCGCGCCTGTGGGCGGAACTTCGGCGACTACTGCGCCCGCGAATACGGGCGTCGTCAATAAATCCTCCGCCGCGAAGGTGCGTGAGGAAGACCGTAAGATAGACGGTCCCTGATATTTTTGCGGGATTTCGAATCGGCGAGGATGCCGATACGAAAGCCCGGTCATAGACTCATTATCCCTTTCCACTGTTTGCAATTTTCATCGTTCATCGTCCTGTCGTTCTATCGTTAGCTTCATAAGGAGCGTTTCATGAAAAAGGCTTACTCGCCTCGCGTGCATTCCGGGTTTACCTCACGTAAATCCCTCGGATTTACGTTGATCGAACTTCTCGTCGTTATAGCCATCATCGCTATTCTTGCCGCTATCCTCTTCCCGGTCTTTGCACAGGCCCGTGAAAAGGCGCGTTCTATCTCCTGCCTATCCAATGAAAAGCAGATGGGGACCGCCCTGCTCATGTACTCGCAGGACTACGATGAGACATTCCCCCTGTGGAATCAGGCGGCATGGATCAGTGACACAGACTGCAACCCGAACGCTGACACTTCCTATATGGAAACATCCGCAGACCTGTGGGATGCGAAACTGGTCCCGTATGTCAAAAACGGACACCCGGAAATTATCTCGCCCGACAAGCACGACTATAGCGGTGTCTGGCACTGCCCTGACGGCGAACTGGGGACAAAATATCGCACGTATGGCGTCTCCTACGGATATGCGTTCAACATGGATAATCCCGCCTTTTGCCGTCGCGAAGGCGGCGGCTTGAAGATTGCGGAAGTGGATGCCCCCGTGAAGTTCATCATGGTCGGCGAGACCGGCGGCGATCCGAACACCTCCTTCCCCGATGGCGTCAACTCCAACGACGGCAACGGCGGTCTGATGAACCGCCCCATCAACTTCCAGGGGTATGCCGTCTTCTACAACCTTCCGTATGCCTTCTCCAAGGACCGGGAGCGTCCGTTCCGCCACACCGGCGGCGCGAATTATGTGTTCAACGACGGTCACGCGAAGTTCCAGAAGGCGGAAATCGTCTACCCGCACCCGACCCTACCGACTCCGCCGTCCGCCGCCACCGACACCGACAAGGGCAATGCCTACTGCGCCACCGCCAACTACCATCTGCCATCCTCGGCGGAGCGCACCCTGTATGTCCAGAAAGCGCTGGACAAAGGCGTCACCTGCGCCCTGGGCAACTAAAGAGCGCCTGGCCATAAATCCTTCATCCCGTCCCACCTAAGGATGTAGGTAACCGACAGTCAGCGAAGCCTGAGAGCGAGGCGCTCTCTTACCCTCACGTAAGAGAGCGCCTCAATAAAAACGCCTCAATCAAATTGAAAATCCATAATCCCGTTCAAAATTGAAATTCCTTGATTCCGTCCTCCGGACGGAATTCAAGATGGTTTTACTTGGGAATTTTAATTCATCCCGGTCGGAAACGTAAATAATTTAAAGCCCTGAGACATCGAATGTCTCAGGGCTTTTCCGCATGTTTGTTCTCCTCCGGTTTACGGGCAGGGGGAGTCTTCGGAGTCGCCGATGGCGGTTTCGGGGACGCCGTGCAGATCGTTGTACGGATTCGCCGGGGTGCTGACCGAACTTTGCAGTTCGCTATCGGACTTCCGCAACGGTTCGTTGGTGCGCCACGAATAGTAGGGAATGCCGGGACGCTTCGCGCCTTCCGGGGTTATACCGCCGGGAAAGGTCGCGCCGTACTTGAACCATTTGCTGTGACCGTCCGAGAAGTTGACTGTCACGCCGTCCGTGTGCTGCGCCCGTCCCAGAAAGTTGTAGTAATCCAGATACGGACTGGCTTTCATGTAGCCATCGAAGAACATGATGGTATCGACCGGCAGTGGCGTTCCGGCAAGGGCGGTGGGCGGCGTCTTTTTGTTGAACGGTGTCCCGCACAGGTTTTCGCCGAACAATCCCAGATTCGGCACGTACCCGACATACTGGAAGGTTCCGTTCTTGAGACCGACATTCGCCAGCCGCGATTTCCAGTCGATACCGGGCTTGTAGCTGGGGCACTGGAGGATTTCGACGTTCTTGAGGTACGGCGCGATGGCATCGTACACCGAGAAGCCGGTATTGGGCGCCTGCACATAGATACTCATCGGGAACGTTTCATCGTAGTCCTGCACATACATCAGGGTCGCCAGCGCGAGTTGCTTGCTGTTGGAGAGGCAGGAAGTTTGCCGCGCCTTCTCGCGTGCCTGCGCGAAGACGGGAAAAAGGATCGCGGCGAGTATCGCGATGATGGCGATGACGACGAGCAGTTCGATGAGCGTAAATCCGAAGGATTTCCGAGACGTAAAACCCTGAACGCGACGGGTTACGCCGGCTTCGATGTCGGTATTGTCGATAAAGTGACGAGAAGTGCTTGCTTTCATGAGATTCCTGTGTTCGATTGTTGTTTTCGCTTGTTGTGTTCGTTTGTTGTGTTCGGTACGTGCAACGCTATCGAAACGCTATCGAAACGCTATCGAAACGCTATCGAAGCGCCCCCTTATCGCCTGAAGTCCCGAAGGACAACCAGATAAAACCGGGGAAGTTTCAGCGCTACCTCCGTAGAGGATGCGTTGCAACTTTGCATCGCATGGGTGATGTCGTTTTCGCTAAATTGTTGGATTTGATCCGCCGACAGAAAACATTTCTAAGACTTTCCATCGATGGACGAAGTTCCAGCCTCGCGAACCCGTATCAGTATATCATCACTCAACATATCATCACTCAACAAGCAAGGGGGATATCCTACCGGGGTTGAACCTGCGCTATCTTGTTGGAAACCTGTTGTCGATTGGATGCACGAAGCATTGCCCTGAACACAGAAACTGCCCCGTATGAACCATTGCGGTTCGCACGGGGCAGATAAAGATGATTGTTTAAGCCAAAATTCCGCTTACATTGTCTTGGGATCAGCGCCCATTCGAGCCTTCAGGCGTTCCGTTTCATTTACCGGTTGCGTCAGGATGGAGACAAGCCGCCAGATGATGGTATCCCCTTCTGCAAGTTGCAAAGTCGTGTTCGGATTACTGAACGCTACAAAATTATCATTCTCGTTCTTCGGTTGTTTGTTTTCATCGAGAACGTAGTATTGCCAGGTGAGGATCGGGTTACTGCACAGAGAATCGCAAAGCATGTACAAGCCTGCTGGCCGTTCGCCTTTAGGCGGATTCGCGTAGCGTACCTGAACGTTCTCAAGGGTACCGTCTTTAACAGATTTACTGAAATCGAAATCAGAGATGCCGGGTTGGCTGGGGGAAGCGGTACGATACTGGTAAAAATCGTCCAGGGGCAGGGTCTTTAACTGGGTCATGACACCCTCGATGGTGAGGGTGACGCCTTCTTCGGTTTGGATCGGGACATTCCGAAGATCCAGATAGATGCCGAGAACGCGGAAGTTGAGGTGAATCGTTGCCATCGTGATACCTTTCATCGCGGTTCATATAAATATGTTACGCCGCTTGATAACAATTGTACCTTCGACATTGCTTCCCTGTCAAGTGATTGTATACATATATTTTGATGAAAACATACTGTTTGCCGAATGGGTTGTTAGAGAGAACAGCGCTGATGTTAAGGTAGCCTGTTATAGCGATTTATCGGCGAATGACGGGGCATTGGCGAATGACGGGGCATTCGCCCTACATATAACCGCACGGTAACGCGGAACGGTGCAGGTGAACGGTAAAAGCGGGGGCTTTGCCTCAAGGCTTCGCGTGGTATAATGCGAACGCTATGATAAGCAATCCGTTGTTCAATCGGGTGATGTTTGTCGTCTCGTTTATCGGGATTTTTCTGGCGGGGTACCTCTGGTATATGCACGCTTACCCGGAAGATATCCCCTGCGGCGGTGATGGCGGATGCGCCGCTGTTGCGATGAGCAAATGGTCGCAGTTCCCGCCGGGAATCGGGCCGCCGGTCGCGGCATTCGGGACGATGGGCTACCTGATTATCTGCGGATTAGCGTTTTACCGGACGTTGAACGAGAACGCCGCGCTGGATCGCAAAATGTTGCTGTTGATTGTCGCTACCGCCGGATTGGGGACGCTGTTTTCGCTGTACCTGACCGGAATGGAAGCGTTCGTCATCAAGCACTGGTGCAAGTGGTGTCTGGGTTCACAGGGGTTGATTGCGCTCCTGCTGGCGGTCAGCCTTCTCGAATGGCGCCGTTCGCCGGTTCCGGTGCAACAGGTGCAATAGGTGCAATCGCGGTTTTTTGTCCGATGAACGCCACATCTTCCACCCTCGAGTGATTTTTCGAAACGCAGTGAAAACTTTTCCACCATGAAGAAATCCGGCGAAGCCAAACTCCTTGTTATCCTTGCCCTCGTCCTCTTACTGGGCGGCGGTTCCATGTACGGCCTGAAGTACCTGCAAGATAAGTCCGACCCGGCGAACCCCGCCAACCGCCCGACTCCGACCGCAGTGACCTGGGATGCCGCCAAGTTCGAGGAAGCGATCAAGAAATCGCGCCATGTCAAAGGCCCGGCGGATGCCACCGTCTCCCTGATCGAGTTCGCCGACTTCCAGTGCCCGTCCTGCCGACGCGCCTACAACGAGGTTCTGGAACCGCTGTTCAAGTCGAAGAAGTCCGTCCGATTAGCGTTCTTCCATTACCCGCTGACCGAGATGCACCAGTTCGCCCGAGCCGCCGCCGCCGCCACCGAAGCCGCCGGGAAGCAAGGGAAGTTCTGGGAGCTCTACAGTATCCTCTTCGAGGGCGAAAAGACCGAACTGAGCGAACAATATATCGAAGACTGCGCCAAAAAAGCCGGTCTGGATATGACCCGCTTCAAAACGGATCGCGTCGAGAGCGCCCTGCTCCAGAATATCGATACGGATTTGCAGTACGCCCTCGGCCTGAAAGTCAATTCGACCCCGACCTTTATCCTGAAGGACGATAATGGCAGGATCAGTGTCTATGTTGGCGGCAAAGATTTGAAAACGGCGCTGGCGAAAATCACTTTCTGACCCGATGTCTCACGAACCCGCCGAACTGACCCTCCTGCTTGTCCGACACGGCGAAACCGACTGGAACGCCCAGCGACGGTGGCAAGGGCAACGCGATGTCGCTCTGAACGAGACGGGGCGACAACAAGCGCACCTCCTGCGCGACCGCTTACGGACAAATTACCTGACCGGGACTCCTTATCTGCCCGGCCCACCGACTCATTTCTTTTCGTCCCCGCTGTCTCGCGCCCGTGAGACGGCGGATATCCTGTCCGGCGCGTTTTCCCACCCGGTTCCCCTGACAGAAATCCCCGATCTGCGCGAACGCTCGTTCGGCAAGTGGGAAGGGATGACGATGGAGGAAGTCCACGCGGTACATGGCAAAGACGCCGAAAACGATACCCGCGAATCGTGGGATTCGGTGGGCGAACGGATGCTCAACGCCCTGGCACAGATTCGGGAGACAGTTCCGCACGGGGTAGCGATGGTGGTCGGGCATGGCGGCTCGTTGCGCTTCTTACTCATTCATGCGCTGGGGGCCTCGCAGGATTCCGCCCCGAATTTCCGCCTCGACAACACCGGGCTCTCCATCGCCGTCTACTTCGACCATCCCCACAAAGGCGCCATCGGCCGCCTGCAACTGGTCAACGACACCTCCCACCTCTGGTAGCCGCCGATTGGGTTCATGCGGTACAATTCCATTCAAGTTCTTTCTTGATAACAATCTATGTATAATGTTCCGCTTTCTGCACATTTGGTAAAGTATTTACGATAATATCATGACTAAAAGAGGCCAATCTTTGTTATTATCCGAACCGATTGTAGTCGCACCGTCGTTTACTCCGGAGTCTGAAGCTGTTCTGTTTCATGGCGATTGTTTGGAGGGACTGCGCTCTGTCCCCGATGGTGCAATGAAACTCATTATCACCTCGCCACCTTACAACATTGGCAAGGTTTACGAGAGCGCAACCGATTTGGACGCCTACTTCACTATGCTGACACCCATTGTGGACGAATTAGTTCGTGTTCTGGCTCCCGATGGCTCACTCTGTTGGCAGGTGGGAAACTATGTTGACAAAGGCGAGGTTTTCCCTTTGGACATCTTGTACTATCCGTTCTTCAAGCGTCACGGACTAAAATTAAGGAACCGTATTGTTTGGACGTTTGATCATGGGTTACACGCCTCAAAGCGGTTCAGCGGGCGTTACGAGACGATACTCTGGTTCACAAAGAGTGATTCGTATACATTTAATCTTGACCCGGTGCGTGTGCCATCGAAATATCCTGGCAAGCGACATTTCAAGGGCGATAAATATGGTCAGCCTTCGGGTAATCCTCTTGGTAAAAATCCCTCGGATATCTGGCGCATAGTAGCACAGGATTGGGAATCCGAAATTTGGAATATTCCCAATGTCAAAGCGAACCATCCTGAAAAGACGATTCATCCGTGCCAGTTCCCGATTGAACTGGTGGAACGTTGCGTTTTAGCGCTGACCAATGAAGGGGACTGGATACTTGATCCGTTCGCAGGAGTTTCATCCACTCTCATCGCTGCTCTCAAAAATCAGCGACGGGCAATGGGTTGTGATAAGGAATCCGAATATATTGAGATTGGACAGGAGCGCATTTCAGATTTACGGGCAGGAACATTGCGCTATCGTCCTCTTGGTAAACCAGTTCATCAACCAACCGGACGTGAGAAAGTCTCACAAACACCAAAGGAGTGGCTGGTTAACAAACAAACGCAAGCTGGAACAGCAAACGGCGAGAACATTGAACATGGGGCGGATCAATCTACTCAGACGCTAACTCTTAATTTGGAGGGTAACGCCTGATGCGTATTGCTGCTAAATATTCCTTTAACGGCGGCGAGGAAGCCGTCACGGCAACATATCCACACCTATTGACGGAGATAGAAAATGCTATTGACGCAATCGATGCTGAGAAACACCGAACAAAAGAGAGCAAAGAGGTGACGATGGCAGGGCAACTACTTTACAGTCCTGTCGAACTCAACAAAACATTCAAGGAACTGCTGTCGCCTCTTGGATGGATCAACAAAAGAGTAGAGTGTGTTTACTCCTCTCAATACTATGCAAATGGTTACCAACCTGAAGCCGAAAACGTTGGATTCCGTGACATGGATTTTTTAAAGGAAAAACTCGGCGTTGAAGTGCAGTTCGGAAAATATTCCTTCATGGTATACAATGTCGCCGCGAAGATGACAATCTTTCGTAACCTGGGCTTTATTGATACGGGAATCGAAATCGTTCCTGTGAAGCGGTTCGCTTTGCAAATGTCCAGCGGGGTTAGCTATTTTGAGCAGTTTGTCTGGGATTTGGAACAGCGTGGAGTAGCGGACATTGACGTTCCCGTACTGATTATTGGCATCGATAGTGATACCAATATAACCCATAAGAGACCAAGGACGAGAGCGGTAAGATCGCTTATCCCTGCCACCCAAGCCATTGATCTTAACCGGAAACCAGAATGAAGGCGTATCTGGTCAGGAAAAGTAATTTGCTCCGTTTATGTCTAAAATGCCGTTTCTCGACCCGGCGTGAGTGATAGAAACGTTGCCATGACGGACAAAAGATACAGCGGTGACATGGTCAGACCGGAAGGTATAATTGCCTCATGATAACGTTGCCGAAAAATCTGCCGCCGATTCAGCCAGTCGACAAAACGGAGATAGTTCGCGCCTTTACCCGCTTGCGGGCGGAGCAGGATTGAGGATATCGTTAAGTCTATATGCATGTTCGTAGGGCGAATGCCCCGTCATTCGCCGATTCCCCGTCATTCGCCGATTCCCCGTCATTCGCCAATTCCCCGTCGTCCGCCGATTCCCTGCCTACCCGCACGGTAACGCGGAACTGTGCAGGTCGCGATTGATCGGCGAATGACGGGGCATTCGCCCTACGAATACCCGCACGGTAACGCGGAACCGTGCAGGTCGCGATTGATTGGCGGACGACGGGGCATTCGCCCTACAAATTCCCGATGGGGCATTGGCGAATGACGGGGCATTCGCCCTACGGTGGGTCTGGTCGGGTTGTGGGTGCCGTTGTCGGGGATGGATTTTCTGGGTCTTTCTCCTCTTGTGTCCGCTCATGCGATACAATACACTTAACCATTATTGAATCTTGCCTTTATATAGGGAAGAGTAACGGAAAGAAAGACTGAACTTATGCGTATCCGCGCCAAAGAAATCCGCCGCACCCGTCATCGAAAGGAAGTCCGCGCTCATGCTGCACGACAGCTTGCCGGAACCGCGACTCCTACCCCTGCCCGTGTCGCAACCCCCGCACCTCGTCCCGCCGCCGCACGACCGCCCCGCGAACGAAAGCCCAAAGCGGAAGAAACGAAGCCCAAAGCGGAAGAAGCATAGGCGACCATTCACCGGGACGCCCACTCCGACAGAGGAATTCCATGGAAATGGCTGTAGGGACGACGCGAGAGCGCCTGTCCCCCATACCGCAACATATCGCGGAACTGACCAAGTTCCGCGATGAGCGCAAGCAATTGACCTTTACGCTGATGAACGGACAAACGATAGAAGGCGCCATTCGCTGGTTCGATGAGGAAACGATTCACCTCGTCACCGCAGACCGCCAGGAAATCACCCTCTTTCTTCATGCGATTGTTTCCTACCGAACATGAATACCAAAACGGCGGGGTTCCGTTCGAGGGAGAAGTACTCTCCGGAACGGAACCCCGCCGTCTGTCGCAGGTAACGCGACGGGTTTAAGGTACTTGTTTTAGGAATTGGTTGTAAGAACTGATTTAAGGGATCGGTAGAATCGCGAAAAGATGCGGCAATGCATCGAATGAAACCGAAAAAGGCGCCGAGCGGAATCGAACCGCTGCATAAAGGCTTTGCAGGCCCCTCCCTTACCACTTGGGCACGGCGCCGGAATACCGGGATACGAGATTGTACCATGCCTTTGCCCGGAGTATCAAGGGGATGCAGGATCAAACGCCACGGAGTATCGAAGGCGCTTAGCATGAACGCCCCGGAGTATCGAGGGGATGCAGGATCAAATGCCCCGGAGTATCAAGGGCGGCAAGGCTAACCGGGCGGAAGGAATAGAGGCGGAAGGAATAGATTAGAGGAAGCGTCGCCGCGCACGACGAATGCCAGACGGTGACAATTTCAAACTGCGGTACAATCAGTATCAGCAGGAAACCTAACAGGTCGCTCTCGATTATGAGTTTACAGGACGAATTATCCGGCCCCAATGCGGGCTATATCGCCGAACAATACGAACGATACCAGACGGATCCCTCCACCGTCGATGCCGAATTGCAGGCGTTCTTCGCCAATGGGTACCAATGGGACGGAAGCGCTCTGGCGTCTCCTCCCCCGGCGGAAATACCGGCGACAGCGGCGGCGGGAGTCGCTACCTCCGAATTTTTTATCAGTCAGATTGTCGCGGCGGCGCGATTGGGGCGCATCGTGCGCGAACTGGGACACCTCGATGCCCGCATCGACCCGCTCGGTTCGACTCCGCCCAGTGACCCGGCGCTCACCCTCGAACGGCACAAACTGACGACAGAAATGCTGTCCGCCCTCTCCCCCGCTGTCATCGGCGGTGCGCTGGCGAAGGGAACCGCGAACGCGCTTTCCGCGCTTTCCAATTTGCGCCGCGCTTATTCGGGTTCCATCGGCTACGAAGATGACCATGTCCAGATCGCGGAAGAACGCGAATGGCTGCGCGAATCGGCGGAAACCGGACGGTTCTTCGAGGGAATGGGCGCGGAAGAGAAGAAAGATTTGCTGCGGCAACTGACCGAAGTCGATACATTCGAGCAGTTTCTGGATCGCACCCCGCCGTATGCCAAGCAGAAGCGGTTCTCTATCGAAGGCGCCGATTTGATGGTGCCGATGATCGATGCCATTATCCACTGCGCCGCCAAAACCGGGACGCGGGAAGTGGTCATGGGCATGGCGCACCGGGGACGGTTGAACGTCCTGGCGCACATTCTGGGCAAGCCTTATGCCGATATCCTCTCCGAGTTCGCGCACCCCACCCCGACCACCGCAACCAAAGAAGACGGCGAGACACCGGAAAATGCGTCCGTCTCCGATGTCAGCGCACTGGGCTACACCGGCGATGTGAAGTACCACAAGGGTTACCGACGCGCCTTTGTCGAGGGCGAATCCAATGTTATGCCCATCACGCTGGCGCCCAATCCGAGCCACCTCGAATTCGTCTCCCCGGCGGTGGTCGGTCGCGCCCGCGCCGCGCAGGAAGACCGCACCTCCGCAGGGACGCCCCTGAGCGATAGCAAAGCGTCCCTGGCGATATTGATCCACGGCGATGCGGCGTTCCCCGGTCAGGGAGTGGTGCCGGAAACGTTGAACATGAGCCGGATTCCCGGCTACCGGATCGGCGGCAGTATCCATATCATCGTCAATAATCAACTCGGCTTCACTACGACACCGTCCGAGGGGCGCTCGACCCTGTATGCCTCCGATCTCGCCAAAGGGTTCGAGATTCCGATTGTCCATGTGAACGCCGATGAACCGGAAGCCTGTATCGCGGTTGCGAAGATGGCGTGCGCCTACCGCGAGAAGTTCGGCAAGGACTTCCTGATCGATCTGGTGGGATACCGGCGGTACGGACACAACGAAGGCGAGGAACCTTCTTTCACGCAGCCGTTGATGTACGAAAAGATTCGGAATCATCCGCGCGTTCGGGAAATCTTCGCCAACCGATTGATTCAGCAGGGCATTATCACGCAGGCTGATGCCGAGGCGATGGTGGCGGAGGTTCAGGCGAAACTGACCGAAGCGCGCGCGGCGGAACTGGCGCACAAAATCACCAACCACCATATCGCCGATGAACCGGGCGACTGGAACTGGGTGAATGCCGGACAGACCGGCGTCCCGGCGGAAACCCTGAACGCCATCAATATCGCACTGAACACGGTTCCGAGTGATTTCCAGATCAACGAGAAAATCGTCAAAGGCGTTTTGAAACCCCGTCTGGAAGCGCTGGAATCGGGAAAGCCGGCGATCAACTGGGCTCATGCCGAGGAACTCGCCCTCGCTACCATTCTCACGGACGGCGTCCCCGTCCGTCTGACCGGGCAGGACACCGAGCGGGGAACGTTCACGCAGCGGCATCTGGTCTGGCACGATGTCACGTCCGGCAAGCGATTCTGCCCGATGTACGAACTTCCGGGCGCGAAAGCGGCGTTCGGACTGCACAACAGCCCGCTGTCGGAAACCGCCGCACTGGGCTTCGAGTACGGCTACAGCGTCCACGCTACCGAAACTCTGGTACTCTGGGAAGCGCAATTCGGCGATTTCGCGAACGGCGCACAGGTTATTCTCGACCAGTTCATTGTCAGCGGGAACGCCAAATGGGGGCAGTCACCGTCCGTCGTGCTGCTGTTGCCGCACGGTTATGAGGGACAGGGGCCGGAGCACTCGTCGGCGCGTCTGGAACGATTTCTGCAACTGTGCGCCAATGACAATCTCCATGTGGTCAACTGCTCCACCCCGGCGCAATACTTCCATCTGCTACGCCGTCAGGCATCGCTTCTCAGCGGCGAACCGCGCCCGTTGATCGTGATGACGCCTAAAAGTCTGTTGCGCCACCCGAAAGTGACCTCGTCGCTGGACGAATTGACCACCGGTCGGTTCCGTCCCCTGCTGGATGATGTGCGCGATCCGGCGCGAAAAGCCGCCGTGACCCGATTGATCCTCTGTTCCGGCAAAATCTACACGGATTTGACTGTCCTTGCGCCCGAACAGCGGTTTGCGCCACGACCGGAGTACGCCGAAAGCGATCATATCGCGGTTGCGCGTATCGAGGAGATTTACCCGTTCCCGGCGGAGGAATTGCAGGAACTCCTGCTCTCGTACCCGTCGTTGCAGGAAGTTTTCTGGGTGCAGGAAGAGCCGAAGAACATGGGCGCCTGGTCGTTCGTTTCGCCGTTGTTGCAGGAACTGTTGCAGGAACGATTACAGGAACAATTCGCCGGGAAAGTCACTTTGCGCTATGTCGGACGACCCGCTTCCGCGTCTCCGTCCGAAGGATCGATTTCGGCGCATAATCTCGCGCAGTCGCGATTGATAACAGAAGCGTTCCATTCCGTCCGGAGCGGCGAAAGCGCCGCCAGCAATTCGGAATCACGAAACGGATCGTCCCACGGAATAAATGGAGACGGAACCAACGGTGTCAGCAAGAGGGATGCCGTCAGTAAAAAGATCAAGACAACTAAAACGAGGACAGAAGAAACTCATGCCGGTTGATATTCGGGTACCGCAGTTAGGCGAGTCGGTGGTCGAGGCGACTATCGCTCAGTGGCTCAAGAATCCGGGCGACATCATCAAAGCGGGCGACGCTCTGGTGGAACTGGAGACGGAAAAGGTCAATCAGACGCTGGAAGCGGAAACATCCGGCGTCCTGAGCGCCATTCTCCATGCCGTCGGCGACACGGTCGGGGTCGGCGAAGCGCTGGGAACCATCTCCGAATCGGGCATTGCCGCTACACCGAGCGCCCCGGTAGCCGAGACACTCTCCGCTCCCGCCCCTGCATCGCCCACCGAATCCAATGGCGAGACTGCCGCCGCCGCAACTCCGGTCGCGGCACGGATGGCGGCGGAAAACAATGTCGATCTGAGCGCGATCAAGCCCACCGGCCCCGGCGGGAAGATCGGCAAGGAAGATGTCGCCACCCAGATCGCGCAGGCGACTGTCCAGCCAGAAACCGCGATCCTCAAGCAGCAGGAATCCGCCAAAGCCCGCGAAGATGCCAAAAACGCCCCGCCCGCTTTTGTCACCGCGCCCACCGTTTCCGCCGCTCCCGCGACTCCCGCCGCCACTGCCGCCGCCACTCCCGCCGCTCCGACGACATCCGCCAACGGGCGACCCGAAGAGCGTGTGCGAATGACCCGTCGCCGCGCCACGATTGCGCGACGGTTGGTAGAAGCGCAGCACAATGCCGCCATGTTGACCACATTCAACGAGGTAGACCTGACCGCTGTCATGGAAATCCGCACCAAGCGCAAGGATTCGTTCAAGGAGCGATTCGGCGTCAACCTGGGATTTATGTCGTTCTTCACCAAGGCGAGTATCGCCGCTCTGAAGCAGTTTCCGACTGTCAACTCGGAGATTCAGGGCGAGGAAATCGTCCTCAAGAAGTACTACGATATCGGTATTGCGGTTGGAGTCGAGGAAGGTCTGGTCGTCCCGGTGCTTCGGGATGCCGACAAGCTCTCCTTCGCCGGAATCGAAAAGAAGATCGGCGAACTGGCGGGCAAGGCGAAAGCCAACACCCTGACCCTTTCCGAACTGACCGGCGGCACTTTCACCATTACCAATGGCGGGGTCTACGGTTCGCTGATGTCCACGCCCATTCTGAATGCGCCGCAGGTCGGAATCCTCGGAATGCACACCATCAAGAAGCGTCCGGTGGTGGTCAATGACGAAATCGCCATTCGCCCGATGATGTATATCGCCCTGTCGTATGACCACCGTGTCATCGATGGCGGAACCGCCGTGCAGTTCCTCGTCAAAGTCCGCGATCTGCTGGAAGACCCCGAATCGCTTCTGCTGGAGGGATGATTCCCCGATAGCGACTCGGCGAAGATTTTTCCCGGCGATTCTCCCTCGCCGGGGAATCTTTTTCGCGGGAGAATCCGCGCTTTTTCTCGACACCACACTACTGAGCTATGATGAAGAACAAGATTTTGCTTTCCCTGCCGAAAGGGGAAAAGGTCGGTATCGCGTTTTCGGGCGGTCTGGACACGTCGGCGGCGATTGCCTGGATGCGCCACCACGGCGCGATTCCCTACACGTATACGGCGAACCTCGGACAGCCCGATGAGCCGGATTATGACATGATCCCGGTTCGTGCGAAGGAGTACGGCGCGGAAGCGGCGCGTCTGGTCGATTGCCGGGAACCGCTGGTGCAGGAAGGATTGGTCGCACTGCAATGTGGGGCGTTCCATATCTCCACCGGGGGTAAATCCTACTTCAATACGACTCCGCTCGGTCGGGCGGTGACCGGAACCATTCTGGTACAGGCGATGCAGGAAGACGGCGTCGATATCTGGGGCGATGGTTCCACCTACAAGGGCAACGATATCGAACGCTTCTACCGCTACGGTCTGCTGACCAACCCGAATCTGCGGATTTACAAGCCGTGGCTGGATGCCGATTTCGTGCGGGAAATGGGCGGCAGACAGGAAATGTCGCAGTGGCTGACCGAACACGAATTCGACTACAAAGCGAAAGCCGACAAAGCCTACTCCACCGACTCCAACCTCTGGGGCGCGACCCACGAAGCCAAGGAACTGGAGTTTCTGAGCAAGGGACTTCGCATCGTCGACCCGATCATGACCGTCAAGTTCTGGGACTCGTCGGTGGAGATCGCGCCGGAAGAAGTGATTATCGCGTTCGAGCAGGGCTATCCCGTGTCGATCAACGGCAAGACTTTCGACAACGTGGTCGCTCTGGCGGAAGAAGCGAACGCTATCGGCGGACGGCACGGTCTGGGCGTCTCCGACCAGATCGAAAACCGCATCATCGAAGCGAAAAGCCGTGGTATCTACGAAGCCCCCGGCATGGCGCTGTTGCATATAGCGTATGAACGATTGGTCTCCGCGATCCATAACGAAGGCACTATCGACAACTACCGCACCATGGGCCGCCGCCTCGGACGACTCCTCTACGAAGGCAGATGGTTCGACCCGCAATCGCTGATGCTCCGCGATATGTTGCAAAAGTGGATCGGA
>CAIVZM010000047.1 GCA_903910385.1 uncultured Armatimonadota bacterium
ACCAGCCTACGAAGCCGTCGCTGCACCTGCGAGACGTGGGAGCATTGACCCAACCTTAACCCGAACTCACGTTAAAGAGATAAAAATCATCGCGACGATGCGCAATCGCTTCGCCGATCAATTCCTCACTGCTGGGATGCTCTCCGCCGGAGTAGCATTCCGCCGTATCTATCACATTGAGACCGGAATCCAGGGCGGCATTGAGTAAACGGGAGACATCGTGCGCTCCGGTCTGCTCAAAACCTATTTCCGCGCCGCCGAAGCCGAGGACGCTAACCTGCATCCCTGTCTTTCCGAAGGTTCGTGTTTCCATAATCGGAGGATTCCCAGTTTATGCGCGTTTCTCCTTCCCGTTTTTACTATCCATTATCGCGAATTGCCACCGACACTGGCGGTACGGAACGAAACAAGACGGGGCGGGCGCGAAAAAATGGTGAGAGCCGGTTGTAGCAGAACGCACAGGGGGCGTCCTAATTCTCCGGGCTTCAGGATTCCCGCCAGCGAAAATGGAGTGAGTTTTGCGCTATTCACTTCTCCATAGATCGGGGTGAGCGGATCATGGGACTGAGCGAAGAGAGTGTACCGATGTTTCAGCAGGGGAGCGTCCGCAAAGTGATCTTCCCGGAGGGTCAGGAAACCGACCATGTCCGTCAGAGAACCGAAAGGGATCGGAGGAGTGGGCGGTTCGGACAGAGCGCGGACTTCAATTTCAGTCTTCCCCAAATCGCCGACCGCACGCAGGGAATACTTCCGGTAAGCGGAGCGGGCGGGATCGCCATCGATAAAAAACGAGAAACGGGCGTAATCCGCGTAATTGTCCAGAGCGCGTTTGGTGGCATGCGTTTCCGTCGTGCTCACAAAAGTGCGCCAGTGGAACGCGCCGCGCCGCTTTTCATAGCGGGTCAAGATGCGGTAGGACGCCTGATGGAAACTGCGACCAACGCCCCCCGGCAAGGGCGACCAGCGAGCATCCTCGACAAACGCGGTCACAACCTGCACGAACGCCACAGGGTCACCCTCGAGACCGGGCAGAATTTCCGCCGGCAGACCAGCGGGAAGCGCCCCGACGACACGTTCAGCCGGTACGGTGTAGGTAACGATCATCAGATCGCGTAAAATGCTGGTGGAGGTTGTCGCACCGCCCCTGGCGGAGGGTATCGCGCTTTCCGGGCTGTCTGTATCAGATTCCGTTTGCGCCGTCTCCGTCGCATCACCTGTCGCCGTATCGGCGTTCGTTCCCCATCGGAAAAATCTCATACTTTAGTGTACTGCGTTCCTCGCCCTGTCGTTACCTTCCCGAAAAAACTCCGGGGCAATTTGAAGCGGGTCTGAACCGGGCGTGTCATAGCAAATGGAAACTTCGGAGCGGATTTCGTTTCAGCCACGATTTCATTCCTATCGATTCAGCCTTTGGTGATTTAGCCACTTTTGTAAGGAACGACATTCATGTATAACTCACGGCAATTATTTCTCCTGCGAGGAGCCGCAACCGTTATTCTGGCGGCAGGATTATGGCTGCCTACCGTCTCCGTATACGCTCAGAATAGCCGCGCCGCCCGTGTCGTCAATGACCCACTGGTCGATATCGTCGCCAATGGTAAAGGCAGAGTCAATTATAGCGCCGGCGTCGTCAAGGCGACGGGCTATGGCGCTCCGCCTGCGGCGGGAGTAGCATCTTCGGGGGCTCAAGCGAAATTGATGGCGCTCGGTGCGGCGCGAGCGGACGCCCTGCGCACTCTTGCCATGACGGTATCTTCGATTCAGGTCACCGCAGAAACGAAGGTCAAGAACTATGTTCTCCAGAAGGACGAAGTTTCCACGCAGTTAGATGCGCTTCTGCAATCGCCCCGAATCGTTTCCGAAAGTATGCAGACGGACGGCACAGCCGTGGTAGTGGTGGAATTGCCGCTATACGGCAAAGACTCTATCGCTTCCGTCGTTTTGCCGGAAGTCCTGAAGTCGGAAGAGAATAACGCGGAAGTAGTGGAACCGGAAGTCGCCTACGCCCCGGTAGCCCCAGTAGGTGGCGCAGGAGCGACCTCCTCCGGCGAATTCCGTGGTCCCGCGCAACCAGCCATCCCGGTATCTCTGCCTCCTATCCCCAAAAGACCGACCTTGCCCCCCGGCGGCGAACCCGGTCAGACTCCCTTTTCCGATAATGGACCATTCACCAGCGTTTTGATCGATTGTCGCGGTCTGAACATGGAAGCGGTAATGTCGCCGAAATTGTATGACACGACCGGACGCGAAGTCTACGGCACGATTCGGGTAACGCCTGAATATGCTATCGAAACCGGCATCGTGGGATATCCACGCAGCATGGCGGAAGCGCTGAAGACGGCGCGTTGCGGAGCGCATCCCCTGATCGTTCGTGCTCTTCGGGTCGCTGACAAGCATCGGTTCAACCCTGTTATTTCGCTGGAAGATGCGGATCGGATTCTCGCCGCAAACAATCGCGACAAATTCTTGCAACAGACTCGCGTTATTTTTCTGGTAGACCCTGTAAGATATTGAATATGCCTGGAGGGAAACCCAGTTTCCCTCTTGACCAGACCATAGAGGAAATCGCGGACAATGCGGGTTTTGCTGTCTTTCCTGACACTGTTCTCCTTTGCTGTTGTCGCTTTCGCCGGACCGCCAAAGTCTGGAGAAGGCGACATTTTACGCATTTTTGAGAGTCAACGCGTCTATGTGATCACAAATGAAGAGCCGGAGTTGGCGAATTCCCTGCTTGATGGTTGTCATCTACGGCAAAAGTGTATTCTGACACCAGAAGAATGGGCGGAGATGCCGGAATCCATTCGCGCTCTGGTAACTCGCGTTTATCTGATCAATCGTGAGAAACTGCCTTTCGGAACGATGCTTCCCGCCAAATGCCCTGCGGACAACGATGAATTGTATACGCAGGTGGTTCGCAACGAATTTCGCTCCAGCACGACCTACGAGGCGATAATCTCCGCTCCGGATGGGTTCTATTTGCGTCAGGCGGCTATGTCATTTAGACGTCTGGCTTCTCTGCCACGAACGCCGATCAAGTTGAGCGTCCCCTCGTTAGCGATTGTCCCTGTCGGAATTGAGGCGGAACGAATCGCGAGACAATCGTTCCTTAAGAGCGATTCAGCTCGTTTTCGCGCCGCACATATCCTGCGCCCGCAGGAGTACGCTCGCGTTCAACCACGACTGTACGCTTCTGACGAACTAATTTTGATTGATCGTAGCGTGGGTACTGTAGCAACCTCCCTTACCCTTACCGGATTGACCAGTGAGCACCCTATCAACGCGACGGAGACTGTAGCATGGCGTATCCGTAAGCAGGATGGCAAGATTCGCGCCGTCATTTCCGCGCCGAACGCCGCTCAGCTTACCAGCGCCGCCAAGGGAATCGGGGTTCTCACCGACCTGCCCGAAGAACCGACCATACTTGCCAATGCCCGTGATCTACGAAGCGTACGACGTATCGCTGTCGCCGGGATCAAGATGGGTAAATCTACGGAACTGGCGCGTCAACTGGCGGCGCGAGCCGCTTCGGACATCCGTGCATTGGATGCCTTCGAAGTTGTGGAACGTGAAGGGCTGTCGCAGATTCTCGGTGAGATTGCGCTCGGTCAGGCAGGAATCACGAAAGCCGGTGACCGTGTAAAAGTGCGTCAACTCGCCGCTGCGGATGCGCTTTTACTCGTGGATATCACTGGTATTGAAGCGCGTACCAACTATTCCGCCGCGCACAAACGACTGAGTCCAGCAATACCGCCGCCACCCGCACGCCCGAATGAACCAAGTCGTCTCAAGAACACGTTCGGCATCACTAATCAGGGAATCTTGAAGGTGGTGGAAGCGGTCTTCTCCCGGAATATCGGTACCAAAAACGAGGACGACTACCGCGATGAGTGCGATCGTTACCGGAATGAGACATTACCACAATGGCAACGCCAGATGGAAGCCTATCAACAGGAACGGCGCAATCGACCCGTCAACTGGGAGCAAAAAATCGCCGCCCGAAGCGGCGTCCATGTCACCGGCAGTTTGCGTCTTGTCGATTTAAGCGATGGTCTGGTTTTATGGGAATCGCCGTTCGCCGCTTCGGATACCGAAGAGAGACTCTTTCGTACTGATACCCTGACCATTAACGGTGAAGATAGCCGTCCCGGCGCATTGGCTATTCCGGATTCCACGAATGCCGCTCCCGATGAATTGTTGTCACGGGTCGCCGTTACGGCGTTACAGGAAGGCGTCTCTTCACTGCGCTCCACAGCGCTTTTACCCTGTAATCTTCCTGTCACCACCGTCAGCGCCGCTACCTCCTCTTCAGGAACCTCTGCCGCAAGCGCCAGTAGCATTTCTGTCGAAACGCCGCCCACCGCCAGCGGCAAGATTCTGGATGTAGACAACGACACGCTTCTGATCGGTCTCGGAGGAGGAGATGGTCTCAAGGTGGGCGATATTTTGACCATTTCTCTTGAGGATAAGAGCAAAGTCCAGGTTAGTGTCACCAAAATACGCCCCCGAACCTGTGATGCTATTTTTGCCGTCTCAGTGTCATCCCGGCAACGTGCACAGGTTGCGACGGGGCAAATGGTCACCAGGCGATAAGCGTGTCAAAAGAGCGGATAAATGTATCTTCATTCAAAAAATTGCTGGCTTGTTTTGCTGACTGTGTTGATAGCGCAGTCGCTAAATCCATTCACAATTGATTTATCTTTTGCCAGCGATGCGAATGACGGCATAACGCCCGTTGTCCGTATCGCGCCCATAGAAACAAAAGAGGTAATAGCGGAGGGACGTGCGGCAATCGGAGAAACCGGCGTTCCGGGCGCACGACAGGCGGCGACCGCACAGGCGCTTCGCGCCGCTGTGGAAAAGGCATTGGGCGTCTATGTGTCCTCCCGTACGTTGACCCAGAACTACCAGATGGTGCGGGATCAGGTGTTGGTGCGGTCGGATGGTTATGCCACCCTGAAAGAAATCGTCAGCGAAAATATCGGGACTCAGGAAGTCCGCGTCACAGTTCGCGCCCTGGTATCTTTACGCCCGCTGGCGAAACAATTGAAAGCCATGAAATTGACTCGCGCTTGGCGAATCTACGTGGAATCCACTCCGGCAAACGATTCCTCGACACAAGCGAGCGTCGCCAGTGATGCAATCTCCGCTCTGGAAAATACGTTGTCCGATGCGGGGTTTGTCGTCGTCTCCCGAATCAAGGATGCCGATATCACCGTCCAGATCGCACCTCGCTTCCAGAAAATCGCCGATATTCCCGCTGAGACGGGTAGCTTTTCGGCTACCATGCATTCGATCCGGGGAGATGTAGTCGCCAGAGCGATACGTGTTGGAACAGGAGAAGTGGTGGCATCGTTGTTCGCAACGCACACCAACTTCAATATCAATGCGGATGCGGCGCGCAGTCAGGCGACGACCGAAGCGACCCAGAGTCTCGCTCCCCAACTCACGGACGCTCTTATGGTACTGCCCGCCGCACAATCTCAGGCAATCACTCTTCAGGTTTCCGGTCTGAAAAATGTCACTCAGGCGGCGCAGTTAGAGGATGCTCTGAATTCACTTACAGGAGTCCAGAAAGTCACCCGTCGCGGCTATACGAACGGTTTTGCAAACTGGGAACTGGATATGCTGACCGATACCGTTTCTCAATTGCCTCGCGCCATAGAACAAAGCGGCGCGTTGCGCCGTTTCCGTCTGTCGGTAGCATCGGAGAATCGCTCCCGAATTATTGCGGCAGTTCGGTGAAGCTGTCCGCCGCAACTCAGTTAAAGGGGGTCTGCTTCCACGACGGTATAGTGAGCGCCCTTACGGGGTTCCGCCATCATTTCCGCTACCGTATCCCGGAACTTGAGATAATGCGCAGTTTGCTGGTGGGCGGTAAAATCCTCCCGCGTTTTGTAGACTTCGAACAGAAGATATTCTTCCGGGTCGTCCACCCCTGCGGCTTCCGCCGAGAGGAGGATATCGAAGCGAATGTTTCCGGGTTCATGGCGCGTCGCTGCTCTGTTTTCCTGAATCGCCTTCAGAAAGTCATCCCCCATCCCGGGCTTGACCTTGACGGTCACACAAACTATATGCATATGAGTTTATTTCCCCTGAACTAAGCCGCGCTTAATTCCTCGAACTGACGGATATCATCGCGCAGTATATCGAAACTGGCGTTCCAGAACGACTCTTCGCGTAAATCGAAACCAAAACGGGAGGCGAGAGTCGCCGCATCATACATACCTGTAGCCGATAAAAGGTCGTCGTACCGGTCATGGAAACCGTCCGGCTTTTCCTGATACTGTGCGTAGAGTCCCAGGCCGAACAGCAGACCGAACATATACGGGAAGTTGTAGAATGTGGAGCCGTAATAATGCCCCTTTGCCGTCCACATATACGGATGCAGGTAGTTCTCATCCAATCCGTCGCCGTAGGTCTCTAATTGCGCTTCCCGCATTAGATCGCAAAACTCTCCGGCGGAAAGTTCCCGTTGCTGACGCGCTTCTAAGACGCGACGCTCAAAGAGGAATCGGCTGGTAATATCGACGACTACCTGACAGGTTCCCTGGAGGGACGCTTCCAGAATAGCGATCCGCTCCTCGTCTGTGCCGGTGGCAAGAGCGGCGCGTTTGATAATCGTTTCGCAGAAGATGCTTGCCGTCTCCGCCAACGTCATCGGCGTATTTCGTTGCAACGGCGTCCTGTGGGCGAGGCACAGATTATGGTAACCATGTCCCAGTTCGTGCGCCAACGTTGACACGCCGCCGAACGCCGGTCGATAGTTTTGCATAATGCGCGATTCATCGCGGCGTAGCCCCATGCAGAACGCCCCGTCTCGCTTACCGGGCCTCGGTTCGGCGTCTATCCACTTTTCGCGAAAAGCGCGTTCCGCGAAATCTTGCATCTTTGCGGAATATGCACCGAACTGTTCTGCGACGAAACGCTCCGCTTCATCCCATTGCCACGCCCGCGAAGAAGCCCCGACCGGCGCGAATAGATCATAGAACGCCAGACGCTCCGTTCCCGATACGAGACGCGCCTTTGCGCGAAGATAGCGACGGAAATCGGGAAATGATTTCCGGGCGGCGGACAGCATCGCTTCCAGGGTTTCTCGGTCGATGTGGTTGTTGAAGCAGGCGGAATCTAATGGGCTTTCCCAGCGGCGCCGCGTCGCCAGTGCATTTGTCTCCTGCTTGATCGCGTTGAGAGCGGCGGCGATGGGCAGAGCGTTACGCTCCCATGCCCCCAATTCCGCCTCATAAGCGCGACGGCGTATTTCAGGGTCAGGATCCGTCGCAAGAGCGCGTATGACACTGATCGGTAAATCTTCCGGGGTATCACCGTCCCGCCGGGCAAACGGAACGGAAATTTGCGATGTCAAATCGCTATATAACCGCGACCAGGCGGAACCGCCGGAGAGAGTAAGCTCCGATGCCAGTTCTTCTTCCGCAGGCGACATCAAACGCGCCGCCATGATTTTCGCCTGCCGTAGATAGTAGGCATGATCCCCAGCGAGCGGAGACGCAGCGATAAGCGCTTCCACATCCAACCCGCCGATCCATGCCGTGAAGCGGGTGTCCAGATTATTGAGCGTGACCATCGGCCGGCGCAATTCACTCATTTTCGCCTGCGCCAGCGCATTGCGAGAATCGGTGGAAACGAACGAGGCGATATAAGCCCGGAGGGTTTTCACTTCCTCGTATATAGCGTTCAGTTCCCTCGTCACCTTCTCAAATCGGGCGAACAGAGCCGAATCGAGCGTGGTTGGAGACAACGGGGCAGCGATCGCTTCGGCATCGAAAAGCGTTTCCAGATCGGCTACCCGCTTGATGACGCTGTGGAATCCTTTTTCAAATTCCGGCGAGTCCAGCGAGGGGTAAACGACAGTCATATCCCAGTGCGGCATCGTACCGACGGTGGTTTCTGTACTCATGCGTGATTGTACCTTATGCATTAAGGATTTAGTTGCATCGAGCCCGGTGGAATCAGCAAAGAATCTAGGCGTGCGGTTTCAGCGCCAGCAAAGCGATATCATCGTTTCGTTCGTCATGTACAAAATCGGCGACAGCAGCGTACAGGATGGAGGCAATCTCCTGAGCGGGCAGATGAACTGCGGCATTAAAGGCGCGTTCGAGACGTTCCTGACCGAATTGCTCTTTTCCGCGTCGAGCCTCGACAACGCCATCTGTATACAACAACAGCGCATCGCCATGTTGCAGAGTGGTTTCGCATTGTGGATAATGTTGATCCTTGAGTAGACCGATCAGCATACCGGTCTCGACGCCCCATTCCGTACAGACCCGTGTATCCCCACGACAAATCAACGCAGGAGGGTGTCCAGCGCTGGCGATCTGGACGCGCCCTGTGGTCGGTTCTATCAGGGCATAGATCAGCGTCAGGTAAAGTGTCGCCTCACTCTGACTGCACATCGCTTCATTCAACCTACGCAAAACGGAGGAGGGTTCTGGATCCTCCAGTGCATACGCCCTCGCTATATCCCGCGCCAGAATCGCCACCGTCGCGGCCGCAGTTCCCTTGCCGGTAACATCTGCGACCAGCGCCGCCACGCGTCCGTCCCGCAATTTCAGCAGGTCGTATGTGTCCCCACCCACGGAAGAGGCGACGCTACCGGAGACATAAATCCGCCCAACTTCCAGACCATTCACCAGCGGAGGCAACTCCGGCAGGAAGGCTTTTTGCAATGTTTGAGCGATATTGTATTCCTGTTCGTAGAGTCGTGCATTCCGAATGGCGACGGACGCCTGATTGGCGAACGCGGTCAGCAGTTCGACATCGGAGTGCAACGGCCCGCCGACGCTGGCATAGTACTGTTCCAGAATCCCCAGCGGACGGTCACCGGAAAATAGAGGAATGCAAAGCGCCGCTCGCGTTTCTACGACCTGATCCGAAGCAAGCCTCAAGGTCGGAAATGGTTGTGCGCTATACCGGCGTGTGTCAGGTATGATTTCCGCCTTGCGAGTCTCAAAGGATTGCCGCGCGTAAGGCGGTACGGCGATTGCCCGAAAGTAGCGCATGGAGCGTCGATCAATTCCCTGAACGCCCATCAATCGCAACCCTACTCCCTCACGTTCGTCCTGAAGCAGATAAACGGCGCCGGCATCCGCTCCCGTCATGCTAACGGCGAGTCGGACGATGAGCTTGAGAGTTTCGCCAATGTCCAGTGACGTGGAAAGCGCTTCTCCTACACGCTGAAACGCCTGCCGCAGTTCCTGAGAATGACGTTTAAGAGTCTCATAATTCCGCGCATTGTTCAGAGCGGTCGCACCCTGACCTGCAAGCAGGGAGAGGACAAAAGCGAAATCTTCCGAGAAATGTCGCGAACGACGCATATACAGATTCAAAGCGCCAACGGAGACGCCACCGCTGATCATAGGAACGCAGGCGGTGGAAACAATGCCTTCTCCCACCGCCCAGGAAGCGATATGGGCATTGTCCGATTGTCGAAGATCCCATGCCTGTAACATCCGTTCTTCTTTCAAGGCACGGGTGACTATCACTTCAGAAACGGGGCCGGACAGCATTTTCGCCGCTTCGACGGACAACCCGCCGGATGTTTGCACTCGAATGCGCCCATCATCCCCGATCAGCAGGACTGAGGCGGCATCCGCTTCCAGAATCGATAGCGTCTGTTCACACAGGATTTCCGCTACACGCGCCGGATCACGCAACTCCGACAGAGCGCGGGAAGCGGATGCTAACCGTTCAAGGTACTTGAGGCGGCGTGCATGAGCTGAGATCGGTTGCGGGGGAAGGCCATTACCGTGGCTCGCCAGCACTTCCGGCGGTAGAGATGATGTGATCGGGAAGGTTTCCTGCATGACAAAATAGGGCGGGACGCCTAGCATCCCACCCTATTGTACGTCTCCCGGCAAAAATTGGTCAATGCTTTTCTGTGCATTCTTGTAAAAAACTAAGAAAAAACGCAAACGAACCGACTGAAACCTTAACTGACAACCGCCCCGGCGCCCACTACTGCCGATACCCGTTCCCACAATGCGACATCAAAGGCGAACTGCCATGCAAACGGCTTCCCCTTTTTATCCAGATAAACCGCCATCGCCGCTTTGGTCAACGCCTCTTCTTTGCTGACTTTTCGCACTTCTTCCTGCACCTTGCCCAGGGTTTCTTTCAACGTTTCTGCAACTTCACGACCCTCCACATAAGCAATCGCTCGTCGTGTGCCATCTTTCCAAACCCGGCTTCGCATCGTCATCGCCCTTCCATTCCCATAATCAAACACAAGTTTACCAGAGAACTTCAATTTGTCCAGCATAATACTCCTTAAAAAAAGAGAATACCGGAAGTATTTTCTTGCCCGGAAGGTTTTTTCGAAGTAAGCTGTGCTCGCAGTCCAAAAGATGATCTGAAATTACGCTTCAAAAGCCCTGGCGGTTGATAATATTATTCGCAATTATCTTCTGCTGGGACAGGCTAACGCTCCGATCATGTCCCGGCGATGATATCATTCGTCAATTTTCCGAGACCTGTAATTTCGATCTCCAGAAAATCGCCTGGAACGATGGGTCCGACGCCTGCGGGCGTTCCCGTGGCGATAATATCCCCCGGTTCCAGTTTGAACCATCGTGATAGATACGCGATCAGATACGGAATGCGGAAATTCATACCTTCCGTGGAACCGTCCTGCTTTGTCTCCCCGTTCACTTTAAGAGTGATCTGCAAATTATGCGGGTCGGCAATTTCATCGACGGTAACCAGAAACGGCCCGAGCGGCCCGAATGTATCCAGAGATTTGGCGAGGAACCAGGGATGCTTCTTCTCTTGTGCGGCGCGTTGTTTGTCCCGCGCCGTCACATCGTTGAAGATTGTGTAAGCAGTGACATGTGAAAGAGCGTTTTCTTCCGAGATATCCTTCCCACCTTTACCGATGACGACCGCCAGTTCCGCTTCGAAATCCACCCTACCAACACCGTCCGGAATCACAATCGAATCTCCCGGCCCGATAACGCACGACCCGGGCTTCATAAAGACAATCGGTTCTTCCGGTACGGCGTTTCCAAGTTCCATAGCATGAGCGCCATAATTCCGCCCGATAGCAAGAATGCGGTTCGGACGGGGAATAGGCGCTATTAGCGCAGAAGCCGATGGATACAGGCAATCCGTAAACGCAGAGTCCTCTAATTCACTTGTCGCCAGTCGTAAAGCGGTGACTGTTTCCAGAGCGACCAGAGCGAAATCCAGCGGCGATGGATTGTTGAAACTGACCGAGGATTCGCCGCCCGATGCTTTCACCCACTTTTCGATTGCGGAGGCAATGTCCAGATACTCCCCGTTACTTCGCCGAAGCGCCGCCGCCGGCTTGCCCCGTCGTGTTTCCCGTAGATATGCCAACTGCATCTTTAATTATTTCCCTTTAAATCGCTCGATTCGCACCAGATACCGCTCGACAGCATGGGTGAGATCGCTGTAATAAGCTTCCGCCAATTGTTCTTCGCCGTTAAAAATGAACGTCGGAACGTGGCGTATTCCCTTTGAATATGCCGGATCATCGAATTCCAGAATATTTTCCGCATACCGTTCCGCACGTACAGAATCGATCAGCGCGTTGCCATTCAATCCCGCCGCCTCCGTAAGGCCGCACAGGGCGTCAAAATCGGATATATTGATATGGGCTTCCCAGAATCCCCGGTATACCGCCTCATGGTACGCCTCGGCAGCCTCTTTCCCCTCCTCATAGAGCGCATATTCAGCTCCTAACAGGGCTGCATGAGAACGGACAAAGCGCGGACGAGGCGACGCTAACGGTATTTGCTCCACTTCCAGAAACAGGTCAAATCGTGACGGAGGTTTCGGCAGTTCATTCGGGTCTACAGGTTTCGGCGCAGAAGGTTCATAGTGCATCGAAGGCGGGACCAATTCCGTCCCACGCCAGTCAAAGACCACTCCATATTCAGCGGCAAGACGTTTCGCCTGATGCCATCCTACCCAGCACCAGGGACAGATATAGTCATGATAAAGCAGAATGTTGGTGTGCGTCGCATCAGGACGCAAGGTAAAGATGTCGCTCATGATTATTCAGAACCGTCATAAGTAGCGGTCGTTCCCGGAAAACAGGAAACAATAGCCCCCATTCAACCTATAGGTTGACTACACAGTGCAGTGAGCTATATCTACTATTATTAAGCATAGCAGGGGACCTCATTCTAAACAGTTCAGGAGAAGAAAAGTGCACGCACTTAACGATAACAACAAAAGCCTTCGCCACCAGGAGATTGCACCTAACTCAGCGAAGGCGGTTCTTCCCGCGAGGGAAGTTACCAACAGGTCTGTCGCAACGCGCTCTCCTCTTGCTAACCTGCGTATTGCTCATGTGGGCACCTTCCCTCCCCGGAAATGCGGTATTGCAACTTATACTCAGGACACGCTGAACGCCATCCAGAAATATGCTCCTGCGGCGTCTTCTTTTGTCGTAGCGATGACCGATCCGAGCGAAGGAGTTCATTACGAATTTCCTGTGCGTTATGAAATCCCGGAGAAGGAAGAGGCCGCCTATACACGAACAGCGCAGTTGCTCAACCGCTCCGGTACCGACCTGATCAATATTCAGTACGAACATGGAATTTTCGGCGGCGAGAACGGGATTTTCTTATCTCAGTTTCTGGACTCGTTGAATATACCTTCAGTGGCGACGCTCCATACGGTGTTACCGGATCCATCGGAAGGAATGATTCGCGCTATTCGTGAGCTCGCGGACAAGACAGATCATCTGATCGTACTCAACAGCCGAGCGATTCCTCTGTTGCGCCGAGCCTACGGAGTGACGACTGAACGAATTTCGGTAATACCACATGGGACTCCCAATGTGGTTCCAGCCCGTCGTCCGATCGTTCGCAAGAAACTCGGTATTGAAGCGCAAACGGCGCTGACGACTTTTGGTCTGATCAGTCCTGGCAAAGGGCTTGAGTTCGCCATTGATGCAGTCGCCAGGGTGGCGGCAAGCCATCCTACCCTGCACTACTATATTCTGGGGGCGACGCATCCTAATATTATTCGTCAAAGCGGCGAACTATACCGGGATCACCTGAAAAAGCGGGCAGCGGATGCGGGCATTGAAGGCAGAGTGCATTTTGTCGACCGATACCTGTCTCTCAGTGACCTGACAGACTGGTTATTGGCGACGGACGTTTACGTGACGCCCTACCTTAATGCCAACCAGATTGTATCGGGCACGCTCGCTTATGCAGTGGCGGCTGGGAAATCCGTTATTTCTACTCCGTACCTGCATGCTCAGGAATTACTAAGTGACGGACGCGGTTTGTTGACGCCCTTCCGCGATGCCGATGCGATGGCGTCCAATATTGCGTTCTTGCTGGATAATCCTGCCCGTAAAACGGACATGGAACGGCGTGCGTGGGCTTTCGGTCGGACTTCACAGTGGTCTGAAGTAGCTCAACGATATGCGGAAGTCTTTGAAAGCATCCTCACTGCGGGTCGTCAATATTCAGCGGAAGACAAGGTTTTCAAGTCCCGCTTCACTTATGCTTCCTGAAGCGTGAACGAGTGAGGACATTTTAGAAAGCGGTTCGTTTATGGCAGAGGATTCATCCCTATTTCCCATCGAACGGGATAATACCCGGCAGTCGGAAACGCAGAGCGCTTTCAATCTGCATTATTTGAAGGCAATGACAGATGATACGGGGCTTATCCAGCATGGAGTCGGCGGAGTCCCTGATCCCGTTACCGGCTATACCACCGACGATAACGCCCGCGCCTTTCTGGCAATGGTACGTTTATGGCGAGCGTTCCCCGAGCGACGCCAGGAGACGGAACCACTCCTGAGGCGTTACCTGCAATTTATGGTCTGGACACAACTACGATCCGGCGATCAGGCGGGGAAATTTGTGAACTTTGTTTCTTATGATCGAAAGTTCATGGAGCCGTTCGGGAGCGACGATTGCCAGGGTCGTTGCGCGTGGGCTTTAGGAGAGGCGGCAGGCGGTCCGCTTCCTGCGGGTTGTGACCTTGCAGTTAGCAGGCTCTTTCATGCAGTCTTGCCTCATGTGGAAAAGTCACCATCCCCTCGCGCCACTACTTATGCATTGCTGGGAATCGCTGCGGCGCTTCCACAGGATGTACGTCTTCTGTATCAGTTTTCCGAACCCTTACGATACCTGTGGGAAACCAACCAGAACAGTCATTGGCGATGGTTTGAAGAGTATATGACGTACGATAACGCTCGTATGGTCGAGGCGGTGCATCGTGCAGGAGCGTTACTCTTCGATGATGGACTGTTGCGAATCGCCCGCGAAGCGAAAGAGTTTCTGACGGAACGGTCTTTCGCCACAGATAGCACAATCGGGGGTTATCTGGAGCCTGTAGGTTGTCAGGGATGGTTATATCGTGGAGGAGAAAAAGCGCGTTTCGACCAGCAGACGGTGGAAGCGGGAGCTTATACGGAACTGTACCGACTCTTCGGCGATACCGAACACGAGCAAATATCGAGAGACTGGTTCGCCGGTCGAAACACGCATGGTTTACCCCTTTATGATCCAGATACCGGGGGCTGTCATGATGGGATCACTCGCGAAGGAATCAACCGGAATCAGGGAGCGGAGTCGATCCTGTCTTTCCTGTTGACTGTAACAGGCTAAGCGATAATCAACGAGCTCGAAACGTGAGAGTGTATACATTACCGGAGTCTCACGCTCGGGCTTCCGCTTTGAGTTCGATATCGTCCATGACGATTCGCAGACGTTCAGCAGCCGCTTCCAGAGTCTCGTCCGACGATATGTAGAATGGTTCGCCCAGAATCATCCGAACGCGCGAGAAAGGTCGTGGCACCATGTATTGATCCCACGACTTCAGCTTCCAGTTGGGAGTGGCATAGATACCTCCCGGAATGATAACTTTCCGGGACTTTTTCGCCAAAAAAATGATGCCGGGTTGAACGATATGACTGGGTCCACGCGGTCCGTCCGGCGTCATCAGCATGATCCCTCCCTGTTCGAGAAAGGTCAATGCTTCGCGCGCGGCAAGAACGCCTCGTCGCTTTGTAGAGCCCCGGATCGTCTTCATTCCCAGATTGCGCTGGTACTGCGCCATCAAACTCCCATCCCGAGACATGGAAATCAGAGTCCCGTAGCCACGTCCCCGGAAATAGTCGGTCGGTACCAGTGTGCGTCCGTGCCAGCAAACGAGAAATCCGCCGTCGCTTTCCTGCAACGCTTTCATCGTCTGTTCTTCGCATTCCACCGTCAGGCGTAAGGTAGCGCAAAGCAAACGAATCACCACGGTCAAAAGACGGGCGATGAAGCGTTCCTTAAAAGTTGGCGAACGGATTTCTTCCGCAATCACTCCCACAGATTTACCTCATGCCGGCGACAGAACGAGAGTTTCCGTTGAGGCGCGACGTTGCGATTCGTAAAGAGCGGCATAGACTCCTCCGATTGCCAGCAATTCGGCATGCGTCCCAACTTCCGCTATTCGTCCGCCGCGCTTCAGTACAACGATTTTATCCGCTTGAACGATAGTGGATAGGCGATGTGCGATGACAAAGGTCGTGCGTTCCCGCATCAGTGTTTCCAGAGCATCCTGCACCATCGCTTCCGTAGCGGCATCCAGGGCGGAGGTCGCTTCATCCAGTATGAGAATACGCGGGTTCGCCAGTAGAGCGCGAGCGATCGCGATACGCTGACGTTGCCCGCCGGAGAGAGTTGTTCCTCGCTCGCCCACCCAGGTTTCGTATCCGTCAGGCGTCGCTTCGATGAAGCCAGCGGCATTTGCCGCTCGCGCCGCCGCTTCCACTTCCGCATAAGATGCATCGCGCTTGCCATAGGCGATATTGTCGCGGATAGAGCCTGACAAAAGCAATGTTTCCTGTGGCACAATCCCAATCTGTCGACGCAGCGATTCGATAGTCACGGTTCGGATATCAAAGCCATCAATCAGAATAACTCCGGAGACTGGATCATAGAAACGCGGAATCAAATCCGCCAGCGTCGTTTTTCCTGCCCCGGTCTCTCCAACGAAGGCTACCATCTGACCGGGTTCTATGATCAGATTGATATCGCTAAGAACGGGTTGTCCGGGCTCATAAGCGAAGGAAACGCTGCGAAACTCGACGCGCCCGTTAATGGGTGGCAACTCCTTTGCATTCGGGGCGTTCTTTATTTCCGGGGTCATATCGAGGACATCCGAAAAGATACGATCCGCCGCCCCCATCATTTCTTCCCAGCCGCTTTTCAGGCTTCCGATAGCGTTAACGCTGTTAGCAACCTGTGAGACCAGCAGTAAAAAGGCGAATAATTCGCCCGTTTCCATCTTTTTGTTGATTACCAGAGTCCCACCGTAATAAAGCGCGGCGGCGACGCCGATAGCTCCCAGAAGGTCAACAATGGGTCCTAGACGCGCCGACCGCCGTATAGTGCGTAGTTTACTGTCCACTACACGCTTGCTTTCGCGTTCGAATCGTTCAATCTCATATGCCTCCGCTGAGAAGGCGCGGACAATACGCGGCGCGGCGAGGGCTTCTTCCATGACGGAAGCCGCATCCGCCATCCGTTCCTGCGTTTGCAGAGAGATGCCCCGCAGGCGTTTAGTCAGACTCTGTATGATAACTGCCATCACTGGCACCACCGCAAGCGAGAAGCATGTCAATTGCCAGGAGATTTTGAACATGAACCCCAGATAGATCAATGCCTGCACCGGGGTCGCAACGACATCTTTGAGCATCATGGCGGCATCCTGCAGTTTTGGGATGTCATTGGTCAGGGTGGACATCAACGCCCCGGTGCGACGCCGATTGAAGTAAGACAGGGAAAGACTTTGAAGATGCGCGTAAACATCACGGCGCATATCCAGCCCCACTTGTTGCGCTACTGTCGCCAGCAGAACGCTCTGCCCATACTTGAGCGCCCCCATCACTCCATATAGGACAACGACCAGAAGGCAGGCAAGCATCAATGCAGGAGGATTCGGATTGACCAGACTGTTGACGAACAGCTTGATTTGATTGATGAAATACGCATTGGCGACTCCTACCAGAATACCGCAGAGCAGTCCGCCGGCCAGCAGGACGAGATGACGCCGTAGGTATCCCAGCAACACACGGTAAATTCTTTGTTGCGTGAGAGGTGCGGACGAGACTACCGGGGGGTCAGGAATGAGCATCCCTTTCTCGGGAGGAACGGCGGAAGGTTTCGGAGCGCTTTCAACAGTCACCTGGGTTGACATTACGTTTCTGTACTACCCTGTTTTGGAAAAAGACGTTCCGTCTCTTCGCGATTGGGCAAGCTCGATAGCCATTTGCGCGGTACGGGTCGCACCGCCGGGTTCACCCAAAAGCTTGACGGTGGCTCGCAGATCAACGCGCATACGTTGCAATGTATCAGGTTCGAGAAGCAGTCCGACGATAGCGTCCGCAATATTTTCCGGCGTCGCTTTTTCCTGAATCAGTTCCGGGCAAATCTCGCGCTCCGCGAGGATATTGGGCATTCCTATAAACCGTGGCAATTTTTTCTTGACGAATTGATACTCCAGCCAGTTCGATTGCGCCAACCGATACATAATCACCATGGGACGCCCCAGAATCGCCGCTTCCAGCGTTGCGGTTCCGGAAGCGCAGATCAGCACATCCGAGAGCACCATCAGGTCATAGGTCGCCTCTTCGATAATCGCCAGCGGAAAATCACCGGAAGGCGGCGGAAGTTCGGCGGCGCGTCGTAACCAATCGGCTTGCCGACGCCCGAAATCATCGGTTTTCGGCACGCCATTGCCCCCGACCGGAATCGGTACAGCCCCCGGACGATTCGTCCCCTCGTCCTCATGACAGCGCAGAGCCGGATTTGGCGCTTCCGTCCGACGCGCTTTTTCCACATGAGCGATCACCTCTTCACGGTCTACGGTCGGCGCAAGCGCGAGAACGAATTGAACGCCATGCACCCGTTGATGAATAATCCGCGCCGCCGCCAGTTGCGCCGGGAGAATGTGCGTAATTTCCTGAGACCGGCTTCCCGGCAGGATTCCGACAATGGGACGTTCCGGGTCGATACCATGCTTTTCCGCAAAAGTTTTCAATGGTCCGGACGGATGCACAAGATCAAGCAAAGGGTGGCCGACAAAGGTGGCATCCACGCCGAAGCGGCGCAGTTCCGTCTCGCTCCACGGAAAGGGCGTCGCTACTTTATCGGCAAGAGCGCCCAGTGAAGACCCCTTCAGCGTTCTGCGCCACGAGCCCGGCGGAAAGTAGTAGAGAATGCGTGTTTCTGGGAGACGACGGCGTGTCCAGGGACAAAGTCCCTCAATACCGGGGAAGCCGATGTTGAATGCGCCGGCGTCTACCGGGATCAGGACGTCCGGTCGGCGTTGCAGCAGGATCGAATGCAGTTGACGGCGGGCGGCAAGGATACGCGGCAATAATCCGATTGCGGCGGCGACTCCCACTACCCCCCATCGGGTGGAATCGATCACCACCTCCGCTCCCGCGTCTCTAAGAAACTTTCCGCCTGTGCCCCAGATCGTTGCGCCAGGATGTAGCCGTCGAATTTCTTGCGCGAGTTGTCCGCCAACCCGGTCGCCGGACGCTTCCCCGGTAATGATCGCTATCTGCATCGGCTCTACAGGGGAAGGAAACTCAACATTTGCCTTCCCCTGTCCCTCCTTTACCGCCGCCGGGGACGGTCATTCGCCCTGCCAAATCCGCCTTCGCCGATTTGCTTGATGAACTCGACCAGATAAGCGACTTCAGGGGTGATTTCCACCTCATCCTCAATAGCCTCTAACGCCTGCGTCACGTTCAGATTGGATCGGTATAGCAGTTTATACGCCTGTTTGAGAGCGGCGCGTGAGGCAGGCTTTATATCGGCGCGACGCAGACCACGGACATTCAGGTCTAGGATATCGGCAGGACGACCATCAGAGAGCATAAACGGCGGTACATCCTGCACTACCTTGGAGTATCCGCCCAGCATGGCAAGACGACCTATCCGCACAAATTGATGGACTCCGACCATGCCCCCGATAACGACATTATCCGCAACGGTAATATGCCCGGATAGGCCAGCATAGGAGGAAATCATGGCGTTGTTGCCGATGTGACAGTTATGTCCTACATGGACATACGCCATGATCAGGTTGTCATTGCCCAGTTCCGTCGCCTGGTCTTCGCCTGTCGCCCGATGAAGAGTTACAAATTCCCGAATCTCGTTGCGGTCGCCGACGCGAACATAGGAGCGTTCGCCTTTGAATTTGGCATCTTGCGGCGGCCCGCCCAGCACTGCCGCCGGGCGTATTTTGCACTGACGCCCAACTTCAGTGTACCGTTCCATAACAACATGCGGCCCGATGACGGTTTCATCGCCAATGACGCAATCGGGTCCAATGACGCTATACGCCCCTATTTCCACATTCTCCCCAACCTGAGCGGTTGGGTCAATGATGGCGGAGGGATGAATTTTCACTTCTCTTCAGTCCCCTCTATCCCGCCGTCTCACCGGGGGTGATTAATGCAAACGATAACTCGGCCTCACAGACGAGTTTATTACCCACGTAAGCGGTCGCCTTGACCCAGCCGACGTTGCCACGCGATTTACCCATGATAATTTCCGCACGCAATGAATCGCCCGGCAGAACAGGTTTGCGAAAACGCGCCTTTTCTACGCCCGCAAGATAGGCGAGTTTTCCCTTATGCTCACTGGTGGTCAGCAACATGACACCGCCAACCTGCGCCATCATTTCGAGGATCAGTACGCCGGGCATAATCGGGTTGCCTGGAAAATGTCCTGTAAAAAAAGGCTCGTTGAAGGTCACGCACTTTAATCCCACAACGCGTTTGCCCGGTTCCAGTTCCAGTATACGGTCTACCAGAAGGAACGGATAACGGTGAGGCAGAATATGGAGAATCTCTTTCGCTTCTATAATGCCTTCATGCGTCACACCGATTGTCCCTGTTTCATCCGTTTCCAAAACGTCTTTATCCCTATTCTGTCGCCCATGCCGGAGAACTAAAAAGGCGTTCGTGCAGTTTTGCGGCGAATGCCGCATTAAGACGGTGGCTGGGCTTCACGGCAATTATATCAGCAGGCGGCAACGCCCCGACGCCCGCCAGTGAGAGATCGCCAATTACATCAAGGAGTTTGTGCCGCGCCAGTTCGTTCTCAAAGCGCAAGGGGACGGAGTAACGGTCAGGATAGATAACGACAGCGTTTTCCAGAGTTCCACCGAGAGCCAGACCTGCCGCCCGCAACGCTTCCACTTCCTCAATAAAGCCAAATGTGCGTGCAGGAGCGATATCACGGGAGTAATCATTTATATCCGGTTCGAATCGAGCCAGTTGAGTCCCGACAAGCGGATGCCCGAAAGAGATTGCGACGGTCAGACGAAACGAGGTAGCAGGATAGGCAGCGATAAAGGCGCCATCCTTGCCCGTCACTATCAAGGGCGTATCCAGCAGGGGAAAAGTCCTGTTACCTATCTCGGTCAATCCCACATCGTGGATTCCGGCAACCCAGATTTGCGCGCCGCCATCGCCAATGGGCAATTCCGGTCCCTGAATCTCAATCCGTACATCGGTCACGCCCAGCGCAGAAAGCGCAGAAAGCAGATGCTCCACCGTCGAGACGGAAGCGCCATCAGTTCCCAGAATGGTGCAGCGAGAGGTATCGATGACATTCCCGGCATGGGCTTTTATTTCGATATTGTCGCGCAAAAATGTAATTCCCGCTCCAGGTTCAGCGGGGAATAACGTTACGGTGGATTCCGCTCCGGTATGGATTCCGACGCCCCGGATGGTAATGGAATCCGTTAAAGTCCGCGCGGTCTGAGTAAACGATGATTTCATCAAGGAACTATGATTCCGATTCAGAAGCGTCCGATTCATCCGTCGCTTCTAATTGCTGAAGACGCCGCTCCATTTCACGTAACTTTTTGAGCATATCCGGCAATTGATTGACCGCCGCCATCGTTTTGAGGTGTTCCTTATGAGGCCGAGCGCCGTACCCGGAAACATAAGCGCGAGCGGGAATATCTCCCATAACGCCAGTTTGTGCGCCGATGACCGTATTCGCTCCGATCTTGACCTGTTCCTTGACTCCTGACTGACCGGCGATAATCACATTTTCGCCCACTTCGACGCCTCCTGCCAGACCGACCTGCGCCACGATAATACAGTTTTCGCCAATCTGGCAGTTATGCCCGATATGCACAAGATTATCTATTTTCGTGCCTCTACCAATGCGCGTTGAGCCTGTTCGCGCCCGGTCAATTGTCACATTGGCGCCGATTTCGACGTCGTCATCAACCCTGACATTGCCGATCTGGGGGACTTTGCGATGTTTCCCTCCCAGAGTCAAATAGCCGAAACCATCCGCGCCCAGCGCTGCACCAGCATGAATGACTACATTGGCTCCGATGATCGTCCCACGCAACAGAGTGACATTGGGACCGATAACGGAATTGTCGCCCACTTCTACATCATCGCCAAGGTACGACAGAGGATGAACGATGACATTTTCACCGAAGCGCACGTTCTCTCCCAGAACGCAATTCGCTCCGATGGAAACATTTCCTCCGTTGCGGAAATCGCTTCCGATGACCGCCGACGGATGGATTTCACGGGCGGTATATTGCTCCGGTGCGAACAGATCCAGAATTTGCGCAAAAGCGAGGCGCGGATTAGCCACCTGAATCATGGTTTTCGTCCCGCCTTCCGCACGAGCGGATTCCGGAGCGATTATAGCGGAAGCGGGCGACTGCACGGCATCGTCGAAAAACCGCATGCTTTCGGCAAACGTTATGTCGCCATTTTGCGCTTGATCGATTGAAGCAATACCTCGAATCACCATCTGCGGGTCGCCATAGACACGCCCTTTTACGACAGCGGCAAGTTCGCCGACCGTCCTTTGTCGCGGTTCTTTCACAAGCGTCCTCCCTTTACGGCGCTAGAAGCAGGAACGCCCGCAGCCAGCCTTTTTTGAAATTCCAGGGTCATGTCTTTTCTGTTGCTCAGGGTCGCTCGCTGAGTTGGATTACCTGCACTGTTATCCACGATAACGACATTCGTGTCTTGGTTCCGAGCAATATCCTTCACCGCATCAGAGACCACAATTCTTATTAATGATTCCAGTTCCTGACGTTGCGCTTTCAGGCGCGTGATCGCTCTTTCCGTAGAGAAAGCGCCAGGCGGTACGAATTTGATTCCCGGAAGCGATAAGTCCAATCCTCGATC
Organism: uncultured Armatimonadota bacterium; assembly: GCA_903910385.1. GTDB lineage: Bacteria > Armatimonadota > Armatimonadia > Armatimonadales > Armatimonadaceae > CAIVZM01. The sequence continues at coordinate 22,184 of CAIVZM010000047.1, forward strand.
AGCGTTTTGATTTTTCCCTATCATCGCGCTTTCCTGCATAGCGGCATCTTCCGCTACTAACACCGACTCCAGCGCCTGCCGTTGCGCCCGAAGAATCTGAGCGATTTCCATGTCATCTCGAAAAGCGTCCAACTGCGCTTCGATCTCCGCGAGTCGTCGCGCACGGGCATCCCGTTCCGCAACCGTCAATTCGTTCCTACCTTCGCCTTTGATACGGCGGATTTCGGTTTCGATCCGTTGCAATTCGCCCAGTTCACGCAGACGGTACGCTTCCAGACGTTCCGCCATCGTCGGAAACAGCGTAGGGCTTGCCGTTGTTCCTTTGGTTTGATCCGCCGCGCCGGCGCCTGGCAGGATCGGCGCCCTGACACCAGGCATCAATCTTCCTGGAGGCGGAAGATTTCTTACATTCACTCCCGGCGGAACAATGTAATCCACCGGGCGATTCAATTGTCCGGTGTAAAACGCAAGATACTTGTAAACTTCTAATTTCGCATCTCGAATTTCGTTAATGCTTTTCAGAGTCTGCGCTTCTATATTTTCTCTTTCACGTTGCGCTCTGGCTGCATCTTTCGCCGTTGCTACCCCGAGCAGCTCCGCGCGTTGCTGGTCGAGTAATCGCGCCGTCCGGGCTTGCCGTTCTGCAATGTATTGCGCTAACTGTGTCTCCACCGTTTTCCGAAGCGCTTCCCGCTCACGTTCACGACGTTCCAGCGCTGCCGCATTCATCCCGCTTACGCTTCGATTATTGGGCAATGCTGGCAATTGCTCTGTCGCATTCAAGATGTTCGTCACGGGCGGCATCAACGTTTTGAGACGCGCTTCCATCGCCCGTAACCGACGCACTTCACGCTGTAGCGGATGTTCCGCGATCAGCGCCGCCAGACGTACATATCCCATAGCAGGCGCAACATCGACCTCATATTTTATCGATGGTGTCGTTGAACAACCCACCATCGATAAAATTAAGATTCCGCCGACGCCTAACGCAGAGGCGCTATTTATTGATCGATTTAATGACATCCTGTGTGATGTCGTTGGCTGTATAAATAGCAACCTTACTATCGAATACAACCGCCAGACCCTTATCCTGAGCGATCTTACCGATAACTTGCTTGATAGCAAGCACTGTTTTGTTCGACAATTCCACGTTCTTAGCATCCACGACCCGGGAGAATTCATCATTTAGATTCTTCAAATACCCTTGCCCCTTTTGCTCTTGATCATTCAGATCCGCGTATTGCTTCTTCTGTTCATCCGTTGGAGCCGCCGTATTTTCCAGTCGTCGCTTCAGACCGATCTTATCCTGCCCCTTCGCCTCGAAATCAGCGATACGTTTCTTGTCTGCATCCGTCACCGGGCGCTTCTGGTACAGATCCGCCAGTTCTTTCAATTCCGGTTCTGTCAGGAAACGACCACCATTTTCCTGCACCTTCATCATTACATCGCGCAGACCATTCACGATACCGTTGAGCGTACTGATGTCTTGCTGTCGCGCTTTAGATTCGTTTAAGACCTGATCTACATCGACGCTACCGAAAGCGGGAGCTACGCCTCCCTTTTGAGCAAACGCCGCCGGGGCGAGAGCAAGAACCGAAAGAACCATCAGGAACCATGTGGCGCGGCGGTAGCCAATATAACCACTCATTTGGAATTTCTCCTTTATAGAAAGTTTCTTGAATTCAATTTTCATTAACGCGGGAAGCGCCCCCATACTCTTTATGCTGGTAAATGATCCGCAGGAGGTGGGGTTGCCTCTATATTTGTTTAGGTATTAGAATGCCTGTCCGATAGAAAAGTGCGTTCGTTTCGTTTCGCCAATTCCATAATCCAGTCGCACCGGTCCGACAGGCGTCTTCACCCGGACGCCGAATCCAACGCCGAAGCGAGGGGAAAAGCCGGAAGTCTGGGAAAAGCCAGGCACATTACCTTTATTCGCGCCGCTTGCTCCCCAGGCGGATCCAACATCGGTAAAGAGAACGCCGGTCACCGTACCGCCTTTATCGACAGGAATTCGAAGTTCTACCGAACCCAGAAAGATATTGTTTCCCCAGAAACGGTCATCGTTGAAACCGCGCAATGTATCCGCACCGCCGATGAAATACTGTTCGGAGAAGCCGATATTGCCTGTCGCCGTTCCGACAAGAAGGCGCGTCGCCAACGTCTTTTTGGGATCCCGGATATTGGTTCGAGGCGTCGGGCTCAAACGGATGTAACGCCGGGTATCAGCGCTCAATTTGGTAAACGGCCCGCGGCGGGTCTGTTCTTCCACCAGTACACGAGGAACATTGGGGGTTGCGGTATCACTGATATAGTTGGGATTGATATACGGCTTCTGCGTGTCGAATTGCCCCGTTCCGATCTCGAAAATCGGCGTGAAATAGTAACCGGCTGCGGGATCTAACTCATTATCCCGAGTATTCGTCACACTCCGCAAAGAAATCGCCTGAACATGCCCATTTTGTACCAAACTGCCGCGAATGCTATTGATTTCCTCGTTGGTCAGTTTATTCCAATCCGGCTTGACATCACTATTCGCTTTCACGCCCTCAACCCGTAGGGAGGCGAAAACGCGACTAAACTCGCTCACGGGACGCCCCAGTGAAAGCGTCACACCTTTATTTTCTTCATAATACTGCTTGTCGGAATTCGATCCGATAGCGTTGGAAAGCGCAGAGTTAAAACGGAAATTCAGGCGGTCGTAGACGTTAACGCTCAACGATGTATTATTTTTGTCTACCCAGGGTTCGGTAAATCCGAAATCGTACTGGTTCTTGGAAACGGCGCCGCTGACCGTCCAGGAGGCGGTCACCGATTGACCTCGCCCCCGGAAGTTATTTTCGCCCAGTTCCAGAGTTCCTGTCAGTCGCTGCCGTTGCGAGTAACCGAAGCCGACCTGTACCTGCCCCGTTCTCTGTTCTGCAACCTGAACGGTAATTTTGACTTTTCCTTCTTCCAGTGGTTCGATACGCGGCTGTTCGACATTACCGAAAAGACCGGTATTAAAGACACGTTGAATATCTCGCTGAAGAATGTTAATGTTGAGTGGTTCGCCGACCTTGGTGCGCATTTCGCGGGTGACGACTTCCGTGCGCGTCTTCTTCAGACCTTCGACGACAATGGAATCGACCACCGTTTCCGTGACTGGGAATGTCAACGTCCCTGTCTTGGTATCGAAAACTTCCTGCAATTCCGACAAATAGGCATCATACCCAAGATTACGATAGATACGCTGGATTTTGCGGGCGTCATCACGGACGGTATTGACGTTGACGACTTCGCCCGGTTTAGAGTCGAGAAACGGCAAAATCTGGCGTGTAGGATCAATGATCTTGCTGTTGCCGGAGACTGTAACGCGTGTGATTATCGGATTCTCGAAGATATCGACGGTGAGCGTGACTCGCTTATCTCCCGTGATTTCTGAGCGAAAATAGACTTCGGTGTAGAAACCTTTATCCAAAATAGCGCGGCGGGCTGCCCCCAGAAGGTTATTTCGGAATATTTGCCCTTCCTTGATTCCGGCATTGGTCAGGGCGTTACGGACGATGTCCGGGTTTGTCCGGGCTTGTTCCGTCGTCTTGACCTGTACGACGCCAAGTGGCAGACCTTCTCCAGGCAATACGGGTAATGGCTCATCGGGCGTAGCGGGTGTGTTGGCAGGCGGCGGCGTGGGAGCAACCTGCGCCAGAACTGGGGAACCCATCGCCAGAGAAAGCCCAACTAATAAGACGCCTACCACTAATGGGACGGCGGGTCGGAACGTCAACTGATTTCGCGTCATTCTTCGATTCTTTCCCGGTTCCGAGGCCGCGCCGTTGATCCAATTTTCCGTCTTGCTTATCCGCCGCGTGAAATGTACCCCCGATAATAGGGTTCCAGACGCTGGCGCACCCGGTTTCTTGCCCGGTGCAGACGGGTCTTAACAGCCTGAACGGTTAACCCGGTAATCCGCGCTATGTCCTCGTACGATAAATCTTCCTGCTGTAAAATCAGCACCGTGCGATATTCCGGAGGCAAAGCCTCCACAGCACGCCGAATCTGCGCAGCAAGCTCCTGATCCAGCAGGACGCGTTCCGGCGCATCGCGCCAGTCAGCGACTTCCCGGGTCAGTTCGCCCGAATCCGTCTCAATGGAATCATCCAGAGAAATCGGTTCCCGTTCCCGTTGCCGGTCACGCTGTTTGAACCGATTCTTGCAGTTATTAACGGCGATCTGGTACAACCAGGTAGAAACGCGAGCCTCCCCTCGAAACCTTCCCCATGCGCCATAGGCATTGATAAAGGTTGTCTGGGTCAGGTCTTTCGCATCCTCATGGTCGCCCACGACGCGCAGGATCAGGTTGAAAATCTTATCGTGATATTTTTTGTGTATCTGATCAAACGAAAGACGCCGATCGTCATCTATCGCTCCGGAGAGCGTACGAACGGGAGTTTTTGCGGGAGACGGTTCCGCCGCATCTTCCGTCTGGCCTGCGATCTGGCCTTGATCCGCATCTCGTTCTGGCGAAATCGCGTCACTCTCCCCGATTGCGTCTTCTGTGTAGACAGCATCAATCGGCGAAAGTTTCTCCTTCCTCAAGGTGTTTGAGGCTTCCATAGCCGACCTCTTCAAGGAGAAGAAGGAATCTTTTCGCGGAAAATCAATAGCCATAACGAGATTTTTCTGAGGACGTGCTAGAACGTAGACGCGCCACTCGTAAAGTCATATTATCTCAAATAGACGCTTTAGAACGAAATAGTTCCCCGGGTGAAGTATGTCACAGTCCCCTGCTCGTCGCGATCTACCCCCAGTTGGATGCGCGGTTGTATTTTATCGGAAGCACGGAACTGGAAAATTTCGTAACTACCGGAAAAACGGAAAGGTTCCGTCTGCTGTACAGATGTATCCTGACCGAACGTACGCGACACATCGAAAATAATTCGGTCAAACGGTTTACTAAGCCGTTTCAGGAAGCGGACGCGGACTGGGGCATTGGGAGTATATTCCACCCCGATGCTTTCCAGTCCCAGAGAATTGGCTAATGAGTCTGTAATCGGCGCCAGATAACGGGGCAGATAGCTGGAGGTCAGCGCCTGCGCGGCGAACGCCCGTAATGCATCCTCAGTTTTGCCCTGCTGTCCCAGAGCGAGATAAGAGGAACCAATAACCAGACCGAATATCTCCCGTTGAGACAGGGGAGGATCAGAGGTTAGAGTAAATACGCTGGTTGATGCAGAAGCGAGGGAACTATTATCGGATAGTTCTGCATTACTGCTGATGATATTGTCCAACGGCCCATTGAGCGTCAGTGTTATCTTGTAAGTGTTGGTGCCTGAGCCAAACAACGCCTCTGCACCAATGGGGGAACCGCTGGCTGAGGTCGTACCTCGTGCAGTAATGCGACTGGTCGCCACAACATTCTGCGCGACCAGACCCGGACTAGCAGTATTGAATCGCGCCTGAATGATGCCATTCTTTGCTACACGCAACAACGCCGTCGGGAATTGGATAAATCCCCCGTTGGTACGAACATTAGATGTCACTCCCAGCGCCAACGACCCGGCAGTCGGTCCATTTGCGACAAAAAGCGGGCCAGTCAATTGGGCGTCCCCTTGCAAATCGAACTGATAAGGGAGGAAAGTTTGTCCCGCAATCAGACCGCGCAGTGTCGCCTTACGAGGAATAGAGATCGCAAGGTTGAAACTGGGATTGAAGGAGACGGCAGGTTTGGATTCGCTCTTTGTAGCCGAATCCAGCGGCAAACGGATTTCTGAATCCGTCAACTCGAGCGGATCCCCTACCGTGGAGATTTCAGGAGTCAACAACCGTCCAGCGACTTTCAGGTTACCGTTCGCTTTGAGTTTGAAGGCTTCTCGAAGCTTGAAAAGATTTTCTGCCACCGGGCGGAAATTTTTAAGTTTTACATCCAGATCAAATCTTCCATCAATGCCGGGAGCGTCTGTAGCCGTCCCCCGGCTGAGGAGACGGCGAAGATTTTCCAGCGTATTGATCGCTACTGAGCCTGCCACTTCCATCGAGCCGTAATCGCCTCGTTGTCCATTAAGACCTCCCAGCGTGAGACGGAACTGATCGAAAATGATCTGGTTGCCATCCAGGCGCAAAAGCGCATCGAAGGATCGAACCGGGCTGACTTTATCACGGTCGCTCCCCGGTTCACGCGCCATTCGGTACCGCCCATTCACCAGAGAGACGGCGCCATCCAGTTGCGGTTGGCGCAAGGTGCCTGAAATCGCGACATCTGCTGCAAAGGTTCCTCCGATGTCAGTGGTCGCCGCTTCCAGAGCCGCCGCCTGCGCCTTCGCTGAGTTAGCAGCGGCTCTTTCAGGCCGTGTCAGGGCTTCAGGATTAGGCGGAAGGACTGCGGCAGGAACAAAAAGGGATCGAAGCGAGGAAAGATCCACCCGGGGCAGACGAGCGGAAACACGAATAGGTCGCTCCCCCAAGGTAGGATCATTCTCATAAGAGAACGGCAACTGGGCTGCCGCACGCAGTTGCAAATCTCCACGCTGAATATACAGACCGTCTTCGGGAACTATGATGTTATAACGTCCCTGTGCGTCCTGCTCCAGAAAGGCTTCCAGACGGGTCAATGGTATCGTGATTCCCTGCTCGTCCTGCGGCGAAGCGGTTGTCGAGGTTCTCATAGCGGAGTTTGTCACGACAAACAAATTGCGTCCCTGAAGAGATAGTGCAAGGCGAGGTTGCTTCGCAGATCCTTCGGCAGTCAGTGAAAACGACTCCAGCGATCCCCTTATCGGAAAACTTTCCAGTCCACGAATAGAACGAATAAAGTCCAGTGAGAACTCGTTGGAATCCAGAGACGCTTGCACCATGCCGTTGGGATCATATGTCCCCTGTCCTCGAATAGTCGCTCCGGGATGCGTAATGACCAGTGACGGAATGGTAATCTTTTCCCCCTCAAGGGACGCCTGCACATTCAAGGAATCCGCTGTGAATTCGCCCAGTTTCAATTCACGCGCCGCCAGGGAGCCAGCAGCCCGAATCTCGCTCACTTTTCCGTTGACAAGTTTTGCGCTTGCGGTCAGGTTTTCAATATCGAACTTTGCATCGGTTGGGTACGGTAACTGCGCCAGCCCTCGGACAATCGTAGCGCCTCCTGCGGTCTGGCTGATTCCCGAACGCCGTATTGTGTCCAGCAAGACTTCGAAATTGCCATTCTTAACATCCAGTGTCCCACGCAATTCACCAGTACTGAAGTCTGCGTAAAGTTTCCCCGCCTGTATCTTTGTTTTGTCACGCCCTATGGACACAGACGGAATTTCCAAAACGTAACGCTTTGCATCCAGGTTCGCGATAAAGCGCAATTGATTGACCAGAAAGTCGGTATAGGTAGTTCCGGCGAGGGTCAAAATCGGCGAGCTGAAACGGGCTGTGATAATCGGGCGTTTTATCGTTCCCTGAAAGGAGCCTGAAGCGGAAAGAGCGCCCTGAAGGTTGCCCAGATCACCCATCAAGTAGGTGACGCGACTGATATCCAGCGCAGGTGCGGCAAAATCGCCGTTGATGGTTCCATCCCCACGTAATGTCGCTTTTCCGATCAGATTTCCCACGGTGGCGTTTATAGTCACATCGGTCAGGACAGTCAGTTGCGGCGTGAACGAAAAAGCTAACGATGCCCCCTGAAGCGGATAATTCGCTACCTGCAAGTTTCCAAGCGTCGCCTTGCCACGTACATTCGGTGCGGTAAGTGTGCCATTAATGGCGAAATCGGAATACAATATCGATCCGGAGACCGGCGGAAGATCGCGCACCAGCGGCAGACGGGCGGAGTCTCCTGCTCTTACAACCAGGCGTCCCTGATTCCAGGGAGTAAGTTCCAGACCTGCATTGAGGGGAGTAAGGCTGAATCGGCGCGTCAGTACCGATTGGGGCGATGTTGCGGCAACACTCAGTCCCAATTGACGTTCTATCTCTGAGTAATCGAGATTTTCGAGCCGCGCCGTCAATCCCATCCGTGGATTGAACGCTTTCCCGGTCGTCGGAATCAGTCCCGTAACGGTTCCGCTGACAGCGAGAGAAGCGGGAAATCGACGAACGATCAGAGGATTTGTTGGCGGGATGAGGAACCGATCCCGCGTGATGGTCAAATTTGAAGCGGAGATGGCATCAATGGCGAACTGTCGGGTTGTCCCACTGTTATCGAGACTGATGTTTGCAGATCGACTGGCGCCCCTCTCCAGCGGGATACCTACCGATGGAACGGGGGCTGCGAATCGCAGATTGATTCCTTCAAGTCGTGAAATACGTGCGATAGGGTTACGTATATCGCCGGAGATACTTCCGGAAGCGGAGAGTACGCCATCGATCCCGGTTTGCCCGAAGGCAAGGGAGAGACGCTTCAAATCCAGTGCGTTCAACGCGTATCGGAGGTTCAAACGTTCGCCTGCGCCAACGGAACCGTCGACGCTGGCAATCCCAGCAGGCGATTCGATGCGAGCGGTAGTAACTCCGAACTGGTTGTCTATCGACACAACGCGAGCGTTCGCCACCGGAAAGGGTAGGTCACCCACACGGAGGTTGCGGGTAGAGATATTCGCCGCTGCTGTCAACTTGCCGCCAACGTTCCTACCGACCGCTTCTACGTCTGCGATCCCGGCAAGCTGTAACCGTTGATTTTGATTTGAACTCAGGCTTTTTAACGCCGTTAACTCCGACAGATCGACATTGTTAATTTTTGCGGAGAAGACGACATCGCCCTGCGACTCTTTTTGCCCGGTCAGTTTCGCCGTCGCGGAACCCGCAATCGTCCCGGCGCGACCCAACCGGGCGGAAATCCCCGTCAATCGCAACGTTCCCGCCGCTAACGCTACCTGTGAGGTCGCCTCGCTTACCGAGGGAAAGTCCGTGTAGGAACCGCTCAATCCACGGACGGTTCCCGTGGCGTACAGGTCTTCGATACGTCCGGTCGCACGACCGGCGACTGTCCCCATGACAGCGGCAATCCCTCCCACTTTCAGACCAACCGGTAACGCGCCTTTTCCGTTGGCGGGAGTCACAAAACGGACAACATCACCGACAGGCAGCGAGGGAGCGCTGACAGCGACGGAAAACTGGGGACGAGTCGAAGCGCCTGGCGCAGGCAGATCCCAGATCGCTCCAGAGGCGGATACCGGGGCATTCAGCGTTGTTCCATTTATATCAATCAGTAATGCGCCTTCACGGAAAGAAGCGGTTCCTGCCAGATTCTCCGCAGTAAGGGGTCGGGGCAAATTTGTCGCTGTAAATCGCCCGTTTCGGAAACTTGCCTCGATACCGACGACTGGCGGCGCTTCGGGGCCGTTTTCGACATAGGGTTGATAGATATCGACCGTCGCATCGGTGCGTCCCGCTTCGATGCGGTACCCGGACTGACGGATGAAATACGTCGTCCAGTAGGCGACATCGGCATCGGTGATTTCTAAGTTCGCCAACAGGTGCGGCGCTCCTGCTCCGGGTCGTTCCACCGCCTGACCTTCGTCCCTTCTTGTCGTTCCGTGCGCGATTAACCGCCCCCCGAAGTGCGCGACCGTCGGCGACCCGGGCAACGCCCTCCCCTCCAGTGCGAATCGATAGACACGCACCCCTGTCATGTCCAGCGAAGCGGACGGGACGGAGAAAGCGTTCTGCGCTGGCAACGATGCAGCAGGGAAGAGGGCAAGATAATCCCGGAAAAAGAGTTTGCCGTTTGTAACTTCTATCTGAGTCCGGAAGGGAACCACCGGTTCTTCAGAGGGGGGTTGGGGCGGGACGATGCGGGTGACATTGAGAACGCCTTTAGGATCACGCACCAGAATAATGTCCGGTGACTCGACCACAACGCGCTTCATGGCTTCCTGGTAATTCCCGGAAAGAAGCCGAGGAACGGATGCAAGAACAGTGACACGGGGAACGGTAGCAAACAAAGGACGTCCCGCCAGACGCGCTTCCGTCGCAGTGTTAGCCACGGTGATATCGGTAATCGTTATCGGCAGGCTACCGAAATCATTCGGGTTTTGGAAAATGCCCCAGAGCCTCTGCAGCGTCAGCCCCGGCGTAATTCTCCCGATAGTAATTGTGCGACCCAGCGCCTGAGACGCTTCAGAGGCGACGATTGGCGCCGCCTGTGACAGGTAGTAGTCCGTCCGATTCCAGAGCGCGATTACGCCCCATCCCATCAGGATCAAGGGAGGAACGACGCAGATTATCGCAGAGACAATCCACCCCATCAACACATTGGAACCTGAGAGCCCGCGCATCAGGAGACGCATATCGCCTCCTCCGTTTGCATTTTCAGGAAGAAGCGTAGCGCCCAATCACGGGTCTGGTTATTGTACGGCAAGCGGTAGTTCGAGGCGGCGCAGACCGGGGAGAGCCGGTCGATTCGTTGTCGCCCGATCCTCACCATCGTTTCGCAGGTACTTGTCTGAAAAGTCAATCGCATTATAAGAAGAGCGCACGAACGGCGCCGAAGCGACATACAGGAACCCCATTTCCTCAGCGATTTCCTTGTAGCGCTCAAATCGTGTCGGGTGCAGGTATTCGACCACATCGAGATAGCCTTTGCCGGGTTTGAGGTACTGCCCCAGTGTCACCGCATCCACTCCGGCGTCTTTCCAGTCGTTGAATACCTGAATCACTTCTTCCTCAGTCTCACCCAATCCCAGCATTATCCCGGATTTTGTATAAATAGAGGGTTCGATTTCCTTGATTGTTCGCAGAAAATCTATCGAACGCGCATATTTCGCCTGTGGCCGTACAGTCCGGTATAACCTCGGAACCGTTTCAGTGTTATGGTTGAAAACATCCGGACGGGCGCGACAGACGATTTCAATAGCGAATTTCCGTCCCCGAAAATCCGGCGTCAATACTTCCACTGTCGTGTTGGGACATTCCCGACGCAAATGTTCGATGACGGAAGCGAAATGCGACGCTCCCCCATCATACAACTCATCTCGATTGACCGATGTGACAACGACATGCTTCAAACGGAGCGATGCCGCCGCTTCTCCGACACGACGAGGTTCATCCGAATCAAGGGGAAGCCCTCGCCCGGTCTTAACCGCGCAAAAGCGGCAGGAGCGGGTGCAGGTGTCGCCCATGACCATGAACGTCGCCGTCCCTTTGGACCAGCACTCGCCAAGATTGGGGCAACGCGCTTCCTCACAGACAGTCACGAGACGGTTTCCGCGCACCAAATCTTCCACACGACCGATATCTTTTGAACGGGGAACTTTGACCGTCAGCCATTCAGGAATCCGTCGCTTTATCACAGGCGAAGGAGAATTCTCGGTAACAATGACATCGGCGGAAATGCCGGAAAGGGGTTTTTCTGTAGCGCTCACGGAAAAAGTATACCGCTTCACCACCATTTCGCGCTAAGATAGAGCTATGTTGTTTTTTCTCCGCTTGCTCTGTCTACTTTTTTTCTGCCAATTTACCCCTGCACTCTTTGCACAGACTCCACCCGAATTCCGGGAAGGTCTGGCGATTTCCCGCGTCGCTCAGGGGGGACGTCGCCCTTTTTCACCGGATGCCATCGCGGCGCAGATGACTCGCGGAACTTTTGGATTTCCTCAACTGGGAGATAAGGTTACCGTTGCCGATGGACAGACGAAGTCATGGGAACACGTGGAAGCTGATGCCCAGGGAAGTTTCGATCTCAAATCTTTTGCGGGAGGTTACCTGTATCTGACGGCAGAGGCGCCCGTCGCACGAATCGCAATTCTGGAAGCCACCGGACAGGCGATGGTCTATGTCAACGGCGAACCTCGGGCGGTAGCCGCTTACGGAAGCGGGCGACTGAAGGGTGACGGCGCGGACGCTCCGATACAGATGCCGGTTCTGCTCAATGCTGGCAGGAATACCTTCCTGTTCGCCGGAGGTCGCAATTCCATTGCGGCGCGATTGAGTTATCCTAAAAAGCCTCTGTTCTTTCAGGCACAGGAATCGACTTTACCGGATATACGGGTCGGTGAAACAGGCGAAATGTGGGCGTCTTCCGTCGTCGCCAACGCTACGGAAAAGACAACGTCCCGCCTGACAATTTCCGCCGTCATCGAAGCGGGCGGGAAAAGTAGGACTGTACAGACCACGATTCCGCCGATTGCGCCGCTGACGGTACGCAAAGTCGCCTTCCGCATCGCCGCTCCTCCGGGGTTGACCACAGGCGAGCCAAAGCTTCAACTGGCGCTGGTGAAAGAGAGCGTTGTGCAGGATACCTCGTCGCTTTCGCTGAGAATCCGAAAGCCGGAGGAAACCTTTAAGCGCACCTTTATCAGCCAGATCGATGGTAGTGTCCAGTATTTTGGCGTTCGCCCCGCTCTCAAGCCCGGTTCCACCAATGGTCTGATCATTTCCCTGCATGGCGCAGGCGTGGAGGCTATCGGGCAGGCGGATGCCTATGGACCGAAGGACGATATCACTATAGTCGCCCCGACGAACCGTCGCCCCTTCGGGTTCGACTGGGAGGACATTGGGCGGCGCGATGCGCTCGAAGTCATTGATATTGCACGGCGCGAAATCCAGCATGATCCAGCGCGGGTCGCTCTGACCGGGCATTCTATGGGAGGACACGGGACATGGGCGCTGGGCAGTCTCTTCCCCGACCAGTTCGCCGCCATAGCGCCTTCGGCAGGTTGGGTATCGTTCGCCACTTACGCCGGTGGCGTTTCCGCGCCTGTGACAATTTCCGCTTCCCCCGAGACTCTGGAACAAACCCTCCTGCGGGGAGCCAATCTGCACGATACGGATCAACGGGTTCGGAACCTGTTGAATTTCCCCATCTTCATTTTGCATGGGGATGCGGATGATAATGTGCCGGTTACCGAAGCGCGTCATATGCGACAATCGCTACTGGAGCAGGGACATAAACGCGTCGCTTACCATGAGGAATCGGGCGCAGGTCACTGGTGGGACGCTTCTCCTGCTCCCGGCGCTGATGCCGTCGATTATGCCCCGATGATGATGTTGCTATCGAATTCGCGTATCGCTCCCCCGCAGGAAAGATATGAAGCTTCCCTGACAACCGCCAATCCCGCCGTTTCCAGCAGGAACGGATGGCTAACAGTAGTTCAGCAAGAATCTTCTCTCCATTTTTCATCGGCGCAATTCGTCATTGACGGGATAGACCATATCCTGCGCGGCAGTTCTCGTAACGTCCGCCGTCTTCGCATCGACTCCTCGCTTCTGCCCACTGTAACCAATAAGCGCATGGTAGAAATTGACGGACAAGTTATTCCGGTTAGCGCAAAAGGATACTGGGATTTCCAGAAAAAAGACAAGATATGGAAGTCGTCAGGTCCGGTTCCCTCTTCCGAGAAGAATACGGCACGCGGAGGGTCATTCAAGGAAGTCTTCGCCAATCGCATTGCGCTGGTCTACGGCACCAAAGGGACGCCGGAGGAAAACCGGTGGATGCTCGCACGCGCACGTTTCGATGGTGAAATTTTCCTGTATCGCGGCAATGGCTCTCCGGATATCCTGTCCGATAGCGAATACCTCGCGCAACGTTCGAGTGGATCGCGCAATGTTCTTGTCTATGGCAATAAAGATGCGAACGCCGCCTGGGCGGCATTGTTGAGCGATAGCCCGATTCAGATGACACGGGGACGAATCTCCGGCATCGCCATGGAAGGGAAGAGCGACAATCTCGCCATCGCCTTCGTTCGTCCCGTACGAAATTCCGATACGGTTCTGGTCGCTGCGGTCGGAGGAACCGATATTGTGGGCATGAGGGCGACTGATCGTCTGCCCTACTTCACTTCCGGTGCGGCTTTCCCGGATTGGGTCGTTTTCGATGCCCGTGCGGTCGAACAAGGCGCTTCGGCGGTCTTAAAGGCAGGATATTTCGACCCAGAGTGGAAATTGCCCGGTGAGAAACGTCCCTGATGGAAACGTTGGACAGAGAAACGTTGGACAGAGAAACGTTCTGCGCTGACGCGTTTAGAGATGAATGGGAGGGCGTTTGGAACGCCCTCCGGGACGGCGTCGCAACGCGTAAGAGTCCGTTTCATACCTTCACTCTTGCCACTGTCAATGAAGAAGGCGAACCGGACGCCCGCACCGTTATTCTCCGGGGCGCGGATGAAACGGAACGCGTCATTGCCTGTCAGGGCGATATCCGCTCTCCGAAATTTCGTCAGATTCGCCTTCATTCCACAGTGGTCGCCGTATTATATAGCGTTCCTGACAAACGTCAGATTCGACTGCGCGGCAGCGCGGAAATCCGGCACGAGGATACACATACGGAAGCGAGATGGAGCCGGATGTACCCGATGAGCCGTGAAGTCTATCGGACTCCCTTCGCTCCCGGCGAATTGTTATCCGGCGATTCTTCCCAGATTTCTGACCCAGTTCCGCTGGAGCAGGCTTACCATCACTTCGCGACGATACAGATCAAGATCACCGAAATCGATACGCTTTTCCTTTCGGCGGACGGTCACCGCCGAACGCGCTTCGATTGCTCAACGGGGCATCCGATTACCGCGCATCGTATCGCCCCATGACATATTGGATTGTAGTCAGGGCAAGGGGTAGCGGTTAGTTGTATAACGTATCCGATGAGCATTTTTACTTTACATAAAACAGCGTCCGACTGTGCGGCGCGACGTGGAACGCTTCAATTGCCACACGCAACGGTCGAGACGCCGGTGTTTATGCCGGTCGGGACACATGGAACGGTCAAGGCGATGACGTTCGAAGATATCACGGAACTGGGGTATCGTCTGATCCTGGGCAACACCTTCCACCTGTATCTGCGCCCCGGTTCCGGACGAATCGCCAACTTTGGCGGCCTACACCGTTTCATCGGCTGGGATGGGGCGATGCTGACCGATTCCGGGGGCTATCAGGTGTTCTCACTCAAGGATTTGAGGAAAATCACCGAGGAGGGAGTCCGTTTCCAATCCCCGCTGGATGGTTCGTACCATGACTTTACACCGGAAAATGTTATGCGGATCGAACATGAACTGGGTGCGGATATTATTATGGCGTTCGATGAATGCCCTCCGTACCCTGCGACCTGGGAATATGCGCATGATTCCATGCTCCGCACCCATAGGTGGATGGAGCGTTGCGTCGCGGAACATGAGCGGTTGGGCGGAGATGCCTCCGGTTCTCTGCTGTTCGGAATCGTTCAGGGCGGGGTTTATGAAGATTTGCGCCAGCAGTCCGCCGAGTTTATGGGCTCAATACCGACCCCCGGTATCGCTATCGGTGGCGTCTCGGTAGGTGAGCCTCCAGAGGAGATGAGACGCGTCCTCGATCTGACCATGCCATATTTGCCAAGTGATAGACCGCGATACCTGATGGGGGTCGGGACTCCAACCGATCTTCTGGATTCCGTGATGCGCGGCGTCGATATGTTCGACTGCGTCTTACCCACACGCATCGCACGGAATGGAACGCTTTACACCTCACAGGGCAGAGTCAATATCGCCAATGCGAAGTGGGCGAATGAAGCGGGTCCGATTGATCCTGCCTGCGCCTGTCGCGTTTGTCGTCGTCATTCCGCCGCTTACTTACGCCACCTGCACCAGTGCAACGAAATTCTGGGAGCTCAACTGGCGACATACCATAATCTGCATTTTTACGCCAGACTCATGGAAGGTATCCGAAGCGCCATAGAAACCGATAGCTTTCTAACATTCCGAGCGCAATGTCTGGCAAACTGGTCTACGGACGAGGAAAAGAAATGAAGCGCGATATTCTACCTTCATAAATATAACGTCAGTTCGGGATAAGGATTCATATCAACTGGCGACGAAGAGAGTTTTTACCTCTCAATATTGCTGATGGTGAACTCGGTATTCTTCGCCCGACAGGTGATAAATTCGTGGTGCGGTGTCGCTTCGCCCGCAAAG
>CAIVZM010000048.1 GCA_903910385.1 uncultured Armatimonadota bacterium
CGCGTTGCAGCACCATATTCTCGGAAAAGAGAGGATGGAGGAACGGTTTTTGCGGCGCAATCTGCGCGTTCGCCGTTACGGTCGCCAGTAAGACGGCGAACAGGGTGACGGCGCGAAGTAAGGTAAAGAGACGTTTGTTCAATGGAGTGGGCATCCTGTTAGGCCGCAAGAATCGTTGGCGGCGTATGGTCACGTATTCGGTATGGGGGAAGAAAGTTCCTTTATAGCGCCTGCTCTCACGCTGTGACCCGCCCTCACCCCCGGCCCCTCTCCCTAAGAAGGGAGAGGGGAGATTAACCCACATTAGGTTATCTGGCTAAAACAGACCGACTATCGCCACAGTCTCCCCTCTCCCTTCTTAGGGAGAGGGGCCGGGGGTGAGGGCGGGTCACACCGAACGTGAAGGCGGGGCGATTTACCGCTGGAGGCGTTCTTTCAGGAATGTGGCGTCGGGGGCGAGAATCTGGAACTGGTGGACGCCGTGCGGTCGATTGGTGTAGAGGGTCCAGACAATTTTTTTGTCGGGGGTGATTTCCAGTAACTTGATATCGTCCGCACCGCCCGCGCCGTAGCTTTCGAGGACGGTGTTACCATTGGGGAGGCGTTGCGCTCCGCAGACATCGCGCAGCGGGGCGCCGGGAAGGTCTTCGTTGGTGATCTGCCAGATGATCTTTCCTGTTTTATCGGTCTGGATGGCGGTATTTCCCCGGGTGCAGGTGATGAAGGTTTCGCCGTTGTCGAGGCGCAGGGCGAGGAAAGGCCAGTTCGGGGTTTTAATTTCGGAGACGACTTTGCCGGTACGATCATACTCCCGAACGGCGAAGTCCAGAAGATGGGGGACGAGGTAGTTACCGTTGCGGAGTTTTCGCGCCATGCGGGTTTCCATGTGGAAGTCATTGGTCTGGCACTGCAGGGGAAATTCCCGAAGTATTTTGCCCTTGCGATCCAGTTCCATCAATCGGGGTTTCGGGCCGGACTCGGTGACCAGATACCGGTTGTTGGGCAGGGGTTGAACGGTGTCGACTTCGCTCTGTGTTCCCCGGTACTCAAAGAAGGTTTTGCCTTCCCGATTGATCTCCACAACGCCGCCGCCGGGATAGTCGGCGCTTTTGGTGATGACCAGCAAGAGGTTGCCATTCGGGAGCATCCATCCGTCGCGGGTGGGGCGCGGATCGCTCCAGACGGTCTTGCCGTCGCCGTCGAGGATAAAGGTTTCCGCGCCGAGGCAGAGGACGCCGTGCTTGATGCCCGTCGGCGATACCTGACGGGCGATGGGGGCGTTCGTTTCCTGTTGCGGAAGGGAGATATTGTGCCGGGGTAAGCTCGGGCTGAGAAGCGCCAGAAGCAGTCCGGTGAGTGAAATGAGCATCAGTCATCCTTTGGATTCAGGTGGATTCCGTTCGATTTCGTTCGACGAGAGCGGTCAATCAGTATGGTCAATCGATAATAGAGGCGCAGACCATTTCCAGGGTGCGGCGCAGTCCGTCCTCACCGCCGAGACCGCCATCGAAGAAGGGAGTGCGGGGTGGCGATTGCCAGTTATCGTGGCTGGTGTCGGGAGCGGGTTGCGGAATGTCGGTGAATGTGGGGTCGTACTGCCCGGTGGAACCGCCCATTTTGTAGAGGACGAGGTCAAGCGAAGGGACGACATAGAGGCAGAATCCGCCCGCGCCGGATTTGAAAAAGGCGTCGCGCGGGGCGCCGGGAATGTGACCGTCGGCGTTGTGCTCGAACTGCAGGCTGAACGGACTGTGTGAGTTATAGGGTAGGAACTGGTTGCATTTGGCGATGTAGTCGGCGGGAATCAGTTGCTGATTTCCCCATCGCCCCTGATGCAGGAGGCAGTAGGCGAAGCGGAGGGCGTCGGTGGAATGGAGGGCGATGCTTCCGGCGCCGTTGGCGTGGGGCATCCGGTAATCGCCGCGCTGGAGGCAGTAGCCCCAGGGGCCCCATCCCATCGGTTTGGCGAGGCGTTCGTCGATATAGTCCTGTAGTTCCCGTCCGGTGACACGGCGCAGAACCATGGAGGCGATGTGCGGTGAGGGGGAAGAATAGGAGTAGCCGGCGCCGGGTGCAGTCCAGAGGGGCGTTCGCAGGGAGGATTGATCCAGATTGCGGATGTCCTGACCGGGCACGGGGGTGAGCGGTACGACCTTGCCCTGCACCATGCCGGGACTTCCGCCTTCGCCGTGGTAACCCGCGGACATGCAGAGCAATTGACCGAGGGTGATATCCGCCTTGCGGGGGTCATCGAGAGGGAAGGCTTCGGGCAGGTATTTTTCGGTGAATACTTTTTCGTCGAGGCCGCCGGGAATTTTATCTTTGAATTCGTTGAGCATGACGCCGCAGGCGATGCTGGTGAAGGCTTTTCCGGTGGACGCCATGTCGGGGTTGACGTTGCGCTGGGCGCGACCTTCGTACTGTTCCAGAACGAGATAGCCGCGACGGACGACGACAAGACCCATGTGCTGACCGCAACGGCGGGTGAATTCCCATGCCTGATCGAGGCGGGTTTTATCCACTCCGGCGCGTTTCCGCAGGGCGGCGGCATCGGGCAGGGTACGCCATCCGCCGGCGCTATCGGGCGGGGGGAAGTAGTCGGCGGGCTTTGATGACCGGGTCGTCGTCGTCGCGGGAACGGCAAGGACGGCGGCGGATGCCAGGAGCGAACGTCGAGAAAAAGCGTTGGCGTTTTCGGGTAGGGTGGATTCGTTGGCGGAGGGCATGGGCTTACTTCTTTGTGTTGAGCCGTTTTTGGGCGGCGGGATATGCGAATTATTCGCAGAGCGAAGACGTTTCTCCTGCCGATAAGAAAACGTGGGAGCGCAATCCGTGACTAAAGTCGTTCCTATATAGATTTGAAGGGCGTCCGCTTCCCGAGGAGTGTGTGCAAAGCGGGAGACGTTTTGCGAGAGAAGGCAGAGATCAGGCGCTTGACATGGCGTAATCCGCAGTGGTCAGAGAGGTGATTCTGTGGGTCAGGATTTCTCCCGACCCACATCCGATGGGTTATTCAGCGCGGGGCGATGCGGGGAAAATTGGTGGGAGAAGCGGATATACTGAGGGTGATTCAGGGGATAGTAGCGATGCCGTGACGCGTTCCCGGAATGGAGCGACGCTTTGGAAAATGAGGAGACGACTCCGAACGGTTCGAAACTCCCGACGGATGATATCGCGAGGGATGCGGACGATCTGGCACGGGCGCAGGACGCCACCGAGGAGGCAGGGGCAGGAGAACCGCTGTGGAAAAAACTCGGTCCCGGCCTGATTACGGGAGTGGCGGACGATGACCCATCTGGCATCGGGACGTACTCGGTGGCGGGAGCGCAGTTCGGGTATGGGCTGGTCTGGATGGCGCCGTTCACGATACCGCTGGTGATTGTCGTTCAGGAAATGGCGGGGCGTATTGGTTCCATAACCGGTGAGGGACTGGCGGCGGTTCTGAAAAAGCATTATCCGCCAGGGATTCTCTGGACGGCGGTGGCGCTACTGTTTTTGGCGAATATCATCAATGTCTGGGCGGATTTAAATGTGATGGCGGCGTCCGCTCAGATGCTCTTCGGGGTTTCCTTCACGTTCTGGCTGACAGTTATTTCCGGCGGGACGATTGCGTTGTTGATTCTTGTCCCTTACCGTCTCTATGTGCGGTATCTGAAGTGGCTGTGTCTGGCGCTGCTGGCGTATGTGGTGACGGCGCTACTACCGAGCGTCCATCATGACTGGGGGGCGATTGCTCGGAATCTGGTTTTGCCTCAGTGGCAATCTGATTTCAGCTACCTGATGGCGGTGGTGGGGTATCTCGGGACGACTATCTCTCCGTATTGCTTCTTCTGGCAGGCAGGGGAGACGGTGGAGGAAGAGATTTCGCACGGGGTCGAAGCGGAGCCGGGGCATCGGCGTTTCCCGGTGAATGAGACGGAGATACGCACTGTGCGCGACGATACGGTCGTCGGGATGCTTATCTCGCAGGTCATCGCTTTTTTCATTATTATCTGTACGGCGGCGACGCTGCACGCGCAGGGAAAGACCGATATCGAGACGGCGCAGGATGCGGCGCGGGCATTGCTGCCGCTGGGGCCGTCGGCGTACTGGCTGTTCACGCTGGGCATTCTGGGGGCGGGCCTTCTGGGGATTCCGACGCTGGCGGGTTCGGCGGCGTATGCGCTGGCGGAGACATTCGGGTGGCGTTACGGATTGTATCGGCAGTTCGGGCGAGCGCGGGCTTTCTATGGGACGATTGCGGGCGTTGTGGCTCTGGGGTATGTGTTGAACTTCGTACAGTTCATCAGTCCGGTGAAGGCGCTGCTGTATGCGGCGGTATTGAACGGCGCAGTGGCGCCGCCATTGATTGTTCTGATGCTTCTTATCTGCAACAATCCGGCGATTGTCGGGGAGCGGCGCAACGGCTTGTGGAGTAATATTGTCGGGGGATTTGCGGCTGCGATCATGTCGCTGGCGGTCTGCCTTCTGCTCTGGGGGTTAGCGATGGGCAAGGCCGGATAGATATCTGCGCGGTTCTCGCTACGGCGTCACGGGAGTAAGGCGAATGGTTTCGCCGTCGTGGGGCCAGAAGGCGTTCGGGAAGATTTTTTGGGCGACGGTGAGGGTTGCCTGCTGGCTACGTTCGCGACAATGGACGAGGGCAAGGCGAGTGACGTTACCGTCGACGGCAAGTTGCGCCGCCTCCGGGGCGGCCTGGTGTCCCCATCGGTTTTCGGCGGGAATCGGTCCGGGGCCGTAGGATGCCTCGGTGATGAGCAGGTCGGCGCCGCGAACGCAGTCGACGAGGTGTGGGGCAGGGGCGGTATCTCCGGTGAAGGCGACGACTGAACCTGTCCGCAGGTCAGTGAAGCGGTAGCAGAGCGCCGGGACGGGATGTACGGATGCGGCGGTCTCAATGCGGAAATCGTCGTTTTCGAAGTGGTCACCGGGCGCAAGAGGACGGATATCGACGGCGGCTTCGGCATTCAACTCGGGAAACCGGGAGGTCTGGAGCAGATCAAGGGACAGTCGGACGACTTTTTCTACATCCTCCACCGGGCCGAAAATGGTCAGTGGCGGGCCGCTGGGGGCGTTCATGGCGCGATAGAAAATCAGGGCGGGAAGCCCGAGGTAATGGTCGTGATGGCAGTGTGTCAGGAACAGACATTCCAGCGCGAGGGGATCGAAGCCGAAGGACTGCATGCGGAGGACGGCGCACCAACCAGCATCGACGAGATAGCGCCCATTGAGAAGAAAACTGGCGGTATCGTGACCGGGGCCGGGCGTTGCGGCGGCGGTTCCCAGAAAGGTGATAGCGGTGGCGTTTATCGTCGAAGTGGATGTTATGGATTCCATATTCAGGATACTCTCGTCACGGCTTGGGCTCGGTTTCGATTTTTTGCCGGACATCGCAGTTGTCAGAAGTCGCTAAATTTTACCATTTTCATCAGTAAGTTTGATTCGTGCTATACCGGGTGCGCCAGGAATAGAAGTGATATATGTTCCGCTTTTTATATTCCGCCGTTGAACTACTGCCAGTTTGTTTTTTTTCGTGATTGTGGTAAATTTATTTTATGACGGCTCATTCTGATCAGTATGCTCGACGTCTCTGCGCCAAAATTGGCGTCATTTATCTGCTTGCTACGCTTGTTTTTACTACAGGCACTCTGACTTCAGGATGTTCCAGTGATCCGCCACCGCCGCAACAGGCGGAATTGTCAGAGAAAGACAAGGCGATTCTGGAAAGAATGAAGAATAATCCTCCTCCGCCACGTACCAGTGGACGAAGCGGCGGCGCAGGAGGGAAATAGTATTTACGTTAACTTCCTGCTTCCCTGCGGACTATCAGGGGATAGGATGTCAGTTGCGCTATTTTCCTTCTGTAATTCCTTGTATCTTACCGACTTTATCTTGCCGACTGTATCTCACCTAACTTTATCTCACCCAACATTTGAGGAATAAACCTGATGCACTCATTGAAGACTGTTGCACCGCGTAAAGCCTTTACGCTGATCGAACTGCTTGTGGTTATCGCTATTATAGCGATACTTGCCGCTATTCTTTTTCCTGTCTTTGCGCAGGCGCGCGATAAGGCGCGTCAGACTTCCTGTTTGTCCAATGTAAAGCAGATCAGCCTCTCGATCCTGATGTATGTTCAGGATTATGATGAGGCGTTCCCGCTGGCGGCGGCGGAATCGCCGACGGACAAGTATATCTATGACTATTCCTGGGTCAGCAAGACTCAGCCTTATGTCAAGAGTCTGCAAGTATTCATCTGTTCAAACGGTAAGATGTCGCCTTCTCTCAGTAGCGCCGATGTCGCCCCCTCTACAGATATAACTCAGTCTGGGACGGTAGGCGTCACTACCCGACCAAAGGGAGGACCAATCGTCAGTTATGGGATGCCTTCTCGCGCCGCGTATTCTTATTTTTCCAGTGAATGTGTCGGCGAGGCGTGTTACTACCAGAACGAATATACCGGCGATATCGCTCTTTACGACGGTATTGGCGGGTATGGAGCGGATGTCAATTCGGCGCAGGAATGTGGCGGCCCAAAATATGCCACTCCAAGCCTGGGTATTGCGGGAATCGCCCGCCCGGCGGATTTTATTCTTCTGGAAGAAACAAGCCGCTATGATGTAGGCGGATGTTCTGGCTTTATCGCTTATCCCCGTACACGCCATGCTTTGCAGGGAACACAGTTAACGAAAATCCCCGATGACTTGCCGAAAGGCATTGTCGGTCTTGGAATATGTAATGTCGCGTTTTCGGATGGGCATGCCAAGGCACTACGAGGCGAAAAACTGTATGAAGTCCAGCAAGACGAATCCGGGACGAAATACTATACGCATTTCTATCCCGTCCGATAGAACTCTGGTTTGAGTAGGTTCAGGCAGGGCAGCGGAAACGACCATGATTCCGCTGCCCTGCCGCATTTATGGCAATGATGCTGTAAAATGTTTCCTTCAACAATTTTGCCATTTTTCTTCCCTTTCCCATTAATCTTTTGTACAAGACGCCGAATAATGTTCAATAGATATGAGGGAATGTTTTTCTGTGCGCTATCATGGGCAGCGCCAAATCTTTCCTCGGGTTGTTAGTTGCGCTATAGCGGAAGAATGCCCCCTGGCTTATGACTGTCATCGTCGATGGTCAGACGCCGGGAGGGCGCTCCCTTTATTCTCGCTTTAGAATTTTTTTAGTCTGAGAACGAATTGACCGGACTGTCCGAAATTTCGATGTTGAACGCACCGTGGCGTCCCGGTCAAGAAAATGACAAAAAAAGACCTCTCCGGCGCTGGAAGGGCTAGCCGGAGAGGCAAAATGTCCGCTAAATGTGCGTTTAGCGTAAGCGAGAAGCTACGCGCTCCACCCCAAACGACCCGGCAAACGCGAGACCCTCAATGCAGATCAAATCAACGACCGTACATTGGCGCCTCGGTCTTACCGCGTCCGCCATACGGGACGCTCGTCTCGTTCGGAAAATCCGTAACGTGCAGGAGAAACCGATGCCATGAACATTGGATTGTGTTATGACTGCGCTATTGGTGCTGTCCAATCTAACGTTCAAAGTGGCGGCGCTTCCCTGGGCGAAAGGGCGTAACCTACCCACGTTTTGAATTATACACACGTTGTGGTGTGATGGCAAGTAAATTTAGGACTTATTTCAAAAAAAGTTTTTTTATTTTGAAATAAGTGTTTGTAAAGAGTTTATAATGTATCAATAATGAAATTAAATAGTGTTTATAACGGATATATTAGCATTAAAACTTTGTGTATTGATTTTGAAACTGGACAATGTCTGTTTGGGAGATCAGGGATTATGGTGAATGTGATTCGAAATACGTCGCTCCAGATTATTGATAGCGTCGGAACGATCATGGACGGTCTGTCAGGGGCTCTGATGCACTGGCAATGATTGTATTGCTCAAGAGGAAGGGCGTTTATCGTCTTTTGGCGAATCTATTTTTCTATGAGCGATCTATTTCTCGCTTTCGATATCGGCACTTCGTCCTCGCGGGCGATGCTTTACGATCGGGATGGCGTCCCTGTTCCCGGCGCATCCTATTCGTTGGGACATCAACCGGTCACCACGACCGATGGCGGCTCGTGGCTGGATGCCGACACTCTGGTAGCGGAAGTGGTCACCTGCGCAGAGAATGCGCTGGCGAACCGGGGAACCGGGAGGATTATCGGCGTCGGCGTTTCGACGTTCTGGCATTCGGCGGTCGGGGTGGATGCGCAGGGGCAAGCGGTGACGCCGATCCTGCTTTGGAATGATTCCCGCTCCGCTCCGCAGGTGTCTGCACTACGGCGTGAAGTGGATGCTGCGGCGAATGTCCAGCGAACGGGATGTCCTTTACATACCTCCTTTTTGCCGGGGCGATTGCGATGGCTTGCCGAGACGGAACCGGACACCTTTTCCCGGTGCTATCGCTTCCTGTCGCCGGGAGAGTATCTATACGCCCGGCTCTTCGGCAGGGAGAAGGTGACCGCTTCGATTTCTATGGCGTCCGCTTCCGGTCTTTTCGATCAGACGCGCGGAGTCTGGGATGAAAAGATAATCGCGCATTTGCCCGGAATGAGCGTTGATAAACTTTCGTTGATCAGCGATGCGCCGGTTTCCGGTTTGCTGCCGCCTTATCGCGACCGCCTGCCCGCCCTCGCGGATGTCCCTTTCTTCCCTGCGCTAGGCGATGGCGCCTGCTCCAATATTGGGTGCGGCGCGTTGACTCCGGGTCGTCTGGCATTGATGATCGGCACTTCGGGGGCGCTGCGGGTTGCGGTTCCTTCCGGCGACGCTCCTGCTGTTCCGCCGGGGTTATGGCGGTACATGGTCGGGGCGAATCGGTTTCTTCTCGGAGGAGCGCTGACCAATGGGGGAAGTGTCTGGGCATGGTTGCGCCGGACGCTGAATTTCGATGGTAAGGACGATGATGCTATCGAGGCGGCAGTGCGCGCATTACCGGCGGACGGGCATGGGCTGACCGTTCTGCCGTTCCTGAGCGGCGAACGCGCTCCCCTGTGGCGCGATGATCTTCATGCGACAATACACGGGCTTTCCGCCGCCACGACTCCGGAAGAAATAGCGCGCGCGCATCTGGAAGCGGTGGCGTACCGCTTTGCGGCAGTGCGTGAAGCGTTGTTGCCGGTTGCGCCAAAGGGAGAATTGCTGGGTACGGGCGCGGGATTGCTGGCTTCACCGACGTGGGCGCAGATTATTTCCGATACGCTGGGGGAACCGATCCATCTGTCCGATGAGGAGCAGGCGTCCGCACGAGGAGCGATCCTGTCAGCCCGCGAGAATCTGGGATTGGGAAAAATGGAGGATGCTCCCCCGCCAAAAATCACTCTGACGGTGACGCCTGACGCCGCGAATACGAATATCTATGCGCTGGGGCGGCAACGACAGGAAAAGTTCTTCGAGGCGGTCAGTTTGGGAAGTTGAACTTATCGGGCGTTGACGATGCGTTCCAGATGCGCCAGCAGGGCGTGAGAACGAAGCAGATGGTAATCAGTATCGCCGAATCCCTGTAACTCTGCGGTTTCGATATCGTTTGCGAGAGGATGCGTCGCCACTTTGTTTGAAAAAAGGCGGCGTGCTGAAGCCGTCTCCGACGGAGCGCGGAGAACCGCAGGGCGCGCATTAATGCCTGTCATTGTTAGAGCCATTATTTTTCACTACCTGTTTGACCGACCGTTGTCGCCGCGCTGCAAAAACGTATAACCGGTTATCTGAGACGCAGTAAACGAACCAAAGTTGCGATTAGTTTCATGACAGGATCATTCTGAGGAGAAACCCAATGTCCGATGTTACCGTTGACACGATTGCTCTGGACACGCTGTCCCTGATGCCCAAACCGACCGAGGAACGAAGAAAGCGTCGCTGGCCCGCCGCCTGGTGTCGCTGTCCAGAATCGACGCGCCATGAAAGCGTGGTGACGCTCTTCCGGAAAACGGTGACGCTGGATTCGGTCCCGGTCACTTTTATCGTTCATGTGACCGGGGATCAGCGTTATCGACTCTGGGTGAACGGTGAAGCGGTTTCCTGGGGACCAGCTCGCGGGGATACGAAACACTGGCGCTACGATTCGGTCGATATCGCGCCGCAGTTACGCCCCGGCGAGAATGTGATTGCGGCGCTCGTGTACTATTTTGAGGACGATGTCGCGCCCACGGCGCAGATGACTGCTGAAGCTGGTTTTCTGTTGCAGGGCGCAACGGAGGCGGAAAAGGCGGTGAACACCCCGGAAGGCTGGAAATGCCAGCGTGATGATGCGTACTCGTTTTCGCTCGAGGACGCCCGCTCCCTGTGGACTTATGTGGTAGTGGGGCCGTCCGAATATATGGATTGCCGGAGCCATCCCTGGGGATGGCTGTCGGCGGGATTCGATGATTCCGGGTGGGTCGCCCCGACGGTGATCGGACGACCATATGCGGCGCCGCACGGGATCGAAGATGCGGAAAGTTCCTGGTGGCTGGTTCCTCGACCAATTCCGGCAATGGAGGAAACGCCGACACTCATCGGATCGGTGGTTCGGGCGGAGGGAATCGCGCAGACTTCGGGCGCGTTGACACTGCCTATAGTGATTCCGCCGCATCGTCGTGCATCGATTCTCATTGATCATGGGCATGAGACCTGCGCGTTTCCGTCGCTCACGGTGGCGGGAGGACGCGATGCGACATTGCGCCTTTCCTATGCGGAAGCGCTGGTGGACGGTTCCCTGAAGCCCAACGACCCGTTGCGTAAGACGAACCGCAACCTGACGGAGGGGCGCATTCTGCACGGTTACGCCGATTACTGGACGCTGGACGGTGGATCTCGCTCCCTGCGCCCGCTCTGGTGGAAGACATTCCGCTACACGGAACTGGTGATTGAAACGCAGGCGGAGGAACTGATTCTGGGGGACTTCCATGCGATTTATACCGGATATCCCTTTGCGGAGAAGGCGCAGTTTGAGGCGACGGAACTGGCGGACGCGGATCGTA
Source organism: uncultured Armatimonadota bacterium (assembly GCA_903910385.1). Classification (GTDB taxonomy): domain Bacteria; phylum Armatimonadota; class Armatimonadia; order Armatimonadales; family Armatimonadaceae; genus CAIVZM01. The sequence continues at coordinate 10,972 of CAIVZM010000048.1, forward strand.
TCTGGGAAGTGAGCTGGCGGACGATCCGTCTGTGCGCCCATGAGACGTATATGGATTGCCCGTACTATGAGCAACTGCAGTATGTCGGTGATACCCGGATTCAGGCGCTGGTCAGTCTGTATATTTCCGGTGACCATCGATTATTCCGGAACGCTTTGCAGCAGCTGGATGAGTCGCGATTGCCGGAGGGATTGACGCAGAGCCGCTATCCTTCCCGAACCGCGCAGGTTATCGCGCCGTTTTCGCTGTGGTGGGTGGGAATGATCCATGATTACTGGCGGCATGTTCCCGGCGATGAGGCATTTATACGGGGGTTGTTGCCGGGCATTCGTGCGGTGAATGGCTGGTTTGAAAGCAAGATGGGGCAGGATATCTTACTGGGGCCTCTACAGTGGTGGTGTTTCGCTGACTGGGTCCCGGCATGGCGCTTTGGCGTTCCCGCTGGAGCGCTGGAGGGCGGGTCGTCGATTATGAGCCTTCAGTACGCGCTCGCCCTGCGCGAACAGGCGGATTTAGAGGAAGCGCTGGGCAAAGCGAACGATTCGGAAGGGCTTCGTGCGGCATCTCGCGCAATTGCTCTTGTGGTTCGTGAAAAGTGTTATGACGCCGCCACACATCGGGTGGCAGATACCCCGGCGCACGAGACTTTTTCACAACATGCCGCTATTCTGGCGATTCTTGCAGAGGCGATCCCGGAAAGCAATTACGCAGCGGTAATGGAACGAATCTTGTCCGACGCTTCACTGGCGCAGGCGACCTTCTATTTCCGCTTCTATCTGAACCGGGCGCTGGTGAAAGCCGGACGGGGCGATCATTATGCGGAGACGCTGGGTCCCTGGCGGGATATGCTGGCGGCGGGACTGACCACATGGGCTGAGAACCCGGAACCCGCCCGTTCTGACTGCCACGCCTGGAGTTCCTCTCCTGCTTATGAATTTCTGGCAACGATACTGGGAATTACGCCGGACGCTCCCGGTTTTGGTAAAGTTCGTATCGCGCCGAATCCGGGTGCGTTAACGCAGATTGCAGGGAAAATGCCTCATCCGGCAGGGAAAATTGTCGCATCTTGCCATCAGCAGACGGATGGCATCTGGAATTTCGAAATAACGCTCCCGGCAGGGGTCACGGGCGTATTGGGCTGGAAAGGAACTGACACTCCGCTTGTAGAGGGTAAGCAAACGATTACCCTGCCTTAAGTGAATTCCAGTCGCAAGCGTCGATCTGAAGAACAGGAAATATTATGGCGATAATGACCGGGCTTTCCGGCAATGAAATGTATTGTTTGCACCTGAAAGGCTTTGAGCCTGGGGAGTTGGTCATCGGTAACAGCGTCTTCTCGATGGGATTTCTGGGAAGCATTGGCGCGGGATTCCAGACAATCGCTGGCGGTGAAGTGGAGCAGGTGACGAAGATAATACATGAAGGTCGTCAGAACGCTCTGGAACGCATGGTCAAGGAGGCGGAACACGAAGGAGGAGTCGGAATTACCGGCGTCTCCAGCGAGTTGATCTGGCAACAGAGCAATGTCGAGTTTTTGTCTATCGGTTCCTGTATCCACCATGAAGGGAAGAAAGTGGAAAAATTGCTTTTCTCCACCTCCGCTGATGGTCAGGAATTGTACTGCCAGTTGGATGCCGGGTTTATGCCGCTTAAGTTTGTTTTCGGTAATGTGGCTTACTCTATCGGACTGGGCGGCGGAATCATGGGCGGTCTTCGTTCTCTGGCGCGTGGGGAGGTAAAGGAATTCTCTGATGTTTTCAACGAGACGCGACACCGGGCGCTGTGGCGTATCACGGAGGAGGCGCGAGAGGTGGGCGCAAACGCCGTTCTCGGAATACAGACGACGATCCTGCCGTTTGGCGGTATGCAGGAAATGATCATGGTAGGGACAGCATCGCGCCATGCGGCATTGCCGGAAGACCGGAAACTACGACCGATCACCAGCGATCTGACCAATGAAGAGATGTGGAATGTCATGCACATGGGATATATGCCGATCCAGCTTGTCCTCGGGGTATCGGTTTATTCTCTGGGATTTGTCGGCGGCCTTACAGCGGCATTCAAGTCCTTCGTGCGGGGCGAGATCAAGGAGATGAGCTCCTTGATTTATGAGGCGCGGGAAAACGCCCTGCGCCGAATTCGTGCAGAGGCGGAATTGATTGGTGCGGATGATGTGGTGGGCATCAAGACATATGTCTACAATCTGGGGAGCGGTCTAATTGAATTTATGGCGATAGGAACCGCTGTGAAAAAGATGCCGGAAGTAAAAACCCTGACCGATTTTTTGCCGCCGCAGGCGGTCATCAAAGATAAGGATACGTTCTTCAATGCGGCGGAGATGTTGCGAGGGGCGAACTTGAACGAACCGAAACGTTCTCGAAGCGGTTCGGACGGAGGTTGATGGCTGTCCGATTCACGCCTGTCCGGGAGCGTGGGAGCTAACCGGAAGCGCATGGCGTCGTGGCGATACTGCCCGATTTCGTTACCCTGTTTTCGGTGTCTTTAGGCTACAATGAAGCAATGAACAATCTGATTATTCTTGAAGAATATGGCATCGAAGTTACAGATATATTGCACAATGCGCCTGCGTCGGTGTTGTATGAAGAGGCTGTACGCTTCGATTCCGGCGATAGTATCGCCGCAAGCGGGGCGCTGGTCGCTTATTCCGGAGCGAAAACAGGTCGCTCGCCCAAAGACAAGCGCATGGTGAAGAATCCGGGATCGAAATCAGATGCGAATATCTGGTGGGGTAAGGTCAATATCCCGATGTCGCCGCATGGCTTCGATGTGAATCGGGAACGAGCGATCGATTACTTCAACACGCGGCCACGGCTTTATGTTGTGGATGGGTTTGCGGGTTGGGACGAGCGCAACCGGATCAAGGTGCGGGTTATTTGTTCGCGACCGTACCATGCGCTTTTCATGCATATTATGTTGATTCGTCCGACGAAAGAGGAACTGGCGCAATTCGGAACGCCAGATTTCGTGATTTTCAATGCCGGGGCGTTTCCAGCGAACCGCCTGACCGAAGGAATGACCAGCAAGACCAGTATCGCGATCAATTTTGAGGAATCGGAATCTGTTATTCTGGGCACAGAATACGCCGGTGAAATGAAAAAGGGCGTCTTCACGGTCATAAACTATCTGATGCCGGAACGGGGTGTCCTTTCCATGCACTGCTCGGCGACCACCGATCCGAAAACGGGCGATTCTTCGCTCCTGTTCGGGCTTTCGGGTACGGGCAAAACAACACTTTCCGCAGACCCGAAGCGCTTGCTTATTGGCGACGATGAACACTGCTGGTCGGATGACGGCATCTTCAATATCGAGGGGGGATGCTATGCCAAGGCGGTGAACCTTTCGGCGGAGTCGGAACCGGATATTTATCAGGCGTTACGATTCGGCGCGGTGCTGGAAAATGTCGTACTGGATCAGGATCATGCGGTGCGCTTCGATGATGTGCATATCACGGAGAATACGCGAGGGGCGTACCCGGTAGAACATATCCCCAATGCCAAAATTCCCTGTGTCGCCGGGCATCCGACCGATATCGTCTTTCTGAGCGCGGATGCTTTCGGGATTCTGCCGCCGGTCAGTCGCCTTTCCCCGGAACATGCGATATATCACTTCATCAGTGGCTATACCGCCAAGATTCCCGGCACAGAAGATGGCGTTGCCGAACCTGGTGCGACGTTTTCCGCCTGCTTCGGCGGTCCGTTCCTGGTCTGGCATCCCGGCAAATACGCCGAACTGCTGGCGGAAAAGATCGCGCGGCATCATGTCCGTGTGTATCTGGTGAATACGGGCTGGAGCGGCGGGGCGTACGGGGTCGGGCATCGTATCAAACTGGCGTATACCCGCGCCATTCTGGATGCTATCCATAGCGGAGCTCTGGCGACCGCCCCGACGGAAACCGATCCCGTTTTTGGTTTCGATGTGATTACGCAATGCCCGAATGTGCCGGACGAAATCCTGCGACCCCGCGCCGCCTGGTCTGACCCGGATGCGTATGACGCCGCCGCAAAAAAACTCGCCACCCTGTTTCGGGAGAACTTCAAGACCTTTGAGGAAGGGGTCAGCGCTGAAGTTCGTGCGGCAGGTCCCTCCGGAATCTGAGGTTGAGACAAAAAAAGGGCAAGTGACCATTTTCAGGTACTTGCCCGGTTTCTCTCTCTCCTTCAACCCGCTCTCTTCAGGTCAAAAGATATCTCTCTCTCGAAAACTCGCTCTCAGAAGGTTGGACTACGGAGCCCCGGATAAATGTTCCATTCGCGACACAATTTTTTTTAATATTTTTTGTAACAGTTTTTAGGACGGCAAACGAGAGGCGACGATGCGCCGGAAACGCAGGAAACAGGGGGGCGTAACGCGAATTCAGAGTCTCGTTACGAAGGTTATCTCAAACAGAGCAATAAGGAATTTTGAGGATGGATTATGTGTTAGAGCGGATGCCCCGGCAACGCTTCGCGGGAATAATTATCGCCATCTTTACGCTGGCGGCATCGGCGTTTTTCCTGTCGGGATGTGGGGGCGGCAGTAGTGACAATGGTGGGGGATGTAGCGGCGGAGACCGCTATGTAGCGGTCAATACCTACGACGGTTCCGGGCGCTATATCGCGGAATTCAATTTTTCGCAGTATAACGCTGACACTGTCTGCTCAGGTGGTTCCACGACCGTCTTACGCATTCGTAACCGCAGTGGCTACCCGCTCTGTACAACATACCGCGTTGAATTTTTTGATACGTACGGGTCACGTCGCTGGACTTATGAGGGGAGGATCAATTATCTCAACCCTAACAGCAGTACAGATGTGGGAACGATTTCCACCAATCCTTATCCGATTGACTCGGGGACATTGCGGGTGACCTTTCTTTCCGACCCCTACGATTCTTGCTCCAGCGGCGGCGGCAATGTCATGGTCGGTTCCTGGCAGGGAACAGGACGCTCTTCGGGTTCGTTCAATCCTACGATTCCGTCCCGAAGTGTCAATATCTATATGACGGTCAGTCAAAACGGATCGACGAACATTGATGTCCGATTTCTGGACGCTACCGGGACTTTTGAGACCGGGCAGGTGGAACGATACAGCGGTTCTACAGATACGGGTGCGTATTTTCAGGGAAGTGGTTCTGCGCCCTGGGGCGATTTCACTACCGAGGGCTTCTTCGATGATAAGGGGAATGGGCGGCGAGGGATTTTCCTCTCGAACTACTACAACGCCAACCATATCAATAATCAGGCCGACGAAAATATCAACGGGTCGATTGTTAAGACCAGTAAGTCCGTCCTCGATGGTAAGAATGTTTCCGATAGCAAGGCGGGCGCAGTGAAGCCTGTCGGCGTTACGTTCGGCGGAGGTAACTCTACTCCGAAAACTCCAGAGAAGCCGCTTGAAAAGTAAAAGCTGAGGGCTTTGAACATCGAATACGAACATCGAATACGAACATCGAATACGAACATCGAATGGCGTTCCCTCTCAATTGAGAGAGGACGCCATTTTTCTTGTAGGGATAGGGGTACGGGGACCTCCGGGCGCGATTAAGTCATATTTGCCCCGGGCATGTTCTTCCGAATGTATCATCGCCGACAAGGTAGAATAGCATTATAGAGTAGCAAAGTAGGGTGACGAAGAAGGATACGCGGCGGATGGCTTGTCAAAGGGTTGAGGTGGCAGTTCGAGTTCCCGCCAGTTCGGCGAATATGGGGCCGGGATTCGATGCGCTGGGCGTTGCGCTGGGATTGTATAACTGGATCGGTCTGCGCGTACCGGGCGAAGATGGTTCTCCTGCCGCAGGGCGGACAATTTCGGAAGTGGTTGCGGCTTCCAGACTGCATGATCCTACCCCCTACTCTGAATGGCGCGAAGTCCAAGAGGGAGCGGAGTGCCTGATGCGTGCGTCGGCGCGACGCGTTTTTGAGGCGGTGCAGGAGCCTTTCCCTCCTTTGAGTATCTTTTTCTCCGGCGAGATTCCCATGCAACGCGGTCTGGGTTCGTCGTCTTCGGTCATTTTGGGCGGACTGGTGGGAGCGAACGCTTTGCTGGGTAACCCGTTCGATAAATCCTGGCTATTGACGCAGGCGGCGGCGATGGACGGACACCCGGACAATGTGGCTCCCGCTTTGCTGGGCGGCGTCCAGATCGCTTATGCAGACGCGACGGGAGTCCATGCGGAGGCGATTCCGCTGGGCGCCGGCTGGGAGGAGTTGCGCTTCGTGGTTTGCGTGCCGGAAAGCCCGCTGGCAACGGCGGCGGCGCGGAAGGCGTTGCCCGCGACCGTTCCGCATGCGGATGCGGCATTCAATGTCGGGAGGGCGGCGCTTCTGGTGGCGTGTCTAGCATCGGGGGACTGGAAACGTCTGGGGACGGCATTAGAGGACAGACTGCACCAACCGTATCGTGCGCCCTTGATGCCGGGTTTTATGGCATCGCTGGCGGGGGCGCAGTCCGCAGGGGCTTATGGCGCGTGCCTTTCCGGAAGCGGTAGCGCTGCACTGGCGTTCGCGTCTCCGGATACGGCGTCTGCTGTGGCGTCCGCCATGGAAGACGCTTTCGCTTCGCACGGCGTCGCCGCGAAGAGTCGGATCGTTCCGCTGGATCATGATGGCGCGATTGTCGTTTAGGCAGGGGGCAAATGACAGAAACCGGGCTCAGGTCGGGTGACACGGACTATTCCCCACGCTTCACAGCGGCGACCATCTCCAGTCGGGCGACCGAGGGGTTGCGGGGGTTGTGCATTTTATTCGCTTTTCTGCTGGCGGGCGAAGGTATGATATCGCTGTTGCATCTTCCGTTTCCCGGCTCTGTCATTGGCATGTTGCTTCTGACGGTGGCGTTACGGATTGGGATCGTGCGCCCGGAATGGATACGACTGACCGCCCGAACTTTGCTCTTTTTCCTGCCGTTGTTGTTTGTGCCTCTGTGCGTCATTTTATTCCATCCTCCGGTGGCGACGGTTTCCGCTTTATTACGCTACGGGGTTTTGGGCTTGCTGGGAACGTTGATTCTGTTGCTGGGAACGCCGCTGTGCCTGTTTCTCCTTTTTTCCTTTGCGCTGGGGCGTCGGGAGGCGCGGCGTAGCGGGAAGCCCGAATGAGCGGAGTTCCGCTGTTCGTCACATTGACCGCGTATGCGGCGGCGGTGGGGGCCTCCCTGCGCTGGCGCGGTTTGCGCTATATGCCGCCGGTGTTGATTGCGGCGGGGGCAGTCGCCATTTATCTGTACGTTTTGAAGATGGATATGGAAACGTACCGTAAGGCGGTGGAACCGTTGACTTTTCTGCTGGGGCCGTCCGTGGTGGCGCTGGCGTTGCCGATTCATGAGCAATCGGCGCTTTTGAAGCGTAAAGTCGGACTTTTTGCGGTCACAGCGATGTTTACTACCCTTTTCGGTTGCCTTCTGGGACTAATCTGGGGATTTTTTGCGTTACAGGATCAGACAATGGCGGTCGTACTGTCCGCACGAATGTCCACTTCTGCGGTTGCCGCCGCCACCGCGCATACGCTACTGGGCGATCCCGGCGGGCAAGAAGCCGGAGCCGTGGCGGGAAGTCTGGCGATTTTGACCGGAATCATCGGACCGATTCTGGGACCGACTCTCCTGACCCGTTTCGGAGTTCGCGATCCGATTGAGAGAGGGGCAATCATGGGAACGGTTGCGGGGGGATTAGGAACGGCGAAAGCGCTGGAGGAAGGGCCGGAAGCGGGCGCCGCCTCTGCGGTAGGGATGTGTCTGGCGGCAATCGCGACGGCGTTGTTATTGCCCGCCCTTTATTTTCTGGTGAAAAGCAGGTGGCAGTAGAGCAGGGAACTGCCGTCGATACCGGGGATCGAGACCGTTTGCTTATGGGTTTGCGCGGATGCAGAAGGCGCGGATGACGGGCAGAAATTCTTCCCGTGAACACTGCGACACCGCCGTGTAACAGAAACCATTCTGTGTCCAGACCACAATGCTATAGGCTTGATCTCGACTCTGGCGGGAGTAGCCGATGATACCCGGCGTGAGATGGACCAGATCCCAATCTTCTATGAGAGGGCGGGAATCGGAAGGGGAAGCCCCGGTGACATCTGCGACGAACAGGGAGATGGCGCGTGCGCCGTCGCTGTAGATCAGGTGCGTGACACGTTCCGAGCTCCCGGGGCGTGTTGCGAGAGGGCGAGCGACGCTCTGAAGACGAAAACCGTAGGCTTCCTGCGGCAGACCGAGACGGTCGGCTTCCGCGACCGGATGTTGTGATTTTGGGGTTGTCGCTGCAATGGTACGCGCCGTCACCGGAAAATCTGGGAGGAATTCATCCCGGCTGACCGAGGCGGGAAAGCTGACGCTGGTAAGCTGGAATCGTCGGATCAGGCGTCCCGACGACGAATACGTCTCGGTTTTGAGACTGCGGTCTGTCGCAGTATCGATCCATCGTTTTTCCCACAGGTATTCCTTACCGTTTTCTCCCTGAGCGGTGGTGACCAACAGGCGAGTGGGACGTCCCAGCAGAACGGCGGAATCTGGGACGAATTGAGGAAGCAGATGGGGAGGCGAACGGATTTCTTCGGTATCCGGCGCGACCTCCTTGCGTTGCAGGATTGTGTTACGATCTGGTTCGTACTGATAGTTCGTTTCGCCATCAGAAAGGACGATACGACCTGCCGTCGCTTCCGGTTGCAGGTAGGTGTTACGGTATCGTCCTGCGCCGTCGGCGATAACATTGATCTCTGTGCGCTGTTCGGGCGCCCCCCCGGTATCTTCCCAGCGCGAAACGACGGCGCGTCCTCGGAAAGGAACCACGTAGCCTGCGCGAACGCTTCTTTCCCAGGCGATTGTCGCCGGATCGTTTGTAGCCGAGAGAGGTTTCGGGAGTCGGGCGGAATTAATCTGCCTGAGATTCGCGGCAAAAGGCGGTTGTGTGTAGCATCCAGACACTCCGATCCCTGTGAGAATAGTTATCGTTGCCAGAAACGCGCTGTTCATAATCATTCTCGTTATAGTCCCCGCTGACAGGGGCGAGGGCAACCGTAAGGAACGGACGCGGATCGTGAAAGCAACGGACATCAGAGATTTCCCGCTGCCGTTTCGTCCGCCACTTCCAGTAGTCCGGCGGTGGCGTTGGCGCTCCGGTCACGATGAGCGACGGGTTCTTCAAGCGAAAGAGTCGAACTGTGGGCGTCATGCAGACGTGTCAACAGATTCATCTCGGATGCATCGGGTAACAGGTCGGTCATTGCGCCGGTTTTGCCGTTCTGGCTTTGATCGGGCTGGCGGAAGGGCGTTGTGAGCGGTGAACCGGGTAACAGGAGACCGGCGACGATGATCGCCATCGCTCCGGCGGTCGCTATTGCGGGACGCCACGCCGGAAACCATCCGCCGGAAAGCAGGGGGCGTCCGACCCGATTTTCGCCACGTTGCGTCGCGGTTTCCAGTCGGGCGAACGTCCGAAGACGCGCCATTTCCTGAATCTTCGCTTCGGGGAGCGGTAAGGTTGTGAGAGCGGATTTGATCTTGCTCAAATCGTCATAGTGACGACGGCAGGCGCTGCATTGGGTCAGATGACCGGCGATACGCCCGGCATCGGTGGCATTGAGATCATTATCCAGGAAACGAGACAACCGTTCCTGTGTGGTCTGGCAGATCGGCGGTACATTCGTACTGGCGGCAGAGAAGTCGTTCATAATTTTTTCGTTCCTTTCTCTGTGCGCTTTTCGGTTCCTTGTATGGTTCCTTGTATGGTTCCTTCTATCGTTCGCCGCATCATGGCGCGACCGCGACTGATTCGGGATCGTACGGTGCCGATAGGAACATGGAGCGTATCCGCTATTTCCTGATACTCCATCTGTTCGACATCGCAGAGGAGGATCGCCGCCCGGAAATCTTCGGGCAGGGCGTCCAGCGCCCGTTGGATGTCTTCGGAGTAGATGTTTTTGAGGAGGAGGCTTTCTGGATTTGCGGTGGCGTCGGAAATATCCCTGCTATGCGTTTCGCCTTCCAGATCGTTCCAACCGGCATCCAGACTATCTGCGCGTCGGACTTTGGCGCGTCTCGCCATATCGATCCGATTGGTGGTTAGAATCCGGAACATCCATCGGTCGAAGCCCTCGCCTCGATAGCGGTCAAAGATTCGGAAGGCTTCCAGAAGGCTGTCGGAAAGCAAATCTTCCGCATCGTCGGCATTTCCGCACAGACGGTAGGCGTAGCGATAGAAGCGGTCCCAATCTCTGGCGACCATGGTCTCGAAGGCGACAAGACGATTGTCTTCCGCCGTTCGTTTCTTCGTCCCAAATTTCCAACCGGTTAATGTCATTGCCGCACTCATCATGTCGGCGTTTCCTCATCGCTTTCCAAAATAAACGGTGAAACTGCGATGAAAGGAAAGCGCGTCAGAATCGCAAGAAGTTCCCCGGAAACTTCGGAAACGGAATCATCCGATGCCCAGGGCTTTCATCACACGCTTTCCATGATGAATGGCGATGCGAATGAGGTAAACGCAGAGAACTAGAAACAGCGCCGCCAGCGCAAAGGCGATAAGCGGTATCCATACCGCCAGACCAATGCCTCCGAGCGAAAGAAAGTCCTCGCCCAGTGACATACCCAGATTGACTGTCCCGCCATGAACCGGCGCGGCGGCGGTGGATTGGAGGCGCGTGAGGGCTTTCGCGGTATGAACTGTGAGGGCAGTTCCCCCGCCGAGAACGACGCCGAGAACGGTCGCCCAGGTCGGGTCTTGCGGATTGATCAGCGAGGCGGCGACCAGCGCCCCGGCAATCGGACGAGCGAACGTCCCGATGGTATCGAGAAACTGATCGACGGCGATGATCTTGTCGCCCAGAATTTCAATGACAGTAGCGACTCCCAGAATCGTCAATAATGGCGTTGATGTCAGGAAAGCGAAGTTTTCGTTGAGCGGAATATGGCTGAATCGCGCCAGTAGGCCAACGCATAGCAACGGCAACCAGGCGCGTAACCCTGCGCATGCTGCAAGACTGACTCCCATCATCAATTGCAGGGCAAGTTGACCTGCGGCGTTCACATCCATATTTTCTTTCTCTCCTTATCCGATGCTTCCTATCGAGTATGAATAATCAATTTCCGATTAAAGGAATCTTGCTCGCTTGGAAATGTTCCTTACCCGGTGCTTTGCATGGCGGCGGCGATTCCGGTGATAGACAACAGGATGGCTTCGTTCCAGGTCGGCTTTTCGCCTTCCGATTCCTGAGCGTCCATCAGGGCGACCTGTAAAAGGGAGAGCGGGGCGACGGCGGGGTTGCGCAGAGCGACCGTATTACGCACGACGCTGGCATGGGTCATCAACTGTGTCTGACTGGTCAAGTCGAGAACGTGGTTCACTGTCCGCGCATGTTCCTCCGATATCAGAGTATGGAATTTTTTGCCAATGCGCTCCTCGCCGATGCGTTTCAGACGAGCGGCGTACCAAACGGCGGTCGAAAGATGGGCGCGGGTCAATTCCAGTTGGGCATTATCGATGACGGCGCGGAAGAAACGCCAGTTCTGGTACATCTCCTTGAGCAGGTCCGCATTCTGCGGATTCTCCGCGACAAACTGTTCCAGCGCTACGCCGAGGCCATACCAACCGGGAACGACATAGCGACACTGCACCCAGGCGAAGACCCAGGGGATCGCCCGGAGATCATCGACCGTAGCGAGTTTCGATCCCGAACGAGAGACCGGGCGCGACGCGATAGGAAGGCGACTGATATATTTGATTGGGGTCGCTTCGGCATAGAATTGCCAGAATTCCGGGTCGTCATGCACCATCTGACGGTAGATTTCACGCGAATTCGCCGCCATGCTGCGCATTGCGGTCAGCCATTCCTCAGGTTCGACATTTTCAGCGGCTTTCTGCGTTCGGGCGGGAGAAACGGCGATCAGTGAGGCATTGACGATCTGTTCGAGGTGGCGGTGAGCGATGGGCGGCAGTCCGTAGCGGAACGAGATGACTTCGCCCTGCTCGGTGAAGCGGATACTCCCGTTGAACGCGCCCGGCGGTTGCGACAGGATAGCGCGATTCGCTCGTCCGCCGCCGCGTCCCACCGTGCCGCCGCGCCCATGAAAGAAGCGTAGCCGGACATGGTTTTCCTCGCAGGCGTGCGCGAGACGAGATTGAGTATCCTGTAGCGCCCAGTTCGCCGCCAGAAATCCGCCATCTTTGGACGAGTCGGAGTAACCGAGCATGATTTCCTGGAAATCGCCGCGCGTTTTCAGATGTCGGGCATATTCCGGCGAGGCGAAGATGGCGCGCATCAGGGTATCGCTACGGTGTAAATCGTCAATCGTTTCGAACAGGGGGACGATATCGAGTTCTGACTTCAATTGGTCGCTGTCATGCCAGAGCAGCAGACCCGCTTCCTTGGCGAGCAAGAGCGGTTCCAGCATATCGCTGACGGCATGGGTCATAGAAATGATATAGCAGATTACCGATTTATCAGATAGGCGATGACGGGATGCACGAATAACATCAAAGACGCGCAAGACATCCCGTGTTTTCGGTGAGAGGTCGGCGTCCCGATGTACCAGAGGGCGTGGATTCCGGATCTCACGGGCGAGGATAGCGAGTTTTTCCTCTTCCGGAAGCAAGGAATAATCGGAGTCTGGCGGGAGAATGTTGGCGACTCGGAAGATTTCAGTCAGCGCCTTTGCGTGCTCATCGCTATGCTGGCGAATGTCCAGAGCGGCAAGATGAAACCCGAAGGTATGGGTTTGCGCGATCAGGTCTGCGACGATTCCTTCGTCGGCGACATCGGCTGCTTTGTTGCGCCGAAGCGTATCCTGCAAAAGCTGGAGATCGGCGAGGAAGGCTTCGGCGTCCGGGTACGCCCAGTCTTCGTCACTGGCGGTGGGAAGATCGCCGGAGAGCGCTTCCGCCACTTTGGTATCGGTGACCAGATTGGCGGTGGCGCGGAGGGTGGCGGCGAGTCGCTCCTGTATAAAGAGCAGTTTCAGGACATAAGGCTCCGCCGCGTGACGCGACAGACGCACCGGACTGAGGGGAACCTCGACGCGGTCTTTGTCCAGCGATTCCCGCAAGGGGTCGTCCTGCGGAACATTGCGGTCACCGAGGGTAAGGTCGCGGCGCAGGGAATCGATGCGGGAAACATAAAACTCCAGAATCAGACGGCGATGTTCCAGCAGAGTGCGCCAGGTTACTTCCGGCGTGACGTTGGGATTGCCATCCCGGTCGCCCCCTACCCAGGAGCGATAGGTCAGGAAGGGTGGGATATCAAAAGTGTGTCCGGGATAGGCGACTGCAAGAGCGGCGCGTACATCGGCATGAAGCCAGGCGACAACATCGAAGATGCTGCGTTCAAAGAAGAACAGCGCATTTCGCGCTTCTTCCGGGACGGTGATCGTGGTGGCGCGGATTTCGTCGGTCTGCCAGAGTTCGATGAGGGCGCGGCGCATTTCCGCTTCCGCTTGGCCCCGGTCGGAAAGGGGCGAATCCAGAGAAACCACCGAGGGCGGGGCGGCGCGTTCGGCAAGGCAGACGGCGATACGCTGTAATTTGCTGAGCACGGAGCGCCGTCGCGCTTCGGTGGGATGGGCGGTGAGTGTCGGGCAGATATCCACTTTTTTCAGGAGAGCCTGCATCTGATCTGCGGTGACTCCTTGCGCCCGAAGCTGGGCTATCGCCTCTGCAATAGATTCCTGACGCGGCTTTCCCGCCGCCTTTTCGCCTCGTTCCCGGTTGACGCGCACAATCTCTTTTTGCTCCGCCGTATTCAACAACTGAAACAGTACGGTAAAGGCGCGGAGCAGTCGCGCCGCCGTCGCGGGCGTCCCCAGTTCGGGAATGACTTTTGTCAATTTGCCGGGGTCTGCGTCGTCTGAGTGGGCATAGGCGATCAGTTCCTGAGCAAGTCGTGTCAGATCATCGCCTTCCTGTTCGCGCAAAGTCTCGCCAAGCATTCGATCCAGCAGGAGAATATCGGAAGTCAGCGCTTCGGAGAGTTGACATTCTTGCGGTTTCAGACCAAGAAACGGGAGCGGAAGCAGCGATGTACCGGACGAAGGCGAGGCGATATCGTTCATAGCCCCTATTTTAGCGTTAAAATCGTCTGTCGTATAGATGCCCGCTGTGCGAGCGCAACCTCCGGGAGGGGTAGTGCGTCAAAATGATGTCGCTGATGTCAGCCCGCCGTTTGTGAACAGTTCTCATAGGGAGAGCGCCGGGCGCCGCTTTACGGCAGGGTGTGGGAACCGGCGATCCATCACAGACGATAGAGGATAAAACCGCGACAGGGGCGCGGCGCAAAGGAGTTTGAAAAAGATGTTACGGAATAAAATGGGCGATATGTTGCAACTCGGGGTAGCGCTGGTGATTCTGGGCGTAGTAGTTCATCTTGCCCTTGCGCTGGCATCGGTCATGCTGCCTCTGGCGCATCTGGCGATTTTCGTGGGCGTCGTGCTGGCGATCATCGGTCTGGTCGTACCGGGCAAAAAGTTCTGATAGCAAAACGGAAAAGGCGCTGACGTGGAAACGATAATATTCCGCGTCAGCGCTTTTTTGCGTTGTGATGTTCCGTGATTAACGTCTTTTGCCGGTATAGGCGACGCGCCAGATGGAACCGGATGAGTCGTCGGAGAAGAGCAGGGCGCCATCTCGTGCGACGGTGACGCCTACCGGGCGACCCCAGACATTTTTATCGTCGGCGACCATGCCGGTAGCGAAATCGACAAATTCGCCTTTCGCTTTTCCTTTACCGTCCACCGGAACGAAAACGACTTTGTAACCAGTGCGCTTGGCGCGGTTCCAGGAGCCGTGCTGCGCGGCGAAAATCCCGCCCTGATATTCTTTCGGGAAGGCGTTCGCGTTGTAGAATGTCAGGCAGAGCGAGGCGTAATGCGGCTGTAGCAGGACATCGGGGACAAGGACTTTATCCCGGAGATCAGGACGCTCGCCCGCCTTACGGGGGTCTTCATTCTTGCCCATGTAATACCAGGGCCATCCGTAGAATCCGCCGTCCTTGACACTGGTAATATAGTCAGGAACCAGGTCATCGCCGAGTCCATCACGCTCATTGACGGAAGTCCAGAGCGTCCCGGTGCGGGGATCGACAGCGAGACCAACAGGGTTACGGATGCCGGCAGCGAAGATGCGTCGATCTTTGCCATCCGGCGTAAATTCCCAGATCAGTGCGCGTTCCGCCTCAATACCCAGTTTTTCCTGATTGACATTGGTGAAAGAGCCGACGGAGACATACATCTTCTTGCCATCGTTCGAGAATGCTACATCACGAGTCCAGTGTCCGCCACCGCGTAATTGACCGCCACCGGAGATATTGTCGGTAATCAATTCGGGTTTTGCGGATGTGCTGAGGTCACCGGAACGGTAGGGAATACGGACGATGGAATCGGTATTACCGACATAGAGCCACTGCGGATTTGCGCCCGCCGGATAAAACGCCAGACCAAAAGGCTTGTTCAATCCGGTAGCGAAGGTTTGATTCACTTCCGGTTTGCCGTCCCCATCAGAATCGCGTAACACCTGAATCTGCCCCGGATTGCTCGAGGCGACAAAAATATCGCCATTGGGCGCAGTAATAATCTTGCGGGGATTGTCAAGGTTATTAGCGAAAAGCGATGCTGTGAATCCTTCTGGAACTTTAGGCAACGCTCCTTCCGGGCGGGCGGTTCCCTGTGGGCCGTTATCGGTGGAAGTCGTTGCAAAAGGGGCGGGGAGATCTGCGGCGGTAATCCGTCGCCGCGTTCCCGGCGCATCAGTCGTATAATCTCCAAAAGCCGCTTTTCCCGTCAGGGGCGCCGCAGACGTTCCTGTTCCGGGAGTGGCAGGAATGAGATCGACGGATTTCGAATTGGCGCCGCATGCCGCTGCAATGGTCAAACCTGCCGCCGCCAGCGTCAGCGACGTAAACACTACCTTATTCATCACGCTTGATTGTTCCGCATCTATAGAAAATTTTGTTGGTACGCACTGAGAGCGACCAACAATTTATACCTCAGGGGTGATCCGTCCGTTCCGATTCAATTCCGTCAGGGAGATATTGTCTCCCGATAAATAGCGTTCAAAATTCTGGCGACGCTCCTGCCATTCGGAATCCAGCAGAGAAAACCAGGCGGTATCGCGATTTTCTCCCTTGATGACCATGTGTTGCCGAAAAAGTCCTTCGTAACGGAAGCCGAGGCGCTCTGCGGCGCGTTTCGATTCGGCGTTTTCGTTGTTGCATTTCCATTCGGCGCGTCGGTAGCCCAGATCATCGAACAGGTGGCGAAGCAGCAGGTAGACGCATTCGGTGTTGATCTTCGTCTTCTGGGCTTCGGGCGCGTACCAGATATGACCGAGTTCCGCTCGCCCTGCCTCTGGAACGATATTGAGCAAGGCGATCTGCCCGATGCGGCGTTGCAGGGCATGGCTATGGACGGTGAAGAAAATAGATTCCTCTTTGCCTTCGCGGGACGCGCAGTACGCATGGAACGCTTCCTGATTTTCAAAGGGGCCGGCGGTCATATACTTCCAGATGCGTTCCCGCTCTGGCGAAAGATGTGAACAGGCATACAACTCCGGTACGTCGGCGTCGGCGTTCAGCGGGGTCAGAGTAGCGAAATTTCCTTTATAGGAGTCGGCTCTGGGGCGTTCCCATGATGGTGGGAAGGGGGTATGGATCATATCATCGTTCCTGATATCTGGCAGGCGTTTTCCGCTTCACGGAGTCGGGAGGGTATAATCGGGACGATGTTCGCCTCTAACCGTTTTCCCTTCCGTGACGTACTGACAGGTCTTATACTCGTCTGTCTTCTTCTGCTGGGCGCTTTCGCTTATATGTCTCGTGAGAGGACTGTCTACGCCTGGGATGAAGCTAATTATACTGGATTGACCGCTGATGCCTATGAAGCGTTCTTTCCGGCGAAACCTGATCCGCCCTCCGATACCTTCCGACCCGTTTATGGTCTGCGCCGGGTGCATGGCTCGTTTCACGAGGAATACAACTGGCTGTTTACCGTGCCGATGGTCTTTGTTCAGCGGGCTTTTGGCGCATCGCGAACGGCGTATGTGATGGGACTGACGTTTTTCTATTATGCGCCTTATTGTCTGATCTGGGGCATGGTCGCCACACTGGTCTTTCGCTTGCCGACGCGGACGGCATTCTGGGGAACGGTCGGTCTGATTCTCGCCCTGCCGCTTACTTATTTTCCAGTGTTCCGTAGTTTCCCCGATGTGGGCGGAGCGGCATTACTGGGTCTGGCGACAATTCTGTATCTGCGCGATATCGAAATGAAATCGTGGAGGAGTGTCGTCGTCATCGGTTTGATCCTGTGTCTGATGCCGTTGTTTCGGCGGCATTTTATGTACGGACTGACGACTTTCTTTGCGGCGGCGATCCTGCAACATTTCTGTATTCTGGTCGGGCTTCTGGCGCGTCAACCACATGAGGGAGGTCAATACTTTATCAAGATGGCGCCTCGGTTCATTACCCTTGGTGCGTCGATTCTCTTTTTCTGGTTTGTCTTTGCTCGTCCGTTTGTTCAGGTATTGCTCTCGAATAACTATTTCCATCTGTACGCCGGATTTATGATTGCGCCGCGTGAAGTCTTTCTGGGTATTGTGTCCGCTTACGGGGTTGTGTTGTTTGTAACCGCGATTCTGGGCTATATCATCGGTTGGAGGATGGAAGTTTTTCGCAGCGCTGGCGGAGCGTTTATGGCGTTGACGCTTCTTATCGCCCTGTTGCAGTGGGTTTTTGTCGTGCGCCAACCGGGGGCGCATTATCTTTACCATTTCCATATTTTCCTGCTATTCGGACTGCTGGCGTTGCTGGCAGGGGCGGCGAAGGTGTGGCAGGGAACCCCGAGGCTTCTGGCATTCGTTGCGGTGGGTGCAATCCTGATATATCGCTTGCTGGTCTGTTTCGGTCTGTCTCCTGCATTTGATAGCCCGCATCCGGACGGATTGATCATGGCGCGAACGCCGCCTAAAGTGCGAAAAGACTATGACACCGTCAAGAATATGATCACGGCGCTTCGTGAAGCGGGAGTCGAGGACCCGAATGTGTATGTCGCCGGGTGTAGCTGGACGCTGAATTATGACACGATCAAGAACGGGGAAATAGATATGTTCGGCAGGGAGAACGTTCGACTGCACGTTCCCCCGCAACCGGCTATCGATAGCCGGGATTGGTTACCGCTGGATGTTTTACTCAAATCTCAACTGGCGGTTGCAGCGTGGCCGGTGCAGTACGGGGTGACTCCACCCGAACAGCAAATCATCGCCCTGACTGCGGAAGCGTTTCAGAATAATCTGCCAATCGCTCAGGACTTCGAGCGTCTGCCGGGGACGTACCCTCTGGAAAATGGCGCGACAGCGACATTGTTTCGGAGAATTCGCGCTTCTTCGCGGGCGACGGCATTGCAGGAATTGGCGCGGGAACAGGCGACACTGACGCCATTACCGGGACGGCAGAAGCCCTGGGTTTCTCTGGATGGCGATTCCCGATGGGAATTGATGGACGATGTCAAGCCGTCGCTACGGTTAACGCTGCGGGAAGATGGCGTTCGCCCCGCTTACCTGAGCGTGGAGCAGGCGCGGCGGCGGTCACTGGCTTATGTGGCGGACGCTTCGGCAGGAGCAGGATCGGTTCTCAATGTTCCCCCGCAGGGGCGCCTGACGGCGAATGTGATTCTTGGGGGACGTTGGAACCGGCAAAAAACGGTGGTGCGGTGCGTCTGGGCGGATGCGAAAACGGGTAAGGATTGTTCTGACGCGACAAGCGTTTTTCTGGAGGACAGGATGCCGCTTGCCCTATCGTTACCACCTTATCCCAAAACGCTGGGAGCGCAACCGTACCTCTTGCTGGAATTCACGCTCCCGCCGGAAGGCGGGAGCGGACTGCGAGACGGGGCGCTGATTCTGGAACGCGTGCAGTTCCAGTAATCCGTCGTAATTAGTCGACGAAGAAGAACTCGTTGGTCATTAGCAACGCCTGCGCGTATTGCTCCCGGCGGGTCAGAAGCGCAATGGGCTTTTGCGGGGCGCGGAAGTGATGTTTCGCGTTCCACATCGTCATTTGAACCTGACCGTTTTTCTCTGTGGATTCCGTGATCACCGGGGACCAGGCGAAGGCGTCGAAACTATCGCTGGTCAAAGGGTCAACCACGAAATCAATGGTTTCGCCTTTCCGAACCGTGACGCTTTTTACGTCGGTCTTCGCTTCGCTGGCATGGGCGGTCCACTCGCCGAGTTTGCCGCCGCGATTGGAGATAATCAGGGCGCGAACGCCGTCGCCGTCTTTACCGGGCCGATTGAGCGTTCCGGTGATCGTTATCGTGGCGTTGCGCGGGGCGAGCCATCGGCGAATGACGGAATGAGCGATGTCATGACCGGGATGACCACCGTCCGCGTTCAGGGTAATGAATCCGAGTTTGGGGTCGGGGAAAGCGGCGCCGACACGGTAACTGTTGTCCGCGAAGTGCGCCAGAGGAGTAAACCCGGTTACCCGTTGCGCGACTTCATCATAACCGCCGAACCCGTACTGCCAATCTTGCTCCGGGGAGGAAGCTGTTTCGGGGGTTTCGGGAGCCATCGGTTGACGCAGGAAGGCGACGCCGACCTGTAACTCGTCGTTCGTGGGAGGGCGATTGAAGATCGTGAGGTACAATCGCCAGACGCGAGCGGTGTCATCGGCGGCATTGGAAATCTCCGGACGATTCGCCAGCGCTCGCGCCTGTTCCACCGCAAACTTCGAGTTCATCATGAACAACGCTTGCTGGGGAACTGTCGTGCGGAAGCGCTGAGCATTGGTAGTATCCGGCGAGGCGAAGTCGAAAGTGCGGAATATGCCCGGCAGGTTCTGCCGTTCGATAAATCCGTAGACGCTCCGGCGCGGTTTGTAGTCCGCTGTCCATAACTCCACCGATTTTCCGCCGACCTGAGTCGCATCCAGTTTTCCGCTGGCGAGAAGCAGCGAATCGCGCATCTGTTCGATATCCAGACGGCGGCGGTTCTGATGGGCGAACAGTCGATTTTCGGGGTCTGCGAGTTGCTTTTGTGGCGTTATGTCCGCCGCCTGACGGTAGGCATTGGTGAAGACGATACGACGGTGCAGCCGCTTGATCGACCAGCCATCCTGCATAAAGGTGGATGCCAGATAATCCAACAGTTCCGGGTGGGTAGGGCGTTCGCCCTGCTTGCCAAAATCAGAGGGGGTGCGCACGATGCCCGTGCCGAAATGTTGCATCCAGACGCGGTTGACGAAAACCCGCGCCGTCAGTGGATTGTTCTGCGAGGCAATGGACTGCGCCAGTTCCCACCGCCCACTTCCCTGTTTCCAGAGTGGGCGTTCCGCCTCTTCGGGGGTCAGAGCGAGGAGGAAGCGACGGGGCGCGACATCGCCGGGATTACCGGGGTTGCCGCGCTTGAAGATTTGTACATCGCCAGCATCTCCCTTGTCCGCCATCGCCATAGCGAATTCCGGGGTCGGCGGCGCGGATTTTTTCAGTTCTTCCCGTGTGGCGCGCCATTTGTCCAGTTCTGATTTCTTTGCCGGGTCGAACGCCATTTCCAGCGTTTTGAGGTTATTGCCTTCGGGGCGCTCGTTTTCCCGAACGCTCTGCAACGCTTTTTTGACGGCATCGGAAAGCGTCGCCCCCTTTGCCGGGTCTTTGACTTTCTCGCGCAGGTCTTTCACCTGCGAATCGATCAGACTACCGACATTATTGTCCGCCTCAGCGACTTTGCGGTTGTAGGCTTCCCACGGGTCGCGCAGGGGCTTTGGCGAAATCGGTGGCGTTAGCTCGAAGGAACTGTTGAAAATGCCGTAGAGTGAATAGTAGTCTTTGGTGGGAATAGGGTCGAACTTGTGGTCGTGACAGCGAGCGCAACTCACGGTCAATCCCTGCATTCCGCGCATGGTGACATCGATTCGGTCATCAATGATATCGGGTTGGTTATTCAGGAACCGTCGCCCAATGGTCAGGAAGCCCAGAGCGGCAAGATCCCCTTTTTCGTCGCCCTGCGTCTCCGGTATTCGGTCGGCTGCCAATTGGGCAGTTAAGAATTTATCATAGGGCAGGTCACGATTGAAGGCTTTGATCACCCAATCACGGTAGGTATAGGCGTTGTAATAATTTCGGTCTTCAACAAAGACATAGCCTTTGGTATCAGCATAGCGGGCGATATCCAGCCATAACCGCGCCTGCCGCTCACCGTATTGCGGCGAGGCGAGGAGTCGGTCTACCGCTTTTTCGTAAGCGTCTGGAGATTTATCTTTCAGAAAGATGTCCATCTCGGCGGCGGAAGGCGGCAGTCCGGTCAGATCGTAGGCGACGCGGCGCAGGAGGGCGCGTTTTTCAATCGGCGGTGCGGGAGTCAGGTTTTTCGCTTCGATTTTCGCCAGTACGAAGGCGTCAATGGGGGTCTTCGCCCAGGCGACATTCTTCACTTTTGGCGTCGCCGGTTTCTTAACCGTCTGTAACGACCAGAAGGAGCGCCAGTTCTCATCGCCGAGGGGAGCCTTGACGAACTCACCGGGCTTTTTTGCGACACTTTCTCCGCCCCGTTTCGACTCTACTTCCGGCCACGGGGCGCCCATTTCCACCCAGGCGGCAAGGGCGGCGATTTTCTCGTCCGAGAGTTTCGCACCGCCTTGCGGCATTTTCATTTTTCCGGTATGCCGGACAACTTCGAGAAGAAGGCTTTTTTCCGGATGCCCCGGCACAAGGGAGGGACCGGTATCACCGCCTTTGAGCAAAGCGGCGCGTGAATCCAGACGCAGCCCACCCAACGCGGAATCCTTGTTGTGGCAACTCTGACAACTCTCGATCAGGAGGGGGCGAATTTTGCTTTCAAAGAACGCCGACTGTTCGGGTGTCGCTTTCGGAGGAACGTCTCCATCGCCGGTAGCAGGGCGAGAGATACCCGCTACCGCCAGAAGAGCCAGGAAGGGAGTCAGTAATAAGGCCGTCGTCGTTGTCCGCATAACGCCCTATTGTACCGAACAATGGCAAGCGCTCGCCAAGAAGCGACTGTTTTTTTCGGGACATATTCCGCGCGTTTTGATTCAGGCATTATCTTCCCAAATTCCGATTTCCATTTTGACGGCTGGCTTCGGTTCGGGTTAATGGGGATCGGGGAGAGGGATGATCCGGGAGAGGGAGAGGATACTGCTGTGCCGATCAGGCAGTAATCCTGTTGGTCGAGTACGGACGTCACATATTCGAGTGTCTCGCACAGTCGCGTCCGATTAAGCAGACGTTCTGGTTCGGATTCTCTGATCATCGATAAGTCCAACTTCGCTTTCTCTGAGTTACTATCACTGGTGTCATACGAATGATACTTCCAAGCGATCCGCCCGACACGTTTATGGTAGCTGAACGATATCGGGGTTCCCAAGGATTTTCGGGTTCACCCCCCACGTTCGTAGGGAAAACTTAAGCGGCGACTGACACTATTTTCAACCGACGCGCCGCCTCATTGCGAACATACTCCAGGCGCTGGTCGACTTTTCTCGCGGCATCCACATCATCCTTCGCTTCAACCCAGGACGGAAACTCAGCCCACACCAAGAATTCCTCCGGGGTAAGCGGTCGATCATTGATCACCATATACTTTTTCATAGGTCAATATCCTCATAATTCAAGCGAAACCGCTTCACTACTTCCGCAAGCGATTTTTCGTAGACCTGTGTTGTGCGTTGCGCCTCTGTTATTTTACCACTTGTAACCTTCTTTTCTAACCGGTAAAGATGCGTCTTAAACCAGTTCAGATATTCATTGCGTAGCTCTTCCGGCCATCCACCTTCTGGTTCGGTGATTCGGAACAGGCGGCGGGCGGTTACAACTTCAAACACACGCGGCGCAAAATCCACGACTACCATCATATCGGAACCAGAACAAGATAGCATCTTTTGCGGCGGGCGATATTTAAGATGAAGCGGAGATGGAATCAAACTTGTGAGGGGTGAATCGCCGTGATGTTTCCGTAGCGCGTGAAATCCCCTGGGTTGAGCGTCAAAATTTTCGTTACTTTCGTTACTTGATAGACGTTCATAAAGGCGACCAACCTTGCATCATGAACCTGTACCCTGCTGACGCCCTGTGTGACCACAAGGCGCAACCATTCGTCTAAAACGCGCGGCGAATCATCCAGTGGGCGAAAGAGACGGTAAATCAGACGGACGCCGAGTTCCGCTTCCGACAGCGTCAGCCCAAAGCCGCCGCGTGAGGCGGCGGGGCGTGTAGCTACGTTCCAAAATTCCACGATATTCTGCGAAGTGTAGTAGGGCGGCGCACCCAACAAGCGTAACTTCCGCACGGCGGCGCGGATAACTGTATGATCTGGATGGGGACGATGAGCGAATCGCAACAGACAACCCGTATTTGCCAGAACCGACAACGGGTTAGTCGTGGTCGGCATAAATCATCTCCCGAGAGTAGGTCTCGTTCGGGTCAACCGGAACATTCCTGCCGATTTCCCCCAACTCATCCATGAGTCGCTCAAATTCCTCGTCGGTGAGCTCTTCGGGTTCGGGCGTGTCTAATCGGGTCAGGCGGAAGCGATGACCGGAAAACTCTGCGCTTCGGGCGACTAATTCTTCCCAGGTTCCTTCAATAACGACGGTCGTCAATCGCATTACTCCCTTCACTTTTTCCTATACGCTTATTTATACGCAGTCAGGGGGAGGCGGGAGGTTCCCATCAGGTACTTGTCGACGCCGTGGGCGGCTTCGCGTCCTTCTGCGATGGCCCATACAATCAGGCTCTGTCCGCGCCGGGAATCGCCCGCCGCAAAGACGCCGGGAACATTGGTCTGATAGTCCGAATCTGTGTGGACGTTGCCACGTTTGTCAAAAGCGACGCCGAGATCATTGAGAAGACCGGGACGATGCGGTCCGGTATAGCCGATAGCGATCAGGATCAGGTTCGCCGGGTAGACTTTCTCACTGCCGGGAACGGGAACGATCTGACGCCCGCCGTCCGCTGACTTTTCGATGCGTTCCACCTCGACGGCATGAAGGGCTTTGATATTGCCGTTTTCATCGCCCTCCAGATGGGTGGTGTGCGCTCCCCAGGCGCGGACGCCGCCTTCTTCATGCGCCGGACCGGTTCGGAGAATGAGGGCGGGGGTGGGCCACCATGGATTGAGTTCTGGCTTGTCTTTCGGGGGTTCGGGGTGAATCTGGAACTGGGTAACGGATAAGGCTCCCTGTCGCAATGCGGTGCCATAGCAGTCGGCTCCTGTATCGCCGCCGCCGACGATGAGGACATGCTTGCCCTCGGCGCTGATAAATTCCGCATCATCGACAGTCAACCCCGCGATTTTGCGATTCTGCTGGGTCAGGTAATCCATGGCGTAGTGGATACCGCCCAACTCGCGACCGGGAACGTCCAGATCACGCGGGGCGATAGAACCAGTCGCCACGACGATGGCATCGAAGGAGCAACGCAATTCTTCGGCGGTAATATCGACACCGACAATCACACCCGCCCGGAAAAGGATGCCTTCTTCCTCCAACTGCGCCAGACGTAAATCCAGCAAATGCTTGTCCATTTTGAAATCGGGGATGCCATAGCGAATCAGGCCGCCGATTTTATCGTCCTTTTCCAGCACGGTGACGGTATGCCCGGCTCGGTTCAATTGCTGAGCGCAGGCAAGCCCGGCGGGGCCGCTACCGATGATGGCGACGCGCTTTCCGGTGCGGATGGCAGGCGGTTCGGCAAGCACCCAGCCTTCTTTCCAGGCGCGTTCGATGATGCTGACCTCAACTTGCTTGATTGTCACCGGGTCATCATTGATATTGAGGACGCAGGCATCCTCACAGGGAGCTGGACAGAGTTTTCCGGTAAATTCTGGGAAGTTGTTGGTGGCATGGAGGGCGTCAATTGCTTCTTTCCAGCGTCCCCGGTACACCAGATCGTTCCAGTCTGGGATGAGATTGCCCAGAGGACAACCGGAATGGCAGAACGGCACGCCGCAGTCCATACAACGGGACGCCTGCGCTTTGAGTTTATCTTCCGCCATCGGCAGGTAGACTTCGTTATAGTCCCGCACCCGCTCGGAAATCGTTCGTTTCTTCGGCATTTCCCGCCGAATGATCATAAACGCCTTACTGTCTCCCATAGCCCTACATCTTCCCTTTTGAACTTCAATTCTGGCAGGTATGTCAACCAAATGGAACTGTCATTTTGTACCCGGACAGAATAATTATATCTCTGCAACAGCCGCATTCGGCTGTACGTTTTTGTGTTCCCGTATACTGCGAACGCTATTCCTACTTTGGCGTCACGCCGAGGTTGTAGAAAAGGAAGGAATAGACATCCGCCGTTTCCTCGATGGCTTTGGTCAGGTTACTCGAACCATGACCGGAATTGGTTTCGATGCGGATAAGGAGCGGGCGCTCCTTCGACGCTTTTTCCTGTAGGGTGGCGGCGTATTTGAAGGAGTGCGCGGGAACGACACGGTCGTCATGGTCTGCGGTGGTGATCAGGGTCGCCGGATACCTGCCCCCTTGCTTGATATTGTGCAGCGGAGAGAAAGCGAAAAGGTTCTTGAAGTCCTCGACGCTCGCCTCCGACGATCCGTATTCCGCTGTCCAGAATTTGCCCGCCGTGAACTTCTGGAAACGTAACATATCCATGACGCCGACCTGCGGATTCGCTGCCGCGAACAGTTCGGGGCGTTGATTGATAACGGCTCCGACCAACAGGCCGCCATTGGAACCGCCCTGAAGGGCTAACTTCGCGGGAGAGGCGTACTTCTCTTTGATGAGATATTCGGCGGCGGCGATGCAGTCATCGAAGACGCTCTGTTTTCGAAAGCGCATTCCCGCTTCATGCCACTTTTCGCCATATTCCGCTCCGCCGCGCAGGTTCGCCACCGCATAGACGCCGCCCTGTTCGAGCCATGCGACACGAGTGGCGGAGAAAGAAGGTGTCAGGTTGATATTGAAGCCGCCATAACCATACAGCAGGGTCGGATTGTTTCCGTCGCGTTTCAGTCCCTTTTTATAGGTGATAAACATCGGGACTTTTGTCCCGTCCTTGCTCTGGTAAAAGACCTGCTTGACTTCGTAGGCGGCGGGGTTGTAGTCCTTGATTTCCGGCGAGCGAAAGAGGGTAGATTTGCCGCTGGTGATATCGAAACGGAAAATAGTGGGAGGGTAGTTGTAGGAAGAGAAGGTGTAAAAAACTTCCTTCGCATCCGGCTCTCCACCTAATCCGCTCGCAGTTCCGGGACCGGGCAGGGAGATAGTGCGCTCTAATTTGCCGTCATAGGAATACTGG
This sequence comes from uncultured Armatimonadota bacterium, assembly GCA_903910385.1. Lineage (GTDB taxonomy): Bacteria > Armatimonadota > Armatimonadia > Armatimonadales > Armatimonadaceae > CAIVZM01. Next base: position 37,206 of record CAIVZM010000048.1, read on the forward strand.
TAGGCGCGGGTAGTGACATCTTTCAGGTAGGTAGCGAAGATTTTGCCGCCTGCTGTCGCGATGCCGTCCAGAGGCTCCGGTTTCTCGGCTATAACGCTCGTCGCCTTTGAGATGTCGCCCTGGGTAGGGTCGAACAGGACGATTTTGGAATTCGGGGCTTTTTGGTTCGTGTTGATCAGGAACTTGCTCCCGACGTTATCCACCACGCCAAAAGAATCATCGCCAATGCGGTCTATAATCGGTTTGAACGGAGCGGCAGTCGACGCTTCGCGGAAATAGAGGGCGTTCCCGCGCTTTCCGGGTTCCGTAACATACAGTATCTCATACTTCTGATCTTCCGTGATGCCAACGGTAACGGAGTATTCAGGATGCGATGTGTCCTCATAAACGAGTTTATCCTCGCTTTGCGGGGTCCCTACTTTGTGGAAGTAGACTTTCTGATTTTCGTTTTTGGCGGTCAATTCGGCGCCGGAGGCGGGAGCGGGATAGCGGCTATAATAAAAGCCCTCGTCGCCGCGCCAATCCGCGCCGGAAAATTTGACCCATTGGAGATCATCATCCAGTTTCTTTTTTGTTGCGATTTCTATCACGGAGTAGGACTGCCAGTCCGAGCCGTTGCGGGAAATTCCGTATGCCGCGTACTTGCCGTTTTTGGATACTGCAAACCCGCTCAGGCGGGCCGTGCCGTCCGTTGAAAAAGAGTTCGGATCCAGAAGTACGTCCGGTGCGCCTGTAAATCCCTTTTGATAGTAAAGGACGCTTTGATTTTGAAGCCCCGTATTCTTGGAGAAGAATACCCATTGCGCTTTAAGCGAAGGTTGTCCATAACGGGGGTAGTTGATTAGCCCCAGCAGACGCTTTTTCACTGTCTCCCGGTAAGGAATCTTTTCCAGATAGCCAGTAGTGACTTTGTTTTGCGCCTCCACCCAGGATTTGGTATCGATGGCGTTATCATCTTCGAGCCAGCGGTAAGGGTCGGTTATCGCTGTTCCGAAGTAGGTGTCCGTTTGGGAGACTTTCTTCGTTTCAGGATAAGGAAGTTGCTGTGCGTGAAGTGGCGCGCCGATAGCGACCATCAGGAGCGATACGGCAAGAGAAGTTTTGACAATGTTCATATAAGCTTATTGAGACTGCTGGCCCTAATACAAGGCAGGGAAACACTGGAAACGTGGAATTGCTTTCGTTCGCCTGCGCCGCTTTGTTGCGATACCGGCGACTCGATAGCGGCTTTTTCTCGATTAATTTTTCTGATGGCTCCTAGAAGTGACCAGCGCTGCCTGGTGAGCGGTAAGTTCTTTGTATTCTTTCGAGATGACTTTGACGAATTTTGGAAGTTCCGTTTCCCAGTTCGCCAGCATATGGGCGGCGCGACGGCTTGCCGTGTATCCCTGATGTTTTTCGATCAGCGAGCGAAGCAAAGTGACATCGTTTTCCTCGGTGATACGTTCCTGCAAGAGGTTTTTGTCATCGTTGATCCGCTGAGCGAATCCGTTCTTGGGGTCATAGACAAAAGCGACGCCGCCGCTCATACCCGCCGCAAAGTTACGACCGGTGCGTCCCAGAACGACTATGACGCCGCCCGTCATGTATTCGCAACCATGATCGCCGAGACCTTCGACGACGCCGACTGCGCCGGAATTACGTACCGCGAACCGCTCGCCGACGACGCCTGACAGGAACGCCTCGCCGCCGGTCGCGCCGTAGAGTAGAGTATTGCCCGCGATGACATTCTCTGCCGGATCGAATCCGACATTTTGCGGGGGACGAACGACAATCCGTCCGCCGGACATTCCCTTGCCCAGATAGTCATTGGCATCCCCTTCGAGGGTGAGGGAAAGACCGGGCGCAAGGAAGGCGCCGAAACTCTGACCGGCGGAACCTGTGAAGTGAATCTTGATTGTGTCGTCGGGCAAACCGGCGGCGCCGTACCTCAAAGCGATTTGACCGGAGAGCATGGAACCGCAGGTGCGGTTCGAGTTGCGGATTGGCAACCGGAATTCCACCGGTCGGGCATCTTCCAGCGCCGCCTTACAGCGATCTATCAACTGGTAATCGAGTGCGCCGTCGAGTCCATGATTCTGCTTTTCGACACAGCGGACAGCGACTTTTTCGCCGCCATCGGCACGGTGGGTCAGACGAGAAACATCGACTCCCCGCGCTTTCCAGTGGCGGAGCGCCGGGCTGACTTCCAGACAATCGGCGCGACCGACCATATCTTCCAGTTTGCGGAAACCGAGCGATGCCATGATCTGGCGCACTTCCTCCGCGACAAAGAAGAAGTAATTGATGACGTTTTCGGGTGTCCCGGCGAATTTTTTGCGCAGGAGCGGGTCCTGTGTGGCAATACCGACCGGGCAGGTGCCCAGATGGCAGACGCGCATCATGATACAACCCTGAGCGACCAGAGGGGCGGTAGAGAAGCCAAATTCTTCGGCGCCCAGCAACGCGCCGACCACGACATCCCGACCGGTCTTCAACTGCCCGTCCACCTGTAGGCGGACGCGACCGCGCAACTCGTTCATGACGAGGGTTTGCTGGGTCTCCGCAAGACCTAACTCCCACGGAATTCCGGCATGTTTGACCGACGACAGGGGAGACGCTCCCGTACCACCCTCGCATCCGGCGATCACGATGTGGTCGGCGTGTCCTTTGGCGACTCCTGCCGCGACCGTGCCGACACCGACTTCGGAGACAAGTTTGACCGAGATTTCCGCTTTCGGGTTGACATTCTTGAGATCGAAAATCAACTGCGCCAGGTCTTCAATTGAGTAGATATCATGGTGCGGCGGCGGCGAAATCAGGGTGACGCCGGGGGTGGAACGGCGAATCTTTGCGATATACTCATCCACTTTATGACCCATGAGTTGACCGCCCTCGCCCGGTTTCGCGCCCTGCGCCATTTTGATCTGTAACTGGTCGGCATTCACCAGATAGTGCGTCGTCACGCCGAACCTTCCGGATGCCACCTGCTTGATGGCGGAACGGCGCTCATCGAGAAAACGCGCCGGGTCTTCGCCGCCTTCGCCGGTATTGGAACGCGCGCCGATGCGGTTCATCGCCATCGCCAGACCTTCGTGCGACTCCCGCGACAGGGAACCGAGCGACATGGCGCCGGTAGCGAATCGACGGACAATGCTCGTGGCAGGTTCGACCTCTTCCAGAGGAACAGGCTTTCCGGCAGGTTTGAACTGCAGGAGGCCGCGCAGGGTCATCGCCCGCTCCGACGAGTCATTCACGGATTTACTGAATTGCTGGAACGTTTTGAAGCCCTGCGTCGGATCGTCGGTGCGAACCGCCTGTTGCAATTGCGCTATGGATTCGGGGTTCATGGCATGATGTTCGCCGTAGCGTCGCCACTGATATTGCCCACCGGGTTCCAGTTCCATCCTGCCCGCCATCTCTTCAATAGGGTAGGCTTCGCTATGGAGCAGTCTCACTTCGCGTTCCAGTTCCGCCAGCCCGACGCCGCCAATTCGTGACGGCGTTCCCGTGAAGTAATCGGACACCACATCGGGGGCGAGGCCGATCGCTTCGAAGATTTGCGCTCCGCGATACGACTGCAAGGTCGAGATTCCCATTTTGGACATGACCTTGAGCAGGCCCTTGTTGACCGCTTTCAGGAAATTCGCCCGCGCTTTGGCTCGCGTGATTCCTTCGGGCAGGTAGCCTTCCTGGATCATTTGATCCATCGTCTCAAACACGAGATAGGGGTTGATAGCGGACGCGCCATAACCGAGCAGGGTAGCGAAGTGATGTACTTCGCGGGCGTCCCCGGTCTCGACGATCAGAGCGACGCTGACGCGCGTCCCCTCCCGAATCAGATGATGATGCACCGCAGATACCGCCAGAAGCGCCGGGATGGGGGCGTATTCGGCGTTCACTCCCCGGTCGGAGAGGATGATCATGTCGCAACCGTACTCGATAGCCTCGGAGGCCTTGCGGCAGAGGCGATCCAGCGCTTTTTCCAGCGATCCTTCGGGCTTCTCGACCTGAAAGAGCATCGGCAGGGTGACGGTCTTGAAATCCAACCGGGTGTCATCGAAATCGCGGAGTTTTTCCAGATCGGCGTTGGTGAGAATGGGCGTTTCGAGGCGCAACTGTCGCGCGGCGTCCGGCGTTTCATCCAGCAACGATCCATTGCGCCCGATATAACCGGCGAGGCTCATGACCAGCGATTCACGGATCGGGTCAATCGGCGGATTGGTGACCTGAGCGAACAATTGCTTGAAGTAGTTGAACAGGGGTTGCGGTCGGTGCGACAGGACGGCAAGGGGGGTGTCCGTCCCCATGGAACCCAGCGCCTCTTCGCCGTTCGCCGCCATCGGGGTCAGAATGATGCGCAAATCTTCGGCGGTATAGTTGAAAGACCGTTGACGCGCCCGAACGGTGTCCGGGTCTTCCTTGTCTTCATACTCGAGTTCCGGAAGCATGGAAAGGTCGATCCGGTTCTGGGCGATCCACTCGCCATACGGGCTCTGACCGGAAATAGCGGACTTGACTTCTTCATCGGGAAGAATCCGTCCTTCCGCCGTGTCCACCAGAAAAATACGTCCCGGTTGCAACCTTCCACGCTCGATGACATTCTCGGGAGCGAATTCGATCACGCCCGTTTCGGAGGCAAGCACTACAAGATCATCTTTAGTGACCGTGTACCGGGCGGGACGCAGGCCGTTACGATCCAGAACGGCGCCGATTTGTACGCCATCGGTGAATGCGACCGCCGCCGGGCCGTCCCAGGGTTCCATCAGGCAGGCATGGTACTCGTAGAACGCCCGTCGCGCCGGATTCATGAGGTCATTGCCCGACCATGCCTCTGGAATCAGCGTCATCATGACATGCGCCAGTGGCTTCCCGGCGGCGAGCAACAATTCGACGGCGTTATCCAGACTGGCGGAGTCGGAACCGCTGACACTGACCAGTGGGTACAACTTGGGCAGATCGTCTCCGAGCAGATTGGAGGTCAGGCTGGCTTCTCGCGCCCGCATCCAGTTCCGGTTGCCATTGATGGTATTGATTTCGCCGTTATGGGCGATGTAGCGGTATGGATGGGCAAGCGGCCAGGACGGGAACGTATTGGTCGAGAAGCGCTGATGCACCAGTGCAATCGCCGAGGTGAAATCGGGATCGGTCAAATCCTGATAGTAGGCTGTCATTTGACCGGGCAGCAACAGACCCTTGTAGATGATGGTACGCGCCGAAAGCGACGGTATATAAAAATGGGAGATGTCGGGGATGCCGGTGGCATGCGCGACATCGTTCTCGATTTGCTTGCGGATGACATAGAGTTTACGCTGGAAGGCGTCCAGATCGGGTGTCAGCGGGCTTTTTCCGATGAAGAACTGACGGACGCACGGTTCCGCCGCACGCGCCTGATAGCCGATTTTGGAGTTGTCGGTGGGAACGGTTCGCCATCCGAGAAAAATCTGTCCTTCTCGTCTGGTGACGCTCTCGACAATATCCTCACAGATTTCCCGCGATTTTTTATCCTGCGGCAGGAAAGTCATGCCGACTCCGTACGCGTCGGGTTCGGGAAGTTCGATACCGAGGTTTGCGGTCTCGCGGCGGAGAAAGGTATCTGGAATCTGGATCAGAATGCCTGCGCCGTCGCCGGTTTCCGGGTCACAACCCGATGCGCCGCGATGCTCCAGATTATGAAGAATCTGAAGTCCCATTTCGACCAGACGGTGCGATTTCCGCCCTTTTATATGAGCGATGAAACCGACGCCGCAGGCGTCATGTTCAAAACGCGGGTCATACAGTCCCCGATTGTCGTCCCCAGAGCGTAGCGCCATACGGCTTTATTAATCCTTCACCTGTGTACGCCGTTTCGGTAAGGACCTCATTGCCTGCCGACACCGACCAGAAAATACGATTGAACTATAACCGGAACCGATAAGATACGCCATTCCGCGTTCCGTTCGAGATGCTTGCCCTTCATTGGGGATAGTCATGTTACCATGCCCGAAAAGCGAGCGTCAAACCTGTCTTGCCCTGATGGGCGAAATGGACATTTTGAGGCGCCCTTCTTCCGGTGCAATGGAGGATAAACGTGTATTCATTTCTGGGATATCTACCAAAATAGTATCTACTACGACTTTTAAGACGTTGACCAGAAATGTTTGAGGAGTCGTTTTATTCGTACTGTCTTGGCGTGTTATGGTATTCCTGTTTGTTATGCCTATAGTCTATACTATAGTTTGTAGGGGATATCGAGGCTTAGAATGAGTAATATTAAGAGTGAATTCGGCGTTTGGTTTGACAATACTTTCAACGGGGGGTAAACTCCGTAGAGCGGTTCTGTGGTAAGATTCGCCCGACCCGACTTATACCGGGGGCGGGCTTTGTTTTGTCTGGCGTTGGAACCTCTCAGGAAACGGGTTGAGCCATGTTCGAGTCGCTGGCGGAGAAACTTCAGGCGGCGTTTGATAAGCTTCGCGGCAATGTCAAACTGACCGAGGCGGATATCGATGTCGCTCTCAAGGAAGTGCGTACGGCGCTTCTGGAGGCGGACGTCAACTTTCGTGTCGTCAAGGACTTTGTCGGACGAGTCAAGGAACGCGCCTTAGGCGAAAGCGTGCTGGAGGGGTTGAACCCCGGCCAGCAGGTTATCAAGTTCGTTTATGACGAAATGCTGGCGTTGCTTTCCGGCGACGCCGAAAATCCGGGGCAGGCATCCGCGCTGAACTTCGCTCCAAAGCCTCCTACGGTCATTATGCTCTGCGGCCTTCAAGGCGCGGGCAAGACGACGCTGGCAGGAAAACTGGCGAAACTGCTGACCAAGCAGGGGAAGACGCCGGTTCTGGTCGCTTGTGATATTCAGCGGCCCGCTGCGGTCAAACAGCTACAGATTGTCGGGGAGCAGGTCAAGACGCCGGTCTTTGCGGTTCCGGGCGGCGATCCGGTGCGTATCGCTCGTGATGCGGTGGAATGGGCGGAAGCGAACAAAGCGGATGTCGTCATTCTGGACACAGCGGGACGACTGCACATCGACGGCGATTTGATGACGCAGTTGCAGGGCATCAAGTCGGCGACGCACCCGCACGAGATTTTGCTGGTGCTCGATGCGATGACCGGGCAGGATGCGGTCACGGTCGCCAAGGAATTCGATTCGGCAATCGATGTCACGGGATTCGTGCTGACAAAGGTGGATGGCGATACGCGCGGCGGCGCGGCGATCTCTGTCCGTTCGGTAGTCGGTAAACCGATCAAGTTCGTGGGCGTCGGCGAGAAGATGGACGCTCTGGAACCGTTCTATCCGGACCGGATGGCATCGCGGATTCTGGGCATGGGTGATGTGCTTTCTCTGATCGAGAAAGCGCAGGAGGCGGTTGATGAGAAAAAAGCCGCCGAGATGGAGAAGAAACTCCGCACGGGTAAGTTCGACTTCGAGGATTTTCTCGACCAGATGCAACAGATGAAGCGTCTCGGGCCGATTGAGAATCTGCTGAAGATGATTCCGGGCGTTGGGACGCAGTTAAAGGACGTTGACTTTTCGGCGGGCGAGAAGGAAATGGCGAAGTTCGAAGCGATTGTTCGCTCGATGACTGTCAGTGAACGCCGCCGTCCGGAAATTCTGAATGGCTCACGGCGCAAGCGGATTGCGGCGGGCGCCGGGGTGACGGTTCAGCAGGTCAACCAGACGGTTTCCCGCTTTGAGGAGATGCGTCAGTTGATGAAGGGGCTTGCCTCCGGAAATATGCCGGGAATGCCCGGTATGGGAGGTCGGATGTCGCCGATGTCCGGTATTGCCAAGCGTAAAGCGGGTAAGGACAATAAGAAAAAAGGTGGCGGGAACGCCGGAGGGCGTTTCAAGTTGCCGTTCGGGCGCTGATCGTAAAAGTACGGCGCAAAGAAAAAGAAAATGATAGAATCGCTTTTCGGGTGGCGAAGGTCGCCTGAAAAGCGATTATTAGTGTGTATTCTTAAAAGTGTCAAGATAACAAGGAACGCGAAGAAATTATGTCGGTCAAAATTCGTCTGCGCCGGGATGGCGCCAAAAAGCGCCCGTTTTACCATGTGGTCGCCGCTGATGAGCGCCGCGCCCGAAATGGTCGCTTCATCGAAGAACTCGGTTACTACAACCCGATTGTCGCGGCGGATGTCGAATCCATCGTTGTCCTGAAGGATGATCGTATCAAGTACTGGTTGAGCGTTGGCGCACAGCCGACGGAAACGGCCGCCTACCTGCTCGAAAAGAAGGGTCTGTACACCCGGACGCCCCGAAAAGTCGCCAAGCCCGTCGCGGCTGCGGAAGCCGCTCCTGCGGCAGATGCGCCTGTAGTAGACGCTACGGAATAATTCGGTCAGAATCGCCTGAAGACAAGCGGCGCGTCCTTTCCGTAACTGGCAGGGACGCGTTTCGTTTGTCCGTAAGTGGCAAAATACGGGCGAAATTAAATACGGCGCAAGGAGGAAGCCCCATCGCCGGGGAAGAATTCTAACGGAACTGACGCAGTTTTGTGCGTCCCTATTGCCATCATCCCGCCCGCAGACGGGCGGACTGAGGAGTCGTGTCACCTTGAAACAGTTGATAGAGTACCTGGTCAAGGCGCTGGTGGATGCGCCGGAGCAGGTGGATGTAGTGGAAGTTCCCGGCGACGAGGCTACCACGTTCGAAGTCAGAGTTGCTCCAGATGATCTGGGTAAGGTCATCGGTAAGCAGGGACGAATCGCGAATGCATTACGCACTGTTGCGAAGGCCGCCGCGATGAAAGAAAAGAAAAAGGTCTACGTCGAAATCGTCGCGTAGCCTTCTGGTCGTCTGACGCGGGGCGCCCGGCGTTCGGAAATGTGATAGATATAATCCATGAGCAAATCCCGGACGTCGGACGCCCCTCCCTCCTCTCTCCCTGCTGAGAATCCTGATGCAGCGCTGACGCTGGTCGGTGAGATCGTTGCACCCTTTGGCGTTCGCGGTCAGGTCAAGATGCGCCCCTTGATGGACAATCCTGCGGCGTTGATCAAGTTGCCCTATGTTTTGCTCCGATGGCCTGCAACCAGCGATGGCGTTAGCGGCGGGGGACATGAGGAAAAACAGCGCATCCTGACGGTCAAACCGCATCAGGAGGCCTTCCTGCTCACTCTGAGCGGAACGCCGGATCGAAACGCCGCCGAGATGATGCGCAATGTTCAGGTGTTTATCCGCCCGGAAGAACTTCCTCCGCTGGAGGAGGACGCCTACTATGAAAATCAACTGATCGGACTAACAGTGGTGACGGAGTCGGGCGCAAACCTAGGCAAAATCGAGCAGGTACACTTTGGAGTCGCTAATGATGTGTATGAAACCCCGCTCGCTTTGATTCCCGCTGTCGGCGCAATCGTTCTGGAAGTGGATCTTTCCGGGAAAAAAGTCCTTGTGAAAGATATTAAGGGCTTGTTAAAATCAGAGTCTTAGCGTCCCTGTAGCCCCGTTTCTGAATCCTCTTTACCCGGTCAGTATTCCCATTCGTCCGGCGCGATAGTCACGCACGGCGCGAGAAGCGTCCTCCGTTGTTGAAAAGACAAATGATCCGTGGAAGATCAGCGGCTTTTCGGCAGGTTCGCCGCCGAAAAGGAGCAGTTCGCAGGGTTCTGTCCCGTTGTTTTTCAGGCGGACGGTATCGGTGGAGCGTAGCAGGGTCAGGCTATGTTGCGGTACCGCTGCTTGCGCCGCGCCGAGATGGGCGTTACCCGCCAGCATATAGACGCCAAACTCCTGTGCAGGGTTGACGGGCAGATCGAGCGATGCGCCGGGTTCCAGATGCACATGCGCCAGCAAGGCGGGTTGCGCCAGATGAATCGGCCCCGGCGTCGGCAGAATACCCGGCAGTTCGCCGGCGGGAAGGCGCACTTTCCAACCGGAACCCGTGGCTTCGGGAATTTGATCCGCTGTGACATTGTGGTACTGCGGTGGGTTATCATCGGCGGATCGGGGAAGGCGTGTCCACATCTGGACGCCGTGATAGGTGGGCGTCACATCCGCTCCGGGGTATTCGGCATGGAGAATGCCCCGTCCGGAGGTCAGCCATTGCGCCCCGCCGCTGGTGACGCGGGCGTGATTTCCCAGCGAGTCCCGGTGTTCCATCGCGCCTTCTATCAGGTAGGAAATGACTTCGATCCCGGCATGCGGGTGGGGCGGGACCCCGTGTTTGGGCGCGGGAATCGGCCCGAGATGATCCAGAAAGACAAACGGGCCGACCGACTCCAACTCCGCCAGCGGCAGCGCACGGAACACTTGCATTCCGGGGCCAAGCGGCGCGATTTCCGCCGGACGTTGCAACAGGATTTCTCCGTTAGCGGAGGAGGTAACGTTGGTATTCATAAGCGTTATTCTTTCGATGAACGCTACAGAAGAAGTGCGGAAAACGTTCCCGCAAGGCAATATGGTCTGACCGGATTATGCCGACTGACCAGCGAGACGCTTCTTGCGGCGATGCTCCGTGGCGACAGACCCTAATAATCGGCGCGTTCTGGCGGAGACGCTCGCTGGCTCTGGCGTATGCGACGGCTTTCTGATAGGCGTCAGATGCGTGCTGTGGTAGCATCTACGCATCATGGCTCGGACTACGCTCGATATTGACACGCCGATACGGAACGAAATATGCCGTCTACAGCAAAAGCAGGGGAGACCGATGGGCAAAATCGTCTCTGAACTGCTGGCGCCGGCGCTTGCGGAAGGTAAACAGCTTGCCCCGGTCGCCTTCAACTGGCGTCCGCGCCCGATGGGCGTCGGCGTCAACCTCAATGACAAAGAGTCACTTTACGCCATTTTGGACTCCAGCAATGAATGAGTTTTTCCGCTGACCCCGGCTACCCCCGATGGATAGCCCCATAATGAGACGATGACGATGCGAATAGATATCATTACCCTGTTTCCGGAGATGGTGCGGCAGGCGGCGGGGGCTTCGATTGTGGGGCGGGCGCAGACGGCGGGTATTCTGGATTTGCGGGTCCATGATTTACGGGACTGGGCGGAGGGACGGCACCGGCAGGCGGATGATGCGCCGTTCGGCGGCGGCGCGGGAATGGTGATGATGCCAAAACCCGTTTTTGCGGCGGTGGAGTCGGTTCTGGCGGATCAAGGGGACGCTATCAACGATGCGGTTCCGGTTTTGCTGACGGCGCCGGACGGGGAACGGTTTTCTCAGGCGATGGCGCAGGAACTGGCGGCGACGCCCCGATTCGTGATTTTGTGCGGACATTATGAGGGTATCGACGAACGGGTGCGCGAGACGATAGTGACCCGTGCGGTCAGTATCGGGGATTATGTCCTGACCGGTGGGGAATTGCCCGCTCTGGTGGTTCTGGATGCGGTGACCCGGTTACTGCCGGGAGTTCTGGGAAATGAATCGTCGGCGGAGGATGAAACGTTCGGCGCGAGCGACCATCACCTGCTTCTGGAATACCCGCATTACACGCGCCCGGCGATTTTTCGAGAAATGGCGGTCCCGGCGACGCTTTTATCGGGAAATCATGGTAAGATAGCCGATTGGCGGCGACAGCAATCGCTGGTGCGAACGCGGGAGCATCGTCCGGATTTGTGGGAGAAGTTCCTTCCCCTGTCGAAGCGTGACCAGAAGTTACTGGATGCGTATGATGACGAAAAGGAACGCAAAGCGGAGGCGGGTTGATTTTTCGCTCCCTTCGCTTGGTGTTTGAACCTGTGTCTATGTCGGAATAATTTTTCCGTCCGTGACCGCCGGGGGATGCGCCAGAACAAAAAATCCTTTCAGGAGAAAGAAAAAATTGGCAGTTACAGCGAATGTCATTCGTGATATTGAGATGGCGCAAAAGCGAGAAGACGTTCCCGCTTTCCGTGGAGGTGATACCCTTCGCGTCCATGTGAAGGTTATCGAGGGCGGCAAAGAACGTATTCAGATTTTTGAGGGCGTCGCCCTTTCCCGACACGGCGCGGGTATCCGCGATACCGTTCTGGTACGCAAGGTGACCAACGGGGTCGGCGTCGAGCGAACTTTCCTGGTGCACTCGCCGCGTCTGGATAAAATCGAAGTGATGCGACGTGGTCGTGTCCGACGCGCGAAACTCTATTATCTGCGGAACCTCTCCGGTAAAGCGGCGCGTATCAAAGAAGACAGGAATGGGCGCTTCTCTCGCGAACGGAAAACCGATAGCGAAGCGAAATAAATACCGCCTGTTGACTTTGACGAGTTTACAGGAGGGCGGCGCGTTTGGAACAACTGAGCGAACGGATTGCCAGCGTTTCATTCCCGACGGTTCTTCTGGCGTTACTCTGGCTGACGATTGTGCGGGGAGCGTTCTACGCTTCCCGCAACCGCCTCTTCCACGTTGCCGGCGATGCGCTGGAACCCCTTATTCTGGCAATCGGTCTGGTATTTCTGATCCTGCGACCGTTTCTGGTTCAGACCTTCTTCATTCCCTCGGCTTCCATGCGCCCTACCCTCTGGGAAGGTGACCATATTGTGGTCAACAAATGGGTCTATCGGAATCAGTCTCCGGAACGGGGCGAGGTGGTTGTTTTCCGCGCCCCGCCGGATGTGGCGTCGGATGAAAAGGAATTTATCAAGCGGGTTATCGGATTGCCCGGCGACCAGATCGCCATTCACGAAGGGTTCGTCTCGGTCGGTGGACTGATTTATACCTGCAATGAGATTCGCTCCGTACTGGGCGAAGATCTGAGTGCCATGGAATATTCTGGAAACGGGAACCTGCCGCCGTTGCGCCTGACCACCGAGGCGATCTGGCTGGATGGGAAGCGTATCGCGCCGGAAGATTTCGCAGTGGCGGCGAAGAAGCCCGGTAAGACGGTCGTCATCCATCCGGGGCGCGTGGTTCGTAGCGGCGAGACGCTGATGGAGACGTATATTGCGGAAGACCCGCAATATCGGGTGACGGAAGTGGTGATCCCGCCGGGGCATTACTTTGTTCTGGGGGATAACCGTAACCAATCGAACGATTCTCATAACTGGGGAATGTTGCCAGCGGATCGATTGATCGGTCGCGCCGAGGCGATTTTCTGGCCTTTCAACCATGCAAAAAGAATCCGTTAAGATTGCGCCCGCTGAAATGTCACTTCTTGAAAATCCGCCTGTTGCCTCGTCCGTCGTTGCGCCTTCCCCGGTGGAAGTCTTACTTTCCGTTTCTCACTATGAAGACCTTGCCAGAGCGGAAGGGGCAATGTGCATCGTGGGAATAGACGAAGCGGGAAGGGGGCCGCTTGCCGGGCCGGTGGCGGCGGCGGCGGTAAGGTTACCGGAGAATTTCGATCCGAAGGGTATCAAGGACTCGAAAAAGATGTCCGCCCACGCCCGCGAAATCGCTTTTGAGCGGATTATGGCGGAGGCGTCTGTGGGGGTTGCGCTGGTTCATGCTGACGAAATCGACCGCCTCAATATTTTGCGGGCGACCCATGAAGCGATGCGCCGGGCTTTGAAGTCGCTGACGGAGATTCTGGGCAATGCGCCGGATGTGGTGTATGTGGACGGGCTTCCGGTTCCGAACCTGCATTCCGATTGCCGGAATCTGATCAAGGGAGACGCCCGGTGTCTTTCCATCGCCGCCGCCTCGATTATCGCCAAAGTGACGCGGGATCGTCTGCTCTGCGGCGAGTACGATGCTATTTATCCGGAGTATGGATTCGCTCGTCATAAGGGGTATCCCAGTCCGGAACATCTTGCCGCTCTGGCGCAATACGGCCCCTGTCCGCTTCACCGTCGCACTTTCGGTCCGGTCGCTCAGCTATCTCTTTATCAAAATCATCAAAATTGAATGGTGAAAATTACAGCGCCGGCATTCAAGCCTTCAGTTGCTCCTGGCAGGGAATCTAATAGACCAATTTCATCAGTCATTTTGCAACCGTGTATCTTGCCCCATCATGCGCTTGCGCCAGACTTGTGGCAACTTTCGCAGAACGGGAAATACCGCGACGCCCTATACTAACATCTGTTGACCGTCTATTTTCACGCCGACGTGGTACAGCGGGAAAGCGTCGAAGAATATCTTGATGTCGAAGCGCAAAAACTCATGGACGAGGCGCACAGCAAATTCCGCGTGAAAAAGGTAAAAGAAGGAACGGATAATGGCTATTACGTTCGTCATGCGCTCTTTCCTCGCGTCATCAAGCAACTTTATAACCATACCTGCGCGGTTTGCGGCGTTTCTGCACGGTTGGGCAATCAGGCGACACTGGTTGACGCTGCGCACATTTTGGAATTTTCGATATTCCACTACGACGACCCACGTAACGGTATATCCCTCTGTAAAAATCATCATTGGGGATTCGACGCCGGGGCATTTACTATCACCGAGGACTATAAAATCATAGTATCCCCTACGCTTTCCGGTAATAGTCTGTCCCTGACGAATAACGCCCTTGTTATCCTGCCAGAAAACCCTCTCTATCACCCTGCGCCCGCCGCGCTTCTGTGGCATCGACATAACAGATACAAAGCGAAGTAAGGGGTATTGCGTATCTTCCTCACTTCCGGGCATTTTTCCTATCGTCAGGGAGATATTTTTTGTAACGAATGGGAAGTATATTGTACTGCGCTGTGTACGCCTGTCGAGACCGGAACGTAGTGTGGAGAGTTTGTGATGCTTGAGGGGCGCATCGTCCGTGATGGGCTTACTGCCAGAGACGAAAACTAACGCTGTTTTCGCTGCCCTCTTATATATCAAGGCAAAGGATGCGAACTCAAGCGGGGAATTCCGTTTTATCGCGCATGACGGCATTCGTTCGGGAAGGCGCTACAATGTTGTCACGATTACCACATCGGGAGACGATTCTTTATGGGCTTGCTTGAAGGCAAAAAGGGCATTATCTACGGACTGCGGAACGAGCGGTCGGCGGCATGGGGCATCGCGCAATCGCTGGCGCGGGAAGGAGCGTCTTTTGCACTGACGTTTCTGGGAGACCGTGAAGAAAAAGACGTTCGCAAACTCGCGCCGCAACTGGGCGAGGGAAGTGTCCCGCTGATCGCGCCCTGTGACCTGACCGACCCGGCGCAGGTGACGGCGTTACATGAACAACTGAAAGAAACGTTCGGGACGCTGGATTTCGTGGTGCATTCGGTCGCCTTTGCGAAGGGACTGGACGGTCGGTATGTCGATATCAGCGCCGACGATTTCAATATCTCGCTCAATGTCTCCGCTTATACGCTGGTGACGGCGGCGAAGGCGGCGGAACCGCTGCTGAATCCCGGCTCCTCGATTGTCACGCTGACCTATCTGGGCGGCGAGCGGGTGATTCCCAACTATAACACGGCGGGGATCGCCAAGGCGGCGCTGGACGCTTCCGTGAAGTATCTGGCGAATGATCTCGGCCCGGAAAAGGGAATCCGTGTCAATGCGATCTCGGCGGGTCCGATGATGACCCTGTCCGCACGCGGCATCAAGGGGTTCGTCGATATGTATAAATTCAGCGCTGAGGTTTCCCCGTTGCGTCACGCGACATTGATCGATGAGGTCGGCGATACGTGCGCTTTCCTCGTCTCAAACCTTTCACGCGGCGTTACCGGGCATATTCTCTATGTGGATTCCGGCTATCATATCCTTGGAATGCCAACCCGGGAATAGATCGCTTAGCCACGGAAGATTTGGAGTGCGGAGACTATGTTATCCCACCCCGATCACGATAATCCGCATTTCCGTCTCCCCGGTGTTTTCCAGGCCATGTGACCCACCGGGGTAGATAGCGGTCAGGTCGCCCGCTGTAATCGGGACGCGTTCGCTGTCCAGAGTCATGACGCCTTCCCCGGAGAGGATGTAGTAGTATTCCTCGTGATCATGCGGGTGGACGCCGATGGAGACGCCGGGAGCGAGAATATCGTCGTGGATAAAGAGAACTTTACGGGAGAGCGGCGCTCCCGGCGTCGTATTGTCCAGAACGGTGATCCAGTCCAGCGCCCCGACGCCGTTATGGCAGTTCGGTAACGGTTCCCGCCTCATGTCCTGCCGACGGTAAAGAAAAGTCGTTTTCGGGTGGTCATCTTTGGTCAGGTCATCTTTGGTCAGGTCGTCTCTGGTCAGGTCGCTCATCGTTCGTTTTCACTTTCTGTGGTACTATTGCGGCGGTTAACGTCGGTTTCCTTCTGACTCTGTTGTGGAGGGAGGCGTTGCCGAAAAAACCAAATTAAGGAGCGCAAATCGTGCTGCGCGATCAAATTAAAGAACTTCTGTCCGAATCGGACTATCCTTCTGTCACTATTACTCTGCCGACTCACCGGACTGCCCCGGATAACGAAAAAGACCGTATCCGTCTGAAGAATCTGGCGGATGATGCCCGTGACCTGATCAATGCCGAACTGCGCGGGCGTGATGCCGCTCCGGTTCTGGCGCTACTGGAATCGGCGATTGGCAGTGTCAACCCGCAACATCTGCTCGATGGTCTTGCCGTATTGGTCAACCGGAATCGCTCGGAAGTTTTCGTTCTGCCGTATCCTATGGCGGAAAGCGTCACGGTGGATTCCACCTTCGCTTTGCGTCAACTGGTCCGCGCCTCGAACCGCATGACGCACTATCGCATTATTGCGCTCAGTGAAAAGGCGACGACGTTGTTCGATTGCGTTGCGGATGCTCTGGTGGAAGTCAAGACGCACGGGTTTCCGCTGCGCCATGATGCGCCCGGCGGCGAACTGCGACTCGGTGGCGGCGCCGGCGTCAATTCGTCGGCGCAACGGGACGAGTTCCATCGTCTTTTCTTCAAGAAAATTGCAGAGGCATACCATGCGGTCGAATTAGAGACCGGCGAAAAACTGCCCTGTGTCGTTCTGGGCATCGGTAACTTTCTTTCCTTTTTCCGTGAGGCGGCGGGTGATAAGATCGATATTCTGGCGACCGTCGAGGGAAACTACGATCATACCAATACGACCGCAATCGCAAAAAAAGTATGGCCTGTCGTTCAGGAAAAGATGACCGAAGTGCGGGCGCAACGTCTCGCGGATATGAAGGCGAACGGAACGCCGCAGAACACCGCTTCGGGTATCGAAGATGCCTGGCGGGCGACGCATGAGGGTCGTGGAGCTTATCTTTTTGTTGAGGAATCTTATAGCGTCCCCGGCAAAGCGGATGAAACAGGCCTGCAGTTGACGCTTCTGGAAGATGGTTCCGGTCCGGATGCTATGGAAGATGCCGTCGATGATCTCATCGAAGCGGTCATCGCGCGTGGCGGTCGTGTCCAGTTCGTCAACGATGGAGAACTGGCGCAGTATCAGCGTATCGCCCTCTCGTTGCGCTATTGATAGAACCGTTCTGAACCCGTAACTATAAAGTAACGATAAAGCGCCGGGCGCTTTATCGTTACTTTATCGATCATCTTATCCATGCCCTTTGGGTCAATAGCATACGCCAATAGCATACGCCATTAACGGGTAATGAGAATAGTGAACCCTTCCTGTGTGAAATGATGGTCATTGGTCAGAACTTCCGTAATACCCTCAGCGCGGCAGGCATTCATCGAAATACAGTCCGTCAAACTGTAGCCCTTGTCTGGACGGGTCTGGTAAAGAGCGTAGCCGTCCAGAAAAGTCTTGCGCGATTGTGGAAGGATACTGACACTGGCATCAATGAAAAGCGCATTGACAAGGGTTTGGGCGGCAAGGCGCAGGAGCGGATTGCCAGACATAGCGGCAAGGAATCCGGTCAGGACTTCGTCGGTGGTGACGACTTCTACAACGCCCAGAGAGGCTTTTGCCTGTAAAATGAAAGGATGCCATTGGTCACGGCGGTTTGCCAGACCATACCAGTAAAACGTGTCGGCAAAGACGCAACGCTTCACTGCTTTGG
Organism: uncultured Armatimonadota bacterium; assembly: GCA_903910385.1. GTDB lineage: Bacteria > Armatimonadota > Armatimonadia > Armatimonadales > Armatimonadaceae > CAIVZM01. The sequence continues at coordinate 54,945 of CAIVZM010000048.1, forward strand.
CGTTCCGTAAAGGTAATGGTCAAGGTTCTCGGCAAAATCCGCCGGTAATTTATCCCATGCCGCATCAGGAGTATCGCGCCAAATCTTTAGAAGAGCCGCATCCAATGCACCGCCTACCTTCTGAGCCGGGAACGCCTCTGGAGAAAGGGGAGCGTGCGTACCGTTCCCATTGGTCGGAACGCCGTTTTCGCCGAGTTGCCTCTTTATTTCTACGACTTCATTTTCGACTGCGATCAGTCGTTCTTCGATGGTGAGTAGCTCCATACCAATCTTTACCCCTTCTTCGATAATTGTAGAGCAAAAGAACAGGAGGCGCAAAAACGGGCAGGGTAAAGCGCCCGGAACTCAGGAATCGCGCAAACATTGTATGAGACAGTGGCCTAATGGTTCCAGTCGAAGTCGATGGCGTTCAGGAAGGCTTTCGCCAGTATCGCATGACCGATCTGATTGGGATGAATCCGATCCCAGGCGAGGGTAGCGGGATAGTAATGTGTCAGAGCGGAATCGAAAGCCGCCTGCGTATCGATAAAAACGGTGTGATAGTCTTCGGAGAGGCGGCGGACGACGGCTCCGTATTCGTCCATACGCCGTCGCATTGCGTCCTCTTTGCGGTTTTCGATATAGAACGGGGTCGCCAGAATCAAGCCTTTCACCGTGGGGGCGGTTGACTCGATCAGTCGGCGCAGAGTGGCTTCATATTCGTCCAGCGGGACTGCCTGTTCCGGGCGCAGGGGGGAATCGAACTGTCGCCAGACATCGTTGATGCCGATCATGATGGAGAGCCAGTCGGGTTTGAGGTCTATGACATCGCGTTGCCAGCGTTTTTCGAGGTCGCGAACGGTATTACCGCTGTTGCCCATGTTGACAATGCGAATCTGTTGTTCCGGGTAGGTGGCGCCGATGAGCGCATCCACGATATTGACATAGCCGCGACCCATGGGGTCAAAAAGCCCTTCGCCGATGGGTTGCGTCCGTCCGGCATCGGTCACTGAGTCGCCGATAATAATCCATTTACTGCCCGTCGTAATCTTCATGTCAGTCCTTCCGAGTGTCTGTCTTCGTTGAAAGCTCGCTGTGACGATTCGACATCGGATGGCTTCGTTCCTACTTTGGCGCGGGTTAACGCGATTGTCCTGACGAATCGACGGGTAATGTGTTAGTTTAGATAATTATTAAGAGTATTCCGTTTACAAACCAGTTTCTGATCTCAATCGGTATCCGGGAAAAGAAGGACGCAAACAGTTCGCCCGAAAGGCGTATAATAGGGTATGAATCCCGAACGGTTCTTGACGCGTATGCGGCGGCATCCCGACTACCGCGACCAGATAGTCCATATTGAGGAGATTGCGGCGCGGGAGGCGGTCTATGGCGAACTGGATATGCCATTGCCTGCCCGACTGACTCAGGCGTTAGAGGAACAGGGAATAGCCGCTCTGTATCGCCATCAGACGGAGGCGATAGATGCGGCGCGGGAGGGCAGGCATATCATTGTGACAACCCCGACGGCGTCCGGGAAATCGCTCTGTTATAATGCGCCCGTTCTGGAAACCCTGTTGCTGGAACCGGAGGCGCGAGCGCTGTACCTGTTCCCGACAAAAGCGCTGGCGCAGGATCAACGGGGGAAGATCGAAGCCTACCGCCTGCATCCCGAGGTGACGACCGCGACCTACGACGGCGATACGCCCAAAGAGGAACGCGCCTGGACGCGCCGCTACGCCAAAATCGTCATCACGAACCCCGATATGTTGCATCTGGGGATTATGCCCTATCATGCCGCATGGTTGACGTTCTTTAAGAACCTTCGGTATGTGGTCATCGATGAGGCGCATGTTTACCGGGGGGTGTTCGGGGCGCATGTTTCCAATATCCTGCGGCGTTTGCGGCGGGTGGCGGCGCGGTACGGGGCGCGTCCGCAATTTCTTGCCTGTTCGGCGACCCTCGCCAACCCGGAGGAGCTTTTCGCCCGCCTGACCGGGTTAGATTCTCTGCCGATTCGCGGCGATGGCGCTCCTACCGGTAAACGTCACTTCGTTTTCTGGAATCCGCCGATTGTGGATGCGGAGACAGGCGCACGAAAATCGTCCAACTCGGAGGCGACGACACTTTTTACGTCGCTGGTATCGGACAATGTACGTACGATCGCTTTCACACGCGCCCGCAAGACGGCGGAATTGTTGCTTGCCTACTCCCGCAAGGCGTTCGAGTCCACCGTCTCGCAACAGCATCTCGGCGACAAAATCATCTCCTACCGCGCCGGATACACGCCGCAACAACGGCGCGAGATCGAACAGCGTTTGTTTCACGGCGACTTGATCGGCGTCACGGCGACAAACGCTCTGGAACTGGGGGTCGATATCGGCGGAGTGGACGCCTGCGTACTGACCGGTTATCCCGGCACCATCGCCTCGACCTGGCAACAGGCGGGCAGGGCAGGGCGACGGCAGGGGGAATCGCTGGCGGTGCTGGTGGCGGCAAGTAATCCGCTCGATCAGTTTTTGATGCGTCGCCCGGAGTACTTTTTCGGGAAACCGCACGAGCACGCCTCGCTGGACCCGACGAATAAGCATATTCTCGCCGGGCATTTGCTTTGCGCCGCCTACGAAATCCCTCTGACGGAAGAAGATTACGCAATTTTTGGCAAGGGCGCCGGGGCGTCCGACGAGAATTCCGTGGAGCGCGTCCGCTGGGTAGCGCATCGTCTGGTGGAAGAAGAAGCGCTGGCGGCGCGGGGCGACCGCCTGATGTATGTCAGTAGCGAATATCCGGCAGGTCTGATCAATATCCGTTCCGCGTCTGCGAATCAGTACCTCATTCTGGATGATAGCCGGGGGGGCGCCGTCCTTGGCACGGTGGAGGAAACCCGCGCCTATGAGACTCTGCATCCGGGCGCAGTCTATCTGCATCTGGGCGAGACGTATGTGGTGGAGGAACTGGACACGCTAAACTTTCGCGCTCATGTCATGCCCGCCGCCGCGAACTACTATACCGAAACCCGCTCTGATTCTAATATTGAAATTCTGGAGCAGTATAGTTCTAAAGAGTTCGGGGAGACGGTCGCTTACTTTGGCAGTGTCCGCGTCACTTCCCAGATCATGGGTTTCAAGCAGAAGCAGTTGTTCGGCGATGAGGTAATCGGGACGTTCGATCTGGATTTACCGGAGCAGATTTTCGAGACGGAAGCGGTCTGGTATCCGATTCCCTCGGATTTAGTCCATCGTCTGGAGGACGCAAAACTGGATTTAGCGGGGGGAGTCCACGCTCTGGAGCACGCCTCAATTTCCCTGCTTCCGCTTTTCGCGCTGTGTGACCGGAACGACATCGGCGGCGTTTCCACCGCGTATCATCCGCAGGTGGGCGCTCCCGCCGTATTTGTCCACGATGGTCATCCCGGCGGAGTCGGCATCGCGGAAACCGGCTTCCGTCTGATTGAAGAATGGCTCGGCGCGACAGCGACCCTGCTGGCGGAATGCCCCTGCGAAACAGGTTGTCCCTCCTGTATCCAGTCCCCCAAATGCGGTAACAACAACGAACCTCTGGACAAGGACGCCGCCCGAATGATCGTCAACTACATTCTGGGAAAGAGCATCTGAGAAAGCGTCGCCCTAATCTAATTTTTTCTCGGAGGAGTGAATCTGTTCGGGTAGGACGTGTTGCAGGGAGATATTACTGTCGATGCGGACGGGCAATAAGTACAGGGGAGAATCGTTCCAGGCGATGGCATGATCGGCGAAAAAGGAGCCTTCGCCGACAAACGGGTACAGAATAGCAAGATTCGGCAAGGAATTATGCTTCTTTCGGTAAAGTTCAGCATAAACGGTCAATTGACGGACATCATCGGGAGAAAGACGGCGACCGGCGGGCGCATCGCCGTTCCCTTCCTCAGCGAAAAAAGACAGAGCGCTCTCTTGATGCTCGGTGAGATGTTTGTATTTGGCGTCGCCGATCCATACCGAATCGGTAGTCGCTTGCCAGAAGAAATCGGGCTTTTGCTCGATTCGTCCTTTTGTCTGTTTGGGGAAGAGGTGTCCCAGAACTTTCTGTTCCTCGACCGGGACGGCGAATCTTCGGCGTAGCGCCGCCGCCGCAAACGACTCGAAAACACGGTTCATATCCAGCAAAAAGACGAACGTATCCGAAACTCCGGAAATCATGTCGTGTGAGCAGCCACGTAGCAGGCGCACGGCGAGGGCGAACGTGCGTCGGAAGCGCAGGGCGTTTCTATCCCAACTCGTGAGCGTATCGGCGTCACGGAGCGCCTGCGTCGGTGTGATATCGCTGACGTCCTCTAAAAGGGTGAGGCAATCATTCAACTGACGAATAGCTTCCGGGTTTCCGGTTCGCGTTCGTAATTCGCGGCAGGCGCAACGGAGGATTCGGCAAAACGGGGTGTCGGGCGTGAACTCGTCGAAGGCGCAGGCGATGCGGTCATACCTGTCGAGGTTGCGGGTCGCCTGTTGACCGACAAGCAAACGTCCCCGAATCGCCTTCAGGTCATCCTCGAATCGCTCATAACGACGCGGGACGCCCGCCGCTAACTCTTCGCGCAATCGCCGCGCCAGCAATAGAGCGAAGAGATCAGTGAATGATTCCTCCTTATCCTCCAGACTGCCATCGCCGGTGTCGGCGATTTCTTCATACCCGCTTTGCGCCAGCATCCAGAGCAGATTTCGTAAGACCGGGCGACTTTCTGCACTGGTGACAGTATTGCTGTTAATCAGCCGTTTGTCCAGTTTCGGGTAAATCTCAATCGTCGCTCCGGCAACTTCAACGACCCCGACAAACTGCCGCGCCGTCAATATCTCTCCTGCCGTCCCTTCGAACGACAGCGGTGGATGGGTCATGCGATGTTCGCGTCGCCATTCCTGCGAAACCGCCATGATCTCTTGCCGTTGGCGTATCGAAAGTTGTGGCGTGGGGATGCGTCCCCACTCGCACAGACGGATCACGTTATCCGGCGGCATTCGTATCTTCTTCCTCGCCCGCTTCGAATGCCTGACTTGATTTAATCGAATTATTGGCTAATTTGTAATTGTCGATCAACTGGCCATAGGGAGAAAAAACCGACGTTGTTTCCGCATCGGAAAACCATTGCCAGCGGTTCCTCGTCCCTTCATTCTCGGAACCGGGTATCGTCCTGATGAATCCGCCGCCGTTTGGCTCGCCGAGAGTGTACATAACGCCCGCCCAATCGTTAAAGAAATACTCCTGTAGAAGCGGGATGATCTTCCGCCGGAAGACATTATCGAACACCGTCACCTCTGCGCCGACGTTCATAAAAAACGCATGACCGATACGATGGTCCCGGTCTTTTCGCAGGGTGATTCGTCTGTTCAGTTCATTGAGCACCAAGTGCATTATCGGCGATAGCGCGGGTTCGCACTTGCCGAAATCCGGCGTCAATTCCTGAAAGTCAAAGCGGCGGCGCAACGCGATATCCAGCAGAGCAAGGCTTTTATCCGCTGTGTTCATCGTCCCGATGAGATACAGGTTCGACGGCAACGAGAACGGCTCCCGCGAATAGGGCAGGGTGACAGTTAACTGGTTTTCCTTGCCAACACGCTTATCGTCTTCCAGAAGCGTGATCAATTCCCCCAGAATCTTGCTGACATTCCCCCGGTTGATCTCATCCACGATAAGAACGTAGCGGGGCGTTTCTTTTATAGTCGCATCATCTACTGACGTTTCCTCCGGCGCTTCCGGCAACGGCGACAATCCTTCCTGCTCTTTCTGAATCCGTTTCAATTCATTGAAGAGAACGGCGTATGCCGGAACTCGTTGTCCTGTCATTTTATTCGCTTGCGGCGAGGTGATTTTTGGATGGTTTATATAGGTCTGCCATACATTGACCATTTTTTCCGGTCGAATGATTCCCTTAGTGACTCCCTCCGGGTCATCTTGATGGATATGTTCTGTCCGCCACTGTAGATCTCCCGATGAGCTTTTTTCAAACACATAATTTCGGTATACTTCCGCCCCTCCCAGTTGGTAACGTCGTTCCGGTTCCATTTCCATCTGGTGGTAGAATTTCGCCATCAGGGAATCTAAACCGGAATCGTTATACGGAACTTGTGCGACAGCCGCAGGCATTCGGGCGAGGTAGTTTTTTGGTAACCACCAGCGTTTTTCGAGCGGCGGTGGGTAGTAGGGTTTTTGAACGATCCATAGCAGTCCCTGACAGAACTTAGCCAGCGATCCGCGTAAGGTAACAGATGGCATAGAAATTCCCGCGGTAGTAAATTCTACCTGTACATCCGGTCCATCCAATTCGTTGATATCCACCTTTTGAACCGACGCGGGGACTACCGCATCTTGCTCATTCGACGGGAGCAAAATGAAATCGCTATCTTCTCTATTGACCTCATTCACCAACGCCTTGAACTCCGCAAATGAACTCAAAGGCCATACTTTACCGTAACGGATCTTTTGTTTTCTCCCCTCAAAAACGAATTCTTTCGACTTATCCTTCCGGTAGGTCTGCCATGCGGGCGTACCCTCCGGAATGACATCCTTGCCGATCACATAGGGCTTCCATCTGGTACGGTCAATCGTAACGAGAGTAAGAGGGACATTGGTTGATACTGTTGAGGTAGGAGAAGTTGGTCTAATTTCTATTTCCTCCGGCTTTTCCTCATCTATTCTCTCAAACATATCTTCCGATTCATTGAGAGCATTAAGGCTTTCTTTGCCATAACGGAGAAAATCAATTGCTCGTTTGCGGGCGTCGGCGTTCCCATCTGAAGGAAGAGTGGCAGCGAGGGCTTCAAGCGCCATGCGTTTCAGGATGCCGTCGGTGATCTCATAGCGAGGGGAGGTTGCGCCTGCGGCGTCTTGATCCATGACAGGGCGAATTCCCTCTACGAAATCTTCGTAACTATAGGACTGGTGAAAGGTGACAAAGCCAATCCGCCCTAAACGTTGGAGTTCGCGGTAACGTTGCATCAGTTCGCTTCGGTCAACTGGCGTGGCGCCATCAATGATTTGCACGGCGCTGTGGGCGGTTTCGTATGTTTTCCCCGTTCCCGGCGGTCCGTAAAAAATGGTATTGAGTGGAAAATTGGGTGTGGCATTGTCGCTGATATCTGTGGGATGGGTAGTTGCTACAAGATAATCTGGATCGGGCAGTTTGATGTTCAACTCTTGTTCCAAATAACGAAGTACGCCGGACGAGTGTGCGTCCCTGGACTGCTTTATTAGAGCGGTCTGGGATTTGGAATTGGTCAACCGGATGAATGCAAAAATAGCGGGGACGGTGACGGGCAAATCGGGAAGCCATTCCGTAACCGGACATAGACGCCAATGGGAGTTCGGAACTCGCTTAAACGTTTCCAAAGGTTGTGGGGAGAGTGGTAGGGTCGCGTCGATAAAAGCACACCCTAAACGGTTGGCATTGATTCGGAGCGCCACCAAGCCACCGCCGACATTCAGCGAAACGACGTTCCAATCCAAGGTAATTCCCCATTTATCTGGTTTTTCATGGGCAACAAGAATTAGATTGGCGAGAACGCCTAAAATTGTCATTCGTGTTTGCTCTTCCGGTAGCAACTTCTCAATAATTTTCCTAGCTATTTGAGGGTCTTTCCGATCAAGACTCGCTATGACGTTCCCGTTGGTACTATCTGTCGTTGAGGTTAGTTGTATCATAATGTTATTTCTCAAAAGTTAATATCGACGTAACTCACCGTAAAATTGCCACCTATCGATTCTATTTTTCGTATCTTACCGAGTCAGGTGGGTAAAATAGAAATATCATGAAAATAGTGATTTTTGGCGCTTCCGGGGCGTCCGGGTTGCCGCTGACGGAACAGGCGCTGGCGGCGGGGCATATGGTGACGGCGTTTGTTCGTACCCCGGCGAAACTTACCCTTTCCTCGCCGAATTTGAATATCGTTCAGGGAGATGTTACCGATGCTGGCGCTGTTGCGAAGGCGGTAGCGGGACAGGATGCGGCGCTATCGGCATTGGGGGCAAAGACTCTGCAACGCGCCCCGGAACTGACCGAAGGGATTCGTCATATTGTGACGGCGCTGGAGGCGGAGGGCGTTCGGCGGTTCGTTTACGAATCGTCGCTGGGAACGGGGGATAGCGCGGACAAGATGAGTTTTTCGTTTCGCTACTTTGTGGCGCCGTTCATTCTGAAGAATGCTCTTGCGGATCATGAGGAGAAGGAAGGAATTATCCGCGCCAGTTCGCTGGACTGGGTTATCGTGCGTCCCGGTCAACTGGTAAATGGAGAGCGCACGGGAGTTTATCAGACGGGAATCGGGTTCGATAATCGGTTAAAATCCCGGATCTCCCGCGCCGATGTCGCTGACTTTATGCTCAAAAGCCTCGTCGAGGATGTCTACCTGCGGAAAACTCCTTATATTTCCTATTAGACCAATTTCATCAGTCATTTTGTAACCGTGTATCTTGCCCATCATGCGCAAGCGCATGATGGGGCAAGATACGGACTTATGCAAGAGGTCTGTTGAAGAGAAAAGGACGCCTGCCGTCCCTGGGTGACGTTTTATCTTTTGGTTCAGGACTTCGACAGGGGGGCGCTTTGGCGGTAGAGTAAAGGGGTTCCGGGTTCCGGTTTCGGCGCCTGTCGGGGAGTGAAAACGAAGGCGTTACGAGGATATCACCGCCCCTGCGAAAGAGACGGATTTGGCGACCTATAAAACGAATGCGATTGTATTGCGCCGGATGCCGCTGGGCGAGACGGACAAGATTGTCACGCTCTTTGCCCGCGAGTACGGCAAGTTCAACATCATCGCCAAGGGAGCGCGTCGCACCACTTCTCGCCTTGCGGGAGCCACGGAACCGCTGATGCTTCTCAAGGCGTTGCTGGCGGAAGGCATGAATCTGGATGTCCTGACGCAGTGCGATATCAAGGAATCGTTCCCCGCTATCCGCGCCGATTTCGGTCTGTATCTCCGGGCAACCTACTGTTGTGAGTTACTGGATCGGATGAGTATCGAGCGTGACCCGGATATCGAAACGTTCGATCTGCTACTTTCCACGCTGTATATTTTGCAACGAGCCGCTGATTCGGACGCCGTCGTTCACTCTTTCGAACTCAAATTGATGGGGCTTGCCGGATACGCGCCGATGATGGACGCTTGCCCGCGATGCGATCAGATGTTTGATACGGTCACCGGGCAGGATTCGGGTATAATCGAAGCGGCATACTCTCCGATGCGCGGCGGCGCGTTATGTCGAGAGTGTGCGATGGCGACTCGCGAGGAAGTGATGGCGATTTCGCCGGATGCTGCTACCTGGATGCGCCGATTAGCGGTGGAAGACAATGCCCGCGCCATGGCGGAAATCGTTTTGCCGCAACCTATTGCGGATCAGTTGAACCGTTCGCTTCGATCACATCTTCGTTTGCGTCTGGAGCGGGATGTTAAATCCACCGCTTTTCTGGATGCTTACCGGGTGGGGGCGATGGAGAACCTGAGTGACCCTTTGCCGCCGGATGCTCGCTGAAAAAAGCGGTTACCCTTATCGGTGATCGTTGTCTGTAATAATTGCCAGTGATGCTCTCCAATTTCGTAATGCTTGCTCGCCTCCCGGCTAAAAGGCTATGTTACAGGCAGGAGTTGTTCTCGTTTGAGTTTTTTGTCTCGTTCCGTCCCTGACGACGCTTTACGTCAATCGGTGGCTACACCCGCTATTCCTGACAACGCCCGACTCCGCGCCCGGACGGTTGAAAAAGACGCCACCACGGCGCCGCCCCGCGCCGTCTCTGCCCGGGCAGTGATACTGGGACTGATCTTTTCCGCCGCTCTGTGCGCGTTCACGCCGTACAACGATTTCAAGATCGCCGCGACTTATATTGCCGGGACGCAATTTCCCATCGGGGCGTTGTTTGTCCTGTTTGTTTTTTCCTTGCTGGTGAATGGCATTTACTATACAGTGGCGCCGTCGAAGGCGTTCTCTCGTGGTGAATTGCTGACTCTCTGGACGATGATTCTGGTCGCTTCGGGGATTCCCTCGTCGGGGATGATGCGTTACTTCATTCCGATGGTGGTGGCGCACAAGTACATGTCCAACGATACCAACAGTTGGGAAAACAAAATCTGGGCGCAGGCGCCGCAGTGGATCAAGTTTCAGGATAAGGAAGCTGCGGACGCCTTCTTCAAGGGATATCCGCTGGGGCAGGAACATATTCCGTGGGGGGCATGGATCGGCCCGCTGGCGGCATGGGTTCCGCTGGCGTTGCTGTTTCTGGTGGCGACCTTCTGTCTGACGGCGATCTTGCGAAAACAGTGGGTCGCCAATGAAAAGTTCTCTTTCCCGCTGGTTGCGCTTCCGCTGGCGCTGGCGGAAGAACCAGAACCGGGGCGCAAAGTGAACGTGTTGTTACGAAATCCGATGCTCTGGATCGGGGTAGTTCTGGTGACGGCGATTCATACGGTGCGTGGTCTGCACCAGATGTACCCATCGGTGCCAGATATCACGATGAACTGGGATTTCAACAGTTACTTTACGGTGCGCCCCTGGAATCAATTAGGATGGGTGCCCGGTTATATCTATCCGTTGGTCATCGGGATTGCGTTCCTGTTGCCGGCGGAAGTTTGCCTTTCCCTGTGGTTTTTCTTCTTTTTCTTCCTGGCGGAAAAGCTGCTGTGTATCCAGATGAACTGGGAGATGCCGGGACCGCAGGGGTATGGCGACCATCTGTTCCACTCGATGCAGGCGTATGGCGGCGGGCTGGCATTGGTCGGGTGGACATTCTGGACAGGGAGACGGCACTTTCAGGACGTCTGGGAAAAAGCGACAGGAGGCCCCCGCGCCGCCAATATTGACGATTCCGGCGAACTGATTTCTTACCGAACGGCGCTCTTCGGGCTACTGATCGCTTATGGCGGCATCGCCGTATGGATGACATTCGCGCAGGTCCCGCTCGCCATTACCCTTTTGATGCTGGTGACGTTGACGCTGGCGCTGGTTGTCATTTCGTGGGTCGTGTGTCAGGCAGGGATGCTGTTCATGGCGCAGCCGTATGGCTCCATCGATGTGCTTTCCAGTATCTTTGGCACGTCCCCGTTTCGTACCTCAGATTTGTTCACCTTGAGTCGCTTCGAGGGGATGTTCATTTACGATACCCGCGAAATGCTTGCGCCTTCGGTCCTGATGGGCGCGAAGACGGCGGATGTCGGGCAATTCAATCCGCGTCCGTTGATGGGGGCTATGGTGGCTTCCGTCGCGGTCGGGTTCGCTGTTTCTCTGTTCGCTTCACTGTATCTGCCCTACTACAATGGCGGCGGCAACTCGCTCAAGAACGAATTCACCTATCACTGGGCGCCGGAGAAGCCGTTGAGTTTTTTGGGCGGAGTCGCCAATCTGCCGTTTCGCGGTTCGTGGATCAACGGTCTGCACATGGCGACCGGACTGGTGGGCGTGCTACTGCTTCAGTTCCTCCGCGCCCGGTATAACTTCGGACTGCATCCCATCGGCTTTTTGTGCGCTTCCGTGTATGCGATCAAGATGCTCTGGCTTTCTATCTTTATCGGATGGGCTTGCAAATCGTTGATCGCCCGCTACGGAGGAATGAAGGGCTATCTCGGGGCCATGCCGTTTTTCCTGGGGCTGATTCTGGGCGATGTGATCAATGCGGTTATCTGGATCGTTATCGGTAACCTGACGGGTGTTGGCTACGCGATTATGCCGGGTTAGGAGACTAATCTGATGAAGAGAGCGATTATCGTTGTGATTTCGACGTTGTCTTATAATTCGCATATGCGAGGAGGTAAACGTCCTCGCTCTCAGGCGCAACGCCAACCGTAGGGTACCCGCTTGCGGGTGGAACGGGATTAAGGATGTTTTATAGGTGCGAGATATGCGGCGGAGTAAGATTCGGGCGTATATTCATTTTGTTTGGGGAACGTATCAGCGTTTCCCGTTAATCACGCCGGAGATTGAGGAAGCCCTGTATCGGTGTATTCAGGGCGAAGTCAGGCAGGTGGGAGCGGACGTTCTGGCAATCGGCGGGATGCCTGACCATGTACATTTAGTCGTGGCATTTCCTGCTACGCTTTCCTTTGGTGATTTCATGCGCCGAATAAAGAGCGTTTCCTCAAAATGCGCCTCGGAAACCCTTCTGCCGGCGGATAGTTTCTTCAAATGGCAAGATGGCTACGGCCTGTTTACGTTGGGCATGAATCAGGTTGAAGCCGCAATTCGTTACGTCAAGAATCAAAAACGCCACCATGCCAACAGTAAATTATGGCCGGAATGGGAAGAATCGGACGAACCCTCCCCTGACCAATATTCCCAACAATATAAACATCCTTGATTCCGTTCCACCCGCAAGCGGGTACCCGACGGTTGGCGTTGCGCCTGAGAGCGAGGCTCTTTAGCGCCTCGCATTGCGTCTGTGTCTCACCCCGTGCGTTTCTCCTGATGGGCGACCAGAGCGCGGACGCCTTCGCTGAAAATTGCCTTAATGTCGTCTGGGATGGGTTCGCCGTTGAGGCAGGTCGGGTCGAGCGGAAGAAGGTCGGGGGTGTTGTGCTCGGTTCCTGCGGTGACGATAAATCCGGCGTCGTGAAACGCGTGAACGTAGCGGGAGAGGACTTCGGGCGTATTGCGAATCGGGATAAGTTCGGCGCAGTGAACATTCCGCGCTTTCAGGTCGGCGATTAATTCGTCGAGATTCGCTTCATAGCCACAAATAGGGTTCGCCCCGTCGGCGAGGGTGGGGTAGCAGGGGATACCGCCGAGGGCGAGAATCAGGCGGTAGGCATGGTCGAAGTCCACGAAGGTCTCGGTGACAAAGGCGGGCTTTCCTGACTTCATCAAATGCGAGCGGATTTCTCCCTGAACGGTCCCCGCGCTATCCGGGTTCTTCGACGGAACGCCGAACAGTTTTTCCAGTGCAACGGCGCGTTCGGAAAGAGGGACAGCGGAGAATAGGGCTTCCTGAAATGCCAGCGCAACGTGCCGTTCCTGCAGGAACACGGTCTTGACCGGGCGTTCATTTCGGGCGGCAATAGCGATTTTTATCGCGTCTGGCGTTAGTTCTACCGGAAATCCCTGCGCGGCGAAATGCGTTTCCATCTGTGCGACCATTGTCGCCATGCGCTCGGAATCATTGTTGCGAATGACGCCTAAAAGTTTGGTCGCCTCGTCATTCATCGGGGCGAATTGGGTGATTCCCTTACCACAAATGTAATACTTGCCGGGATTTCCGGGGTCGTTGATTTTGATGCCGCGCGTTCGCAGGTCATCGTCCATCGTGATGATTTCAAGGCCGTAAACCGGAGTAATTCCGACGGCTATGCAGCGTTCGCCAAACTCCTCGTAGGCGGAATAATCGTAGTAATTACTGACGCCAAGGGCGCGGATACCTTGCGCCGCCGCCAACTCGACCGCCTGTGCGATTGTTTGAAAGGCGGAAAAGTTCGGCGGAATATGGATATGCAAGTTATTGGGCAGGGGATTCACGAAGGAGCCTCTTCCTTTGCTAACAGGCGGCGAGTAGCCGCAGTGACATCGTTTTCACGCATCAGGGATTCACCAACCAGCACGGCGTTCGCGCCCGCTCGCCCAACTCGTGCGACATCCGCCGGGGTGAAAATGCCCGACTCTGCGACAGCGGTGGTTCCTGCGGGGAAATGCGGCGCGAGGCGCTCGAAAATTGCCAGATCGACCTGGAATGTCTTGAGGTCACGGTTATTGACGCCGATAAGGGTCGCGCCGCTTTCAACGGCTATCGCCAGTTCATCCTCATCATGCACTTCTACCAGAGCGTCCATACCAAGCATTTCGGCGACGCCGCGCATTTCTGCTAACCGCGCCGGGGAGGGAATCGCGGACACGATCAGCAAAATCGCATCCGCTCCCGCCAGTCGAGCTTCATAGATTTGCGCCGGGTCGATCAGAAAATCTTTTCGCAGAAGGGGAATCGAAACAACCTCACGGATTTGCGCCAGAAAGGAAAGATGCCCCTGAAAGTATTGTTCATCTGTCAGGACGGAAAGGCACGATGCGCCACCTTCCTCATAGGAACGGGCGATAGCGACCGGGTCGAAATCCGCCCGAATCACGCCCTTGCTCGGTGACGCTTTTTTTACTTCTGCAATCAATCTGGGGCGATGCCCGCTACCGGCGGATCCTTCAACCGAGGGGGATAATGCCGCCCTGAAACCTCGTGTTGGGGGCATATCGGCGCAACGGGCAATCAAATCATCCCGTTTTTCCCGTTTTAGAAGCACCGCAATTTCTACGCGTTTGGTCGCCAGAATGCGGTCAAGGATAGTGGGCGTCTGGGAAGTAGGGATGTTCATATAGCGATCTCCGGCGAAGGATCAGAAATCAACGAAAGGGGAGAAAGGAAAAGAAGATAAAGCATAATTCACCAATTCGGGCGATGGAAGAACGTCTTGAGGCTCCGTATACCCGGTCACTGCGCTTCCGTTGCCGATTGTTGCGTATAGCGGCGCAACTCTTCCAATTTTACCCGCGCCGCGCCGCTTTTCAAAGTCTCACGCGCGATAGCGACGCCTTCTCGCAGAGTGGTTGCTACTCCGGCGACATACAGGGCGGCGGCGGCATTCGCTAACGCGATATCGCGACGGGAACCGGGGTCTTCATTTTCCAGAACGGCAGTCAGGAGACGGGCGTTTTCCGCGATATCCTCGCCGGGCGCGAGTTGACCTGCATCGACAATGGGTAGCCCCAGATCGTCGGGGGTAATGGTGTAACAGCGCACCTGACCGTTCTGCGCTTCCGCCACCAGAGTCTCACCGAAGGTAGAAATCTCATCCAACCCGCCGCCGTGCACTACCAGAGCGTGTTCCGCGCCCAGCGAGGCGAGAACTCTGGCGAGCGGTTCCACCCACGCGGCATCGGCGACTCCCATGACCTGCCGTGTGGCGCCTGCCGGGTTGGTCAGAGGTCCCAGAAAATTGAAGACGGTGCGAACGCCCAGTTCCGCACGCACTGGCGCGACGTTCTTCATGGCGGGATGGTGCGCCCGGGCGAATAGAAAGCCCATGCCGACGCTATCGATGCCTTTGCCGATCATATCCGCTGAAATATCCAGACGGACGCCCAGCGCTTCGAGAACATCCGCCGAACCGCACTTGCTGGTCGCCGCCCGATTGCCATGTTTGGCGACGGCGACGCCAGACGCCGCGACAATAAAGGCGGCGGTGGTAGAGATATTGAACGTTTTAAATGATGCCCCGCCGGTGCCGCAGGTGTCTACCAGCGGTTGACGTGAGGTATGGACGCGTATCGCACGGTCTCGCATTGCGCGGGCGAAACCGGCTATTTCCTCCGGCGTCTCGCCTTTCATCCGCAGTGCAGTCAGAAGAGCGCCGATTTGCGCGGGCGTCGCCTCGCCATCCATTACGGCGGACATGGCGAAGAGGGCATCAGTTCCGGAAAGCGATTCTCCCCGGATCAGTTTTTCAATATAGGATTTCATAGATTCCGGTCTTCCCGCCTGTGCATTCAGAACGTAATACACTGGCGGGAAGACGAACAATCGCCCTCAGGGCGACGCTTTCTTGCTTATTGCTTGTTCATCGAACTGAGCAGTCCGCTGATCAACTGCGCGACCTGCGGACTGACCGCCGGCGCCGCCGGAGCGCCGGTCTGTTCGGCGGGAGCGGCCTGGCCGCCGCCCATCAGGTTACCGAGCATACCGCTTAGCGTATCGCCGCCACCTTGCTGTGGCTGTTGTGCGCCGCCGCCCATCAGACCGCCTAGGAGACTACCCAGCATATCGCCGCCGCCGCCCTGTTGAGGTTGCGATCCACCTGCCAGACCTCCCAGAAGAGCGCCGAGCACGCTACCGCCACCCGCAGCGCCTTGCTGTTGTCCACTGCCCATCAATGCCGGGAGAGCTGCCATCAACCCCTGCAACAGTTGCGGATTTTGCTGAGCGACGGACATCAGATGGCTCAGAATACTTTCGTGGCTGACGTTATCGGGATGAATATCCGTCTCCGTGACGCCGTGTTGCTGCAGAAGATCCTGCGGGCTAACGCCTTGTTGTTGCGATATATGACCTATAAGTTCGCCGAGGAGGCCGCCGAGGCCGCCTGCATTTCCCATACCCATTTTGATTATTCTCCTGTAAATTCATCGGAACGCTTGCTTGCGTCACCGACCCTTCTACGGTTCCTTACCGTATTGCTGGTTCCCTGCTTGCATTGCGGCGGAAACAGTAACATTTTCTCACCACACACACTTTTTAAGGAGTATCGCGAGAGACGAAGTTTACCAGGATGCGTCGCCCCTCTTCTGTCAGAACGGATTCCGGGTGAAACTGGACGCCCTCAATGGGTAACGTTTTATGGCGAACTCCCATAATTTCGCCTTCCGCTGTCTGTGCAGTGATTTCCAGACAATCGGGTATCGTCTCCCGCTCTATCAGGAGGGAGTGGTAACGGGTTGCGGTGAAGTCAGGAGGCATTCCTGCAAAGACGCCTTCATTATTGTGCTGAATCGGAGATGTTTTGCCGTGCATCAGTCGATTCGCCCGTACAATCGAACCGCCGAAGGCGTATCCGATACTCTGATGCCCCAGACAAACGCCCAGGATAGGGACTTTTCCCGCGAAATGCTGGATCGCCGCGACAGAAATGCCTGCCTGTTCCGGATCGCAAGGACCGGGCGAAATCAACAGGTGATCGGGTTTCCTCGCCTCGATTTCTTCCAGAGTGATTTTATCGTTGCGGTAGACTTCTATTTCCTGGCCCATCTCGCCCAGATACTGCACAATGTTGTAGGTGAAGGAGTCATAGTTATCTATTACAAGTATCATTGGTTCACTTTCTTCCATTTGTCCCGTTCGGTATGGGCGAGAGTGGCCGCTCGCTACTATCCCGCCTCGGTTGCCCGGCCACCTTTGATCAGATAAAGCGCGATCAGGGGTAAGGTTGCGGCGATTCCCAGAAACAGGATATCTTTCGCTTCCCATCGGGGGGTTCGTACGAAACGCGCCCCGCCCTCTTCCTGAATTTCGATATAGCCGATGGGTTCGCTCACAATGGCTCCCTTACCGCCAGACCCACCGCCTTCGCCGCTGCGTTCGCCGTCCTTGCGTTCAACGCGCCGCAAACCTGCGCCGCCACCGAATCCAAAGTGGAAATTCGCTCTCGCCACTGGTATGATGGTCGTTCCCCCACGTATCACTGGGTCGCCGAAGACCGTTGACTTACCTGCCTGCCCCCCTAATTCGATAAACAAACGCTCGAACGCGCTTTCTGAATAACGCTCCTCTACCTGTCCCTGTAGCGCTCTCGTATCCGGCATATCATGCTTCCTTTCCGGGAAAGTCCTGAACCTTCCCGCTTCGCTCTGAGTGTACCTGCTTCTCCTGAATGAAACGTTGTTCGCGAACGACATCGCAGATTTGCAATTTGTACTCAGAGTAGAAGTCGGACCTGCCTTTACGTTGCGCTTCCCGGTGCCGGGGATGCTCGCGCCATGCTACTACCGCTTCCGCCGATTCGAATTCGGCGATAGTCACTCGTTCGCCGTCCGCCGCCGTGAATGTTTTGAATCCGATGATTCCCGGTTGCGCTCGTGCCAGCGCTCCAATTGCCGCCGCTTCCGCCGGGTAGTCTTCGGCATCGTCTCGCAGATGGTTCCGGAAAATGACGATTTGCATCTCTTTTCCTCAATGCCGAATGATGACGTTTTCGATCTCCAGGCGATCCCAGCGGGAAACGATGGGTTCGACAATCGCGGCGGCGGTTGCTGGGAGACGGTTCAGGCCATGTTCCGCCATCTCGACGGCGCGGCGGACTGCCGCAGACTTACTGACTGTCTCCTCATATTCCAGATCAGGGTCAGAATCAGCGACGATGCCCCCTCCCGCCTGAACATGGGCCATGCCATCTTTGATGAGTGCGGTGCGAAGCGTGATACAGGCATCGAAGTTACCGTTGTAAGAGATATAGCCGATTGCGCCGCCATATGTCCCGCGCCGTGTCGGTTCGAGTTCTTCGATAATTTGCATCGCTCGAACTTTCGGGGCGCCGGAAAGCGTCCCTGCCGGGAAAGTCGCCCGTAGAAGGTCAAAAGCGTTTTGATCCTGCCGCAGGCGACCGACGACGTTGCTGACAATGTGCATGACATGACTGTATTTTTCAATCGTCATGAGTTCATTCACTTTGATCGAACCGTATTCGCAGACGCGCCCAATATCATTGCGGGCAAGATCGACGAGCATGATATGTTCCGCCCGCTCTTTTTCATCCGCTAAAAGTTCGGCGGCGAGCAGGGCATCTTCTTCCGGCGTCCGTCCGCGCTTGCGCGTCCCGGCGATAGGGCGAATGGTAACCTTGCCTTTTTCTTCGGTCACCAGAATCTCGGGGGACGCCCCGACCAGTGTGACGCCGGAATCCAGCGAGAGATAGAACATATAGGGCGAAGGGTTGATCGAACGCAGAGCGCGGTAGACATCGAACGCCTCCGCATGTAGCGGTCGTGAAAATCGTTGCGCCAGCACCGCCTGAATAATGTCGCCTGCGGCGATATATTCTTTTCCCTTGAGCGCCATCGCGCGGTATCGTTCGCGAGTCATATTGGAGACGAACGCTTCCGTTTCGCCGGTATCGCTGGCGTTCGTCTTTTTTACCGGGGCTGGTGTGGGCGCTGGCAATGGCGCTTCCAGAGTCGCTACCAGTTCCTCTATTCTGGTGATGGCGTCCTCATAGGCTCTGTCGATAGCGTCTGTACCGCTGCCTGCCTCTATTCGGGCATTGGCGAGGACCCGGATACGATGGCGCACATGATCGAAAATACACAGGGTGTCCGTCAGAAGCAGATGGACATCGTCTACCTGAAGGTCATCCTCGGTATTATCACCGATAGGTTCGAGGAAGCGCACCCAGTCGTACCCGATATAACCGACAGCGCCGCCCACAAAACGCGGCAGACCGGGCAACTCGACATAGCGAACATCGGCTAAAATCTCCTGCAAAACATGGAGCGGGTCGCGCCCCTCGGAGAGTTCGACGTGCCTGGTTTTGTCGCCTTCGACGATAGTAACGGTGTGTCCCCGGGAACGGAATGTCAGGTAGGGATCAGAGCCAAAAAAGGAGTAACGCGCTAACCGCTCGCCACCTTCAACGGATTCGAGAAGAAAGGCATTCGGCCGACGCTCCAGACGTTTGAAAGCGGAGACCGGGGTCTCCATATCCGCCAGGATATCGCGATAGACCGGGATTAGATTTCCCTGTTGCGCCAGACGGCGAAAGGTTTCTCGATCCGGCGTTATCGAATCCATGGAATCGTGCAACGGCGTCGCGCTCATATCAGAATCAATGCTCCTCTGACGGATAGAATCGTCATCTTCGAAGTTCGGGCGGATACGCAAAAAGAGGGCAGGCCCCCGTCGGGCCTGCCCTCTTTCTGTTTAAATCTTTCGCGCATCAGGCGCGTTTGGGCGGCGACGACGAGTTATATCTCTTCACGCCACCACCACAGACCAATACTCGCCGGAACGAATTGCGTCATGCAGACAGGGTAACACATCGCGTAATGATTGTCAACGGCGAACGGCGAAGTCTGTTCTACAAAGGAAAATCCCACTGACTGGAGATGTCAGCGGGATTTTTCATTTTGTGTTATTCGCCAGAATTTCTCTCTAAGAATGTATCTGGAGAGGGCTCCGATTTACATGTTAGCTTTGCGGCGAAGAGCGATTCCTGCGAGGGCAAGACCGGGCAGGATCAATAACGCGGCGGACGGTTCGGGAGCGGAAGCGGAAGCGTTCGCCGAAGTGATCTCCAAGCGGAAGG
The DNA here is from genome assembly GCA_903910385.1 of uncultured Armatimonadota bacterium. Lineage (GTDB taxonomy): Bacteria > Armatimonadota > Armatimonadia > Armatimonadales > Armatimonadaceae > CAIVZM01. Next base: position 74,693 of record CAIVZM010000048.1, read on the forward strand.
CAGTCGGGTTCGGCGCCAGATCGGAAGAATTGTTGACCTGAACGCTCAGCGTGTTAGTCCCGGCGATGAAACCATTGGTGATCGAGAACGGAGTCCATTTGTCGAAGTTAAGAGCAGGACTATTGATGTTAAGGGGAACGCCATTGATTAAAAAGTCCACCGTACTGTTATCGGAGGTGAAGCGCCCGTTAATGGTAGCCGTTCCCGGGTTCAACCCCGCAAGTGAAAAGGTGGTGGTATAGACATAAAGACCGGAGGGAGAATGGCTGGCGTCGCTGGTAGGAGACAACCAGGTGGATGTCGCGCTTTCCGGAATCCAGACGGTGGGAATGGTCGTCGGGACAAAAGCGGACGCGCCGTTTACTGTCCAGTGCGAATCGATGCTGCCTAGCGGCAGGGTGGTATTAGAGTTATCGACGCCCGTATTATAGATGGTAAACGGAGCCGCGGAGACAGGGATGGCTACGGCAAGCGAGGTCGCCAGAAACAGGGCGGACGCAATATTACGAGTAAAGCGCATATTTTAGTATTCCTTCATATGAGATTGAGGGAGACAATGAACTGACAAACAGAACAGTGTTAAGTTTAGCATACTCCACACAGTAAAAAGAAGTCAATGTTCAAGATGTAACACTATTTCATACAGGGTGGATCGTGGGCAGCGTCGTTTGCACCAGGAAAAGACGCCTCGGGGGCAGTGACAGGTTTTTCCCCTCCCATGCCGAAAGCAAGCGCGGGCGGAAATCTGTCAGCAGGTGACATTCCTGATAGAGAATCGGTTTGCGATAGCGCTTGAGGGTGCGTTGTCCGCCAGAAAGTCGCGCTTCGCCATCGCCCGGAGCGTACCAGGTACGGTAATCTTCCTGTCGGGTGATGGACGCTAGCGAAACGGGCTGAATACGCAGACTATCCTTCCAGCAATAGATGCGCCCGAAGTATGCTGCATGCAACCACATTTCCCAGGGACGGGGCGCATACATGGCTTCACCTAATCGATTGTCGAACAGGCGTAACCAGAGGACGAAAACGCCTAACTCGTGGTAGCGTTGCGTGCGTAACGCCAGTATTTCCACGCTCAGATCACTTCGCTGGACCTCGATTGCACAGGGAACTTCCTGATTCCAGAAAAAGAAAATATCGGGACGTGCGCCCGGTAACGATTTTTCCAGTTCGCACGGTACGCCCGCCGCCCGAAGTTCATCGAAGATGGCAATCTTGCACTGGCGATGCGCTTCCGTTTCTCCGGAGCCATATTCGCAGGTTACCGGCGGTTTGTGGGCGAAGTGCGGAATACGGCGGTTTCCCTGCCGCAAAATGACCTCTGCGCCACATTCCGGACAGAAGAAAGGGGCATCCGACTTGTGTGCGGCGCGGGCGATGATACTCTCTGATGTTTCCGGAGCGATATTTGCTGCCAGCATGAAAATAGGATACCTGTTTCTCACGGGAGACAAAACGATTGCCCGTAAAACGCCTTCTATGGTACACTTGGGCAACCCCGAACGGGCGGTCATGGCTCCGGTATGACCGCTTTTGACCGACAACGGGGAAATTCCGCATCGAAACAAGACTTTCACACAGGTCAACACATAGGACAACGCATGAAAATGACGGTGAAAACAGGGGCCAAGGCCCTGCTTATGGGAGCGCTGGCGGCGGGAATCTGCCTTGGCATGACAGCGGGAGCATTCGCGCAGGACGAAGAGGAAGAAGTCGAGGAACTGGCGCCTCGACCTGTCCGTGTCCGCGTTGTTGGCGCCTACCTGTCAGACAATTCGGTTAAGGACTTTCTGGGAGCGCCTATCCTCGGACTCGGCGCCTCGTACGATTTCAAGCAGACGGAGTCCCGCATCCCTGTTCATATCGCGGCGACCATTGATTTCATGAACAAAACGCGGACGCGTGATCGCCGTAAAGTGGAAGCCGCTTATTTCGCTATTGGTGTGGCGCCCCGTATCTACTTCAAGCCAGAAGAATCAAAGTTGAATTTCTATGCCGGCGCGGGCGTTCTGGTTTCCTTTCCCCGTTACAAAGTGACCATCGCAGGAACCGAACAATCGCAGGATAATACGATCAGCGTCGGGGCGAAGTTCTTTTCTGGCATGGAATTCGACCGTTCCTTCTTCGGAGAGATCGAATATATCTTGCCGGGTAAGACGGAACTCAATAGTTTGAATTTCGCTCTCGGATACCGCTTCTAGAATCTGTGGCGGCCCGCGCTACCTTTCCGCTAAACAAAACGCAGGAAAAAACCAGGGGAATGAAAATCGTAACGAACCACGATTTTCATTCCCCTTATTCACATCTACCCCTGTGAAGTTGGTCTCTGATAGTTTTAAAATAGTTTTTAAGGTGTATTTATAATCTCGTAGATGTTGCTTTAGGAAAGCGAGTGGAATCGATGTTGCGAATTGTGGTGACGGGTGGGGCGGGAATCGCCGGGCAGGCGGTCTGTAGTTTGCTGGCGGAGCAGGGAATGGCGGCGGTGGCGGCGGATGTCGCCCCGCCACGGCAGGCATCGCCATCCGGGGTGACCTTCGTGCGATGCGACACACGGACGCCGGGAGATGTGAGGCAGGTGACAAAAGGGGCGGATGGAGTCATTCACCTGGCGGCATGGCACTGCGCCCATAATCCTCCGGTAAGCGACGATACGATTTATGCAGTGAACGTCGATGGAACCTACAATGTCCTATCCGCCTGCCGGGAAAACGGGGCGCCGCCAGTCGTGTTTGCATCGTCCATGGCATACGGTTGGGGATCGGTGTACTCCGCCACCAAAGTCATTGGCGAGGAACTGTGGCGCTCGTATCATGAGATGACCGGAGCGTCCGTGGCGTCGCTGCGTTACCATGATTTCGTGCCGAAGCCGTACCTGGACTTTGGCATGAAGTTGCTTCGAAATGGCGTGGATGTCCGCGATGTCGCATCGGCGTCCGTTGCGGCGATGAATGCCGCGGTTGCCAGACGCTTTGGTCGATTTATGACTATCGTCCATACCGCTCATGGCATGCCACTGGAAGTCGTGCGGGATTTTCGCGCCAATGGTCCGGCATGGTGTGAAGAGAAGGTTCCCGGAGCGACCGCTTTGTTGCAGAAGTACGGGCTTGACCGTGATTTGCCGGGTGGCGTCGAACAGCACGATTTATCGGAGGCGGGACGATTGATGGACTGGCGCCCGGAAATCGGCTTTGTGGAGTTTTTGCAGGATCTCAAGGCGCGGGACGCTCGCGGCGAGGACGTTCGCTCTCTCCACGCGCCGGGTCGTCTTCCCGCCGAGTGAAACCGGAGAAGGGAAAGGGCAGGTTGTCACCGGCAAGGACAGCCTACCCGATTCTCCAGGGTCGGATAGAGGGCGGTTGTTATTCACTCAAATTGCTACAACCGCTCTGCCAATCCGCTTTCTTTCTCCAGCGTCCCGTCTTGTAGCGACAAAGTGAATATAGTCGGGAAGCCTTAACAAAGTCCTAATGAAGTCTTAATCGCGGTAATTTTTTGAGATTTTTCTGACAATGGCATCCATCAGATTGCGGTATCGGCGCGGTGGAATTAGCGGCGAGAGTGATACCATTGATCATTATTGCCGGAGGGTGAGAGATGAGTGAGAGGTTTGTTTTGACGGAGGCGCAACGGGAGCAGTTTGTAACGGAAGGCTATATTGTCCTGCGACAGGCATTTTCACGGGAAGATTCAATCGTCTGGGTGCGCTCGGAATGCGCCCGCGCCGGATATGATCTGGACGCGCCGGATTCGTGGAAATCGCCTTATGTCCGAATTCCGACTGAGCGGAAAGAGCTGGTCGCCCGTTATGCGCCTTCGGCATGGGAGGCTGCCTGCGCCCTGATGGGCGGAGAAGATAACGTTGTTCCGAATACCGCAATCTCGCTGTTCGCCGTCAACTTAACAGAGGGCGCCGAAAAGCCGTTCGAGCCAGCATCGCCATCATCGCCGGGGTGGCATAAGGACGGCTGGCATTTCCGCCACTTCCTCGATAGCCATGAGCAGGGGCTTCTGGGAATTTCCCTGATGACCGATGTCCTTCCGGGCGGCGGAGCGACCTTCGTCGCCGCTGGTTCCGTCGCGCCGGTGGCCCGATATCTGGCATCCCATCCGGAAGGCGTCCTGCCGGATGATTTCCCCTTCAATCAATTGGTCAGCGAGGGATGTAAGTTCATCGAAGCCACCGGGGAAGCAGGGGACTTTTACCTGTTGCACCCGTATCTCCTGCATGCCGTTTCGCAGAATGTCCTGCGCCGACCCCGCGCCATTTGCAATGTCCTGTTCGAGCAACGGGAACCGCTACAGTTATCTCGTCCTGACGGCGATTATTCGCCGGTGGAAGCGGCGATATTGCACGGTCTCGGCGTCGATCATTATGACTTCGCGCCCACGCAGGAACGGTTCCGTACTCCGGACTATGGGCCGATCAATCCGGCATATCGCTAACGGAATATCGCTGGCGGTGTGGCTGGTTTGGGAGATCATCTATGTCTGATTCGTCGCGCGTTCCGATAACAGGGGAGGCTCATCCTGCGGAGGAGGGCATCCGCTCCACAATCATTGGTATAGTGATCAATATTTTGCTGATGGCGGCAAAAGTCGCGGCAGGCGTTTTTGGTCATTCCTATGCCTCGATCGCCGATGCTATCGAATCCGCGACGGATATTGTATCGTCCACGCTGACTCTGATCGGTCTGAAAGTGGCGATGCGCCCGCCGGATGAAAACCATCCGCAGGGACACGGTAAAGTCGAACCGCTGGCGACGGTCGCTGTGGCGATTTTCCTTTTTGTCGCCGCGTATGAAATCTCCCGGCAAAGTATCCATGAGATTTTGCATCCGCATACGGTCCCTGCCCCGTGGACACTGCTGGTTCTGATCGGCATCGTGGTGGTCAAGGAGGGATTATTCCGGTTTGTGAATGCAGTCGGAGAGAAAACGGGGAGTTCCGCTATTCAGGGGGATGCGCAACACCAGCGTAGTGATGTGATTACCTCGGCGGCGGCGTTTCTTGGCATCTCTATCGCTCTGATCGGTTCCCGTTTCAGTCCTGACCCGCGTTGGTCGAGCGCCGATGACTGGGCGGCATTGTTCGCCTCTCTGTGGGTGGCTTACAATGGCTGGAGCATTCTGCGTGGTGCGCTCTATGAATTGACGGACGCCCGCCCTGATAAATCGTTGGAAGAGGAAGTCCGTCGTATTGCGGTCTCCGTCCCTGGCGTGGAAGATCTCGACAAATGTTTTGTCCGCAAGATGGGCTTCGACTACTATGTGGAACTGGATGCACGGGTTGATCCTGAAATGCTGGTACATCGGGCTCATGAAATCGCGCATCAGGTACAGGATGCAATCCGCGCCCGCATTCGGGACAAGCGTTTCGCTCGCGTTCTTGTTCACATCGAGCCTGCTTCGAGAAAAACTGTAACGTTGGAAGCGAGTCCCGGGGACGCCGACCGTGCGGAATTAGTTCGGGACGAAAAATAGATTCTTTCCGTGCGCGTGCTATTGAACTATTTGTCTGCACGGTTTGTTATACAGGCATGACGGATACTTTCTTATGGTATCGAAGGGGCGGGCACTCTACGGAAATTTAGAATGATATACCATCGGATGCGGCGAAGATAAGAAAAACGTGAGGGCGTATTTCGATCTTTTTACGCTTCACTCCGAGAGGATATGCTTTGAATTCCCGACCAAGTTTGACTCGAAGACGATTTTTGCAGGCGACCGCGACGCTCGCCGCCAGTAGTGCCGGGGATGTACCTGCTCTGGCTTTGATCAGTCTGGATAAGCCCTCACGCGCCGATTATCTGGCTCAGGCGGATATTCTTGTCGAAACGTTGCAAACGAAGCGGTTCCGCACCGAACCCTACTCGCAGTGGGGCGATGAGCAGAACGCCTGGAATACCTGTAATACCCTCGAGGCGCTGATCGATTACACGCAAATCACAGGGAATCGTCGCTATTATGATCAGATCCATCATGCGGCGACGGATCAGGTTCTGCTGAAAAAAGTGATGGGTGACGGCGTCGATGATGAAGCGTGGGCGGGCATCGTTATGGTCAAAGCGTACCGCCTGACAAAAGAGCGCAGTTGTCTGGACGCTGCAAAAATTATCTTCGACAGCATGACCACGTACTGGGATGATACCTGCGGCGGGGGCGTTTGGTGGAATTTCACGCGGACGTACAAAAACGCGATCACCAACGAACTGTTCCTCGTGCTGGCGACACAGTTGTACCGCGAGACCCGCACGCCACTCTATCTGGAATGGGCGAAGAAGGAATGGGACTGGTTTGCACGCTCCGGCATGATCAACGCCGATAACCTGATCAACGATGGTCTGCATGAATGCAAAAATAACAACGGGGAAACGTGGACATACAATCAGGGCGTCGTTCTGGGCGGTCTGGTCGAATTGTCGCGGATCACGGGGGACAAAATGTACCGCGAGCAAGCGGTGAAAATCGCCGGAGCGGTCATGACGAAGATGTCTCCGCTTTGTAACGGCGTCCCCATTCTGCAAGAAGTCGGCGGTGAGTTAAACCACGATCAGCAACAGTTCAAAGGGATTTTCATGCGTTATCTCGCCAACCTTGCGCTTGTTTTGCCGGAAAAAGGGACGCCGGGCAGGAAGGCGATCCGGGATTATATCTGCGCGAACGCTACTTCCCTGTGGAGAATCGCCCGCACCGACCAGAATGAAATCAATGCCTACTGGCACGAAACCGAACGCAAGCCGATCTACACAACGATCACGCAAACGTCCTGCCTTGACCTGCTGAACGCCGCTTTATCGCTGACGAAGTAACGCAAAGACGGGATAATCACTGGCTGATTATCCCGTCTTTCTGGTTCTGGCATCGTGTGGGGAATTACGCGCTCAGGGCGGCGAGGACGGCATCGCTCATGGTAATCGTGCCTACGGTCGGTTCGCCCACCGAGGCGATATCGGGCGTGCGTAAGCCCTGCGCGAGAACGGCGGAAACGGCGGACTCGATCCGCGTTGCGGCATCATCGCGCCCGAATGAGTAGCGCAGGAGCATGGCGCACGAGAGAATGGTGGCGAGCGGGTTGGCTACTCCCTTCCCGGCGATATCCGGGGCGGAACCGTGACAGGGTTCATACAACCCGAAGACGCCGGTGGCGGTTTCGCGGGAACCGAGCGAGGCGGACGGTAGCATTCCGAGGCTTCCGGTCAGCATCGCGGCTTCGTCGGAGAGGATATCGCCGAACAGGTTTTCGGTGACGATCACATCGAACTGTTTGGGGTTGCGAACTAACTGCATCGCGCAGTTATCGACCAGCATATCGGTCAGTTCGATGTCCGGATATTCCTTCGCGACCTCATGGACGACGGAGCGCCACAACCGCGACGTTTCGAGCACATTCGCCTTGTCCGCCGAACAGAGTTTCTTGCCCCGGTTCCGCGCCGCCTTGAAGCCGACATGGGCGATACGCTCGATTTCCGGTCGGGTGTAGACGCAGGTATCGACTGCGCGTTCGCCGTCATTGCTTTTCGGTTGCCCGAAGTACAGACCGCCAGTCAATTCGCGGACGACCAGCACATCAAGCCCGCCTTCGACCAGCGACGGTTTGAGCGAGGAGGCATCCGCCAGCGCCGGGTAGAGGATGGCGGGACGCAGGTTAGCGTACAGGCTCAGATGCTTGCGCAGCGGCAGCAAGGCTCCGCGTTCCGGTCGCAAGTCCGGCGGTTCGATGGTGTCGTACTTCGGGCCGCCGACCGCGCCGAGCAGTACGGCATCGCTTTGCTTGCAGAGTTCCAGCGTTTCCTGGGGCAGGGGATGTCCTGTCGCATCATAGGCGACTCCGCCTACCAGCGCCGACTTCCGCGCAATATCCGGCGCGACCGCTTCTAAAACTCGCTCGGCCTGAGCAATGATCTCCGGCCCGATACCGTCCCCTGCTAACACAGCGATTTGCATAACGTCAAAACACCTCAGAAAATAAAATCCGTCTTTGAATCCGGTAAAATATACCACGCTCCGGAGACAATCGTAGCGTCAACCACGCTTTTGCTGTTCGTCCCACGGCAATCGGAACCGGGCGGGCATTCCCCATCGGTTTTTGACATCTGACCACCAGTTTTTCCATCGTTGCGGGCCATAGCCGAAATCGACGCTGGTAATCAGGGCAAGTTCCGCGACAATAAAGCCGGTTTATGGGCGATTTGCTCTTCTCGTTGTCGCTGTGCTTGTTCCCTAAAGTCTCATCCCGCTGTATCTGAAAGCGAAGCTCTTTGTATTCGGGTGCTGTTGCTCCTATAATACGGAAACTTCCTGAAAGCCCTCTGCACGGTGAGTAACGGTATACTGTGAGCGAAACTTATACGTGCGAAAGGAGCAATCTCCGGTGAACTTAACTATTGAACTGCCCGACGAAATCGCCGAATCGGTGTGTCGCGAGGCGGAAATGCATGGTACGACAACAAAAAACCTTATCGAAGGCATCATCACCCGAATGCATGAACTGCGTGTCAAATTGCCTCGCGAAGCCGCGCACGCTGAATTAGATCGTCTCGAAGCGAACGGTGAAATTCAATCTATTACCCGGTACCTGCCGATGGGAAGTAACAAGGGTGCATGATTGCTGAACCACAACGTTACTTGCTGGATACAAACATCCTGCTCCATATTGTTCGGGGTGGTAGTAGCAGTGCGCTCATTGCCGAACTGGAAGCGCACTTCGAACTGTTTACGGGGCGAAACCGCGTTTACGTTTCCTATGTAACTGTTGCGGAAATTCGTGTTCTTGGGGAGAAGAATCACTGGGGCGCGAACAAATGGGCGGAACTCAACCGCCTGCTCGCGAACTACCCGGTTATACCGCTCAGTGGATCGAACTTGCTCGATGCCTATGTCAGCGTCGAAACCTATAGCCACTATCTTGGTCGCGAAGTGGGAAGCAAGAACGACCTGTGGATCGCGGTGACGGCGTTCGTTTATCAGTTAACGCTCATTACCACCGATAAAGATTTCGACCACCTCAACAGCCAGTACTTTCCTGTCGCCTATCTTGATCCCGTCCAGATATAGCGCTGTCAATGCCTGCACGGGGTTTTCGGTGCATCAAATACTTCCCATGGAGTTGTTGCGACAGGATAACATTTCCGCTTGTTCGTTACCTTCAGGAACAGAACTTGGTATTCAGTGGCGGTTGCTCCTATAATACGGAAACTTCCTAAAAAGGATACTGTCCGCTTGTCTTTAATCCGCATCCGTTTTTCGCTACTGGCGCTTTGCGCTTTGCTTCTCGTTCCTACTACCTTCGCACAGGATAAGGTCTTCAACTCGCTCAATGATCTGAATAGCGCCTCGTTCTGGGGCGACCGTCCCGAAATCACACGCTGGCTCAAGGACGGGAATCGCTACCTGCAACCACGCGACGGCAAGCTGATGGCGGTGGACGCCCGCACGGACGCCGCAACGCCGTTCCATGACCCGGCGAAGATGGAAGCGGCGCTGAAAGCGGCAGGAATGGAAGCCGGAGCTGCGGCGCAGGTGTCGCAACAATCCAACTTCAATTTCAGCGACGATGAAACGAAGGCGCTGATCGCACGGGGCGATGCGCTGTATATCTATGATTTTTCCGCGGGCAAGGCGGTCAAGGTTGCGGAGGCGCCCAACAAGCGCGAGGTGGGATTCAGCCCGGATGGACGTAGCATCGCCTTTGTTCGCGATAATAATCTTTATGCCGCTTCGGTGGATGCTCCCGGTGTGATCCGGCAACTGACCCGCGACGGAAGCGAGAGCATCCTGAACGGGAGACTCGATTGGGTGTATGAGGAGGAAGTGTACGGGCGCGGAAAGACGCAGGGGTACGCCTGGTCGCCGGACGGTAAAAACATCGCTTTTCTGCGGATCGATGACCAACCGGTTAAGCCATTTCCCATTATCGATAATCTTCCCGCGTTGCAAAATATCGAACGGCAGGTCTATCCCCGTGCGGGCGATCCGAACCCGATTGTGACGCTGGGCGTTGTCGCGGCGGACGGTAAGACGGCGCCCCGCTTCATGGATGTTTCAGGCTACCCGGACGCGAACCGATTGATTGTGCGTTTCGCCTGGCATCCCGATGGCAAACGCCTGACGTTTCAGGTGCAGAACCGGATTCAGACCGTTCTGGAACTGCTGATTGCGGATGCATCAACGGGTAAAACGACACGACTGCTACAGGAAAAAACGCCTGCGTGGGTGGAGATCATCGATAACCCACGATGGCTCAAGGATGGTACCTTCCTGTGGCTTTCCGACCGCACGGGCTATCGGCATCTGTACCGCTACCGTGCGGATGGGACGCTGAATGCGACCATTACCGCTGGGAATTGGGATATTCGCAAACTCTACGGGGTGGATAGTGCGGAGCAGAACGTCTACTTCAGCGGTACGCAACGTTCGTGGCTTCAACAGGACGTATACCGGGTGGCAATGTCAGGGGGCAAGCCGCAACGGCTGACAACCTCCGACTTCGACCATGAGGCTAACTTCTCGCCTTCCTGCGCTTACTTTGTCGATAACCAGAGCGATGCCTTCACTCCGCCGCAATACCGGATGCGTTCCGGAACCGATGGCGCGGAAATCCGCCTGCTGGAATCGAATGACGGTGTGAAGAAGTCGTATGGCGAATGGAAGTTCTCGAAACCGGAGTTCGTCCAGATCAAAGGTCGCGATGGCTCTCTCTTGCAGGCGAAAATCCTGAAGCCGACGGATATCGAACCGGGGAAGAAATACCCGGTCTGGATGAAAGTCTATGGCGGCCCCGGTGCGACGACCGTCGAAAATTCTTGGCGTCCCGGCAATATGGATCAGTTGATGGCGCAGAAGGGTTATGTGGTCGTCACCTGCGATACCCGTTTGGGAAGCGCTCAGGGAGCAAAGTCCGCCTGGTCTGCCTATAAGAACCTGTTCGCGGGGGAACTGGCGGATTATGAGGATACGATCACGTACTTGAAATCGCTTCCCTATGTGGATGGTGCGCGGGTGGGCATTACCGGATGGAGCTACGGCGGGTCGATAGTGGCGTATGCATTGACGCACAGCAAGTCCTTTAAAATCGGTATCGCTGGCGCTCCGGTGACGGATTGGCGTAACTACGACTCCATTTATACCGAGCGCTACATGGATACGCCGCAGAACAACCCGTCCGGGTATGCCGCCGCAACCTCGACAGGCGCCGCCGCCGACCTGACCGGGCGATTACTGATCCTGCACGGCATGATGGACGACAATGTCCATTTCCAGAACTCGGTGCAGCTGGTGTATGCTCTACAACGCGCCGGAAAGCGGAACTTTGAGTTCATGCCGTACCCGGCTCCCACCTCGCGTCACGGTATCGGCGACCCGCGCCAGTCCCGGCATCTCCGCGATTTGGAGTGGGAATTTATCCAGAAGAACCTGTAGACGGAATTTGTAGATTGTAATTTGTAGACAGACCGGATTGGCTTGCACTGAATGCTCAAGCTAACTGAATGCTTAAGCTAAACGCTCAAGCCAATCACGGATGGGGTGTCTCTGTGTTATCGGGGGATATTCTTCAAGGTTGCCAGCGTCGCGCCGGAAACGATGGCGGTCAATGCGGAGGCGACAACTACCGTGATGCCGGGCCAGATTCGCTGCTCAATCGGTTTCTCGGACTTGAGAACGCGGGGCAACATGCCGCCGAGTCCCAGAATCGCTCCCGCTAAGCCGAGGGCAAGCGCGATTTTCGGGTTGGTTGTCAGCAAAATTCCGCCCGCCAGCGCCAATCCGCCGCAAACGACTCCCGCAATCAGCGAGATAATGGATTTCTTTTCCTCATAACCGGCAAATCCTCCGGCAATCATCAAGACTGCAAACAAAAACAGGATAATTCGGGCGACCTGGAGCACGTCAATACCTCTCTGTCGAAGCCTTTTTTTAAGGCGTTTCTGGTATCAGTGTACCGCACAGGAGAGTCGGCGGAGTTGCGCGGGACGTGATCAATCGAAATTTCTCTGCCAGGATACGCTGATATAATCGGTTCGTGCCGAAGAATTCCAGACCCCTGCCGGAAATTGAAACTGCCCTGACGGAACTAATGCGCCGTCAAACGCGGGCGATTGTCTCTCTTTTACTGCGGATTGTGGGCGTCGGGATTCTCATCGCAGTCGGCGTGACGCAAAGCCCGACTCTGGCGGCGAACCGCCGGATTCTGGATGTTATCGGAATAGCGCTGGTTATTTTGCCGTTTATGACGGATTGGGGGCGAGCGATGGCATGGCGTATCGGTCTGGGTAAAGCTTATCTGGGGGCGAATCTTTTGCCGGAAGCCGAGCGGACTTTGTTACCCTTATCACGCCCCTACGCCCGGTTTTTCGATGCCACCGGGGAAGGACGCCGTCTCTTGCTGGAAACGCAAACCCGATTGGAAGCCGGGATAATAGAAAGCGAACGGAAACCATGAACGCAAGGAAAGGGAAGGGTGGCGGCGCGACCATAAAAAGCGTCCTAATCAACTGGACTATAGCGTCCGTCATTACCGGCCTGATCGGAGGCGCAGCAGGGATGTGGTGGAACGCGCCGTTCTATTTCGGGTTTTTTCTCACCTTCACCACTGTGGGATTGATCGGGTTATTCGCTCTTGCCGTCCATGTGACCAATGAGCAGCAGGGGCCGCGCCGCTGAGCGGCGCGACCTTTGTTTTTTGTTGTTTGTAGAGGAGTTTGTAGAAAAAATGGCGAATTATTGCATGTCATCCCCGGAGCAGGGGAGCAAACTCATCGTCGCGCCACTTTAACCTGTCAGACAAAGGAAAGTCTATGGTTTTTCAGGATCAGCGAAAACCAATTCGCCAGCGGCAACTTCGTTCCGCACCGCTTATCACTGGATTCGGCGTCGCGGGACTGACTCTCGTCTTCCCGGTGATCGGCGCCTTCGCGCAACCGAAAGTAGCCCCCGCCTATGACGGCAAACTCAGGATCGAACTCGCGGGCGATTTAGGCTCCGGCGTCCAACCGACACAGATGGTCTTCGGACCTGACAATCGTCTGTACGTGATGTCGAACAGTGGGAATGTCTACAGTCTTCGGTACAACCCGGCGACCGGCGTTTTATCGGACAAAAAGACCGCTGCCTTCGTAAATAGCGGAATCGGAATCGCTTTCCATACCGGCAAAACGGGAAAAACCGCCCTGTATGTGACGGTTCAGGATGAAGGGAATTTCTTTGGGAATAACTTCAACCACGACCACTTACTCAAATTGACCGACGATAATCGAAATGGCGTCTGGGGCGAATCTGGCGAAACCCGTGTCCGTATTGTCGCTAATATTCCCACCGGAGACCATAATGCCGACCAGATTCTGGTTCGAGGCGATTCGCTTTATGTCAGTATCGGTATTCGGACAATAAATGGTCGGCAGGGGCAGTTGACATCCGGCTCTACCGATGATTTCAACGGCAAAGGGTTCTGGCTCGGCGGAAATGGGGTCATGTTTGGTGATTCCGCCCTCGGCGGGACGATTTGCATGATCGAAGACCTGAATCAGGTGGCGGATGTGGAAGATGCCGCCAACCCTTATGGCAGTAGCGCTATTCGTAATCAGGCGTTCTATCAGGACAACGCCGCGCCGTATAGCGCAACACTTGGCGCCGGAAAACTGCGCGTCCATTCCGCCGGGGCGCGTAATCCGTTCGGTCTGGCTTTCGATAAGGACGGGGCGCTTTACTTTACCAATAACTTTAACCGTGTCGAAACGAACGGGGACGGTACAGCGGGCTGTGGTTACCTGTTCGATTCTCTGGATAATGCGGATTTGACGCGGGATGTCTATGATCAGGTTTTCAAGGCGAAAAAGGGCGGCGATTATGGCTATTCCAACGTCAACTGGCGGAGCCGTTCGGATGCCCCGATACTGAACCCGTCATCACAGGGGTATTCGCGGGTTTTGAGTCTTACCTACGATAATCTGTTCAACAAAGGGCCTTTCTTCCTGCATGACCCGGCGAATCCGGACGGAATGGGACCCAGCGCTTCCGCTGATGGGTGCTCCTTTTTCTATGCATCCAATCTCCCGGCGGAATTGGTCGGGAATCTGTTTGTCACACGTTACTCCGGGCCGATTTCGGATGGGAAAGGGAAGCGACTGGAGTATCAGGATGTGGTTGCGGTGGATGTCGCCAGTGGAACGGTGCGTCGTGTCGCGCAGTCGTTCGCTTCGCCGCTGTGCGCTCTTTCCGATAACGCGCAACGTCTGTTGGTCGGGGAGTATGGTTCCGGCAAAATCTGGGCGATTCGCCCGGCGATAAGTCGTGTTTCTGCGGTGGCATCGCTGACACGTTCGGATACGATTCGCGCCGCTATCCGCCTTTCTAATTCCGGCGATATCGCCTTGAAGAGCGTCGCCATCACGGGTGCGAAGCTCAATGTGGCAGGAACTACGACAGCCCTACCATTGTCGATTGGGACGCTTGCGGTCGGCGCATCTGTTGACCGGAACCTGAGTTTCCCGCTCTCCGCTGCGACTCCCGGTCAGACGAGTATCCTGACGTTGACCGTTCGTTATGATGGCGGAACCTTTTCTCTGTCTCAGCGCATCGTTGCGCCATGACCTGTAATTGCATCCGATTCCGCTTTTTGCTGAGGCGGAATCGGTAGGAGGGTGTATGCGAAAATTCGGAATCCTGTTCGTTTTTCTGATGATGGGAATCTTGGCGGCGAAACCGGCGCAGGCGCAGGTGACGCTGACGCTTTTGAATGACCCCCTGACAATTGTGGTCGGCGGGTCTGGTCTGATGACGGCGACAGTGACGAATCCGGTGGGGGGGGCGCCACAGGAACTGACCGGTCTTATTCTGCGGATCGATTCGCCGTTGACCACAGACGATGGCGCTTTATTCTTTCTCAATTTTCCTGTCGTTCTCAATGGCGGGGAATCGGTGACCAATGGTATTTTCACGGTATCCGCGCCGTTATCCACTCCCATAGGCTCCTACACGGGGACAATCACTTTACTGGACGGTGACACGCCACTGACGCCCGATACGCCGTTTAACGTCAATGTGACGGTGGCATCCGTCGCCCCGGAACCTGCGGTCATTGCGCTTTGCGTTCCGGTTTTCGGGGTTCTGTTCCTGCGTCGTCGCATTTTCGGTTAGCAATGGAGTTCGGAACGCTGTTTACAACTTCCTCTCCAACATCTGCGGTATTCCGGGCAGGCTTAATGCCCCTCCGGATACGCGAGATTTTATACCTCACGCTCGCTATTACGGGTTATTTTAGAATGGAAAGGTCGGGAACGCTTCGCCTTCGAAAGCTATAGGATAGAATAATCAACGTGTCCGACGCTTTACAATCCACGCTAAAAATTCTGTTCGCACTGTTTTTGGTTCTTCTGAACGGTTTTTTCGTCGCTGCAGAGTTTGCGCTGGTGAAGGTGCGAGCGACCCGCATCGAAGAATTAGCGGCGAAAGGCGTTTTTGGGGCGGCTAAGACCCGTGAGGCCTTGCGTCATCTGGATGCATATCTCTCTGCGACCCAGTTAGGTATCACACTTGCCTCGCTTGGTCTGGGATATATTGGCGAGCCCGCTTTTGCGCATCTCATTGAACCGCTTTTCGGTGGTCTGAGTGATGGAACGAAGCATCTGGTCTCCTTCATCATCGCCTTTACGATTATTACTGCTTTGCATATTGTCATCGGCGAACTGGCGCCGAAATCGTGGGCTATTCAGCGGGCGGAGCAGGTGACGCTGGCGGTCATCTACCCGCTGGATATATTTTATAAAGTGTTTCAGTGGCCGATTCGCGCCTTGAACTACATTGCAGGTCTTGCACTTCGTCCCTTCGGTCTGCAAAGCGCGGAAGAGCATGGAACGGAATCGCACTCGGAAGAGGAAGTGCGCCTGATCCTTTCAGCAAGCCATCAGGGCGGCGAGATTACCGCCTCCGAATTGAATCTGGTCAATCAGGTCTTCGATTTCTCGCAACGGCAGGCATGGGAAGTCATGGTTCCGCGACCGGATGTCGTGTTTCTTTCTACGGAAGTCAGTATCGTCGATAACGCCCGTCGCGCTTACGAGTCCGAGTATACTCGTCTTCCCCTGATCGAAGGCGGATCGCCGGACGAGATCGTTGGGCTAATCCATATCCGGGATTTGTCCCGTGAGGCAGTGGAAGGAGATGTCAATCTCTCTGATGCTGAACGCCTTCGCAGTATCGCCCGTGATCTACCCCGTATTCCGGAAACCAAGCCGATTGATCAACTGTTACGCGAATTCCAGCGGCAACGCCAGCACATGGCGGTCGTGGTGGACGAATATGGCGGCACGGCGGGAATCGTCACGATCGAGGACATTATCGAGGAAATCGTCGGCGATATTCAGGATGAGTTCGACCGTACGACGCCGGAAATGGAACCGGCGGGTAAGGATTGCTACAACGTGGACGCCCGTATGCCATTGACCAAGCTGGAGCGCACGCTGAATCTGGAAGGCGTCGAGACGGAAGTGGATACTCTGGGCGGATGGATTCTGTCGAACAAAGGCGTCGCCCCGGTTCGTGTCGGCGATGCGGTGGCGTATGGCGAAGCGATGGTTACGGTGACGGAAATGGTCGGCAGGCGTGTTCGCAAAGTCCGGGTCTGTGTGCCGGAGACCAGGACTACTAACATCTCTCAGGAACTGTAAGCCTCTTATCTCTGTTTCAGACGTCATGGCGCTGTGTCACATTTCCTGAATGTGGCATTGGCAACAGCGAAAGCGGGTTTTATCATGCGGTTTTTCAAAGGCGTCCCTCTGCTGATCGGCATTGCGGCAGTGTTAAGCGGTGTAAGCGGCGTTCAGGCGGATGACTGGAATCAGTGGCGCGGGGCGAACCGAAGCGGCAAGGTCTCCAATTTCCCGATTCCGAAGACCTGGCCTTCCTCCCTGACGAAGAAGTGGTCGATTGAGGTGGGTCAAGGGCATTCGTCGCCCATTATTGTGGGCGATAAAGCATATGCGTTGGTGCGTAAAGGGGACAATGAAATCACGTACTGCCTTTCGATGAAGGATGGCAAGACGATCTGGCAGGATACGGTATCCGCGCCGTTCGATAGCGTTATTTTCCCGGCGCAAAAATTGGGCAAGGCTCCCCGTTCGACGCCGTTGATCGCCGGTGGAAAACTGTACATAACAGGCGTCGGCGGAATGATGACCTGCTACGACGCCGCCACCGGGAAAGTCCTCTGGCGCAAGGATTTCGCATCGATGTTCACCGTCCCCATGCCCATCTGCGGGGCGGCGCTTTCTCCTCTGGTTGATGGCAAGAAGATTTATATCCATGCCGGTCAGGGGGACGAAGGGGCGTTCTTCGCTCTGGATAAAGACACCGGGAAGATTCTGTGGAAATGGAGCGGAGAAGGCCCGGCGTATTCCTCCCCGCAGATTGCCAGTATCGCTGGCTTCCGGCAGATCGTGACGGCGGCGCACAACTCCTGGATCAGCCTTGACCCGGTGGACGGCAAGCTTCTCTGGCGGATTCCGAACCGTCAGAATATGTTCAACCATAATTCCATTACGCCGATTATTGTCGGCGATACGATTATCACCGGAGCGAATATGCGCGAGACGATTGCGTATAAAATCAGCCGGGCAGGCGGCAAGTGGGAGACGGCTCAACTCTGGGCGACGCGGAATGTCACCATGTCCACATCAAGCCCCATTCTGGATGGAAACCGGATTTATGCGGTCAATGAAAAGCGGCGCGGACAGATTGTTGCGATGACTCTGGATTCCGGGCAGGTATTCTGGGCCTGTGAGGGGAACAAAGGCGAGAACGTCACCCTCTACGATGTCGGCGCGGATGTGCTTGCTTTCGATGCGGGCGGCGAAATGATCGTCTATAACAAGACGGCAAAGGGTCTGTTGCAGGCGGCGAAGTACGATGTCGCCGACAGTCAGGTCTGGGCAAGTCCCGCCGTCTCCAATAATCGCATTCTGGTCAAAGGCGCGGAAACGTTGACGCTCTGGGAAGTCCCGGCGCGATAAATCGCGCCGAAGGGACGGGTTATGTTTTCTCTACAGGGAAAGGTCGCGGTAGTTACCGGGGCAGGGTCAGGAATTGGTGAGGCGATTGCGCGGGCGTATGCGGACGCCGGAGCGAAGATCGTCATTCTCGAACGCAACAAAGAGGCGGGCGATGCTGTCGCCGCTTCTCTGACTGAGGCTTCGTCGGCTACCTGCATCGAATGCGATGTCGCCGACGAAGCCTCAGTCAAGGCGGCGGCGCAAATCGCTCTCGACGCCAATGACGGCTACATCGATATTCTGGTGAACAATGCCGGAATCGGGCATGTGGGGACGATCCTGACTACCGGCGGCGCGGACCTTGACCGGATGTATGGCGTCAATGTTCGGGGAGTGATGTTTGTGACGCAAGCCTTCCTTCCTGCAATGGTGGCGCGAAAGAAGGGCGTTATCGTCAATATGGCGTCGATTGGCGGGATTGTCGCGGTTCGTGACCGGTTCGCTTATACGGCGACGAAGTTTGCCGTGGTCGGGATGACGAAATGTATCGCTCTGGATCATGCTGATGATGGCATTCGTTGCAACTGCATCTGCCCCGGAAGGGTGGAAACGCCCTTCGTGCAGGCGCGACTGGCGGAATATCCTGACCCGGTGAAAGCGCGTGAAGATATGGCATCCACTCAGGCGCTCAAGCGTATGGGACAACCTGTTGAGATCGCCGCCGCTGCCCTGTATCTCGCGTCGGATGAGGCGGCTTTCGTAACGGGCAGTTCCCTTATCATCGATGGTGGGTGGACAGCAGGGAAATAAATCCCTTGAAATTAGGAATCAGTTCCTACACATTCTCCTGGGCTATCGGAATTTCCCGCTATCCGCTTCCGGCGACCCCATTGTCGGCAATGGGGTTGCTGGAAAAGGCGATAGGCTACGGGGCGTCCGTCCTGCAAGTGGCGGACAATCTGCCCCTTACGTCTCTTTCTCCGGAAGATTTGAACGCTTTTGAGCGACGCGCATCTGATGTCGGAATCGCTATCGAAATAGGAACTCGCGGGATAGAACCAGAAAATTTACGAGCGTACCTGCATCTTGCAGCACGTTTCGGTTCGCCTTTTGTACGGGTTGTCGTCGATAAAGGCGAAGATGAACCTACCCTGGACGAGTGTATCGCCCAACTCAAACCGCTCCTGCCAGAATTCGACGACGCGGGGGTCAAACTGGCGATTGAAAATCATGACCGCTTCCCGGCGCGAACGCTCCGCGAAATCGTGGAGACGCTGGGAACGGATCGGGTGGGAATTTGCCTGGATACGGTGAATTCGTTCGGCTCTCTGGAAGGACCGGAAGTTGTCGTTGAGACGCTGGCGCCTTATGTCGTCAATCTGCATGTCAAGGATTTTACGATTCGTCGCGTCGTGCATCAGATGGGCTTTATCATCGAAGGCGCTCCGGCGGGACAGGGACGGTTGAATATTCCGTGGCTGATGCGGCAGTTACCGGGGGGTATTTCCGCTGTCCTAGAGTTATGGACTCCCTATCAGGAGAATACTCCGGCGACGGTAGCCCTTGAAGCGCAGTGGGCGGATGAAAGCGTAAACTATCTGAAGAATACTCTCGGAGAGTCATAAATGTATACGATTGGTCTTGATTACGGTACGAATACGGTGCGTGCACTGGTGGTAAGGGTGTCGGATGGTGCGGAGCAGGGGACGTTTGTCTTCGCGTATCCGCATGGGGAATCGGGAATCATTCTCGATCCGCGTGACCCGGAACTGGCGCGACAGCATCCGACGGATTATTTGCTTGGGGCGAAGGAAGCGGTACGTGGAGCGACTGCGGACGCTTTGAAGAACGATCCGAATTTTGCGATGGAAAAGGTAATCGGAGTCGGGGTCGATACGACCGGTTCCACCCCACTACCGGTAGACGTCAACGGACGCGCTCTGGCGGAAAACCCTGCCTTTGCAAGCGATCCGAATGCGATGGCGTGGCTCTGGAAAGACCATACCTCCGCGTTAAAAGCGGTGGCGATCACGGAAGCGGCGAAAGTCTCGCATCCGGAATATCTGGCAAAATGCGGCGGCGCGTATTCTTCAGAGTGGTTCTGGTCGAAGATGTGGCAGTGTGCGGAAGCCGCTCCGGAGACGGCGGCGGCGATTGCGGGATGGATCGAATGCGCCGACTGGATTCCGGCGATTCTGACCGGCACGGAGAAGACGCCTTTTCGGGGAATCTGCGCGGCGGGCCATAAGGCAATGTACCACACGGATTGGGGCGGCTATCCGGCAAAGGATTTTCTGGCATCCCTGCATCCGGAACTGGGGCGCTGGCGGGAGGCTCTGGACGCTTCTCCGGCGGCGGTCGCCATCAACCAGAAAGCGGGCGGATTGACGCCGGAATGGGCGGAAAAGCTCGGTCTGAAGGCGGGAACGCCGGTGGCTGTTGGGGCTTTCGACGCTCACTTGGGTGCGGTCGGTTCGGGAATCGGGGTGGGGGCGCTGGTGAAGATCATGGGCACCTCGACCTGCGATATTATGGTCGCGCCGCTCTCGCAGAATCTGCCAGATGTGCCGGGGCTTTGCGGGATTGTCCCGGAGTCGGTCTTGCCGGGATTTTATGGTCTGGAAGCGGGGCAGTCGGCGGTCGGCGACCTTTTCAACTGGTGGGTCAGTCAGTTCGGCGGCAAGCGGACGCATGAGGAATTGACCGCCGCCGCCGCGCAACTCCAACCCGGTGAAAGCGGCCTGATTGCGCTGGACTGGAACAATGGTAATCGCACCGTTCTGGTAGACCAGCGTTTGACAGGATTGATCGTGGGGCAAACGCTGGCATCTACCCCGGAGGAGATCTACCGTACCCTGATCGAAGCGACGGCGTTTGGGGCGCGAATGATCGTGGAGCGTCTGGAAGAGTATGATGTCCGGGTCGAGCAGGTCATCGCTTGCGGCGGGATCGCCGACAAGTCTTCCCTGGCGATGCAGATTTACGCGGATATTTTCAATCGCCCGATGCGAACGTCCCGATCCAGTCAAACGTGCGCGTTAGGCTCTGCAATCGCGGCGGCGGTCGTGGGCGGGGCGTATCCGGATGCGCTCACCGCGCAACGCTACATGGCGCACCTGAACGAAACAGACTATCAACCCGACCCGGCGGCGGTGTCTGTCTACGAAGAATTGTTCACTTTATACAAAGATTTACACGACGCCTTCGGAATCGCTTCGTGGCAGGGCAGTCTGTCCCATATTATGAAGAATCTGATCGATATCCGTGACCGGGTGCGAGGGTAGTCTTAAAGGGGAAATTCGGGCGACCATTGGTCGCCCGAATTCGAATGTCAGAACCGGGGAGATTACTGCGGCAGGATGCCATCCACAATGTGGATAATGCCATTTTTCGCAGCAAGGTCCGCTTTGACGACCGGGACGCCGTTTACCAGGACTTTGCCGTCCTTCCCGGTGACTTTCAGGGTCGCGCCACGTTGGACGGTGGGAAGCGACTGACCCGTCATGCCCGTCAGGTCTGCAGCGGAGTATGCTCCTGCAACCGCATGGCGCATCAGAATCGCGGTGACTTTATCATCGATCGTGTTGGGCAGAACCGGGAAAGCTTTCGCGATCGCCGCGTTGGTCGGGGCGAAAATGGTCAGCGGGCCGCGCTTTACCAGCGAGTCTCCCAGTCCGGTTTTCTTTACTAGAGCGGCGAACATCGACAATTCAGGGACTCTGTCCAGGGTAGCAGCGAGGGTCTCGGTTGCGGCGGCGGTCATGGCTTCGCCGGAGGATTTGCTTGCTGTTACGGGCGCAGGCGCCTTTTTGACCATCGACGGCGGAAGCAGGACGGCGTCGATTTCATGGATTACGCCATTATCCGCGTTGATATCCGTCTTGATGACTTTGGCGACGCCATTAATCGTAGGCGGATCGAAACTGGTCAATTCCAGAGCTGGTCCGGCGACAGATGGCCCTTTACTTCCCACGGGCAGATCACGGATATCGACGGAAGAAAACTTGACGGCGAGAGCATGGTAAAGCAGGATTGACCGCAGAGTCGCCTTGTTTTCCGGCTTCAGGAGCGCTTCGGTCTGTTCCTTCGGCAGTTTGGCGAAGGCATCGTTGGTGGGGGCAAGCAGTGTCAGAACTGGAGCCGTCTTCAAATCATCGGAGAGTCCTGCCACCTCGATGAGCTTTGCCAGGGTAGAAAGCTCGGGAGTCTTTTTCAGGACGGCAAAGAGATCGTCCGCATGTGCGGAACGAACGGAGAACGTCATCAACAATGCAATGACGGGAACGGCTATTCGAATCAAAAAACGCATAGTAAACCTTTCCGAAAAGACCTGCATTGGACAGGTCATCCGACTTATATAACATGAATTGGAGTCAATCGTCGCCGAATTTCCAGCAAATCTTGCTCAGAAAGCGATTGTTCGTATTCCTGAAGGCGAATGCGGGTATCCGGCGCGAATGAACCGTAGACAAAAGCGGAACCGCGTGGCAGCGCTTCACTGGCGGTAACGCCCATGTTCAGTTCCTGCCGAACCTGTCGCTCGATCTCCCGCGCTTTTTCAACCGCTTCGCGCGGGGCAAGTCCCTGTATCGCATCGGCGCGGTCTGCAAGGTCTGTGGAAAACGAGGGGTTCCGTTTGGCGGCAAGGTCTTCGATAGCCTGAGTGACGCGGTCATAACGTCGCGCCGGGTCACGCGCCAGCATTGCGGTCAGGATATTCTGCACATACGCGGGCCAGAAATTGGGGAAAACAGGCACGGGCGCAGAGCGCACCTTCGCGGCGATTTCGTTCGCCGTTTCGCCTTCGATGAGCGGTTTTCCGGTAAGGACTTCGCTGAGGAGGACGCCCACCGAATAAACATCGGAGCGCCGATCCCCCTCACCTCCGACCATCTGTTCTGGCGCGGCGTAGCGGGAACCGAACTTACGGCGGGCATGGGCGAGTCCAAAGTTGATCACTTTGACCTGAATTTCGCCGGGAGCAAGTTCCGGACTGCGTACCATCAGGATATTGAATGGTGTCAGGTCGGTATGGCATAATCCGTGCAGTCCCGCCCAATCGACCGCGTCGGCTACCTGACGGAACAGAGTAATCGCCCACGCGAGCGCCTGCGGACCTTCCTCCGTCAGCACATAGTGCAGTGTCTTTGCTTCAAAGAACTCGGATGCTACCCAGAACAGACCCTCTTCTTCGCCAAATCCCAGTATCTTCTGAATGGCGGGATGCGCAGGCAGACTCTGGTGAGCGGATAGAAGGTCATGAAATTGCGCTTTTGCGGCATCCCACCGCGCTTCCTCTACTCCGTCCGGTCGGGCGAAGCCACGTAAGACCGCCCACTGACCGCTTTGCTCATGGTGTGCGCGATAGATCTTGCCCAGAGGACCGCGTCCCATTTCCTCGCCGATGTGGTAGCCCGCGATGACCGGGTGATGGTCAGGTAGTTCCGGAGTCGATTGCATATTGAGATTATAGCAACTTATTGGGGAAATAATCAGTCTTGGATGGAACGTATTTGCCTCATCAGCAAATCTTTATCGTTCTTTGCCTTATCGCTCTATCGCCCATTCGCGCAGGTTTTGCATGAAGGCGTATGCGGTCATGTCCAGTTGAATAGGAGTAACCGCAATGTAGCCTTCCGAGACGGCGCGCGTGTCGGCATCCACAGGCGGTTCCCCGTCAAGGAGATGACCGCTCAGCCAGTAATAAGCGCGACCAGCAGGGTCGAGTCGCTTTTCGATCCGGTCGATATAGTGGCGTTCACCCTGAATCGCGAGACGAACCCCGCGAACGCTTTCGGCGGGGAGGTTGGGGGCGTTGACATTGAGCAGTGTAAAGGGAGGCAGACCGTTGACCGCCACTTTTGGTATCAGGGTCTGCGCGACAAAATCCGCCGCCGTATCCCAGTGCAGTGTCTCGTCATAGCTGGTGATAGATACGGCAATAGAAGGGAAGCCGAGAATGGAAGCCTCCATTGCCGCCGCCACTGTCCCTGAGTAGATCACATCCCATCCCAGATTCGCCCCGTGGTTGATACCGGACACCACAAGATCGGCTCGGTTATTCATCAATTCCGCAAGGCCAAGGGTGGCGCAGTCAGCGGGAGTGCCGGACGCGGAATATCCTTTGCTTCCATCAGGAAAGGTGAATTCCTGCAGGCGCAGAGGTTTGTGCATGGTGATAGCATGGCTGGCGGCGGATCGGGGACGATGCGGGGCGCAAACGGTTACCTCATGACCGGCGCGTTCTATTGCCGCCTTGAGGGCAAAGAGGCCGGGAGCATGGATTCCATCGTCATTGCAGACCAGAATCCGGAGAGGTTTTTGCGGCGTGGCGGGAGGCGAATAAGTAGAGGACATTTCGGCGACAGTATACGCCGCCTGAGTCGTCATCGCCAATTTTCAAACGCCCGTTCTTCGTTTTGTCATTTCTGGGGATGCGTTAACTATACGCCTATATTCTTCCGGAAATTCAAGCCTCTTTTAAAACCATTCTCGATAAAATTTCCGTTTTGGTATACGAAAGAACACAACCTGTGCTATCATAGGGGGAAAGCGCTATCAATATGTAGGGATAGCAAACATTTGTTTATAAGCGCGTCCGCAGTTATTCAAACGTGCGTTTGTCTGTTTCCCCTGAGTTCGCCTTTACTATCGGGAGTGGAAATCAAACGAAACAAATGAACGTATCGCAGGCGGAGATATAGGGGGAAGTGGTGAACAGAATGGGACAGCAACAGATGGCGCCGGAACCGTTTGCGAAGATTAAGGTCATTGGCGTCGGTGGCGGTGGCACGAACGCCGTCAATCGCATGATCGAAGCGGGATTGTCCGGCGTCGAGTTCTGGGCGATGAACACTGATATACAGGTGCTTCGGACATCCGCAGCGGAGCATATACTCCAACTGGGCGAAAACTTGACCAAAGGTCTCGGCGCAGGCGGTAACCCGGAAATCGGCAAAGCCTCCGCGGAAGAAAGCAAATCCGATATCAAGAAGGCCCTTGAAGGCGCGGACATGGTCTTTGTGACCGCCGGTATGGGCGGCGGAACCGGAACCGGCGCCGCGCCCGTTATCGCTGAAATCGCGAAAGAGATGGGTATTCTCACTGTCTCTGTAGTCACCCGTCCTTTCCGCTTCGAAGGTCCTCGCCGAGCCCGACTCTCCGATGAAGGTATCGACCATCTGAAAGATCATGTCGACACCGTCATTATCATCCCCAATGATCGCCTGTTGAACGTTGTGGAGAAAAAGGCGACGCTGATCGAAGCGTTCAAGGAGGCCGACGATGTTCTGCGACAGGGAGTCGCCGGAATTTCCGATATCATCACGATTCCTGGTCTGATCAATGTCGACTTCGCCGATGTCAAAGCGGTCATGAGCGACGCGGGTTCCGCCCTGATGGGCATCGGCTTCGCGGAAGGCGACCATCGCGCCATGGAAGCCGCGCAACAGGCGATTTCCTCGCCGTTGCTGGAAACCGATATCACGGGAGCGCGTGCGGTGCTGGTCAATGTGACTGCCGGACCTGACCTGACCCTTTCGGAAGTTTATGAGGCAGCCGACCTTATCCGTGAGCGTACGGACGCCGATGATGCCAATATTATCTTTGGCACCGTTATGGATCCGCGTTTGCAGGGAGCGGTTCGTATCACCGTTCTGGCGACCGGCTTCGATGCTCGCCCCGCTCCAATGAAGCGCATGGAGACGATTCTGGGACGACCGGAACCGGAACCGACCCGTGTCCCGGCGGACAACGATCTGGACATTCCTGCATTCCTCCGCCGCCGTCCCTGAGTCGCCATCGGCGAAATCGGGTGCGAAGAAACAGTAAGGCCGGAACGATGTTCCGGCCTTCGCTTTTGCCGATGAGTGGTTTGTGCAGGAGGAAAGCGTATGGATGCTTCGCAGGATATAGTTGTCGCTATTTCGCCGGAACGGGAGAAGTTTTTTGGGCGTTCAGGGACGATGTTGATTCCATCCCCCGAAACTGTCGCCGCATTTATTCAGGAGTTACCGACGAACAAACTCATCACGACGGAATTGCTTCGTCAGGAACTGGCGATGCGTCACCAGGCGGATGTGACCTGTCCCGCCGCAATGCAAAAAGCGCTCCGCACGATTGCCCGTCGCACGGATGATTCCGTCCCTTACTGGCGGGTTGTGAAAAAGGATGGCTCGCCGCTCTCGATCTTTCCGGGCGGTGTGACAGGACAGGCGACGCTTCTGGAACAGGGGGGCTTTGTCATGGAAACGAAAAAAGAAATGTTGCGAGTGCAAAACCTGGCAGAGAATCTGGCAAGCTTTTCCTGATTGTAGGCGATCATAAGAGAAACGACAAAGACCGGGGCGCTTCATTCTTAAGAATGAAG
>CAIVZM010000049.1 GCA_903910385.1 uncultured Armatimonadota bacterium
ATGCGTTCGCATGACGCCCTCCCGGTCATGCGTTCGCATGACGCCCTCCCGGTCATGCGTTCGCATGACGCCCTCCCGGTCATGCGTTCGCATGACGCTTTCCCCGCCATGCGGGCGCCCCACATGATTCCCGGCGCGTGACCCCGGTTATCAGGATTCCGGGTTCGATGGATGTCTGCGAGGCGATACCATTTTCCGGGTACAATGGGGGCAGGGTAGGCTTAGACGGGGTTCCGCATCGCCTTATACAATTCTGAGGGGAAAGCGATCAATAGTGTACAGCGAATCAGAGTACAGCGAATCAGAGTATAGCAAATCAGAGTATAGCGAATCAGTGTATAGCGAATCAGTGTATAGCGACACCATTCAGCGCGACACCATTCAGCGCGACACCATTCAGCGCGACACCATTCAGCGCGACACCATTCTGAGCCGGGCGACGAATCAGCGAACAGCGGACGTCGGGGCAGGGAAACATACGCGGAAAACGTCCCGAAACAAAACCCGGAAAGCGACGACGATTTCCTCCGCGCTCCTGCGCGGCGTTTTGTGTGCGACGGTCGGTCTGCTGGTAGGCGGCAATGCTTCGGCGCAGGTGGTGCCGTTCAAGCTGGACAAGACCCGTCTGATTCCCAATGCGCGAGCGCAAGGCATGGGAAGCATCTATTTGACCATGCTCAACGATGCAGGTGCCTCGATCTTCAACCCGGCGTTGCTGGCGGATGCCGGAAATGTCAGTTTCTCCTTGCAGATGAGTTCCCGAAACAATGTGCCGTACTGGGACGCCCTCCGCTATATCGATGATCTGAACAAGGTCACCGACCAGATCAAGAACGATCCCGCCAATGTCAACTGGGACTCGGTCATCGATCATCTGGACAATCTCTATGATTTCGCCCAACAAGCGGTCGGCAACATCATCGACGGTAAGCCGATCTACGGGAAGCTCTCTGTCGCTCCGGCTGTCGGGCTATCCTATAAGAATGTCGGTATTGTCTCCTATGGCGGGGTCGCCGGAGTCGCGCAACTGATCTCCGGGAACGGAACCGGCCCCTACAACGACAAGCGGACGCTGAGCGCAGACGGTGGTTTCCTCGATTTGCTCACAATCGCCGTCCCGTATTCCTTCCGTCTGGGGGATGGGTACATGGGAGTCTCCGCCAAGTATATCCGCGCCGATTACACCGGGGTTTCCTTTATCGCGGATGCCAGCAACCGTGTTCTCACGGGTCGCGCTTATAATCATGAGCGGGACGCCCACCCGGATATCGATCTGGGCTATCGCACCGATCTGATGCCGGTCTCCGGGTCGGTTCCTGTGGAAAAACTCTCCTGGCAGATGGGCGGAACCATTCGGTATCTCCTGTCGCCCACCTTCACCCTCCCGGCGACCATTCGTAAGGAGTCCGATCTGGGCGGCGAGGCTCCGCCTCCGGCGGATTTTTCCTACCGTCTCTACCCCGCAATCGATCTGGGCGGCAATATCGGCGGGAGAATCGGGAATCGGATACCGTGGCGGACCGCGATAGAACTGCACAACATGACCGGGGTCAATGGCGGGAGTCTGAGTTTCCACGGC
The DNA here is from genome assembly GCA_903910385.1 of uncultured Armatimonadota bacterium. Lineage (GTDB taxonomy): Bacteria > Armatimonadota > Armatimonadia > Armatimonadales > Armatimonadaceae > CAIVZM01. The sequence continues at coordinate 1,580 of CAIVZM010000049.1, forward strand.
GGCGGCGAAATCATGCCCGTCAAGGGCGTCTCCCTGCGCGGCGGTTATGACCGTGACCAGTTCGTCTACGGCGTAGGCCTCGCCCTCGGCCCGGTACGCCTGGACGCCTCCGCCGGAATCGACTACCGCAACCTGCTTTCCGTCGGCGTCTCCGCCCGCTTCTGAACCTTCCCGGATCAGGTTCCCCGACGAATCATATCGCGAATGACATTACAAATAACATCGCGAATAACCTGAATGCGCTCCGCACCTCGTCCAGAGGACGACTGGCGCGAAGCGCATTTACACATGGGTTTTACCCGTGTACACATGGGTTTTACCCATTTACACATGGGTTTCAAAGAACAGCAGGATTTCCTCGGCGAGACTGCGATTCGGGTCTTCCAGATGAGGAGGCCAATCGTGGCCGCCGCCTTCGAGGGCGTAGAGGATATACTCGGCGCTGTCGCGCTTTGTCCACCAGCGTGTCCGGGTGATCTTGCCGACGCTTTTGATTTCGCGCTCGGTGAGACTCTGAACTTTTACCCAGTGGGACATAACCGCCGGGATACCGTAGTACGCGCCCCAGCCATCGCGGTTTTGCAAATCGCCGTCCCAGAGCGTTATGTTGTCCTTGTCGCCGTGAACCTCCATGATCGGGATGCGGTTCCGTGTTATCAGAGTCTTGTCCCAGCACACCATCATGCAACCGGCAACGGGCGCGACGGCGCGAACAATGGGATTTTTCTGCCGCGCCAGATAGTAGCAAAAGTCGGCGCCGTTGGACATCCCGGTGCAGAAGACGCGCTTCGGATCGAGTTTGTACTGATTGACAAGTTGCCGGGCAAGCTCCTGAGCGAACATCACATCATTGATTTTCGGGTTCTGAAACTGGTATTCCACCTGAAAGTTGCGCTTCCCCTCGGCATCCGGTAGCCCGTCGAGGTACGCGATAACAAAGGAATGGGCATCGAGAATCTTCGTAAACCCCGCCCATTTCCGCATATCTCCCGCACTTCCGCCGAAGCCATGGCAGACCAGAACCAGCCCCCGGGGATTCCGGGGCGCATCGACGAGATAAGAGCGCTCGCGCCCCTCAACAGTGATCGTTGGCATCGATTCTCCTCGTCGCCTCAGCGCAAGCTTCGGGCGCTCCTGTGGGAAATATTGCAGATCGCATCATCGAATTCTAAGCCAAACAAAGCTTATTCGCCAGAACTGCGTCAGCGCTCCGTACCGCGTGAGCGCCTCGTACCGCGCCAGCGTCTCGTACCGCGTTAGCGTCTCGTATTGCGTGAACGCCTCGTATCGCTTGAGCGCCTCGTACCGCGCCAGCGCTCCGTACCGCGACCGCCTGATCCTGACCACTCTCCCGACACACCGGACTGCCGGACTTGTGTCCCGTTTGCGAAATGTGCGGAAAGTAATCAGGAATTTGCGCCAAACTCTGGCATCCGGGGCGAAATCTGGGTATCCTGCAGTAGTTATCCATGCTGAATCAACGAAAAATTACTCTGAAAGATGTGGCGAAACAGGCAGGAGTCAGCCGGTCGACCGTTTCCGCCGTACTGACCGGAAAATCGGATCATGTTCGTGTGTCCGAAACCACCCGCGCCCGTGTCTGGGAGATCGCGCAACAGATGGGGTATCACCCCAATGTCGTCGCCAGATCGCTGCGTCACCGGAGGACAGATATCATTGGAATCTATGGCGTTTCCGCAAATGAATTCGATCTGCGTAATACCTTTCGGGCGGAACTGATCGGAGGAATGCAGCAAGGATGTAATCACCACCGGAAAGACTTGTTGCTTCATGGCGCGTTTCGCGTAAACTCGGTGGACGATGTCTTCAGCAATCTGATGGACGGTAGAATCGAAGGATTGATCGTCTATGCCCGACCGGATGATCCGCTGGTAGAACGTCTGGCAAACTCCCAATTGCCGGTCGTGTCGATAGTTGACCCGATTCCGGGGTTGCCGTCGGTGGTGGTGGATAACGAGGGTGGGGCGCGGATGCTTGTCGACTATCTCTACCAACAGGGGCATCGACGAGTTATCTACCGCGCCTTCAACGAAGCATTGACATCGCTGGTGCGACGGCAAAACGCCTTCCGGGAAGCCGCCGCACAGCAGGGGATGGAGGTACTGGAATGGAGCGCCGGAGCCATCCTGAGTCCCGACGATTGGGAGAAATGGAACGAATGGAACTCGTTGCGCCCGTCCGCACGACCGACCGCTATCGCCTGCTGGAACGATAAGTGCGCTTATGAAATGTTGACATATCTGCGGGATCGAGGCATGAGAATTCCCGATGATATGGCGGTCGCCGGATTCGACGGACTGATACGCCCGTTGACCTGCGCCTGGAATTTGACCACCATACGCACCGATTGCGCGGGGATGGCGCAAAAAGCGATTGACCTTCTGGTCGCACAACTCAACGGAGAGCGGATATCCCCGGAGACAACGCTTCCAGTCTCCCTCATCCCCGGCGATACCGTGTGACAAATTTCACCCGTGGAGGAACGCTCCTCTTTCCCGCCCTGTCCCGCCCTCACCCCTCCTCGGCTCCTGAGAGAGCCGATTCCTCCCCTCTCCC
>CAIVZM010000050.1 GCA_903910385.1 uncultured Armatimonadota bacterium
CATTGCTATCGAAAATGCCAAGAAATACTTCCCGAATATCACCTATGCCAAGAACGCTTTTGAAGCGGCGGAAGGAGCGGATGCGGTAGTTGTCGTCACGGAGTGGAATGAGTTCAAGCAAATCAACCTGGACAAACTCCGCGCAACGATGTCGGGCAATATCCTGTGCGACGGGCGCAATATCTACGATCCCGCTAAAGTGACCCGTTCTGGCTTTAATTATGTCGGTATTGGTCGTGGCTCAAGCGGGATGAACGCCGCTACCGATACCAAGAATGTCGATGTCGCCCCGAAAGCCAAGTCTCTGTCGCGGTAACCCGCCCGTTTAGCGTAAGGCGAAACCATGAAGGGGCGGCGGGATAAATCCCGCCGCCCCTTCATGGTTTATTGGTGGAGGCGGAATCTAGTTCATCTTGACGGGAGCGCTGTTTTGCGCGGCGGAACGCCATGCGGCTTCCGTCAGTTCGATGGTGCGCAGACCGCAGAGCGGCGGCGCGGCAGGGCCGTGTTCGCCCCGGATCGTTGCGATGAAATCCTCATCGATATTGTGCGAGGACGGCAGATTGGAATCGTCCATCTTGTGGCTCTGTCCCTGTCCATCCACAAAGGTAAGCGAACCGTTGCGGTAGAGGAACGCCCCTTTTTCACACCAGATCGAAATATCTTCGTGCCAGCCGATCACGGAATCGCCGACGACGGAGATATTGCCCTGAGCGCCATTGGTGAAGCGGAAGGCAAGCGCGGAATTGATATCGACAGGAGTGCCACAGTTATCGATAAACGCCGAGACTTCCGCAACGGTCAACCCGGTGATCCACAGGAGAATATCGAGCAGGTGAGAACCGGAGTCATTGATCTGGCCGCCGCCGGAAAGAGCAGGATCCTGTCGCCAGCTTCCCGCCGTTCCATGCTTCCAACCCTGACACTGTAATGCGCTGATGAAGGTCACTGCGCCGACCTCACCCGACGCGATCTTCTCGCGGATGAAGATAAATTGCCCCATCGCGTGACGCTGATAGGCAAGCGCGACGACCTTATCGTAGTTTTCAATATGCTTCAAGACACGGTGGGCATCATCCACCGAGCACACCATCGGCTTTTCCATCAGGATATGCTTGTTGGCATTTACGGCATCGATCAACTGGTCGGCATGTTGCGTATGCGGAGTACAAACGAGGACGGCATCCACATCGTCCCGTTTCAGCAATTCTTTGTAGTCCGCCGTGACGAACGCCTCCGCCAGATGGGGGAACTGCGTCTGCGCTTTCTCAATAGCAGCAGGATTGATATCGCACAATGCGGTCACGGCGACGCCGTCAATCGCCTTTATCTGATTCAAATGGTGGCGTGCGATACCACCTGTTCCGATAATTCCTAATCGAATCGTCTCTGACATTTAACCTGTCCCTCTCGTGGTCAAGACCTGAGGCTCTCTTTCGCCTTTTAGGAAGTGGTTTCCTGCCAGATTACGGCGTGTTCATCACGATTTTGACAGGCAGATAGCCTTCGGGAAACGCGGCTACGCGCTTACCAGAGTCAGTACCGCTACTTCCGGCGGGCAATAGATACGCATAGGACTGAGAGTCGCGATGCCGCGTGAGACATAAAGCGGGACTGGGGCGTTGGGATAGAAACCGCTGATATAACGCTTCGCGGCGCTGGGCGTGTGGAGCGCAAAACCGCCCGGTAGGCAAACTTCTCCGCCATGACTGTGACCGCTCAACTGGAGACTGACTTCCTGAGGCATCCAATCCACAAAGTCGGGTTCATGAAACAGGGAAATCAGGGAATGAGATTTTCGGGTCGTTCGCAAGAAGCTGGGATTTCCTCTCCCGAATAATCCGTCGTCGATACCGGCGATAGTGACTCCGGCAATGTCAAAGAACTCGTTACGCAACAACCGGAAGGGTGTTTCGTTTACCATCTGCTGAAGATGGTCAATATCTTTGCCCCGGTAATCGTGATTGCCGGGAACCGCGAGGCAGGGGCAGGCGGCATCGTACAGTTCACGGAACGCGGTGGCGATATTGGTATTGAACGAACGGATCGCTTTGGACACGAAATCGCCGGTGAAGACAATGACATCGGGTTTCTCTGCCAGCGCAATACGGACGGCTTCCTGCGCTTGTCGAACCGCCCTTTCATGATCCAGATGAACATCCGTCAGTTGTACGATGCGAAAACCGGAGGCGTCCCATCGGGGCAGCGCCAGCGTGCGCCGCTCGACCACGATTCGTCGGGAAGTCATCGCGCCGCCTGCAATCCCTGTCGCCAGAACCGCGCCGGTTCCCAGTAGCAATTTGCGCCGCGTCACCCGCCTGTTTTCCGTCATCGCCTTTCACTACGCAACGACGAGGCTTCTCATTCCCTGAAAAAGGCAAACCTGTCTCCAACCAAAAACTATTTGACCAACAGCCTCGACGCCGTTCATTCCAAAGGCGTCCGTGTCGAGGCTGTCCGTTTTGGTCTGAGTGCTGTTGGTTATCGCCCGCGTCGTCCCTAAAGCGTCCGCATGGTAGTACTTGCTGGTTCCGCCTCGCGTCTCGCCAATCAGACCGCCCGCCCCCTGCATATAGGAAGCGGCGCCATCGGAGAGAACATCGCTATCAATGGCGTCATCGGTCAGGGTGAACGCATTACTGCCTTCGACCTTCTTTACTCGCGGGCCTAACCCGTTGCAGGAGTTCGTTTGGGTCAGGGTTGCGCCCGTCGTGACGTTCTTATAAGATGAATATGTTATAAACCAATATAAATTATATTATGTCTATTACTATCGCTCTACGCCTCTGAATTTATCAACAATAAAGTTCAAACAAAGTCGCAATATATATCCGCATATCCCTGTTATGACTCCCACCGGAACGCAGAAAAAAATGTAGAAAAGAATATTCTCGGCTACCTTGAAAAAATTTCGTGGCGCATCATTCGACAAGTAGTGTAAAAACACATTTACCCAGAATTGTACTCCCCACAATAGAATTAATGATAGGGGTAGACGAGAAGGATAAAGTAAACTCATAATCAAAGCAGGCGCTATGATAGATAGCACGGTTTCCGATTCAACGAAGTAAAAATCAATAACGCTATAAGATAGGCTGATTGTTGCGATAATAAAAAAGTATTTCCAGTTTGTCGTCATCAGAATGGATTTCCGTCCAGTAGATTATGCTACGCTATTTGTATAACATCATAATAATTGTACGGTTGGGGTGAATGTTACATTCACCCCAACCTATGTCATTTGTCGTGGCCTTGAGGATTATTATTAGGGCTTATGTGACCCAATAGGATAGATATATCCTTTCTTTTCCGCATCCTGCCACGTCATTGGTTTCGGCTTGCGCCCCTTACTTCCTATTCCCATATTGCCAGGCCAACCGGGATAATTTGGATCGTCATCTACATCCCGATCCTCAATAGTAAACGGCCACTTACTTCGTGGGAAATACTTGGGTGCGATGAAGTGTCCTTCGTCATCAATGTCGGTGGTGATGGGAAGTAAATGAACCCACTTCCTAGGTATTGGAAGGGGAATGCAATCAACGTCAACTGCCCCATTACTTTTTGTATCGTTGTTCGATTCCCATCCCGGCGGTAATGGCACTTTTACCACATGACCATCGTTGTCGTCGAAAACGATGGGTACAAATTTTTTCGAGTTATTGACCACATGACCAGGTTTGTCGTGAGCATGGTCAGTCAACCCTTTCGGGTCCACGCCATTAACGGGATCGTTGTTGCAGTAGGCGTACCAGTTGTATCCGTCTTGGATCGGGTCACGGGAGAGGAAGCGTCCTACTGAGGCATCGTAGAAGCGATGCCCTAACCTCATGAGTCCGGTAACGGAATCGTTCTGGTAGCCATGCTGTCCGGCGAACCCGAACGGCGTAGGCGTCGTCCCCGTACTGGCGACGCTCATTCCAAAGGCGTCGGTATCGAGGCTGTCGGTCTTGGTCTGCGAGGAGTTGGTTATCGCCCTCGTCGTAACTGATATGACTTTCCGCTTACATCCCCGCCCGGCGTCGCGCCGAGAATCAAAACCTATTCTTGAGCTCCGTTTTGGAGAAGCAACGAGATGACTTCAGCGTTACCCGTTTCCTTTGCAAAAGATAACGGCGTTTCGCCATCAGCATTAGTTTCATTAACGTTCGCCCCACGGGAAAGGAGTAAATTCGCCGCCTCTAAGTTGCCATACGCGCAGGCGCTATGCAGAGCCGTTCCTTGATCCTCATGATGGTTGACCGAAGCTCCAAGGTCTATCAATAGTTTGATTGCGTCGATATCGTCTTCCGCTGCCGCATTCATCAGGGCTGTCACTCCTTCGGCCGCCGTGTCCGGGTTAGCGCCCTGTTGGATCAGTAGTTTAGCGACGTCCAAATGCCCCTCCTGAATCGCCCAAAATAGCAGTGGAAAGCCCTCCTCGTCATAAAAATCCGAGATGGCGAAACTACCAATCACGGCTCGCACACCCTCCGTTTCACCGCGTTTTACAAGGTTTACAAAATCCGTTTTCATAGAATCCTACTCTGTTTGGATCAGTATAGAGCGGCCTGCCTATTCCAGGCAGGCCGCTCCGTCATATGAAAGCCATTCCTATGAGCATGCAACGATCTTACATTCTACTTTTGGGGAAGTAGTAATGCCAGTGACCAAAGACTGGATGTCGTTTCTTATCGTTACCCGGATTATTTGGATCGCCAGGATGATAGTGCGGACCATGGCCATCGTTATGGTCTTCGGGACCGACTGGCTCAACGCCGCCTTTCCTTCTCGCCTCCTCCTCAGCCTCTTTCCTAGTGTTCTTACGTATTCGTGGGGCCGCCGGGCCATTTCGTACCTGGGAGTCGTCGTTATCGCGCTTTGCCAAGTTGGGTTGATTGAAGTAATCAATGGCATGCCCTATGCCAATGATGATGCCGCCAATACCGATGACGATGATTACCGGAATGGCAATTTCCGGAAAAGCGATCGCCCCCGCCGCCAACACCCACGCCATCAATCCCTCCGGGTCCACGCCATTAACGGGATCATTGTTGCAGTAGGCGTACCAGTTGTATCCGTCCTGAATGGGATCACGTGAGAGGAACCTGCCCACGCTGGCATCATAGTAGCGATGCCCTAATCGCATCAAACCCGTCACCGAGTCATTCTGGTAGCCATGTTGCCCGTTTTGGTCTGAAACGAAGTTTCGCCACGTTTGCTAATCCATCTGCCAGAGTACGAAATACCAGCCTACCGTTATCAGAACGATAACGTTCACGGCATAACAACAGGTGAGCCATTTGCCCACCCTGGACACCGGAACTTTGAACCCGTAACGTAATCCCAGGTAAGCCAGGAGGGACAGAATCGGGACGAACCACCAAAAAGTGATAACATCGCCGTACCAGGGGGTATACAGAACGTCCAGCATGTAACTGCACACCGGATCGCCCATTAGGACGAGCTTCGGGTCATCGATCATACGAATCGGTATATGACCCAGCCAATAAGTCGCTCGCAGGCAGTACACGACCCAGAACAGGAAGCCGCTGAGTGAGATGAGTAAAAATGCGACATGGACAGCTCGCAGAATGGCGATAACGGTCGCTCGCAGACTTTGCATAGCAATACCTTCCATAGAGTCGCCCGCAGACAAGAGCCAACTGTCCTGATGGCGGTGGGCTCTCGTCTGTGAGCAATTGTTATTTTTTCGGAATTTTTCTGATCCAGTGTTTGATGTGTTCGGCCTTATCTGGAGTCACTTTGTAGTGTGGGAGCCAGGGAACGCCCATGTTGTCGGGATAATCAGGGGCATTAGGGGCATTAGGGCTATTGCCCCAGGTATCCCCGCTGACAGATACGTGCTTCGATCCATAGGGCGTTATGTCACCGATTACGTTTCTGTCCCACGGAAAGAGTGGCCCCATGATGTGACGCCATATATTGGGACCGGTCTTTACGAAATCTATGTCAAGGAGGTCAGGATTCGTCTCATAACCGGGAGGTAAGTCGATCCTGATTACTATCGTGCGCGTCGGATCGTTGGAGCTGGGATCATCGACGTCGAACACAATAGGGATTACTCTGTCCGTTAGGTTCCGAACTCCGACGTGCTTTTTCGGTTTCTGCCCTTCCGGGTCAACGCTGTTTACGGGATCATTCCCTACGTAAGCGTACCAGTTGTATCCGTCTCGAATGGGATCACGGGAGAGGAACCGTCCCACCGAGGCGTCATAGAAGCGATGCCCTAACCTCATGAGTCCGGTCACGGAATCGTTCTGGTAGCCATGTTGCCCCACAAAGCCAAAGGGCGTCGGCGTGCTGCCCGTGCTGGCGACATTCATCCCAAAGGCGTCCGTGTCGAGGCTATCGGTCTTGGTCTGGCTGCTGTTGGTTATCGCCCGTGTCGTGCCAAGCGCGTCCGCGTGGTAATACTTGCTCGTTCCGCCCCTCGTCTCCCCTATCAGCCCGCCCGCCCCTTGCATGTAGGAGGCCGAATCGCCCGACGGCTGGTCGCCAATGGGTCGCCGATCTTGCTGGCCTTTCAAAAACGTACGTTTCTGATGGCTGACCTCTATGAACCGTGACGGTATAGTTTAGTGCATTGTGAGGCTGTCAATAAGAGCCTGTGCTTTCGAACTTACTTTTACGGTCACACCTGCCTCAATGTGATTCCATCTACCGTTGAAAAAATACCTTTTCCTAGGCTTTTCCTCAACTAAAAGAACTATCGTATTATTACGAATAAATATAATCCCAGAAGCCCAATTCCCATGGATAAAATTCGTCTCTGTGAAATGTTGAGCATAGTCACATTGTACGCGTTCGTTACCAACGTATACTTCATTGATTGCGATTTCAGCGCTATCGATAAAAGGAGCCAGTACATGACCAGATTCATATGAGTCTATGTCCATACTCATGTTTGTGTCATTGAATATTTTAATAACCAAAAGAGCTGTAGTTATTGCACACAAAATTGCAATGTGTAATGCAAACCGAAGAATTTTGTTGTTTCGTGACGTAATTGCAAATGTGCGACGATTTTGAGTTGTATTCATGATGCTATAGGACTCTTCGCATAAAGAGGAAATCGAAACTAAAAATCAGTTTGGAGAACGACGTCTTACTAGTTCTCCAAACTGAAAGATGGCATAGTTTGCCATTATCGTTAGAAAGTCAGGCTCTCACTTGTCGACTATCCACTTATATTTCTCCGCCTCTTTAAGGCTTCGCCGTGGCCACTTCTCCGGATCGGTCGGTACGACGAGGAAACCATCAACGACTGAATCGTGGACGTGGTACTCAAACTCCCACGAATGGATAGGATCTCTTACATGAAAGTATGCATCCCTATCTTTCCCCTTGATAAAGACCCCTTCGCCATCCAGAATAGGATTCGTCTTTTTACCGGGTGGTAAAGGGATAACAATCCAGATAGACTTTCCATCTGGTTTAGGAATTTGGACGACGACATCGACTGTATTCTTTCCATCGTTGATGATAACCCCATTGACCCCCTCTGGATCAACCTTATTAACGGGATCATTGTTGACGTAAGCGTACCAGTTGTATCCGTCCTGGATGGGATCACGGGAGAGGAACCTGCCGACACTCGCATCGTAGAAGCGATGCCCTAATCGCATCAGCCCCGTAACGGAATCGTTCTGGTAACCATGCTGCCCCGCAAACCCAAAGGGCGTGGGCGTGGTTCCCGTGACAGCCACGTTCATTCCAAAGGCGTCGGTGTCCAGGCTGTCGGTCTTGGTCTGACTGCTGTTGGTTATCGCCCGTGTGGTTCCCAGAGCGTCTGCGTGATAATACTTGCTTGTCCCGCCTCGCGTTTCCCCAATCAGTCCTCCGGCTCCCTGCATGTAGGAGGCCGCGCCGTCACTCAGCACATCGGAGTCAATGGCGTCATCGGTCAGCGTGAAGGTAAAGGTATTGGCGCCCTCCACTTTCTTGGTTCGCTGCCCCAGCCCATTTATTTGATTTCTATTACATAAATTTCGTCATTCTCGGTACTTTTTTTCGTATCTTGCTTCTTCAATTTTTTCCTTTGAATGACATGGCCGTCCGCAGTTGTCACTTTTACATCATTGCTGATTCCCAATCCCATATATTCCCCCTTGTTTATATACACACTGTGAGGAGCAAGTTGATGAACTAGTTCATATCCATCTAAATCTACATTTACAGCACGATCCATGAAATTAATGACAATGACGGAATTGACTTGAGAACAGCCGCTCTGTAGCGCTAATAATAGTGCACAGATCGGGAGGAGTACGTACTTAAAGTATTTATTGGTAACCTTCATCGGGAGATCCTGATTTCCCTGGGGAGAGGTTTTGCCCTCTCCCCAGAATATTCACTCAATCGTCGTTGGAGCGCGGTCTTTCTCTACATTTAGCGAGAAATGCCTGCATGGTCGTCCGCATCCCGCTCTAAGGGAGCGAGGTCATGACCCACCGTAATGTATTCCTTGATAATCTCTATCAAGAACCAGGGTTCACCCATTTCCCATTCCTGATGGACATGCCAGTGTTCATGTGCACGCCATTTTGGACTCTTCCTATAGAGATCCCAATCGTCCTCGTCATGTATATAGGTTACCCCCCCGTAAGTCATTGCATTCCCATGGTGGTTGAGCGGATTTCCCCCAATGATGACAGGATACCCTTCTTGATCAGTAACGTGCCGCGATGGCGGTGGCGTTTTGGGTATGATAAGGCCCGTCGGATCAATCTTGTTAACGGGATCGTTGTTGCAGTAAGCATACCAGTTATCGCCATCCTGAATCGGGTCACGGGAAAGGAACCTTCCGACGCTGGCATCGTAGAATCGGTGTCCTAACCGCATCAGTCCGGTCACGGAATCGTTCTGGTAGCCGTGCTGCCCCGCAAAGCCAAAGGGCGTGGGCGTACTGCCCGTGCTGGCGATGTTCATTCCAAAGGCGTCCGTGTCGAGGCTGTCCGTTTTGGTCTGAGTGCTGTTGGTTATCGCCCGCGTCGTGCCTAAGGCGTCCGCGTGGTAGTACTTGCTGGTTCCTCCCCTCGTCTCGCCAATCAGTCCGCCCGCTCCCTGCATATACGAGGCGGCACCGTCACTGAGTACGTCGCTATCAATGGCGTCGTCGTTGAGCGTGAAAGTGAAGGTATTGCTTCCCTCCAATTTCTTGGTTCTCTGCCCGATACCGTTGTAGGTGTTGGTCTGGGTCGTTGTCCCGCCTACCGAGACCGTCTTTAACCGCTCCTCGGCGTCCCAGGTCAGCGCGGGTACCTCCTTTGATGCGTCTGGTGTAGGCGACTTGAGACAGCCAACAATTCGGCAACAGGATCAAAATTACAGTCACCTCTACAATCCCTCATGCCGCGCGATCCAGCATCCACTGGTAACAATGTTCCGATTCAGTCGGCGTCGTCGCGGAACCCGCAAGTTAATTACCTAATGATGTTTATCAATCCAATAAGCCATCAGGAGGATGATAAGCCCTAAAATCGGCGTGATTATTATCATGACAAGAAAATGGTAATACTTGCTCGTACCGCCTCGTCTTACGAAAGGCCCGATTGGGGCGGGGTGCCGGTCCTTGCTAACGCTAAGCGGGTCTCAGAACTAATCAAAGTACCATTGCACGAAATAGGGCTGGAAAATGAGGAGCGCCAGCGTCACGGACAAGATGACTGCGGCAACGATACTCTTATGCATTATGATTGCCAACAGGGACGCCGCGGGCGAGACAAAAATGAGGACGAAACTAATTTTATAGAAAGATAACCAGTAGCCAACCAGTAGTCTGTCGGGTCCTTCCGCTACATACATCGGCGTTCTCCCAATTGACAGGCAGGCTGCAAGCCAAATGCAGGAAACCGCCGTGACCCACGAAGCGGCTACTGTATGAAGGAGTAACGCCCACACCGTTTTCATATTCTTCATGTTTGTTTTCCTGTAAGGAGCGAGAAACGACCAGACTCTTAGATACAGCGCTCGAAGAGCCTGGTCATTACCTTCTATTTGACGGGACGGACTATGTGTTTTTTGATAGCCTCGTCAATTGTCATGTCTTTGGGCGGTCTTTGAGTCTTGCCATTCCCGATACCCATGTTAGACGGGAAGCCGGGATAGTTCGGGTCATCCGGGACAGTGCCCGGATACCAGTGACCATGTACTTGCCCATCACGGACGTACAGAGTCCCATCAATGGAAGGTGTTATATGAATCCATCGATTGGGGCCGATTTTCACGAAATCCACATCCACTACCAGAGGGTCGGTCTCGTATCCTTTCGGAAGTTTGATCCGAACCACTTTCCCCTGAAAATCGAAGCAGATAGGTATAGATGGATCATTCTGATTGCACACCTGCCCCGCTCCGAATCCCCAGAACCATCCTCCCTTTTCTGTCAACCCCTCCGGATCCACGGCATTTACGGGATCATTCCCTACGTAAGCGTACCAGTTGTATCCATCCTGTATCGGGTCACGGGAGAGGAAGCGTCCTACACTGGCGTCGTAGTAGCGATGCCCTAATCGCATCAGCCCGGTGACGGAATCGTTCTGGTAGCCGTGCTGCCCGGCGAACCCGAAGGGCGTCGGCGTGGTTCCCGTCACCGCAACGCTCATCCCAAAGGCGTCGGTGTCGAGGCTGTCCGTCTTGGTCTGACTGCTGTTGGTTATCGCCCGCGTCGAGCCTAAAGCATCGGCATGGTAGTACTTGCTGGTTCCTCCTCGCGTCTCGCCAATCAGTCCGCCCGCTCCTTGCATGTACGAGGCCGCCCCGTCACTGAGGACATCGCTATCAATGGCGTCATCGGTCAGCGTGAAAGTGAAAGTATTGGCGCCCTCTACCTTCTTTACCCGCTGCCCCAGCCCGTTGTAAGTGTTGGTCTGCGTGGTCGTGCCGCCTACCGAAACGGTCTTTAACCGCTCCTCCGCGTCCCAGGTCAGCGAAGTCGTCACCCCGCCGCTGGTTACGCTTGTCACATTGCCCGCATTGTCATATCCATAGGTCTTGGAACTGGTAGAGGACAGCTTCTCGGCGTTGTCATACGTGTAAGTGTCGGTCGTCCCTCCCTGCACCTTCGTGGCGCGGTTGCCCGCGTTGTCGTAGGTGTACGAGATGCTGTACGCCGTCGTCCCGGTCCTCACCTCACTGGTGAGTTGCCCGGCGTTGTCATACCCGTAGGTAATCACATCCCCATTGGTGACCGTCTCGGTCAAACGCCTGCCATCTCCCTTGTAGGTGTACGAGTGGCTGTCCAAAGTCACCGCCCCGCTCGTTTTCGTCACAGCCGAGGACAGATCCGCTTCAGTCGAACTGTAGGCTTTGGTCTGCACCGAGCCATTGGGATACGTAGTCGTCAGCGTTCGTCCGGCGTTGTCATACGCGTAGGACGTGGTCAGGCTGCCGGGGTCGGTCTGACTGGTGAGCCGGTCCGCGTTGTCGTAGGAAAACGTCGTCACCGAGGTTCCGGCGACGGTGCGTGTAGTCAATCGGTTCGCGGCGTCATACGAGTAGGTGACGGAGGACGCCCCGGAGGGAGCCGAGCGCGTGGTCAATCGGCTCGCATCATCGTAGGCGTAGGAAGTGGTCCCGGTGCCGTCGGTCATGCTGATCTTGCGGTCATCGTTGTCATAAGCAAGCGTCACCGAGGATGTACTGTCGCTGTAGGTCTTTCCCGTTAATCTCCCCGCATCGTCATAAGCGTGGGTGATGGTCACCGCCCGCCCATCGGTCTTGACGCTCAGTTCCCCGGTCGCAAGGTAGGTGTAGGCATCGCTGGTGCTGTCCGGGTAGGAGATCGAGGACAGTTGGTTTCGCACCGTGTAGCCGTAGCTGGTGATCTTGCCCCTGCCGTCGGTGAAGGACGTTTTGTTGTCGGCGTTGTCATAGCCAAAGGAGACCACCCGGCTGTTGGGGTCGGTATGGCTGGTCAGGCGGTTGGCGTCGTCATAGACATACGAGTTCACCTTCGAGAGCGGGTCTGTGACGCTCAGCTTGTTGCCGTTGGCGTCGTAGGCGAACGAGGTCACCCGACTTCCCGGCGCGGTCACGCTACTCACCCGGCCCCAGTTGTCATAGGCGTAGGAAGTGGCCCGGCTGGTGGCGTCCGTGACCGAGGTGACCCTCCCCAATGTGTCGTACGCGGTGGAGGTCGCATGGCTCAGGGGGTCCGTGACCTCCAATGCGCAGTTAGGGCGAAACAGTTCCGCATACCTTCAGAGACTTGCGTGCCTTATCTATCCAAGATTTTGAGTTATTGGTTTCTCTACCACTCTCCATAGTGATTATTTTTATAAGAAGTACACGAGCTCCCGCAGGGTCGCCCCTTTTGCAAAGAAAGGTTGCAAGCTCGAAGTTGGCTCCCGCGTTGACGGGATTCAACCGGACCGCTTCCCGCAACTCAGCTTCCGCTTCAGCGAATCTGTGGGCGTCACGCAAAGCGAAAGCCAGTAGAATACGCTTGTTGGAATTTGCCGGATCACTGCTGACAGCCCTTTGCCAGTATGTCACATCTTCATGGGGCGCAAGAAAGCGGGGACGGAATAACATTAACATCCCGATGCTTGTAGTTACCAGGATAGAGAAAATAATTATAGGGGTTCTTTTAGACATTGCTTTCGCCTTCGGGACCCTGAAGACATCCACCTTAGGCGGATGTCTTCAGGGGGATGAAAAACACTACTGGCTATAGATCCGCTCGTAGGCATCCTTAGCAACATTACCAGTCTTTTTCATAACGCTCCCTTGTTCGTCATGAACGAGTGGCCAGAGCCTATTGTAATCGGGATTGCTCGGCTGAGGATGCCAGTCACGGATAGCATCCTTCATATTCTGATTACACGTAAACTCCGTGTCCCACTCCATTATTGCCCCGATGGATTTCACCAATCCTATAGCAGTGCCAATGCCAATAATACCTTTCCATATCGTTTCTCCCCATGTACCGACTAGGGAGCGAGCATCGTCAAGGAAGGAGTGACCATCGGGGTCGAGGTTGTTGATGGGGTCGTGTTCGCAGTAGAGATACGGTTTTTGGTCGAGGAACGTGTCCCGCGTGATGAATCGGCCTACCTGCGCGTCGTAGTAACGCGCTCCAACATGGGACAAGCCCGCATCGCCATCGTCCCGGTAGCCGCTGGTCGCGGCAAAGCCGTAAGTTGCGCCCCCGCTACTGGCGATGGTCTGACCAAAACCTTCGTACGTTCGGGAGGAAGTGACCGCCCCGGTTGCGTCCGTCGTCTGGCGGTTGCTACCCTGACCGTCATACAGATAGGTCTCGAAAGCTCCGCCCACACTCTTGCCTACCAGGACGTTACCGTAGGTGTATTTGGCGGTGTAGGATGCGCCTTGTTTTTCCAGTAGAATACCGCCTGGCCCATACAGGAACGATGTAGTCACGCCCCCCGCAGTGCGGGAAGTGCGGCGTCCCAACGCATCATAGGCATAGGTAGTCGTGTTAGCGCCACTGGTCAAACTGATGAGTTGCCCGTCTCCATCGTAAGATAGAGTGTAAGACACACCCGCCAAAGTGCGGGTTGTCTGTTCACCGTTACCGTTGTAGGAGTAGGTATTGTTCAATCCGCCCGTCGTCGTGCTTGCGGCTGTCAGCGCGTCATCCGTATCGTAGCTGAAACTTGTTGTCGCGCTACCAATAGTCTGGCTGGTGCGATTGCCCTCCCCATCCAGCGTATAAGACGCCGAGTAAGTCGTCGTTCCGGTACGCCCTTCTCCGGTCAAGCGTCCGGCGTTATCGTAGGTGTACGAAGTGACGGAACCGCCGAGTTCCGTGACACTGTTTCGCTTATCGTCGTCGCGGTATCCATAGGTGAACGAAGAAAGCGTCGTCGCGCCTCCTGGCGACTTGTTGACGATACCTATCAGACGATTGGCGTCATCGTAGGTTTTGGTAACAAGCGTTCCGTTACCATTGGTAACTCCCGTCTCGTTCCCGTTGGCGTCGTAGGAATAGGATGTCGAGCCGAGTCCATCGGCGACCGAGGCGATTTGATTTCGGACAGTGTAAGCGTAAGTGATTGTACGACCGGAAGCGTCCGTCACCGAGGAAAGCAGACCAATTTTTCCTGAGGCGTCGTAAGCGTAACTGGTTGTCGCCGTTCCTTTTGTCTCTGCTGTCAGGCGGTTGAAGTCATCATAGGTTCGCGTTGTCGTTCCAGCGCCGTCCGTAAAGGAGGTGAGATTCCCGTTTGCATCATAGGCGAAAGACTGTGATGGGGAACCAGAGGCGGTGTAGGACTTTGTACTAAGTCGCTGCCAGTTGTCATAAGTAGAGGTTGTGGTACGACTTAGCGGATCAACGCGGGCGAGGACGTTTCCCAAAGTGTTGTAAGTATAGGTCGTCGCTTTAGCCCCAGGTGTCGTCACGCCCGACAAATTGCCGTTGGCGTCATAGTAGTAGGTGGTCGTGTGGTTGTTACTATCCTTTTTGGTCGCCAGCGTGCCGTCGCCGTTATAGGTCAGCGTCGTCACCTTGCTATTGGGATCGGTCACGGAGGTCAGATTGCCCGCCGTATCATAAGCCCAGGTCGTCACCTTGCTCAGAGGAGTCGTCGCCGTCAGGATATCGTTCTTGCCGTTATACGTATAGGTCCACGTTTTCAGCAGCGGGTTCTTTTTGGTCAGGACATTGCCCTTGCTGTCATAGGTGTAGTCCCAGATTTTGCCCCGCCTGTCCGTCACCCGCGTCTTCTGGTTGGACGCGTTGTAGGTATAGGACTCCGTGTACAGCGCCGCATCCTTGACGGAAGCCAATCTGCCGCTTGCATAGGTATGCACGGTGGCATGACTCAGAGGATCGGTAATGGTGGTGGTCGTGGACGTGTAGGCGTAAACGGTGGCATGACTCAGAGGGTCCGTCTCCGAGGTCAGGCTATGGCTGGCGTCATAGGCGAACGTCCAGATTTTGCCGCGCTTGTCCGTCAGGCTGGTGATGTCATGGCCCGTGTTGTAGCCGTACTGCACCTTGTAGACGGTCGCATCCCCGGAGAGAAGCGGATACGAAACCTGCGTCAGGTCCCCGCTTCCGTTGTAGGTGATGGTCCAGGTTCTTGAGAAGGCATTGTAGAGTCGGGGATGGCGCAGGCGCCCATCGCTTCGGGGGAAATACAGATCAGACAACACAGTGCGTGACCTTCCTCATGAGATTCCATCCTTGTGAAACTGACTTCCGGATTCCTCATTCAGGGTTAGGCGCATAACATAGCGCGGACGCTTGTCCGGGATATGCCGGGATTGTAACCGCAATGTTATTTTTTGGCAAGAAGTTTTTTTATCAGGGACAATCTTTATTTCAAAGCAAGAAGGATAGACGATTCTTGTTCGCAGTCTTCCTCCCTACGACAATAACCAATTATTGACCCGGAGCAAACATTTACTCGGACGCTACAGAAGCGGCACGGGATTTCACAGGGCGATTCGCCCTGTGAAATCGATGTTTTATCGCAGTATCGCTACATTCGGTAGGAACCCGAACCGATGCGGAGGCGAGGAGAAGCCTGGCGCTAAGGCGCGGAAGCGGGAGTGACGCCCCGAAGGATGACATCAAAGATCAGGGTTGCGCCGGGCGGTATTTTTCCGCCGGAACCCATTTCGCCGTAGCCCAGCGAAGCGGGAATGATGAGTTTACGCCGGCCCCCGACCTTCATGGTCAGGATGCCTTCGTCCCATCCTTGAATAACTTTACCCACTCCCAGAGGGAATTCGATAGGTTTTCCACGGTCATAAGAAGCGTCGAACTTGTCGCCACTTTCCAGCGTTCCGATGTAATCGACCGAGACCGTGTCGCCATTTTTCGGACTGGGACCCGTCCCGACTGTCATGTCATCGTACTGAAGACCGGAAGCCGTTTTGATTGTTTTTCCGCTGGATTTGAAAGGTGGGGGAGCATTGGGACTGGTCTGTGGTGCGCCTGCGCTCTGTTTCGCCTTCGCGGCATCTTCCGCCGGTGGCGTGGGCGGTGTGTCCGTTTTCGGGGAGTTGCTGATATTCAGAAATACCAGAGCGGCAATCGCCATCGCCGCGATAGCAAGAGCAGTGAAAATCGAATTGTTGTTTCGTGGCATTGATGTTTATTTCACTCCGAGCAATTCGACATCGAAAACCAGCGTCGCGTTCGGCGGGATAACGCCGCCGGCTCCCTGCGCTCCATAGCCGAGGTTGGCAGGAATGGTGAGGATGCGTCGCCCGCCCACCTTCATAGTCATAACGCCTTCATCCCAACCGGCGATGACGCGCCCGACGCCGATGGGGAATGTGAACGGCTCATTGCGATCACGCGAAGAATCGAATTTCGATCCGTTGGTCAGCGTCCCGGTGTAGTGAACGATCGCCGCGCCGCCGCGCTTTGGCGATTCGCCCTCGCCGACAACGATGTCTTCGTACTGTAGCCCGGAGGCGGTGGTGATAATATTGCTCATGGTTTCCTTTACAGAGCGCAAAATTGTCACGCCCTGGTGCAATTTTACCCTATACCGACCCTCAACGTGAACGGCTTCAGGAAGGGGTAGCGGCGCTGGAACCTGCAACGAAACCGGTAGACCATGCCGCCTGAAGATTATAACCGCCGACCGGTCCCGCGATATCAAGGATTTCGCCACAGAGGTATAAACCGGAAATGCGCTTCGAAGCCATGGTCTGTGCATCCACTTCTTCCAGAGCGATGCCGCCGGCGACGACTTCGCCCCGTTCCAGCGGGACATGGCGGACACGCCCCAGATTCCAGCCTTTCAAAACGGCGACCAGACGGTTGCGCTCTTTCTGACCCAGATAGGCGCCCTTTGTTGTTGGTGGGACGCTTGCCGAAAGTAACAGCGGATCTACCAGACGTTCTGGCACGTAGGAACCGATGAATTCGGAAACGTTGCGACGGGGATAATCTTTACAGAACATCAAAAGTTTTTCCGTCAGGGCGTCCTGTGGCTCATTCGGAGCGACATCCGCCTCGACGATGCTATTTTCAGGAATCGCCTCTGCGATTTCACGAGAAACTCCGAGCGCTGTCGGCCCGCTGACGCCTTTATGCGTCCAGAGCATATCGCCTCGCCATCGCATCCGCTCCTTGCCGATAATCCCATCGGCGTTGAGGCGTCGAGCGCGTAAAACTGCATCCCGCAGGGCGATCCCGCTCCATTCGGCAGGTGGCGTCGGATCGAGATAAAGCGGGGCGAGGGCCGCCCGCAGGGGGACTATGGTATGCCCCAGGGACGACATCCATTTCCATCCATCGCCGGTGGTTCCGGTCGCCGGGTAGGAAGAACCGCCGACCGCAAGGATTACCTTTTCAGATGGTAGGAATCGCTCGCCTTCCAGTTCGACGCCATGCACGGCGCCATTTTCGATGTGTATTCCTGCCACCGGAGTGTCCAGAAGCGTTTTTACTCCGGCATCCCGCAGATGGGACTCCAGAATAGCGACCACATCCTTCGCATCGGTGGGGGGCACGGGGAAAATGCGTCCGTCGGGTCGTGTATAGACTTCCATGCCGCGCTCCGTGAGCAAGCGCAGGAAATCTTCATTGGTAAATCGGTAGAAGGACGGGCGCAGGAATCGACCCTCATTGGGGCGGAATTTCGCTTCGATGCTCTGCATCGTTCCGGCATGGGTTAGATTGCACTTACCGCCGCCGGAGATCAGGATTTTGGTTCCCAGTCGTCCCTTTTTCTCAACGAGAGTGACGTCCGCGCCCAACTGAGCCGCTCGCCAGGCGGCGATCATTCCCGCCGCGCCGCCGCCAACCACCAGAATGGGGGATTCCATTATTCCTGAGTTCCTTTTTTCGTCGCGGCACGGTGCAGACGGTCGTGTATCGCCGTCCATTCTGGATCGTCCGGCGGTAGTTCGAGAACGATATCGGTAACCGCTTTACCCTGTTGATCGATCTGGCGAAAGGCAGCATAGAGGAGGGCGGCATACTCCTGCGGCGATTCCGGCATGGATATGTACGAGTGAGCCAGTCGGAGGACATTTCGCCAGGATGCCTCGCGCCTCCGGCAATCCCCAAAGAGCAGGACTGCACTACCCTGCCGAATGGAGCCCGGTAAATCGGAAGATTGGACAAGAACCAGAGGCGTGGTCGGCGCATAGTGACGTGCCATTTGACCTGGTGAACGATGTGTCTTTGGATTTGCCGTGGGTCTGTTCCGTATCGCTTCCGCTTCCGCGATCATCGCCATACCGGGGCGTAGAACGCGAGGTACAGTTCCCGTCACATCGATCACCGTACTTTCGATACCCACGCTACAGGGGCCGCCATCGAGAATCAGCAGGTGGTCGACATATCCTCCGAGAGAATCTGCAACGTGCTGAGCGGTTGTCGGCGAGACTTCCTCTGAACGGTTCGCGGACGGTGCGGCGAGCGGAACGCCCGCTTGCTGCAAAAGTTGCAGAGCGATGGGATGATTGGGAATGCGGATGCCGACGGTCGACCCACCCGCCGTGACGATGTCCGCGACGCTTGCCGCTTTCGGCACGACAAGGGTCAGGGGACCTGGCCAGAACCGGGTCGCCAGCGATTCGGCGGTATCCGACCACTCCGAGGCAAGCGCCCGTGCCGAAGCGATATCAGCGACATGGACGATGATCGGGTTCGTGGAGGGACGCCCTTTCGCTGCGTAGATTCGGGCGACCGCTTCCGTGTTCAGCGCATTGGCTCCCAGTCCGTAAACAGTCTCAGTCGGAAAAGCGACAATGCCGCCCTCGCGCAGAATTTCCGCCGCTTCCTTTAACCCTGTTTCCGCCCGAACGATTCGTATTGCCACGAAGGAATTGTATCAGGGAGAGTGTGTTCGGGAGAGTAACCCGCCTGTTGATACGGAGGGGAAGGTTACAGGGGCGCCTGATCGCTTGCGTCGGCGCTACTTGACCCGAAAGGGCAGATTTCCGGTTGCCGCGCCGCCTTTGCCGTCGTAAATATAGACATAAAGGCGGTACGCACCGGGTCGGGTTGGAGCGGTGAAAGAGATAGAGCCGGAAGCGCTTACCGAAGGGACGATGCCTTCGACTGCGGAAGGCGCGACCTGACCGGGCAGGGTGGAAGCGGGTTTGTTATCCTCCGGGCGTATCTCGTACCGGTAGCGGAGCGGCGCTCCCATAGGACTACGAGCGATACAGGTGGCAGTCGATTTTGCGCCAGATTCGATCTCTTTCAGGTTCAGCGAACTGTCAAAGGAAGTAATCTCCGGAACCGGATTTTCCGCCTTCTTCCCCGCCCATGCCTCGCTCATGACATCGACCGGACCTAATTTCTCGCCGGTCTCCGGTAAGAACATGCTGAACCAGGTAGGGGTCTGCTCCATCTTGTCGCCCCAGAGAAAGGCGAAGGAACCCAGGCACCATCCTGATTGCTCTGTGACCGCCTTACGGTAGTTTTCGGCGTATGTCTTCGCTTTTTGCGTGCTATTCTGTTCGATGGGCGCTCCCCAGACGGTCTTGCTCACTTCCCACCATCCGGCAGGACCGAACTCGGTGATGATATACGGCTTTGTCCAACCGGCCGCCTTGAGACGTTCCGGTAACGAATGGACGCCCGCATAAGAGTTGACGCCCAGAATATCGATACTGGGGCATAACTCCGCAATCTTCTTCGCCTTGATCCCGTTTTCACCCATTTCCGCAATGACGGTCATGACAGGGTGGTTTGGGTCGAGTTCGCGCACCATTTTCGCCAGATCCTCAATATGCTTCCAGACATTATCGTCTTTACCTTCGCCTTCCATTTCATTGCCAAGCGCCCAGACCAGCAAATTGGGATGATTGCGGTACTTCAGCACATCCCGTCGCACATTCGCCTTCTGTTCCGCCAGCATTTTGGGATCATCGTAGCGGAAACCATGTTCTTTGTGACCGAGCCAGATTCCCGCGCAGACTGTCATATCGAGAAGTTGCGCCGTTTCCAGATTGCGGATGAGCGTTTCCGTGCCCCAGGTGCGAATGGCGTTCCCACCCGCTTTTTTGAGGGCGATCATGGTATCGCCGCCGCCGCCACTATGGATGAGGTACGGTTTGCCGCCCCGCAGTAATGTCCATTTGCCGCCTTCCCGCACGGTTTTGACGGGAATCGGTTTCGTATCATAGAACGTCTGAGCCTGTACAGTACGGACGCTGAACGGTAGAAGAAGGATGAGCAGCGAAACGGCATATTGGATTTTCATAAGTGTAGATTCTAATGCAAAGCAGCAACCACAGTTTATCGAGAGATTATTGAGAGATTATCGGGCGAACATACCTCGCCATACGGATGCCGCCTCGTTCAGAGCGCTGTAGCGTGGTAATTCGATAGAGGTGAGGCTCTGTCGGAAGCCGTTAGGCGAACGGAGCTTGAGTTCATCGGCAAGGGAAAGGGGGCCAGAGTTCTGAGTCGTTCGGAAATGCGCCGCGATACCGTTTTTCATAGAGTCCTGCGAGGATAGGAATGCAAGAAATTTCACTGCGCCCTCGCGTTGCTCGTCCGTGACCCATGCGCCGTTCACAAGGACAACACTTTGCTCGGAAATGACTGTCGGCTCCGGGTAAATGACCGCCAGTTTGTCGTTTTCCACCAATGCGCTCAGAGCGCTACTTTCATAGGTCACGATGAAATCATAGAGCGTGGTGTCCCGCGTAAACGCTTTCGTCAGAGACGACGACCCTTCCTTCGCTGGAATATCGAAGACAAGTCCGGCTTCAACGCTACGAAGATAATGCGCGAAGTTCTGGCTGGAGACGGTTTTCTCATCAGAGGAGTCCAGATTGTTGCGCCGCGCATAATCGTTGAGCATCAATGCCAGCGTCAGGAAACCACTGTTGGAGGCAAGAGGATCGGCGTGGGAAAAACGGAGTTTGCCCCAGGGAGTTTTTCGCGTTCCGGCGCCCATTTCCCCGATATTCTTCCAGGCGTCCGGCCCGGCGAGTAGGGGACGTAAGAATTCCGCCTTTTGTTTTGTGGTCAGGAAAACGATGGGAGTGCGCAAATACGTTCGCACCCGCTCGGAATCGGTCATGTCAATGAGGACTTCACCGTTGCGTTCCTGATAGGCTTCGACCAGACGCGCCGTCCATACAGAACTGCCGGGACTCCATAGAACCGGTTTCTCGCGCCCGTTCAGGATCGCTTGCATGGCATCCCGCGTTTCTATGAGCCGTGTCTCTACACGGTAAGCTCCTTTGTTTTCCTGATTGAAGCGTTCGATTTCCGCCTGTAGCCAGTCCTTTTTGGTCGCCGAGGTGATGATGTCCAGAACGAGCGCCCCATCAGGATCGGCGGGCGTCGGTTTGGATTCCGTGACCGCAGGGCTCGGCGAAGCGTTCGGGGTCGGGGCGCCGATGGGCGCATTCTCTTTCGCCACAGTCGAAGCGGAAGCGACAGGCGGGGGCGCAGTGGGATTCGGAGGAGGTGTCGCGGAAGATTTCACTCCCGCTGCGATTGTGATTTTCTCCAGCGCCCCCTTCCCCATAGCTACCAGTTCGTGGCGTCGTGAATACATCCACCACCCGCCGTAAATCAGGCCACCCAGAATCAACAACACCAGAATCCGGCGCAACGTATATATGGACATCAGACGGTCACTCACTTTCTCCCATTATAGACACTGGAATCGATAGGCAGGGTACGGAATTTTTGGATGTATATTGCATGGTAGGCACGCTTCTTGACATTAGACCTGTATTACTGGTACAATTTCTCAGATTAAGAGGCAACCACATTCTATGTCGGTAACGACAACTGCGGATCGAATCGGTCAGGTCATTGCGCATATAGAGCAGGTTATCATCGGTAAGCGAGATACCGTAGAACTGGCGGTTATCGCGCTTCTGTGTGGTGGTCATTTGCTCATCGAAGACATTCCCGGCGTCGGTAAAACGACTCTGGCGAAAACGCTTGCCCTGAGTCTGGGGTGCGCCTTCAAGCGCATTCAATTTACCCCGGATCTCCTCCCCGCAGATATTACTGGAACCTCGATATTTAACCAGAAAACGCAGGATTTCGAATTTCGCGCTGGTCCTGTGTTCGCCAACATCGTGCTTGCGGATGAAATCAACCGCGCCACGCCTAAAACGCAGGCAGCCTTACTGGAATGCATGGAAGAGCGTCAGGTGACCAGTGATGGCGTCACTCATATGTTGCCCGCTCCGTTCTTTGTGATCGCTACCGAAAATAATATCGAATACGGTGGGACATATCAACTGCCGGAAGCGCAGTTAGACCGTTTTCTCCTGCGGATCGCGATTGGTTATCCCCAACCAGAGGATGAAAAGCGCATTCTGGAACTGCAGGTTCACGCTCATCCCATCACGGCGATCAATTCCTTGCTTTCCGCTGACGAAGTTCTGGCGTTGCAGGCCGCCTCTCGTGCAGTTCGGGTCGTTCCCGAAGTGCAGAGTTATATCGTCGATATCATCACGGGAACGCGCAATCATCCCAAAGTCAAAATCGGCGCCAGCCCACGTGGATCCCTGGCTTTATTGCACGCGGCTCAGTCTCATGCTGCCGTCCGGGGGCGTAACTTTGTACTGCCGGATGACGTCAAACATCTCGCGCCTTATGTTCTTGCTCACCGTATCATTCTGACCGAGCAGGAGCGCTCCAATAGCGTGAAGGATACCGCTATCATCGGGGATATCCTGAATCGTATTCCTGTGCCGGTTGGTATAGGATAACGGCGCTCGGAGACGGTCGCCTATCATCACCCGATCCCGAAACGAAACGATAGAATCAGCGCCCCCCGGATCGTACTGACCCCGGCTTCGCAATATTCGCGCAAGGCGGCCGCTCGATAATATCCCGAGGAGAGCCTGATAGATATGATTGACACGCACGTTCATCTCAATGATGATGATCTCTATGCAGATTTACCTCAGATTCTGGAACGCGCGAACGTGAACGGAGTCAGGACGTTTGTCGTGGTCAGTTATGATACGCCGTCGTCGGAACGCGCTCTGAAACTGGCGGCGGAAGATCCCAGGATTCACGCTGTCGTTGGCATTCACCCGTCGAACGCTTTGCAATGGAATGAAACGAGCGCCGAACAGTTACGCCAATGGGCGGCGAAGCCCGGAGTGGTCGGTATCGGGGAAATCGGACTGGATTACTACCACGAAACGGCGTCGCCGGAAATCCAGAAAAAGGCGTTCCGCGAGCAATTAAGCATCGCCCGTTCGCTGAATCTTCCAGTCGTCATCCATTGCCGGGACGCTTACAATGACACGCTGGATATTCTCGAAGCGGAGGCGGGAAACCTGACCATCATCCTTCACTGCTTTCTCGGTGAGATGCAGCATGCGGAACGCGCTTTCGCTCGCGGCTGGTATATCGGCGTTGACGGCCCGGTGACCTACAAAAAAAGCGATGATCTTCGCGCTATCATTCGCGCCGCGCCGCAGTCTCTTCTTTTGCTTGAAACGGACGCCCCGTATCTTTCTCCGGAACCGTTCCGTGGCAAATTTCCCAATGAACCCGCCCGGTTACCGTATATCGCGGCGAAAATTGCAAAGACACGGAACGAAACCCCGGATCAGGTCGCCGAGTACACCACGACAAACGCCCGGAAAGCGTTTCGCCTCAAAGCGTGAGCGTCTGTGTCCAGCGGACAGCACTCTTGCTCTGTTTAAGGTTTCGGCAATATGGTATTCTGTAGGCGTTATGTCTTACCGTAATCCCGGAAATATCGTCTCCCCGCCGACAACTCCGACGGTCGCGGCGACCCGCGCCGGGAAGCGGGCGACGAACGCGATTGTCGTGGTCGGCGTTATCCTGCTGGCATTATTCGCTATCTCCTATTTCGCCTTACTGCGTGCGAAGCAGATCATGGAGACGCCGATCAATCCGGTGGCGCGGGAAGTGGCACTCAAAGATGTGCCCAAATTCCCCTACGCCTCCTACGATAAAATGGCGACGCAAAGCCTTCTTCTGACCGAGCGTATCTTCATGCGGCAGTATAGCGCAAAGAGCGTGGACGCTCTGGGATTCAGTTCGGTGATTTCGCCTGGACAGATTATTGCCTGGTACGATCGGAATATGCCGCTGGCAGGATACCAATCCGATGCCTCCTCCGATCTGTCCAAAGGTTTCCGCGAAGCGCAGGCGCGTCGCTACCGTAAAGGCAACCAGATGGTTCTGATCCAGGTGCAGAATCGCACCCAGCAAGAGCGGGACACGCTGATTCTAGTTTACCGTTTCAAGGACGTTTCGGAATAGGTTTCGTTGCAAGTCCTGATTCCACTTACGGTTTTCGCATCATCAATGTGAACGTGTTGGGCAGTTTATCGCGGATTTCGGGCGGCAGGTTTTTGAGACCGTCCCAGTAAAGTAACGGATACTCTTCCAAACGTTCCAACTGAAGGCCAGATTGTGCGAGTGCGGTCAGTATATGACCCATCGTCCACAGATGTTCATATTTCTTCGCCTGTTGTT
The DNA here is from genome assembly GCA_903910385.1 of uncultured Armatimonadota bacterium. Taxonomy (GTDB): domain Bacteria; phylum Armatimonadota; class Armatimonadia; order Armatimonadales; family Armatimonadaceae; genus CAIVZM01. Next base: position 24,392 of record CAIVZM010000050.1, read on the forward strand.
CCACTGGCGGAACGACATCCGCCGGTATATACACAGTCGGCCATCCGCTTGTATCTTCAATCGCGCCCTCATGGAAATAGTTTCCGTAACGGGGATCGGGGTCGAGTCGTAATTCCGGACTTTCCATCGACCAGATATTCGCCATGGGGTGGCCTTCAAAGACGAAGAGCAGCCCGCCGGGTTTGAGGAGGCGAAGGATGACATCCGCCCAGGCATCCAGATCATTGAGCCAGTTCAGCGCTCCGCGCCCGGTGTAGACCAGATCAGCAGTTCCGTTCAATTCTGCGGGCGTATCCAGAATATCGCAACGATACCAGCGTGCGGGAGCGTCCAATGCGACTGTTTTACGTTCTGCGACGCCGATCATGCGGTCGCTGATATCGATGCCGATAACTTCGTGGGCGCCATGATTCCAGAGGGACAATGTATCTGTCCCACCCGCGCATTGCAGGTGAATCGCCCGCTTACACCATTGATCCAAATCGGTAAGCAGGCGTAGTTCCGGCTCCATCAGGTTTTTTCCGCCCTTGCGGAGGTATTCGGTGCGTTCCTGCTCGTCTCTCTCATACTGCGCCGCCGCCTCATTCCATGCCATGCGGTTTGCCTGATGGTATTCTCGTGTATTCATTGATAATACTGTCTTTCGCTATTCGTTCTTGCGGCAAGAGTATTTAGTTCTCAGTCAGTAACACGATTTTACCGTGCGCCCCGCTCGGTTTCATGACATCAATATGCGCTTGTGCCGCTTCGGAAAGCGGCAATTCCTTACCGATCACCGGACGGAGCATCCCATTCTCCAGACCGGCATACAGGGCGGCATGGATACTATCGAGTTCGGAAGGGGGAACGTTGAAGAGAGTCATTCCCAGAATGGAAGCATCCGCTCGCATCGCGTCACGCGGGTTGATTTCCACGGTTCCGCGATTCCCGATGACCACGACGCGACCATATGTCGCCAGAACTGGTAAGTCTTTGCTAAGGTTGACGTTCGCCAGCATTTCGAGAATGATATCGAACCCTTTTCCGTCGGGCGTTTCCGCTTTCGCCGCCTCCAGATAGCCCTCGTCCCGATGGTTGAAAACGCGGGAGGCTCCTTCGCGCAGGGCGAGCGCCAGTCCTTCTTCCGTCCCTGCGGTTCCGAAAACGTTAAAACCGTACGCCCGAGCGATTTGCACAGCGGCGATACCGACGCCGCCTGATGCGCCATGCACCAGAACGGTCTCCCCGGCGACGCCTCCAGCACGGTGCAACAGGGCGCGATAAGCCGTTGCATAGGGTATATTGACGCCCGCTGCCGACGAAAAAGACAGGTTTTTAGGAAAAAGGTACACGTTATTCGCCTCCGCTAGCGTCTTTTCGGCATATGCGCCGGTAATAGTCGCGGACGTATATACCGTATCTCCCGGAGCCAACCCGGAGACGCCTTCGCCTACGGTTTCTATAACGCCGGTGGCGTCTGATCCCGGCGTAAAGGGAAAGGGGCGCGTGCCATAAGTTCCGGAGCGAATATACGTATCGACGGGATTTACTCCGATCGCCTTCACTGAGACGGTAACCTGACCGGGACCCGCTACTGGGTCGGGAACTTCTTCAAACCGGAGAACTTCCGGACCGCCAAATTCGTAAAACCGAATCGCCTTCATCTGTTAACGCCTCTCGTTCGATTCATATATTCGATATCGAAAATTTCTTTCGATTCACAATACACAGCGAATGACTGTTAGTTCCGAACGAGACCCTCGACAATCGCCTTTACCAACTGCCGTTTCGCGGCTATACTGGAATTACTATGCTTGCGCGCGAACTGAGACAGAAGTATCAAGAGTTTTTCGAGGGCAAGGGAGCGTTACGCATCCCCTCTGACTCTCTGGTTTCCGATGACCCGACCCTGCTTTTTACCGTGGCGGGAATGGTACCCTTCAAAGCCTACTTTGAAGACCGTGCCACTCCGCCCCGAACATCGATTGTGTCAGTGCAGAAATGCCTTCGTACCAACGATATTGACGATATCGGCGATATTTCTCACTGCACGTTCTTTGAGATGCTGGGCAATTTCTCCTTTGGCGATTACTTCAAAACGGAATCTATCGCCTGGTCATGGGAATTTCTCACAAAGGTCTTGAAGCTCGAGGAGAAAAACCTTCGTGTGACCGTCTATGAGGACGATGACGAAGCGTATAATCTCTGGCGCGAGCAGGGACTGAACCCGGAGCGTATCACGCGTCTGGGGCAGAAGACCAATTTCTGGCCATCCAACGCCATTGTCACGCAATCGCAGGGGCCGTGCGGGCCTTGCAGTGAAATCTTTTTCGATTTGCGCCCCGATGAACCGTTCGATGCGGACTGGGATGGTGAAGGAACCCGCTGGCTTGAAATCTGGAACAATGTTTTCACTCAGTACACGGGCAAGGGAACGGGTGAGGATTTTCAACTTATTCCTCTGCCCAAAAAAAATATCGATACAGGAATGGGTCTTGAGCGCACGACAGCGGCGATCAATCGCCTATCCGGTCCGTTTGAAACCGATGTCTTGCGTCCGATTATCTCCCGATTGGAAGGTTTGAGCGGCAAATTTTATTCCGGCTCCGCGGATTCGCCAACCGATATCGCGTTCCGGCGTATTGCTGACCATGTCCGCGCCACCACTTTTCTGCTTTCGGATGGCGTGACGCCCGACCGGGGCGGCCCTGGCTATGTCCTGCGGCGGTTGATGCGTCGCGCGATTGTCGCCGGTATCCGGCAACTGGGCTTTGAGCGCGAACCCTTCCTGACCGAAGTCGTCCCGACGGTCATGGAAATCATGCGCGACGCCTACCCGGAGTTGACCGAACGGGAATCGTATATTCTGACTCAAATCCGGCAGGAAGAAGAGCTTTTCCGCCGCACTCTGCAAAATGGTCTGGCGCGTCTGGATGATGAACTGGCGACGGGCAAACTCTCCGGGAAACGGGCTTTTTACCTGTACGAAACCTTTGGGCTTCCCTACGAAATTACGCGGGAAATTGCGGAGGAGCGGGGCGTTCCCGTAGACCGTGAATCGTACGAGGAAGCGGAAGAGGAAGCGCGTCAGCGCTCACGCGCCGCCTCCGATCTGGGGGGGACCTGGAAGACCGGGGATGAAGACCTCAAAGCATTGCTTCGTGACTTGCCTCGCACCGATTTTGTGGGTTACGAAAAACTGACTCAGGAAGCCCGTGTCCTCGGGATTATCGTCGAGGGTAAAGCGGTATCGTCCGTGCCGACAGTGCCGGAAACGGAAACACTTCAAGAGGCGGAAATCATTCTGGATGTGACCCCATTTTACGCCGAATCCGGCGGACAGGTAGGGGATACGGGAACGTTGCTGGCAGTAAACGGCGGTCTCTTTGAGGTGTTGGACACTCGTAAAAAAGACGGTCTGTTCTACCATCGGGGAGTAGTCTCTCACGGCAAAATCGCTGTCGGGGATACTGTCACTGCCGAGGTGATGGACACGCGACGACGTGACATTATGCGAAACCATACCGCGACCCACCTGTTGCATAAGGCGTTGCGCGAAAGGCTGGGAACGCATGTTCAGCAACGCGGCTCACTGGTCGCGCCGGATCGTTTGCGTTTCGACTTCGCGCATGGCTCCGCTCTGACGCCAGAGGATTGGAAGGCGGTGGAGTCGGAAGTCAACGCCGCAATTCTGGAAGAGTTACCCGTCGATATCGCCGAAAAGCCCATCGAGGAAGCCCGTGAACTGGGCGCGATGATGCTGTTCGGGGAAAAATATGGCGATGTGGTGCGTGTTGTGACTATCGGTGGGGAGCATTCCCGCGAGTTCTGCGGCGGGACGCATGTCGCGAACGTAGCCCAGATAGGGTCATTTCGGTTGGTGTCCGAAGGATCGGCGGCGGCGGGAGTTCGTCGTGTTGAGGCGATTACCGGACGCGGAGCGCTTCGTTATGACTCTGAGAACGGGGAACGTTTGAAGCGTGTCTCTGCGCTTTTAGGAGTACGTCCCGGAGATGCCGCCGAAGCGGTGGAGCGTCTTCAGGCGGAAATCAAAGCCCTGAAACAGGAAATGGTAAAAGCGAAGTCCGCTCAATCCGGTAATCAGGCGGAATCGCTGGCGCAAAACGCATTGACGCACAATGGTTTATCCCTAGTCATCGCCTCGCCGGAGGGAGTGACGGAAGGAGCGTCGCTGTCCACTCTCGCCGATGATGTAATGGGACGTTTGAGTAACGGAGTCGTCGTTCTCGGAGCGCCAGCGAACGGCAAAGTCCTCTTTGTGGTCAAGGTGTCGCGGGCGGCGGTAGAAAAGGGAGCGCATGCCGGAGAAATTGTAAAGGCGGCGGCGACGATTGCAGGCGGTGGCGGTGGCGGGAAACCGGATTTCGCTCAGGCGGGCGGACGCGATGCCGCCAAACTACCCGATGCGCTCAAAGCGGCTGAGGAGACATTGATCCGACAACTGGGTTGAGTCATGCTTTTCGGCGGTGGGCAGGGGGAAGATTCATGTTCGCTCCGTCAGGGAACGACTCGATACGGTACAGGCTCAACCTGTACTCTGATGAAAATATAAGAAGTGACGCTACAGTGTGCGCCACCCCCCTGTGTCGGACTCGTTACCGACTCCGATATCACAGGATAAAATCACTTCCACTATTATCTCTGACGCTGGCGGCGCTATGCCTGAGGGTATGCGCCCCGACGGCGGCGATAGCGTCCGGAAAAGCCGCTCCGATCATTCTGGCTCTGGTATCGGATGTTTCTTTCGATGATCTGCAGACCGGACGTCCGGCGGCGACGTTGCAACCGCTGGCAAAGCAGGGAATGCTTGCTCTTCTGGAACCTGCTTACCGGGGGCAACCGACAGAAGCATCAACTTATCTGAGCATAGGCGCCGGAGTTCCTATCGCCGCGCCGAGTTCCGGCGGGAAGGCGGTCATTGAAGCCGGACTGAAACGAACTATGGCGGAAGTCGCAGAAGACGCTTACCCTTTTACAGGAAGAGAGAGCGTCGTAGTTGCCCAGGGATATCGTCGCCGCTATGGCGAGTATCGTCCGCTACATTCTGTCGCCCTGCATCTGGGGCTTCCCGCCCTTCGAAGCGGTCAATTCGATGCCAGCGCCGCCTCCGCTATTGGCGCGTTAGGTGATGCCTTTCGAAAAGCGAATTTGCGGATCGCGGTTTATGGCGATTGGCGGGCTGTTTCCGTCGGAATGGATCATCAGGGAGCGGTTTATCAGGGAACGCTACGAAATTTCGACCCCGAGGAAATTGTTCGGACGGCGCAGGAAACCGACCTGATCATCGTCAACGCTCCGACCCTCTGGCAACTTCGTCAATGTGTCGCTGTCATCAAACAGCAGGAAGGGGTGAAAGAGATCAACCTGATTATCGCCGCTGTTTTCCCAAACCGCACTATGCCGAAGAATATGAACCATCAGAAGTCACCGGGCTTTTTGATTGGCGTTGGTCCGGCGTTTACACCAGGAACAGTCCCTGTATCGCCGACGATGCGCCTGCCGGGAATGGTTTCTTCGCTGGATATCGCGCCTACCGTCGCTTCAATGGTGGGAACCCTGTTGCCGGGCGGGTCAGGCGTATCTCTGGTGGGCGTTCGTAAGGATATCGAAAAGGATGCCTTCAGCGCTCTCATGCGTCTGAATCAGCAAATTGTCGTCCGTGACCGAATATTACCATTGGTGCGCAGTATCCTGATCGCCGCTAGCCTGCTGGCGTTACTGCCTTTCCTTCTTGCCATCGCGGTTCGAAAAAGAGCGCTGTACTCTATCGCCCAATTCACGCTGAGGTTTGTCGCATCGTTACCGTTTGCATTTCTGGTGATGGGAATGATAGCTCCCGAAAAAATATCTGTTTATCTTCTGGGAACAGCAGGCATTGCGGCAGGGCTCGCGTTTTGCGCTATGGCGTTCCGTCGTGTCTGTGTATCGCCGCTTTCGATCCTGCTTCTGCTGAGTTCAGTGACGATTGCCGCAGATATGTTCTGGGGACAACAATGGCTTTACCACTCCGCTCTTTATGATCCAAAACTGAGCGTTGTGGCGCTATCTACCGCCTATGCTGGTCTGGGCGTGGCATCCTTTCTGTGTGGCATCGGTCTGTTCTTTTTTTTCGGACGGCGACCCGGAATCTGGCATAGCGTCGGGGGCGGCGTTATTATTGGTTGTCTGGCGTTATCGCAAATCGGAGCTACCGGCGCTTCCCATATCTGGGACATACGGTCATCGCTTCTGGCGTTTTCCCTGTTGATTGTAATCATCGCCTGTATGGACTCACTATGCGCTTACTTGCTTTGGACTATGGAACAAAAAGAATCGGCGTCGCTGTCAGCGACGAGTTAGCTTTTGGCGCCTATCCTCTCACCACGATTCATCGTTCACGCTCGCTGACCCATGACTTGCAGGAGATTCTACGTATCGCGCAGAAGGAAGAGGTCGGCGTAATCGTTGTGGGATTGCCGTTGAACGCCGATGGGACGCAGGGACCCTCCGCAAAAAATGCGGCATCCTTTGCGGCTTCTCTGGGCAAGCGCACCACATTGCCTATCCATTTACATGATGAATTTCTTACCACCGCCGAAGCGGAAGAAGCGATGATATCGATGGACGTTTCCCGTAAAAAACGCCGTGAGACCATCGATAAAGCGGCGGCGGCGCTGATTCTGGATTCTTATCTTCGGGCACAGCGAGAACGCGCTTCGATAGAATCTATGAGTGAAGCGCCGACGGATGCATCGAAATTGACGGAGTAAACACGAATTATATGCGTTTCGTTGTAGTCTTTTTTATCGCTCTTCTGGTTATCATCGGAATACCCTTTGCATGGTGGCGCTGGGCGACAGAAGCGGTTCAACCACAATCGTCCGCTCCAACGCGAATTATGGTCAAACCCGGCGCCACGGTCACCAGTATCGGGCGAGAACTGGAAACGAAATCCCTGATCCGGTCCGCCCGCGCCTTCTCTCTGTTAGGGCGAGATACGGTAATCCACCCGGGCGTCTATGATTTTTCGCCCGCTGAACCGCCGCGTGAAATCCTGCGCCATCTGGAAAAAAGCGAATTCGCTACCGTAAAAGTGACCGTTCCCGAAGGGTTTACCAATCGGCAGATTGCCGAACGTTTGAAGTCGAAGGGTTTGATCACAGATGACAGAGCCTTTCTGAAAATGGCGATGACGCAGGGAGCCTCGCTGAAAGCCTCTTTTCCTCTGCCCACAAATCTCGAAGGCTATCTTTTTCCGGATACCTACCAATTTCCGCTGGGGGCATCCCCGCAGAAAATTCTCCAGATCATGGTCGATTCTTTTGAAAAGAACGCCGCTCGTCCCAGTATCGCCATGATCTCGCCCGGCGGCCATTCTCTGTCGGAAGCTGTTAACGTGGCGGCGATGATCGAACGCGAAGCGGAAGTGGATGCGGATCGTCCCCTGATTGCAAGCGTGATTTACAATCGGCTGAAAAAGAAAATGAAGTTGCAGATCGATGCGACGGTGCAATACGCACGTGGGCAACACGTCGAGCGTCTACTCTACCGTGATCTGGAAGTCGATTCTCCTTACAATACGTATAAATACGCCGGGCTTCCCCTCGGTCCGATCTGTAATCCAGGTCTGCCCAGCATACAGGCGGCGCTGAAACCTGCAAAATCGGACTACCTTTATTATGTCGGTCGCCCCGGACAGTCGCACCGCTTCGGGAAGACCTATGAAGAACACTTGAAAAACATTGCTATTGTCCGTCGCGAAAACGCCGCCGCCCGAACCTCTGCCGGAATCCGTGCGGAAACTAAAGGCGTTAAAGAAAGTAAGGCAGGAAATGCCCGATAATGTGGTTGCTTCTCCGACGCTTCGTCGCTTACTGACGCCCGATATTATCGTGCGCCATGTGGGGGAAATGATGGCGGAAGATTTGCAACGACGGGGAATTCGCGCCGTCATTTCCGATCTGGACAATACGCTGGTGGAGTATCATGGCGAGAATGTGGCGAAAGAGACGGACGCCTGGCTTGCCAGTTTGCGACTTGCCGGTATCGGCGTTTGTATCGCCTCGAATACCCGTCGTCTGCCGCGCCTCGCCAGTGTCGCCAAAACGCTGGAAGTCCATTTCGTCCCCGGAAATGCCGCCAAGCCCCGAACGACGGGTCTGCGTCGCGCTCTTGCCCTTCTGAATGCCAGCCCTGAAGAAACGGCAATGATCGGCGATCAGCTTTTTACCGATATCCTTGCCGGAAACCGTCTTGGTCTGCTGACTATTCTGGTCAATCCGATTTCGAAACGGGAGTTCGTCGGCACACGCTATATCAGCCGTAATCTGGAACGCCTCGTGCTCAAGCGACCCCGGTAGCGTCACGTTGTTTCGGTAATCTCAGGGACGAACCGCCTGCAACACGATCCGCGCCCAGGAAAAGTGCGTTTCGCCGGTTTCCGGGTCGATCTGAATGCGGAATTCACGCTGTGCGGATTCGGGGGCGTTCGCAAAAAATTCGCGCACGACATTCGCGGCGTCCCCGGCGCATCCGGATGTTTCCATCCAAGCGGACACTTCGACAGGAATCGCTCCCGGCAGGTAATCGCAGTGCGTGACCGTTAGTCCGGCGGATTGGCAGGCTTCCCGCCACTCGGAGGGAGAGAGGTTATGCACATGGGAAGCGTCGCGAGCCTTCTCAACGGCGTTCTGCCACGTCGCGGCTTCTTCGGCATCATCCGGGACCGTTGTATCGCCCAGAACCAATGCCGCCCCGGGTTTGAGGACGCGCCGTGTCTCGTGTAGGAATGCACTGACATCGGAGAAATGATGCGGCGCGATACGGACGGTCACCAGATCGAAAGATTCGTCGGGGAAGGGGAGCGATTCCGCCGGAGATTCCTGCCACGTGATATTGGCGACGCCCTGTTCCGCCGCCCGTTTCGCCGCCTGCGCCAGCATTCCCGGCGAAATATCCAATCCCACCACTTCACCGACGAATTCAGCGAACGCCAGCGCCGTGTATCCGGTTCCGGTCGCCACATCGAGAACGCGCCAGTCCTTTTGCGGCTGAACTATCGCCTGCATCTTCTTCAGCGTTTCGTCTGTCCATGACGCCCACCGCTGGTTATACTGTTCCGCCTGTCGATCAAACTGCGCCCGCGCCGTCCGTTGCGCGTCATTCATTGCATTTTGTACAGGTTGACTCTCGTTTTCCATGACGGAATTGTATAGTATATCTTTTCTTATTGTCCAATCAATAGATAATATGAGAATAATAGGCGCAGACTATACGGATTAGGACGTGTTCCCCTGACAGGAATATGCAATTCTGTCAGGAATACGATCAGAAATTTATTTCCCCATAATGCGGGGGATGGCTCCCTCAAAGGCATTACGGAGAGCGGATAAGGGAAGGTCGATCAATCCAGCGGCATCGAAACGGTCATTAGATTTGACCTGACCGAGGAAAAGGGCTTCGATTCCGGCGGACTCGGCGAGGTCCAGAAGGGCGTTCTGGTTGACGCCTTCTTTGACCGTCACGAGAATTCTTGCGGTAGCTTCGCCAAAAAGGATAGCGCTCCATTTCTGGTCGCCGTAGTCGGCGATAGCGAGGCGGATTTCCGCGCCTTTGTTTCCTGCAAGACAGGATTCGGCAAGGGCGACTGCCGCACCGCCATCCGAGCAGTCATGCGCGGAATGAAGGAGATTCTTCGCGATTGCCTGACGGGTGACCAGTTGGACTTTCGCTTCGGCGGCGAGATCGAGGCGCGGCGGTTTGCCCTCGTCGCGTCCGTGGATCAGGGAAAGGTAGTCGCTGCCGCCGATGCCATGTTCGCCTTCCCAATCAGTGGGACGAATGAGGTAGATCAAGTCACCGTCGTTCTGAAAGCCCTGGCCGACAGGAATGACACCATCATCGAAGACGCCCACCATGCCGACGGTCGGAGTCGGGTAAATTGCGCCGTCCGGAGTTTCGTTGTAAAAGGAAACGTTGCCGGAAACGACGGGAGCCTTGAGGGCATCACAGGCAGCAGCCATGCCATTGACCGCCTGAGTAAATTGCCAGAACCCGGAAGGCTTTTCCGGTGATGGGAAGTTGAGACAGTCCGTGGTTGCCTTCGGGGTCGCGCCGACGCAGGAAAGGTTTCGCGCCGCTTCCGCCACGGCGATTTGCGCTCCAACATACGGATCGAGGTAGCAGAAACGCGGATTACAGTCGGTCGTCAGTGCGATACGGCGACCATCCGCCTCACGGATCGAGAGGACGGCGGCATCACCTCGTCCGGGTAGCATTTCGGTCTGGGTCTGTACCATCTGATCGTATTGCTCCCATACCCAGCGTTTGGAGGCTATGGAAGGGGAGGATAGCAGGCGTAATAGAACGGTTCCGTAATCTTCCGGTTCGGAAAGCACGGAGAAATCCGCATTCTGAACCTTTGCGATGTATTCCGGCTCTGCGGCGTCCAGATAGTAGGTTGGGCAGTCATCGGCAAGGGACTTTGCGGGGACATCCGCTTCGACGACGCCACCGTCCTTCACCACAACACGCCCGGAATCGTTCAGTGTCCCGATATACGCCGCTGAGAGGCCCCACTTCCGGAAGACGGCGATCACTTCTTCCTCATTACCTTTTTCCACGACTGCCAGCATGCGCTCCTGTGATTCGGAGAGCATGGTTTCATACGCGGTCATACCGGATTCACGGCGGGGGACGAGTTGGACGTCGATTTCCATACCGAGGCCGCCCTTCGCCGCCATTTCGCAGGTGGCGCAGGTCAATCCGGCGGCTCCCATATCCTGAATGGCGACAATTTTTCCGGTGGCAAGGGCTTCCAGAGTGGCTTCGATCAGAAGTTTTTCCGTGAAAGGGTCGCCGACCTGAACGTTGGGACGCCGTTCCTGTGATTCCTCGGTCAGTTCGACGCTGGCGAAGGTTGCGCCATGTATACCATCCCTTCCGGTTGCCGATCCGACATACAGGACAGGGTTCCCGATACCTTGCGCCTTCGCAGAGGCGATGGAATCTGTCTTTACAATCCCGGCGCTCATGGCATTAACCAGAGGGTTGCCATTGTAGCAGGGGTGAAAATAGATTTCTCCTCCGACAGTTGGGACGCCAACACAGTTACCATAATCGCCAACGCCTTTGACGACGTGTTCAAACAGGTAGCGGTTACGGATATTGACCGGGTCGTCGCCTTCGATAGGGCCGAAGCGTAAAGAGTTCAGATTGGCGACAGGGCGAGCGCCCATGGTGAAAATGTCGCGCAGAATGCCACCGACGCCGGTTGCGGCGCCCTGAAACGGTTCGACGGCGGAAGGGTGGTTATGGCTTTCCATCTTGAAAACCACGCCATAGCCCGTATCGCCCAGAGGAACGACGCCCGCATTTTCCAGAGCGCCGGTTTCCTGCGCTTTGCGATACTCCGCGAACGCCTTCAGTACAGGCCTCGAATACTTGTATCCGCAGTGTTCGCTCCACATGACCGAATACATTCCGATTTCGGTGTAGGACGGTTCGCGCCCCAATGTCTCAACAATCAGCGCGTACTCAGAATCATTCAGACCCATCTCACGATAGACAGCCGGGGAAACAGCGGGATAGTTCGCCAAAGGAATTCGCCTCATTCAATTCGGTTTATAAGCCATTATACCGGGTGGTTGGAACGGTATAATAGAAGGCATGACGCAAGAAGAAAACGACGCCATCGCTGAGGAAATCATTCGCTTTCAGGAAGAAAATCCCGACTACTGGGGCGATCAGGATGAAAACGGCGTAGACCTCGGTCATTTGCGTGAGAACCTGAAACTTACTCCTGCCGAGCGTCTGCGAAAACTGGATGCCTCCCGTTATATATTTGATTTTGGAAAAGATGCCCGAACGCAAAATACCCTTCGCCGAAACGATCCGCTCATTTCATGACGCGGGAATCCGCTTTGTCGTGATTGGCGGCGTCGCTCTTGGAGCGCACGGCTCTAATTACGCCACAAAAGATGTGGATTTCGCCTATGCTGTCGAATCCGAAAATTTGGAACGCCTCGCCGCTTTTTTGCCGACAATCCACGCACGGGTTTCAGGGCGTCCTGCTAATGACGGCTTTGTGATCAGTACAATGACTCTGCAACGAGCGCGTTTCCTGAATCTCTACACTGACCTCGGCGAAGTGGACGTCATGCGAGAGATTGGTGGCATAGATTCGTTTGAAGGGCTCTGGGAACGCGCTATACCGATGGATCTGGGCGGTTTTGTCGTCCGGGTCGCCTCCATTGACGATCTTATCGCCATGAAACGCTCGGCGAATCGCCCCAAAGACCAGGCTCATATCTACGAACTCCTCGCGCTTAAAAAGTTGCTGGAAGCCCCTACAGAGGAATAATCTCTGTCCGTATCCACTGCCGGTATACTGTAGAAATGAGGATATTGCGGTCACTTACCCTTTTCTTTCTCCTGTGTTCTCTTTGTACGTCCGTTTGGGCGCAACGGATTGTGTTTCAGCGGGGAGATGCGCTTTATGTGGCGGATAAAACCGGGAAAAACCCGCGACGCCTGATGGATATCGAAAATGTTGCCGGTTCGCTGTGGGCGGTCGCCCCGGACGGGCGTCGTCTGGCGTTTTTGATCCGCCCGAAGACCGGGCTTTCAACAGGAAACGAAGCCAGCGGTCTGGGCGTTCGGGAGGCGACAGTCTTTATCTCCGATTTTAACGGGCGACGGAAAAAGCGATTGTTCACGACGGAAAACCTCCGCGACCGACAGGGACGAATCGTGACGGAAGCCGCTATCAGCCCGACCGAATCCACTCTCCTTGCGGAATGGGAACCGACATCGCTGACCTGGAGCGGGGATAGCAAGACCCTCTACCTCTCGTGTGAGCGTATCCACGACCCTAAGGGCAAGGCTACCTTTGCTGTAGATGCTTTGAACGGAGCGGCGCTGATCGATGCAGAGGGACGCTGGAAAAGTATCGCGCCAATGGCGGAAGTGGAAGGACGAGGAGCGCTACTGGTGGGAAGCGGATGGACAAGTTACGCTCCAGCGAGCGGGGGCGAAAGCTACTTTGAGCCGCTTACTGTGGTGAATCTCGTAGAGCAGACCCGTGGGGCGGTAGTGACAGTTCCGGCAGGCGCGTCGGAAACGCCGCCTTATGCTACGGCGCATGCGCCAGCGCTCGGGCCGGGAAACCGAATAATTGCGTTCGGGAACGGGAACGGATTGTGGACAACGGACAAGTATGGCAAGGGGTTCCGGCGATTGCTGGAGGGCAGCATTCGTCGTCCCCGCTTTGAGCCTGGGATTTCCGAGGCGATGGGCGTTTTTTGTCTGTTGCCAAGACCTAATACAGGCGATAAATCCGTCTATGATCTGTATTTCGCCAGTTTTCCGGAAAGTCCGAACAACCCGGCTCCCCCTCCGGCGTTGGTGATGCAGACCGTCGACTGGTTCGACATCGTCCCGGATTGATGCGCTCGTGAAATGAACGGATAGGCTCACTGAATCCACGAAAATACCGATTAGTGCAAGGAATTAATGTATGGGACGCACCGCTTTTCTTTATTCCGATGATTTTCTGTCGTATGACCTTGGTGGGGCGCACCCATTGCAACAGAGACGTTTGCAAATGGTCTACCGTTTACTTGGCGCTTACGGAGTCCTTGCGCCTGAAGGACCTATCGAATGGAAAACGCCTGTACCCGCCACGCAAGAAGAAATTTTGCGGGTGCATACGCCCGATTTCGTGGCGATGGTGATGCGAGCGGGAACCGGGTATCGTGGCCCCGATTTGAAGCGGTATGGACTGAGCGACGGCGATACGCCCGCCTTCAACAGTATGTATGAAGCGGCGGCGCTGTACGCCGGGGGGACTGTGGAAGCTGCGCGTCTCCTACTGACAGGGAATTATGACTACGCTTTCAATGTCGCAGGAGGGCTACATCATGCTCACCCGGATCATGCCAGCGGATTTTGCACCTTCAACGATCTGGCGATGGGAGCGCTTACGCTTCGGGACGGCGGCCTCCAACGCGTTGTTTATATCGATATCGACGCCCATCATGGGGATGGCGTTCAGGCTTGCTTCTACGATGATCCAGAGACGATGACGATTTCCCTGCACGAGTCCGGGCAATTTCTTTTCCCCGGAACCGGTTTTGCGGAAGAAGTAGGCAATGGGGCGGCGGCGGGGACATCCCTGAATATTCCCTATTATCCGTATACGCTCGATGACGTCTGGCACAACGCCTTCGATGCCGTTATTCCCGATGCGCTGGCGCGATTCAAACCGGATGCGGTCATTTTCCAGTTCGGCGCGGACGCTCACTGGGAAGATCCGCTGGCTCACCTGCTGATCACCTCCGAGGGCTGGATGCGTATGGTGGATAAACTTTTCCGGCTGACTCAGGGACTGCCAGCAATCGTCACCGGCGGAGGCGGTTACAATATCAAGACTGTCGCCCGTCTCTGGACTATGGTAGCGGCACGATGCGCCGAAATCGAATTGCCGGATCAGGTTCCCGCATCGTATGCGGCGCAATACGATATCCATTATCTGCACGACCGGGAAACGCCGCAGGTGGAGGAATCCGTGCAGCGTGACGCTCGCGCCTATGTCGAGAATCAACTGGAGACTCTGAAAGCGTTGATCTGATGAAAGATCGCGCCGATTCCCTCTGTTTTTATCGGGGTTTTCGGGCGGCGGCGAATACGGTCAAGCCGAAAGGCAGACCGGACGATAACGCTAATTTGCCTTCGACATCCAGTAAGGCGCGAAGCGTCCGATTGAGAGCGGCAGGCGTCGGGCGAACGTCGGCGGCGGGCGGCGCGTTCGGTCGGAGCAGGCGTTGCGCTCCCCGAATAGTGGCGACAGCAGGTAGAATAGCGGACACTGTGTAGCTCAAACGAAGGATCTCTAATCCCGCGCCCGTCAATAATGCACCAACTTCACGGGAGACATACCGGCGCTGATGCATCAACGCGACATCATGTCTACTCCAGAGCATCCGGTAGGCAGGGACGGTAATAAAGGCGATTCCTCCCGGAACAAGCGTCCGACTGATCTCACACACTGCCGCGACATCGTCCGGAATGTGTTCCAGCACATCCAGAGCCACTGCCGCCTCAAAGGTGTCGTTGGCAAAGGGGAGAGCGGTGGCGGAGGCAAGCGCCAGATTTCGGTAACCTCGCGCTACACAGAAGGCGAGCGCTCTGGCTTCCGTATCGATGCCGATGACATCGCCGTACTGTCTCAAGCGATCCAGTGTCCCGCCGGTTCCGCATCCGACATCGAGCAAACGTGGCGAACGCGATTCCGGAACCGGAATAGGAAAGCGGTTAAGGGCAGCTTCAAGAAGGTTGCGGCGGGCGACGAACCACCAGTGTTCGTCCTCCAACCGAAACATCCGGTCATATTCGTCCGTATTCATCAGGGTGAGGGGCAAGGGCGCCCATCTTATTATGCCGCGAAAAATCCCATTTTGCCGCGTCTCCCTCCTTTTCGTCATTTTAATGAGATGGCTTTTGATGATTTCTCATAAAATAGAGAAATTTATAAATGTTTTTGACGATACCTTGTTGATGTACATTCAGGCTTGTCGCCGGTAAATCTCACGCGTGATGAACGTGCGGATGGTGTCCCGCCGCTGCCCTGCGGCGCAAGTCAATACGATACCTGTTTATGACCTCCTGAAAGATTACTATGGTCAGGATCCCGAAGCGCGGTTACCACACCATCCTTCTTCCTGAACTTATTGCCGGATGATTTCAGCCCTGCGGATGATCGAGCAAATCGAATAACGGATTGCCGATGTTTGGATTGATCGGCAGTTCCACCGCAGACCGCCGCCGCGCTGATTCATAAAGCGCAAAGAGAATTTCGCTTGCCCGAAGGGCTTTGCGGTAGGACAATTCCGGCTCTTCGCCCGTTTCCAGACAATCAATCGCGTTCTTGATGACGCCTATCATCTGTTCGCCGGGAACCGCTTCCACTACAGGCGGCTTCCAGTCCGGTTCGTTATAGATGTGGCAATGTCGGTAATCGCCATCCCATCCCACTTCGAGAAAGCCCTTGTCTCCGAAGATTCGGACGCCGCTCCACATATCCATGTCCCGACTGCCAACTCGGAAGGTTGCCTGCACGCCATTGTCAAAATGGATAAAGCCCAGCGCCATAGATTCTGCGCGGACATCGAACCATTCGATCGTTTCGCTGATATCCACGACGCCCTGCACCCAATTGGCGGGAGTCTCATTGTTGAAACTCAATGCCTGGTCTACCGTATGGGTGCCACAATCCAGAAGATGTCGAAACGAGAACAAGTCCATTCGCTGGATAGTCCCAAACCGACCGTCACGGATCAGTTCACGCGCCAGTAGGTTACCGCTGGCGAATCGTCGTTGATGGCAGAAGGTGAGAATGCTACCACTCTCCTCTGCAATCCTCGCCATTTCACGACACTCGTTCCACCGGGCGCTCATCGGCTTCTCGGAAAGAACCGCTTTTACGCCCGCTGCGGCGCAATCCCGGAAAACAGGTAGATGGAGGTTCGTCCACAGGGTGACGATGACAACATCAGGCTTTTCCTTTTCCAGCAGTTCCTGATACCGGGAATACACGGGAACATCCAGAGAAAAATCGGCGGCGAATTGCGTGGCGGATTCCGGTATCGTATCCGCCAGAGAGCAGATTTGAATCCGATTATCCGCAAGGACGCCGACCATGTGTTCCCGCGCCCGCTTACCGCAACCGATGATCGCAAGACGATAGGGAGAAGAGTTCGAATCAGGCATAAACTAATTATAGAGGGAGACGGGAAAAGTTGCGACAAAGACAAAATCCAGCAAATTTGTGAGGAATGCACCTGCTGCATGCCAGAGACCTGATGTTGGTCTATGATTGTTTGTTTTTGTGTTGTCCGGTGCAGTGGCGAAGAGATGCCGTTTCCATAAAGACCAGCGGAGCCAAAGCAAGTTTCACCGAAATTCCCGTTCGCCGAGAGTCTCGGCGAACGGGAGGGAGCATTTAGCCTTTATCGATCGCCATACCACGAACATCCTCGTTGGCGAGGCCGACGGCTTCGCCCAAAGAGGGATGTGCATGCACCGTTTTCATCAATTCTTCAACGGTATTTTCTAACTGTATGCTGACGACGCCTTCATGAATCAGGTCGGTCGCGTGTGGACCGATGATATGAACGCCAAGGATTTCTCCATACTTGTTGTCAGCGACAATTTTGACAAAACCGTCCCGCTGGTTGATTGCTTGCGATTTCGCCAGCGTGCGGAAGGGCATCGTCCCGATTTTCACGTCGTAGCCTTTATCACGGGCTTCCTGCTCGGTCAGACCGACAGCGGCGACTTCCGGCTCGGTATAGATACACGACGGAATCGCCTTGTAGTCCATAACTTCATGATGTCCGGCGATATTTTCCGCGACCACAATTCCTTCGCGGGTTGCGGTGTGCGCCAGACCGGAACCCGTCACATCGCCGATGGCAAAGACGCCCGGTACGTTGGTTTCCATGCGATCACTGACCGCGACCGCCCGCCGGTTCTTTTCCGTGCCGATTTTGACGCCGATCGCTTCCAGATTCAGGCCGTCTACAAACGGCGTCCGCCCGGTAGCCACCAGAACGGCATCGGTGGTAACAGTATCCTCTTTGCCATCCTTTTCGTAGGTGACGACCTTTTTACCGCCCTCGCCATCGGTTACGGAGACGACTCTGGCGTTGACATGGAACTTGATACCGGACTTCGCCAGAATCTTGTTCAATTCCGCCGAAAGGTCGGCATCCATGTTGGCGATGATCCGTGGTAGGAATTCGATAACGGTCACTTTGGAACCGAGACCGCTATACGTGTAAGCGAATTCACAACCGATGACTCCGCCGCCGACAACCACCAGTTCGCCCGGAATTTCTTTCGTGCTGACGGCTTCATTCGATGTCCAGATTTTGCCTGTCGCCAGCGTTCCCGCCGCCGCCTTGAGTTTGACTTCCCGGTTGGAAGTCCAGACATCGGCATCCTGAATGCCCGGAACGGGCAAGCGTGTCGGTACGGAACCGGTTGCGATGACCACATTCGCCCCGGTAATGCGTTCTTTGCTACCGTCCGGCTTCGTGATTTCCACCGTATGCGCATCGACAAATGCGCCGATACCCTCGTAGTGCTTGATGCCGTGTTTCTTGAAAAGATAACCGACGCCTCCGACCAATCCCTTGACGACCTTATCTTTTCGCGCCATGACCGCCGGGAAGTCCACCCCGACATTTTCCGCTTTCAGCCCGAAGTCTTTGGCGGACTTGATGGTGTGCAGAGCATCCACCGAACCGATCATCGTTTTGGTGGGAATACAACCCCAGTTCAGGCAGGTGCCACCGGGATTATCTGCCTCAATTACCGCCGCCTTTTTTCCTAATTGCGCCGAGCGAATGGCGCAGGGATACCCTCCCGGCCCTCCGCCGATCACAATGACATCGAAATCGTATCCGCTATTGTCCGCCATGTTATCCTCTTATCCTCGTTCTATTTGCGCTGAATTTCGCGTTAAGTCGTCGTTCAAGCCCGGTTGACTCCAGGAAAAAGGGAGACTTCCGGTTTTCGCCCTGAGAAAAATGGCTGTTACGAGAAACTTTCGACCTGACGCATTCACGATTCTTTCATTTCTATCTGGTATGGTTGGTTCAGGAAAAAGCGCGTCGTAAAGGTCTCAGACGACGCGCCCCGTTGCCGCAACCGGAAAAGTATAGCACAATGGAATGGACTACATTGAATATGACACCTGCCTATTCGAACGGTTCCGTCCCGGCGATACCGCTAACGGAGCGACCGGTTCTCTCTCTTATACTGCCTATCTACAACGAAGAGGCGGTGATTCCCACGTTGCTTGCCCGGTTAGATACCGTGGTCGCACAGTTGACGGAAGAAAATGGTTTCACAGAAACCATCTTCGTGAACGATGGTTCACGGGACGCTTCCATTCAACTGTTGATCGAAGCGGCGAAGTCGCGGCCTTATATGCGCGTCCTCAATTTCTCCCGTAACTTCGGTCATCAGGTAGCGGTGACGGCGGGAATGAACCATGCCTCCGGGCAGGCGGTAGTGTTGATGGACGCCGATTTGCAAGACCCGCCCGAACTGCTCCCGCAGATGATTGCGTTATGGCGCGAAGGTTGGGAAGTGGTCTACGCCGTTCGGACGCAACGGGAAGGGGAGACTGCCTTCAAGAAACTGACTGCGTCCCTCTTCTATCGTCTTCTGCAACGCCTGACCAATGTGTCTATCCCGGCGGATACTGGCGATTTTCGCCTGATGGATCGCAAGGTGGTCGATGCACTCAATTCGATGGGCGAACACCATCGGTTTCTACGTGGCATGGCAGCCTGGGTCGGGTTCAAGCAGAAAGGTTTACCCTACAAGCGGGACGCCCGCGCCGCTGGAGAGACGAAATACCCGTTCCGCAAAATGTGGGCGCTGGCAATGGATGCGGTCTGCGCGTTTTCTATCGCGCCTTTGAAAATGGCGACCCGCCTCGGCGTTTCTATCGCCTGCCTTTCTATTCTGTATGGAATCATTACCATCATCCGCTTCCTGATGTCGGACGGGACTTTTCAACCGGGTTGGGCAAGTATTATCGTCGTTTTATCCCTCCTTTCCGGCGTCCAGTTAATCACGCTTGGCATTGTTGGGGAGTATATAGGACGCATCTATGATGAAGTCAAAGGGCGTCCTCTCTATCTGATCAGCGACAAAATCGGTTTCGATCAACCACGGGTGAAACAGCCGGAAAAAGAATTGTTACCAACAACCCTGCGCCAGAATGGAGATTGAGATTTTCTCCTGTGTCGACAGGAAGAATACTGTCGCCAAAACCAACTGAAACGAAAATGTCCGAGGTAAATTCCGAAAACCGCGCCGGTTCCGCTCTTTCCTTTGTTGATCTGTTTTGCGGTATCGGCGGATTTCATCTTGCTGCCACGATGGCATGTCAGGATAGAGGAAAGACGGCGCAATGTGTCTTCGCTTCTGATATTGACCCTGATTCCCAGAAGGCGTACGCCACAAATTTCGGCATCATACCGCGGGGCGATATTACTCAGGTGGATGTGAGCGATATTCCGGAACACGATATTTTATTCGGCGGTTTCCCCTGTCAGGCGTTTTCGATTTGCGGTGATCGTAAAGGTTTCGAGGATGCACGCGGCACGTTGTTCTTCGAAATCGCACGGATTCTGAGCGTAAGACGACCTGCCGCTTTCGTGCTGGAAAATGTGAAGCAGTTACGTGGGCATGACGGTGGTAAAACGCTCTCGGTGATTCTGAGATCACTGAATTCCATTGGCTATACTGTCGATTGGCGGATTCTGAATGCTCTCGATTTCGGACTGCCGCAAAAGCGTGAACGGATATTTATCGTCGGTTTTCGTGAACCTCATGACTTTGTGTGGCCCGCCGGTGATTTTCCTAGAAAGACGCTTTTAGAAATTCTGGAGTGTGAGGAAGATATTTCCGATTTCTACAGAGCGTCGCCGAAAATCCGTCAGTCGCGCCTTCAAAAAAGGGAAGGCAAGAAGGAATGGGACGAACCTACCATCTGGCATGAAAACAAGGGGGGCAATATCAGCGCTCTACCGTACTCCTGCGCCATGCGAGCGGGCGCATCCTATAACTACCTGCTGGTCAATGGGGAAAGACGCCTGACGGAACGCGAAATGTTGCGCCTTCAAGGATTCCCGGACGAATTCAAAGTTGTGTGCGGTTACCATGCCACCCGTAAGCAGGCTGGTAATAGTGTTGCGGTATCGTGCGTCAAAGCGGTGGTAGGCTCCGTAATCGACGCACTGGCGAAAGGATAAGACCGCCTGACATTACGAGTGAATCGCCTGTAAGAAAATCCCGGAAAATATGAAACAGGTGAACGATTGCAGACTATTACATTCTATAGGAGATGCCCAAGACAGGATTCGAACCTGCACGCCCTTACGAGCAGGGGATTTTAAGTCCCCGGTGTCTGCCATTCCACCACCTGGGCAAGCGGTTTTTAAACAGGAGTTATTTTAGCGCAGGTTGACGCTATTCACAACCTCTTGATAAATGAGGAGGGTGATGTGGTATAATCGGAAGGGAACAGCGGGCGCTATCCGTTGTCCGAAACGTTGTTAAGACATTTGCGGGACAAAGAAGCGCCGCCTCACCGTTGTGCGCGTTTATGCAACGTTCCCCTGGAACGTCAAATTGCCGCGATCTTCAACGTTCGATACCAAAATCACTTTTTTAGGGCTGTCCCGCCCGCGATCCGCCGCCGCGCTTTCTTAACTCTATTAAGCGCTTTTCGGTTCGCTTCGTATTGATTGCGAAGCGTTGCGGTGTGCGCGTGAGCGCGGGCTGGGGACGCCCGACACAGAAAAACAGGAGCCTGGCCCTTATGGCACGAAGGCGCAAAGCCGACGCCCTCGCCGTTGAAACGGCGATTGAGAATAACGATACAGAAAATCGTATCGAAGACACACTAAACATTGCTCAGACTGAGACAACCCCCCCAACTGTAGAGTCTTCCGCAGGGGAGATAGCGGGAAAAGCGGCGGTCGAACTAAGACCGCGACGGACAACGACGCGCCGTAAAGCTCCAGAAATAAAAACTGATGAAACCACGCCTGTCGCTATAACGGCGGCGGATGGTACTACCACCGGAGAATCGGTTACCACCGGAGAAGCCATTCCTGATTCGGGCGTTGCCACAAACGATCAGAAAGGGAACCGTGCGTCGGAGGCGACCCCTAAAACGGCGCAGCAAGATTCGCGATCGGGTGAATCGCTTGCCAGATCACGGCGTACCCGCAGTAAAAAAAGTCCTCAAGCCGCAATCACGACTGACCCCACCCGCGAAGAGGCTACTGCCCTTCTAGAAGGTCTGACGCGTGGTCTCACCGCGCCGGTTGGAGCGTCATTAGTTGTAGTGACACTAGTTGGAGCGTCATTACCGGATGCAGTCGAAGCGCAGGAGGCGCCTGTCGATACGGTAATAGGCGACGAGCTATCGTCCGAAATCGCTTCTTCCATCGTCTCATCCTCTGTCGTCGCTCCGTCCGAAGAAGATTATTCTCAGTATCTCAGTGATCCTGACTCTCCCCGTTCTGTCATAACGGTGACGATTGACGCTCCTGTAGAATCCGTGGATATATCTGCGGAAGCTACGGAAGCGGCTCCGGAAAAAACGGGCCGTTCCCGACGGCGCGGAAGAGGAAAGCCGCAGACAGATAGCGCTCGGAACGGTGACGTTTCCGACACTTCGCAAACTCTTGCCACTTCGGGCGGAATCACCGATGCACCGAACGGTACGACCACGGCGGAAAGCGGTACGAAACGTGTCCGTGGACTACGGAAAGTTCGCGCTACCGGACCGACGATTATCGTTGCGCCCACCCTGACGGAAATCGCTCCCGCGCCTGTTATCGAAGCCGGTTCGGAAGCGTCTGAGACCAGTATCGAGAAACCGAAGCGGATCCGTGGTCTTCGGAATGTAACTCGTCCGGTTCCGGTCGTAATCGCCCCGCCGGTTGTGGTGGCTGAACCGGGACTGGAAATCTACAAGCCGCTTCCTGCGGAGGTTCTGGCGAATCTGGCGGAAACGCGGATCGTTGTGCAAAACGGCGTCCCGGAACTTCTGGTCAATGGCGAACCACGCTTTCCGGTTTGGTGCTTTGTCAACACCGAAGATGCGGAAGCGCGAACGATCGCCATCAGGCAAGTCCGCCTCGCTTATGAAGCGGGCGTCCGGTTCTTCTCGGTGCTGGCGCATTTGCCCTGGAAAACCCGTAGCGGAGAACGACGCTTCGAACCGCTCGATGAGGCGTTACAGATTATCGCGGAAAACGCTCCGGAAGCGTTGATCCTGCCCCGTCTGTTGTTTTCACCGCTCAACTCGTGGATTCGAGCCAACGAAGACCAGATGACCCTTTTCTCCGATGATGAAAAGGGAGATATCTCTCTGGCGTCTCGCGTCTTCTGGGAAGAGGAAGCGGATTCCGCCCTTCGCGCCGCCGTAGAGCGGGTAGCGCAGGGGCCATACGCCGAGAAAGTGTTCGGATTCTATCTGGAACACGGCGAGTGGTTTTATGAAAAGGGACGGGGTTTCGACCGCTCTTCCGCCAATATCGAAGGTTTCCGTTCCTGGCTGAAGACGCAGTACCGTAATAGCGTTGTCGCTCTGAGGTCTGCGTGGTTCGATGGCAGTGTCACCTTTGAGACGGCCCTCATACCGGATTGGCCAACGCCGGAAGGTCCGTACCTGTTCTTCAGCGCACGGGAGCGACGGTATGCGGATTACTATCAGTATGCCAGCGATCAGATAACGCATATTATCGCCCGTCTGGGGAAGGCGATCAAGGAAGCGTCCGGTGAACGCTCGGCGGTAGCAGTCAGTTACGGCTATAGTCTGGAACTGATGCGACCTGATTCCGGACACCTTTCACTGGGCAATCTTCTGGAGTCGCCGTACATCGATATCCTTACCGGGCCGATCTCTTACTCCGGACGGTTGCCTGGCGGTTCGGCTCCCTTACCGGCTCCGGTGGACTCCGTTCACCTTGCCGGGAAATTGTGGGTTTTCGAGGACGATGCCAAGACGCACCTCGCTTTGGAAGGCGAGGACGAGACCCCGGATACCTATAACCCGAAAATCGATACGGTCGAAGGTGTCCTTGCCGCTCATGCCCGTAACTTCGGCGCGGCTTTGGTACGTGGCGCAGGCATGTCGTTCATGGATCTGTGGGGACAGGGATGGCTCGCCGATCCGGCGATCTGGCAAAATATCGGGCGACTACGCTCTATTGGCGAACGTCTCGCGCAACTTCGACGATCCGCCGGGAAGGCGGCGGCGGAACCGGATGTAGCAGTCTTTGTCGATGAGCGCTCATTTTTCGGCGTTCGTCATGAGGATAATCTGCTGGATGAGTTGATCGCACAGCATCGGGATACGCTTCTGCGTTCCGGGGCGCGTATCGGCTTCTATCTGTTGTCGGATTTGCTCAAGCCTAACTTCCCGAAATCGCCGCGCCTCTTCCTTTTTCTGAACGCTTTTCGGTTGCCAGACTCCATTCGTGCGGTTCTCAAAGCGCGATGGCAAAACGACGGGCGCACCCTGGCGTGGATTTACGGTCCCGGAGCTCTGGAAGAAAGCGTCACGGAAGTTGCGGATGCGATCGGGATGACGTTGCAATTACAACCGTGGGGGTCGAAGGCGGGGACTCAAATCAGCAGTTCCGCCCGCTCTCCATTGACGGACGCCTTGCGTGGTCAGAAAATCGGCGATGAAGTACGTCTAAATCCCACCTATCATGTGGTAGACCCCAAGGCGCAACCGCTGGGTGAGTATGTCCACTCCGGGGGCGTCTCACTTGCCTTCCGCAAGCATCCGAGATGGCAAAGCGTCTTCATTGGCGAGCGAACGATGCCGTTGAGTCTGTTGCGCGGACTGTACCGCTTCGCCGGGGTTCCGACATACACGGTAGACGATGATACCGCTGCCATCGGGGATAACTCCCTGATTTTGCACTCCGCGCCGGGTGGTGGGACGACAGTTTACCTGCCGGAAGCGGGGGCGCTGGGCGATGCATTGACCGGCGAATCGTTGGCCTCCGATGGTTTTGGCGCACGTCTTTCGATGCCCGTTCGAGGAACGCGTTTCCTGATCTACGGTAAGAAGGAGATGCTTGCCGATTTCGGTATCGACGTTAGCCAGTCTCCGCCGGGTCTGACAGAGAGCGAACTGCCCCCGTCGTCCTCTCCGTTCAATTTCGAGGAAAGCGACGATGTGCCGTTCTCGAACGCCACCGCCGCGACCAGCGAGGATGCCGAACTGTTTGAGGCGGCTCTTGCGGGCGATCTTCCGATTGTGGACAAGGATACGGGCGAAGAACAGAGTGAGAAAGTTGCGGAAGGGATAACCGCCGCAGACGCTGCCGCTGCAGAAAGCGCCGCCCGGAAAAAACGCCGTCGTCGCCGGAGACGGGGACGGGGTAAAGGAGTGTTGGAAACCGGAGGAGAAGAAGGCTCCGGCTCCAACGAGAGCGAAGAGGATTCCGACGAGGAAAGCGACGATACAGAAGGGGATGAAGAGACCGTAGAAGCGACGATCAATGAAATTCCTGAAGAGATTCCCATCGTTGTGATTGTCCCGGAAGTTACGCCCGTTCGTGTGCGTCCCTCTCTGGAAGAACTGTTGCCTTTTTCCGACACTCTTCTGGAATCTCCAGATGGCGAATCGTCCCTACCGATTCCGGAGGAGTTCCTTCCGCTTGCTTCGGATGCGCTTCTGAGCGGAACCGGCGGAACCGCCAAACTGGTACGTCGCCGCCGACGCTCAACGCCCACAGGACGAGTGGTGGAGGCGACGGCGGAGGCGACGGTGGAAACGCCAGGGGATGCCGGGACAATTACCAGCGAAGACACGGTATCGTCGCCGACGGACGCCCAACCGTTCCCTGATGATCTCCATGAATAGAGTGGGTAGCTCGCTCTAAGTAGCGAGTATCAAACGGCTAGTCATGAAAAAGCCCTTTCCGATTCTGTCGGAAAGGGCTTTTTTGCGGTTTTCCTGTTACGATTATCCGATAACGACTTCGCGCCCAGTTTCGGCGGAGCGGTAGATGGCGTCCATGATCTGCGTAACCATCATCGCCTGCTCGCCTGTGGCGGCGCCCATTTCCTCGATCGTGCGATTATCGCGGATCGCGGTCACGAAGGCTCGGATTTCTGCGCCATGCGTCGATCCGGCATCCGGTAGCCAACCGGGTTTCGTGTCCGTGAGAGTCCCGAATTCCTCGCGGTAGATAGTAATGTCATTACTGTATCCATCGAGGAAAGCCCCCGCTTCCGTACCCATCAGGTGGGTGGAGAACTCCTCACGCGCGATATTGGCGATAAAGGAGGCTTCCAGTCCGATAGTGGCGCCGTTCTCCAGACGAATGAGCGCGGAAGCGAAGTCCTCGACGCCGTAATCTTCCGGTTTCCAGGTTCCCCACATGCCGATCATGCCGCCGGGTTTCGTTCCCATCTTGTTGTAGGTCTGCCCGGATGCCGCCACCGGTTTGGGGTGTCCCATCAGCCAGAGGGTCATATCGGTGATATGGACGCCGATATCGATCAACGGGCCGCCGCCGCTCCGGGATTTATCCAGAAAGTTCGGGGACGGCGGCACCTGTCGTCGTCGGATGGCTCGAGCGCGGGAGTAGTAGACCTCGCCGAATTCGCCAGCCGTGACCGCACGTTTCAAGCACTGAGCGCCGGAGCCAAAGCGCATATTGTAGCCAATTTGCAGCTTGTTTCCCGTCGATTTCGCGGCATCGATCATCGCCTGACATTCCGCCGGGTTCATCGCCATGGGCTTTTCGCAGAGGACATGCTTGCCCGCCTTAAGGGCATCCACGGTAGCGATAGAGTGCACTGCATTCGGAGTGCAGACAGAGACAGCGTCAATATCGTCGCGCTCCAGCATTTTCCGATAGTCTTCGTAGACGTCCGTGATTCCCCATTTTGTCTGCGCTGTCGCTAATTTGTCCGGTAGAATATCCGCCACCGCAACGATTTCACACAACTCGGGAATATTCCGGTATCCGGGCGTATGCGCGCCCTGCGCGATACCGCCAAATCCTATGATACCAATTCGTACTTTTTTACCTTCCGACATAATCTTTGTTCTTTCCGCCTCCATGCGGTCTAACGCCGCCGGGCAATGTTTCCCGTTGCAGGGGACAGTTTCCTGCCATAAAAGGAATTTCTTGGTGAATAACAGTGACAGGGAATTGTTTCCGGGCGTTCGGGAATCTTCCTTCCATCACGGAGCAATATCGAAATCAACAGGACGCCAAGAGATGGAGGGAATATTTATTGTTTTATGTAATTTTAAAATTTAAAATCAAAAATAAAAGTCATGCGTCAGGATTTGACATTTTCTTAATATTTTCTTAATACTATCTTAATGCATTTGAGCAAAACTGTTGTATAATAGCACGTTAGGTGCATTTCCTTACCGCACTATATTTATGCTACGGCGAACGCCGTAAACGGAGAATGTATGCAGAATCGAAAGTTGGGAGCTTTTACGCTCATTGAACTTCTCGTGGTCATCGCTATTATTGCGATTCTCGCCGCTATTCTTTTCCCTGTATTCGCTCAGGCACGCGCCAAAGCTCGCGCCATTTCCTGCCTTTCCAACGTAAAGCAGATGGGCACCGCTTTCATGATGTATGTTCAGGACTACGATGAAACCACCGTGTCCGGTCGTGGTGGCGGCTGGGAGTGGTGGACTGAACTGATGCCGTACATCAAGAACGTCGATGTCCTGTACTGCCCGGATCGTATCAACGCTAACAGCGACGGCCCGCGCACACAGGGACGCTTCGCTCCCGATCCTCGATTAGGCGTTTGTGTCAGCGGTGGTTGGAATCTGAAGAATCAGGTCGGTTATGGCTATAACTGGGGACCAATTGGCTGGCGTGGCGGCGGTCTGCTTGAATCCCAGCAACCAAACCCGGTAGCCTCGATTTGTGGCGCTAACCATATTCCTGGCAAGTCGATTGCCGCAATCGATCAGCCTGCCGGTATGTTTGCGTTTGGCGATACCTGGGATACTCCTCGTATGACCATTGGTATTGGCTTCTCTGGCGATACCTGGGGTGGAACCTCCAATAAAGACCTTCGCCATAGCGGATTCCTGAACTACTGCTTCGTAGATGGTCACGCTAAAGCGATCAAGATGCGTGCTGGCTATATGACCGGCGGCTTCAATGACAAGTTCATTATGCCGACCGACACAACCGGACTTGGTCGTACGGCTTACTGCGCTAATCCGGAAACCACCATCGATACCATGGGAACTGGTGACGGCATGAATATCCCGCTTGGCATCAAGTGTGGCGATATTCCAAAGTGGATCAACGACAACTATCCTGTCTGCGCTTCCGGAGCCACGACAAACTGCTCTTTCAGCAACTAATTACCCTGCCGGGTAACATCACTGTGTTGAGGAACTCCCGCCCATGGCTAAATCTGTCATGGGCGGGAGTATTGGTAATATCTATGAAACATTTTTCTCGTACTCAACTGCTGACTTGCCTCCTCGCGCTTGCACTTGTCCTTCCCTTGCTGGTAGGTTGCGGTCAAACTTCGAGTTCCGAACCGCCTAAAGACGCCGCCAGTAATCCGTTGCGAAAAGAAAAAAGCGGCGATTAAAGTTCGATTGAGGATAGCGAATGCGCTTTCGTGAATTTTCCGGCAGGGGGTGGTCGGCTTGACCTCCCTTGCCCTGTCGCTTGGCATAAGTTCTTAGTTTGGTGCAGGATGTGCGTTTCTCTTCGCGACGGAGAACGTTTGCGTATGGGGTCTGGTTTCCTGCCAAAACGGAAATTTAACCAACGCTTAATATTTGTCATTCCTGTTCTTAACAGTAATTTAATGTTCAGACGATACAATCTTGCGTATTCTTGTGTTGCCCACTTGCGCTTAAAATCCGACGCAGCCTCGCGTCCTCGGAGGAAACCCATGGCGAATCGAAAGAACGCTTTTACGCTCATTGAACTTCTCGTTGTCATCGCTATTATTGCGATCCTCGCCGCAATTCTTTTCCCTGTTTTTGCTCAGGCTCGTGAGAAAGCCCGTCAAACCTCCTGCCTTTCCAACATGAAGCAGATGGGACTGTCTTACGCCATGTACGTCCAGGACTATGATGAAACTGGTCCGTTCGTCGCTAAGGGCGGTGATCTGCCCAGTATCGCGGAATATCTCCCGTTGTATCCCTACAACAAGAGCGTTGACATCTGGAAGTGTCCGTCCGCTGACCCGTCCCGGAACGACGGTTGGTCGGATAGCGCCGCCGATCTGTATGGCGTTCCCCGCTCCAATGGACGAAAATTTACCTATGGCTTCAACTGGGGACCGTTAATCTATGCGGGAGGTGGTCTCCTCTCTGAGGAATTTACGCTGACGAACCCTGCGGGGCGACAGGTTCAATATGGTAAGCCTATCGCCTCAATTGTCGCTCCGGCGGATGTCTTTGTCTATATGGACTCCTACGATACCTACCGCCCTACGAATGGCGCCGACTGGCTTCTGGATTCGACGCAGGACATCACTAAAAACAGCGCCATGCGGCACGGCGGTCGTTTCAATGTCTGCTTCGCCGATGGTCACGCCAAGAACATGAAGTTCATCGCTTTCGCCCTCGGTGGCAGAAAATACGCTGTTCCTTCTATCGAAAGCGACCGCGCTAAATGGTGCGCCGATCCGAACGAAGTGCGTCCTTACAATGCCTTCTATGGCATCCCGGATCAACCCTGCGGCACGGTCTTGACCAACGCTAATATCACGGCATTCGGCGGAACCTTCCTGCCGGAATAGTGAGGCGTCTATGCGTAACGCTCTTGTAATTCGTCTCGCTCTGGTTACGATGGCGTTGTCCGTCTTCTTCCTGACAGGATGCGGACGGGCAGAGGAAAAGACCGACACCCGACCAACAGCGACGAACGCAACGCCATATCCCGGCACGGAAAACTCCAAATTTGTTCAACCGGGACGACCTAAAGGGGAGTAGCCTCCTTGCATCGGAGGGCAGGATTTCCTGCCCTCCACACCGTATATTTTTATAATGACCCAACACAATCCGATAGCCTTGCGACTGTGCGTCGCCCTTGCCGCTTTTTCTGCCTGCGCTACTCCTGTATGGGCGCAGGAATCCCCGTATTTCCGTACTCCTTCGGGAAGTGAATACGCTAAAGTCGTTCCTGGTGGAAGGACGATCCTCCCGAACGGTCGCTTTGTGACGCCCAAGGGGCAAAGACTGTATACCAGTGACAACCTCTGGTATGTCGCTGTCCGCCCTGACGGTAAAGTCCTTGCGGAAATGTCGGATGGAGCCATGGTCATCCATTCGCTTCCTGCAAAGACGGGCGATACGTCCCGTGTCATGTTGACCAAAGATTTATGGCCTGTCGGCATCTTTACAAAGGATGGGACAAAACTCATCGTCAGCGATGGCGAAGGCGGCGGAATCCAGATTTTTGATACGGCGGGATGGGATATTGCCGCGAAACGTGACGCGAACAAGCCTTTTGCCACCTTTGCGCCAAAGCCTATCGCTACGATTTCCGCTAATGCCGGAAAGTTCAACGCATCCTATATCAATGATCTGGTTCTGAGTCCAGATGAGAAGTACGCCTACGGGGCGGACATCGCCCATCAGAGCATCGTCGTTTTTAACCTGACGCTTGGGACTATTGCGGCGCGTGTTCCTGCGGGGCGCGAACCTTACGCGCTTGCTCTCAGCGAAGATGGCAAGCGGCTTTATGTCGCCAATATCGGCGTATTCGATTATACTGCCGTACCTGCGCCCAGAGAGGGGAGCGGTTTCGATAAGCGCGGCATTTCCCGCCCGGCGTTCGCGTATCCCTCCAAAGAGAGCGAAGAGGGCGTCAAGAATTTTGAGGGACGTGATATTGCCGGAATCGGCAAGCCGCAGGTTCCCGATGCCCAATCCGTCTGGCAATATAATGTTTCCGACCCGGCGCATCCCGCCGTTTCCGCCAAAGCGACCGCCGGTCTTTTGATCCAGGCTCCTTCCGACCGGGGCAAGGCGATTGGTGGCTCCGCGCCAAACAAGCTCCTGTTGCGTGGAAATCGTCTGTTCGTTTCCAATGCGAACAACGACACTGTGCAGATTTTTAATGCGACAACGCTCAAATCGGAAAAAATCATCAAGATTACGCCCTCTCCACTGGTGCAGGGCTTGCGGGGCGTCATTCCCTCCGGGTTGGCGTTGACCAAAGACGGCAAGCGTTTATATGTCGCGGAAAGCGGACTGAATGCGGTCGCAGTGATCGATCCGAATAAGGGCAGTATACTGGGGCATATTCCCACGGGGTGGTTTCCGGTGCCGCTGGCGCTTTCTCCCGACGAGAAAATGCTGTTTATCGGAACGCAAAAAGGAATTGGACGTGGTCCGCGCGGCGCGAAAAATCGCCGCCCGGACGATGACGAAAGAGCGGGTTTGCCGGATATGCCGGGAATGACCGACGCTTTGACTGTTCCTGATGACGCTTCACTGGTCGCTTTGACTCAGGAAGTCCTCGTGAATAATGGCATTGTGGATAAACGGGAAGAGGCGCGTGCGCTTCCTGCCGTCCCGCTTTCCCGCTTTCCCGGCAAGATGAGCCCGGAAATCAAGCACATCGTTTATATCATCAAGGAAAATCACACGTTCGATGGCATTTTCGGAACGCTCAAAGGCGCAAAAGGGGAGCCCGAATACGCAGAGTGGGGCGATAAAGGCTGGATTCGCGAGAAGGACAAGAACGAAAAATTATCGGTCATGCCCAATCATCTCCGCCTGGCGCAGCAGTTCTCCATTTCCGATAATTTCTACATGGAACCGAACGCTTCCGGAGACGGGCACCGATGGCTGGTCGGTGTGTATCCGAGCCTGTGGACGACCCGCGTCTTTTATTCCGGCTGGAATTTCAGCGCGGACAATAATGCCCGTGGTCGTATGATTTCCTTTGGCTCGAATGCTTCGCAAATCCCGGAAGATTATCTGGAAAATGGCTCCCTATGGGAGCATCTCCAGCGAAACAAGATTTCCTTCCGCAACTACGGCGAAGGCTTCGAGTTTGCCGGAGTTGGTGAGGATGAAAAGACGACCCGTACCGGTGCGACGGAAGTCATCAACTTCCCCATGCCCAAAGCTCTCTGGGACAATACCTGCTTCGATTTTCCGATTTTCAACATGAATATTCCGGATATTGCGAAGGCGGACTGGTTCTTTGAAGATGTGGTCAAGTATCGTAAAGCGAACAAGGGGAAACTCCCGCAGGTGATGACCATCGCGTTGAGTAATGACCATGGATCGGAACCGAAGCCGAAATTAGGCTATCCCTATATTTCCAGTTGGATGGCAGACAATGACCTGGCTCTGGGGCGTATCGTCGAGTATCTGAGCAAAACGCCGGAATGGCGGAATATGGCGATTTTTGTCACGCAGGACGATTCCGGCGGCGATGGCGACCATATCGACCGTCACCGTTCGTTCGTACTGATGATCAGTCCTTATGCCAAACGCGGGTATGTGTCCAATGTCCATACCAGCATCATGAGCATTGTGAAGACCACCTATCTGCTTTGCGGCCTCGGACCGAACAATATGTTCGACGCGCTGGCATCCGATCTCTCCGATATGTTCACGATGACGCCGGATTTCACGCCCTACACGCATGTGCCGGTAGACCGACGCATCTTCCGGGAAGAGGATACCTTCGATCCGACAGATCCAAAGTTTGAACGACGGCGGAAGTTAGGCTCTCCGGTTGCGCTTGATGATCCAAACTGGTTGGAAAAGATGCGCGATAGTCAGGAACGGGATGAATCGCAACCGCAAAAGCCCTGACGTGAGCGTCGGTAGGACACGATAGAATTGTCTGTGATAGGCCCGGCATCATGTCGGGCCTTTTCAGATTCCGGCAGACTTCATCCTTGAACTTTATCGCTCATCACTATACGGCGCGGAAAACGGCGCCGGACGGCGATTGCTGGTATTTCGCCGGAAATATCATTCCCGATTTACTGGCGCATGACGGCGAGGGGCGACTGCACGAGCGCCACATCAAGGATGATCCTTCCTCCTTTGCCCGGGGTATCGGGTTGCACCTGTCCGCTGATAGACGATTTCATACCTCGCTTTCTTTTAAGACCGCTTCCTCGGAGGCTGCGGATTTGCTCCATGCGGCTCCGTTCACCCAACCGTTACATCGCGTCTTTTTTCTGGCGCATGTCTTTGTCGAGATCGCGCTTGACGGAGCGCTTCTACGACAAGAGCCAGGCATCGACGAGGATTTATATTCTCAACTGCAGGATTGCGGGGTTGCCCGTATCTGCGCCGCAACCGCAGGATTACTGGAAAAGTCTCTTCCCGCATCGGATTCCGAAGCGTTTCTTGCACATAATCCCTTGCCAGATAGCCCTTCGCCAAACAACCCCTTGCCGCGCCTGGAAAGTTCCTTGGACTGGTTTTTAAAACGCCGTTACGCTTCAGAGTACCGTACATTCGAGGGCCAGGCGGAAGCGTTATCGCGTGTCAGTCGCCGCGTTGGGTTGCCGGGATTCCCGCTTGAGGAAGACAGGGCGGGGCTGGTTGCGGCATTCGATGCGTTTGCGCCCCGTATTATCGCAGTGTCCGATATATTGCTGGAGACTCCGATACGGTAATTTTGTTCGCGCCGCTGTCTGATCAGAAGGGGAAAAGTCATCCGCTATCAGGAAGCTATCGGGCAAATCGCGTTAACAGGGCTTGACAGAGAGCAGGGGGCATGGTATCTTTTATTCCGTCAGTCGCTTCCGGGCGAGTGGTGGAACGGCAGACACGCTGGTCTTAGGAACCAGTGCCGAAAGGCGTAGGGGTTCAAATCCCCTCTTGCCCATCCCGCTCTCTGGAGCGGTTCGACGCACATTTTGCGGGAGTAGCTCAGTGGTAGAGCGCTACCTTGCCAAGGTAGATGTCGCGAGTTCGAATCTCGTCTCCCGCTCTGTTAACGTAATGAGCCAACCAGTGAGCCAACACAGGATACCGGGCTTCCGGTATCCTGTTTTGCTGACTGAATAATTGCAATTTAATCCCAACCGGAAACCCAGGAGAGATTCCCTGCCGTGCAGGTAACTACCGAACAGATTGACCCGTGTAAAGTCGCCGTCACCGTCACCGTAGAACCGGAGAAGGTACGCGCGGCAGAGGAGAAGGCTTTCCTTGCTATCGCCAAGAACATTCAGATTCCTGGCTTCCGCAAAGGTAAAGTTCCGCCTCAGATGGCCCGCCCCTATGTGGATACGGATCGCGTCAAACAACGCGCCGCCGATGCTCTGCTTGGTCCCGCTTATGCGGAAGCGTTGCAGGAATCCGGCGTCGAACCTTTTGGCAATCTTCGTCCCGATGTCGAACTCATCGAGATGAATGATGATGGTCCGCTTATTTTCAAGGCCCTTGTACCGACTCGCCCTTTAGTGACTCTGGGATTATTCAAAGGTCTGACGGTCGAGCGACGCCTGCTGCAAGTGACCGATGCCGATGTGGACGAACAGATTGACAATGTCCGTAATCGCGGCGCGGAGTACCCGGATGCGGGCGACCGCCCCGTCCAGATGGGCGATGTGCTTCTTGCCGATGTGGCGACCATTCTCGAAGGAAACGAAAGCGGGGAGGGCGGCGAATCCCGTCCCGCATTCGTCGAAGTCGGGCGCAATATCCCTGACTTCGATAACGCGATGGTCGATATGACCAAAGGCGAGACCAAGACGATCGAGGCTACTTACCCGGACGATTTTCCCGATGAGAATTACCGGGGCAAGAAGGCGACCTTTATCGTAACGGTCAACGAGATACGCGATAAAGTCCTCCCCGAACTGAACGACGAATTCGCTGCGAAGATTCATCCGACCGCGAAGACAGTTGAAGAACTGAAAGCCGCCATTCGGGAAAATTTACAGCAACAGGCCGTCCAGATGGCGGACAATGATGTGGAATTCCGACTGGTGGGGCAGATTGTCGATTCTTCCCAGATAAACTTCCCGGATGTTCTGTTACGCGCCGAGATGCAGGAAGATATCAACAATCTTCAGGAGCGTTTGAAGCGTGACAAACTGACTATCGAGCAGTTCATCGAGCAGACCGGACGCACGGCGCAACAAATCGAGCAGGAAATCGCTACCGCCGCCGACCGACGTATCCGCAACTCTCTGATCCTTTCGGAAGTGGCGCGTGCGGAAAATATCACGGTGGAAGAAGAGGATGTTGACCGCATCATCACCGAACGCGCCGCTTCCATGAATGCTACCCCGGCGGCGCTACGAGCGATGGCGGAAAAGAACAATCAACTCAACCAGCTTCGGGATCAGGCGCTGACCGGGAAGATTTTGCAGTTCATCAAGGACTCCGCTACGATTAATGAGCGTACCGTCACCCGCGCCGAGATTCAGGCGGAACAGGCCGCCGCGCAGGCTGCGGCGGGAACGATGATCTCTGAAGAAGAGATCGAACCCACTCCGCTGGGCCTTGAGTCCGCCCGACCTAAACGTCGCGGCAAAAAGGCGGAAGCGGAACCCGTTGAGGAAACGCCCGTTGCCGAGGAGACTCCGTCGGAAGAATAAGGAAGCGAACCCGCTCCCGTCGCGAGCGAGAACGTGCGAGAAAACCCTTCGGTGAATGCCGCAGGGTTTTCTTTTTTATCTTCCTGCATATTTTGTCGGTCGCCCTGATATACTGGCGAAGGTCAACGGCGACCGTACAAAACGCCAGAGGACTTTCGACCGATGCAACTGAAACTGGGATTGCCGAAGGGCAGTTTGCAGGACGCGACGTTTAAACTATTTGAGAAGGCGGGATGGGATATCCGGGTGGATTCCCGTTCGTATCAGCCGATGATCGACGACCCGGAATTGACCGCGATCCTGATGCGCCCGCAGGAAATTCCGCGCTACTTGCAGGATGGCGTTATTGACGCCGGATTGACCGGTAAAGACTGGATCGAGGACAACGCGGCGGATGTACATGAAGTCTGCGAACTGACCTACTCCAAAGTGACCCGCAACCCGATCCGCATCGTACTGGCGGTGGCGCAAAATTCGGAGGTGTACGCGGCCTCTGACCTGCGTGGCAAGCGGATCGCGACCGAATATGTGCGACTGACCGAGCGGTATCTGGCAAGCCACGGGGTGACCGATGCCGATGTCGAGTTTTCGTGGGGCGCGGATGAAGTAAAAGTCCCGGTGCTGGCGGATGCGATTGTGGTCAATACCGAGACCGGTTCCAGCCTGCGCGCGCATAATCTGCGGATCGTGGATACGCTTCTGACTTCGACTACCCGCTTCGTCGCCAACCATACCGCCTGGGCGGAACCGGAAAAGCGCGCCAAGATCGAAAATATGGCGATGCTTTTGATAGGGGCTTTGAACGCCGGATCGTTGGTCGGTCTGAAAATGAATGTTCCACGCGCTTCGCTGGACGAGGTAGTGGCGCATCTCCCGGCGCTTAAAAGACCAACCGTCTCTCCACTCTATGAAAATGCGTGGGTGGCGCTGGAAATCATCATCGAGGAGAAAGAAGCGCGGGATCTGATCCCGCGCCTCAAACGCTCCGGGGCGGAAGGGATTGTCGAATATCCTCTGAACAAAGTCGTCTATTAATCTTCTCGTCTCATCCTCTCGCCAGAAACACCGGGACGATCCCGGCGCAGGGTTGCGCCGGGATTGTTCGCCGTTTCACTTTCTCGCCGCTTTACGAGCGAACAAATGTTTTTTGATCCGGCTTCGACATCGGGTATACTCTCTGTGAAACATTAAAACAGTTGTTTGCTTTTCACAGGGATGAAGAGCGCAGACATTGAGAAGCGAGAGGTGGAACGCGAGATGGGCAAACGGGGGCCGCGACACGGCGCAACCTACCGAAAGCGGATTTTAACGCCGTGCATGGTACATATCGGCACGGAACGACAGTTGCGACAGGCGCAACGCTTTAATGAACGGCTGGATACGCTTCTTGCCGAATGGGAAGCGGCGGAAGCGTATCCGCTGAACGAACTGGAAACCAGTTTGCGTGAGCAGGCAATCGAAGTCGTCGCTTTGATGCAAAGCGCTATCTGTGATGGCATCCTGCATTATAGTGTGGGGAATGTGGAGGAAGAATGACGCCGAACTGTTTTTCTGCGACGATCCGAACCCTCGTGGGAATCATTGACGCCGGATCGCTATTGTAAGGAGAGGAATCAGCGAACTGGCTCCGTTCAACAACATGAAAAAGTCACAGCGAATCGTGGTTATCGGGGCAGGGGTCGCCGGACTGGCGGCGGCATGTTCTCTGGCGCAAGAGGGGCGTGAAGTCGTCGTTCTGGAAAAGAACGATCAACCGGGGGGACGGGCGCGAATCTGGCGCGACAGCGGATTCACCTTCGACATGGGGCCTTCGTGGTACTGGATGCCCGATGTGTTCGAGGAGTTTTTCGCTCGTTTTGGAAAGCGTTCCTCGGACTACTATGATCTGATCCGTCTGGATCCTTCGTATCGTGTGGTCTTTGGGGAAAACGATTTTGCTGATTTGCCCGCCGGGTATGACGCGCTCAAGGCGTTGTTCGAGAGCATCGAACCCGGCTGCGGCGCGAAGCTGGACGAGTTCCTGAAGCAGGCGGAATACAAGTATCAGGTGGGGATGGGCGATTATGTGCGCCGTCCTTCGCTGTCGATCTGGGAGTTCGCGGATTTACGGATGTTGCGGGAATCGATGCGGATCCAGATGTTCCAGTCGATGCGCAAGCATGTCGGCGCCTACTTCAAAAGCGAAAAATTAGTCCGTATTCTGGAATTCCCGGTTCTGTTTCTGGGAGGAACGGCGCAGGAGATTCCGGCGATGTACAGCCTGATGGACTATGCCGATATTCGCGGCGGCACCTGGTATCCTCGCGGCGGCATGGTGAAAATCTCCGAGGCGATGTCGTCTCTGGCGGAATCGCTGGGCGTCCGCATTCATTATGGCGCGGAGGCGAACGCGATAGCGGTAGAGAACGGGCGCGCAGTCGCTGTGCAAACGACGGACGGCGCTCGGTATGTGGCGGATGCCATTGTTGGGGCAGGGGATTACCATTTTATCGAGCAAAACCTGTTGTCCGCTGAGTGGCGCGATCATGATGAGGCGTACTGGCAAAAGCGGGTCATGTCGCCGTCCTCGCTGTTGTTTTATCTGGGCGTCGATAAGCGTCTGAAGAACCTTCAGCATCATAACCTTTTCTTCGATGAGGGATTGGAACTACACGCGCAGGAGATTTACCAGACGCCCCGCTGGCCGACGAAGCCGCTATTCTATGTTTGTTGCCCCTCCCTGACCGACCCGACGGTCGCGCCGGAAGGAAAAGAGAACCTCTTTCTGCTGATGCCGGTCGCGCCGGGAATTGAGGACACGGAAGCGATTCGCGAAAAGTATTATAATGTCATAATGGATCGTCTGGAGCGTCTGACCGGGCAAGGGATACGCGAGAGCGTGGTGGTCAAGCGTTCCTATGCGCATCGGGATTTTGAGGAGGACTATCACTCCTACAAGGGAAACGCCTACGGTCTCGCTAACACTCTGTTGCAGACGGCTTGCTTTAAGCCGCGTCTGAAATCGCGCCGGGTGGACAACCTGTATTATGCCGGTCAGTTGACCGTTCCTGGCCCCGGCGTCCCTCCTTCCCTGATTTCCGGGCAGGTAGCCGCTAGCCTGATCCTTTCAGGTAAGTAAGTGACGATAACGCCGCTGTTCTTTCGCGTCAAAAATCCCTGAACCTCGGACAAAAACTTTTTGGTTAGGTTTTTAAGTTATGCTTTATTGGTGAAATATGTATAGGTAATTGCTGGGGTTCGAGAATGATAACTTTTCCTGTTTTATTTAAAAAAATTGGGAACATAATTTGGGCATTGCTGTCTCTATAACTAACGCGGAATATCCTGCCTGAATCGGGCTTGTGATTTCGCTTCACAACACGGGGCGCCAGTCATCACGGGCATCGCCGGTGGAGCGTTGCAAAGGGCGGGAAGGTGTTCTTTTGAACCATCCTGAATTTTGCGATTCATTGCGTTACCCCCTGCACTAACATTTCGCAGAGGGAATTCTTTATCTATAGGGAGTGCTTACTATGAACCAGATCCGACGCGGCTTCACTTTGATTGAACTGCTCGTGGTCATCGCTATCATTGCGATTCTCGCCGCTATTTTGTTCCCGGTTTTCGCTCAGGCTCGTGAAAAGGCCCGCGCCATTTCCTGCCTTTCCAACTGTAAGCAGATTGCCACTGCCCAGATGATGTATTCGCAGGACTATGACGAACAGATCGTTCCCTGGTATCAGCGCAACTACGTTGACGGAACCGGCGCCAGCACACAACAGGTGCCTTTCTATCAGCGCGTATGGTGTAACTTGCTCAACCCGTACATCAAGAACGGTCTGAACGAGAGTCGTGGAGCCACCGATCTCGGCGGCGAGAAGATCGTCAGTGTAAGCGCGCTTGGCGCGTTGAAATGCCCCTCCTGGAACCCTGCTAAGCACGGAGCTGGAATGGACAAGGCGGACTGCGACGGCGACGGTACGGCAGGTAGTGGCTCTACCGGTTGGATGCCCCCGGTCTTCAGCTTTGCCGACTATGGCATTGCGTTCTTTGTCAACAACTCCTCGGATACCACCGCAGGAACACAGGCGAAGCCGTTCGTTGGCTTCCCCGGAGCGAGCCCGGCTGCACCTGCGCCGACGGGTTTCAATGGTCTTGCCCTCGCTTCTATCGTACGCCCTGCCGAAACCGCCAATATCGGTGACGGTTTCACCGGTCGCATTCCTGCCGGCGGTAACGGTATCACCTTCGGATGTGAAGCTATCGATCGCCACCAGGGCGGCGGCAACTTCTGCTTCCTCGATGGCCATGCCAAGTTCCTCAAGGGCAACATCGAGCGATACCTCGCTCAGGACGAAGCGGGATTGTGGTACGAGAAGTATCTGACCTACTGGAAGTAATTATGAAATCAAACAACAAGCGGCACATCGCGTTCATCGTTCTTTGCGCCCTTTGCTGTGGTCCTCTGTCCGTTCTCCTTTCCGGTTGTGCGGCGGAGGAGAAGCCTTCTGCAGCGTCCGGTTACTATACCGGTCCGATGGAAGGCAAGGGCAAGAAGCCTGACGCTCCTAAAATCGATTAACTTCGGTTGATTGATCCTCAGGAGAGAAAAACCCGCCGTAAACTGGCGGGTTTTTCTGGCGTTAAATCGTCCTTATACTGACGGGAAAAACTTGCTCCATTTACATTTCGTCCCTCTAACATAACCGGAGGTAGGTAATCATGTCATCTCCTATGCCATCGACCGGGTCAAGCGCGAGACCTGGAAACAACAAAAAGACACTTCTCTTCATTGCCGCTGGCGTCATATCCGCTATGGGCGTTCTGTCGTACATTTTTTCTCAGCAACCTGTTGATGATACTCCCAAAGAAAAAGGAGTTGTTTATTATACGGGTGTGAAGTATAATGTCCGCAATGGGAAATGGGTGGATGCCAACGGGAAGACTTCGCCACGGCCTGCCGGGGAGACTGAACCCCCGCCGCCGGATACTTCGACCCGAATGACGAAAGAATAATTTTGGGAACAAAGAATTCTGCCGTGCGATCAAACATCTACTACTTACAGGTGAGTTGAAGAATGCCGGGGTAAATGCCCTGATTTTTCACATCCTGCCCAAACTCGCCATGATCTTGCGAATCTACGACAAGATCAGGCGAAGTGAAATTCATTCAGAAGGGGTTAATTCTTATGAATCGTGTGCAACGTGGGTTTACTCTCATCGAGTTGCTCGTGGTTATCGCCATCATCGCTATTCTCGCCGCGATCCTGTTTCCCGTCTTCGCTCAGGCCCGTGAAAAGGCTCGTCAAACCTCCTGCTTATCCAACCTTAAACAGTGGGGACTTGCCTGTCTTATGTATGTACAGGACTATGACGAGAAATTCCCGCTGGCGATGGGATCAGCTACGGGAGGTCCGGTTAACCGGCCCGCGTATAATTACAATCATGCTTTCCCCTATAATTGGCGTGCCAGCCAGCCAGAAAGCTCCTGGCGCTACAAAATTGCTCAGCAGAACTGGGCGAATACGGTGCAACCGTACATAAAGAACTCTGGTATCTATCTCTGTCCATCATCTCCAGTCAATGACCTCAGTTCCGCCATAACGACAGAATATACTACGGCGGTAACGGCTCCGTTACCTGTAGGTTACTCCTATAATGGACTCTTTCATCAAATTTCCCTGGCGGCGGTCACTAATCCGGCCGATGCCGTTCTAATGTGGGAAGGTCGTGGTAAGACAGCGATCAAAGGTTTCTCTTTACATAATCCACTCCTTATCTGCGATGACCCCGACCCGGCGGGATGCGTCTACAAACCGCGTCCTATCAAGGATGTAAACGATCCAGCCGCTTGTACTTCGACTGGTAGCGGACCAGGCTCTTCGTCGAATATGTTTGGCCTCGGCGGTACAATATGGGTTCATGGGAAGGTACAGAACTGGACGTATTCTGATGGGCATGTCTCAGTCAAGAAAGGGTTAGCATCCGTAACCGGTCAGAGTACCGATGCGCGGACGGATCCTTATGCGAATTATAACGCGGATGGTACGCCTACCTCAGTTTGGAACTGTGGGGGGCACGTCTTGCTGTTCAATCCTGACCGCGACGCGTCGCAACCCTTCTAGATAGGATATTCAGAATGCGGATCAATCGAGTTTGTTTAGTTGGAGTGTGTTGCTGTATGGCGTTCTCTGCGCTGGTAGGATGCTCTAATGAATTAGATGGCAAGGTGGATGAATCGAAATTACCGCCTATGCCTAAAAATGGGGGGCCGCAAATCGCAGCTCCTGCGTCGGCAGGAGGACCTACGACGAGTGGGAATTCCAAACCTGTAGGGGCAAGTGAGTAAAGCTAACGTGACCGCCCGGCAGGAAATGCCTGACCCAAACCCGTAAATGGCATGAAACTCCCTCCTGTCGGCTCTAACGCACCTGTCATTGGCGGACGTCGTTTGCCTGCAGGACCTCAGGGCGCTCCCGGAGCGCCCGGAGCCGCTCCCGGACCTGCAGCAGGACGCGCCGCAGAATAACGACATTCTGTAAGTAGGCGGTACATAAAAAATAGCTCTTAGAGATTGGTCGCTAAGAGCTATTTTTATTTATTTTTGCAAATAATTCACAAAATATCCGGAACGTCAATTTACAATCAGCGTCTAAACTCCATAAGGATAAAGTGAGAACTTCCCTGAGGGCAATTTACAGTTTGTGCGCGAGCATTGTTTTTCTGCATTGTTCAATGTATGCTTCTCCTTTCTCTCTTAATTGGCTCCTGTGTTTGAAGAATCTTATCTTGTTCAGAAGGGGTTATTCTAATGAATCGCGTACAACGCGCTTTCACTCTTATTGAGTTACTCGTCGTTATTGCTATCATTGCGATACTTGCCGCTATCCTTTTTCCTGTCTTTGCACAGGCGCGGGAAAAAGCGCGACAGTCCACCTGTCTTTCCAATATGAAGCAGCTGGGATTGGGAATCATGATGTATGTTCAGGATTACGATGAACTCTTTCCTCGTTTCCGAACCACTGCTGCAGAACAGACTCCGCTCTCCCGGACAAACCGTATCTATGGTCCTTTGATGATGGCGCAACCCTACATCAAGAACATTGATCTTTACAAGTGTCCGGACATGCCGGAAGCTGGTAGCCCGTCCATCTGGTCTACCAAGTATATTTCCAACGTCTCGGTCTGGGCAGGGTATGCCTGGAACGTCGACTATCTCAACTTCAGTGCGGACTGCAGTGACTACAATCTGGCAACTAACCCAGGTTCCGGCCCGCCTACGGCTATGGCGCGCGTTGGTTCTCCTGCCGCGACGGTCATGGCGGCGGGCGTCGCTCTGGCGGAAGGGACGGGGTCGTTTATGGGGGCGAATGCGTTGTACC
Source organism: uncultured Armatimonadota bacterium (assembly GCA_903910385.1). Classification (GTDB taxonomy): domain Bacteria; phylum Armatimonadota; class Armatimonadia; order Armatimonadales; family Armatimonadaceae; genus CAIVZM01. Next base: position 66,889 of record CAIVZM010000050.1, read on the forward strand.
CCAAGAACGGCGGCTATTACTACCTGTTCGCCCCGGCGACTTTGACCACTCCGGAAGGTTGCGTCTGGTCTAACGGTGGATGGGGACAGGGTAGCCTGATGGGGGCGTATGGCGGTTTCGAGCAACCACGTCACGGTCAGGGCGGCAACATCGTCTTCGTCGATGGTCATGTCAAGTTCATGACGGCGGGACGCGTCGCGGCGGGTACGAACTGGGACGTTAACAAGAAGAATACTGAAATCGTGGTTACCGACCGTAACGAATACCTCTGGGATCTCGAATAGGAGTTCTGCAGGTAATGAAAACGATTCGTATGACAATGGTAGCGCTTTCCGCTCTTCTCCTGATCATTGCAACTATGGGATGTGGTAAAGAGGATGAGACGACGAAAGCCGCGCCAACTCCGGCAGCGGATGCTCGACCTGACCCGACCCGTGCGGCGGGCGCGGTGAAAGGTCCTGCTGCTGGCGCTGCTGGCGCTCCCGGCGCTGCTGAACCGTCATCAGAAGGTCAGATCAAGTAGTATACGGGCGCATCGAGACCGAGCAGGGAAAAATCTTTCCTGCTCGGTTTTCGTATGCCTGTAGGACATATTTATTCTCAGGGCAAAGTTTATGGCGGCATCGAAAGAACGTAAAAAAAATTGGTACTGGATTCTGGCAGGAATTGTTGTCGCCATTCTTCTAATTGCGGCGCGTCAGTTTCCGGGGACGCAAGACCCTTATCTGGAATATGCTCCTCCGCCAGGACCGAACGCACGACCTGACCCACCGAACCCGGATAAGGTGAAACGGCTACCCGGCGCAGCTGCGCCTGAAGCCCCCGGCCCTACCACGGTTGAAGCGACACAGGTAAAGTAGCGTCACTGGCGTCAGCAAGGAAGGCGATGCCTGCATCCCTGACTCGGTCACGAGGTTGCCGCTCCTTTAACGCCATCAGGTTAATCTGTCAGACAAAAACCAGAGAGGGCAACGCAAAGCGCTGTCCTCTCTGGTTTTACATTCTGTAATTTCTCTATAATGGATAACGTGGCGCGTCTGTAGAGCGCCCATCAGGCTCAGGGACGTGGAGCGCCCATCAGGCCGCCGCCAGCGCCGCCGCCGGCTTGCTGTCGCTGTTGTTGCACCTGCGCTTCGATTTCCTTGATCTTCTTCTGCTGAACGGGGGTCAGGATCGCCTGCATTTCCTTCTGCGCTTTTTCGGCTAACGGTCGCATTTCGACCTGTGCCTTCTGTTGAAGAGCCTGCATCTGGGTCTGTATTTCGGCAAACTGTTGCTGAAGCTTCTGAACCTGCGGTTGATACTTTTTCTGGATCGCCAGCATCTGGGGATCATACTTCTTTTTCAGGTCGTCCATCTTCTTCTTTTGATCAGCGGTAATGCCGATTTGCTTCTCGAACTCCGCCTGAGTCTTCGGCAGTCCGGTCGCCTGCGCCAGAGCGGGCGTCGCCGTCGCCATAAAGGCCGCGCCGAGGGCGCACCCCGCCAATAAAACGCGGCGGATATTCGCCATAAACATCATCAAAACTCCTTGAGCGGCGTACGGAAAAGACGTTATCCGAAGGACAAGGCGGAACCGCGTGCCGCTTTCAACGGGTAAAGGAAATAGTGCGCGGCGTACCCGAAAGCGCCGACAACTCATTGTATCGTTTTTTCATGCCTTCGCGTTCCGAAAAGGTGATTTGGTATGTGTGATGAGAGACGCGAGACGTTCGTCATGAGACAAATTCGGGTAAAAAAGGAAAAATAAGCGAAATATGGTAGGGAATCGGGTGGAGTACAGGGGGAAATGCCCCGGCGACGCCTCATTCTTGCCGGATTCACCTGTTTGACAATAAATATGATTGATAAGGTAGAATTGCCGCCCGAGGCGGAATTAAGTTTCACACGCGGAATGCTTCACCTGCGCCGGGGCGAGGCGATCATGCCGTATGCCATGTCGATACGCGAGGAGAAAACGCCGCCGGGAACGGATGTTATCCTTGCTCTGTTGGGGTTAGCCAGTGTCGTGGCATCGCGAGCGCTGGGGCAGACCGAGTGGATCACTGCCTACCGCGATGAACTGCGGCAAGCCCTTGTACAGTTTGACCGAGCCGTGGAACTCGCCCCCGAGTACAGTGAGGCGCATTACCGTCGTGCACAGACGCTACGGCATCTGGGAGAAACGGGGCTGGCGTGTGACGCAGTCCGCCGCGCCGTCGCCCTCAACAGCGACAACCGCGATTTTGTCGCCCTCGCCCGCAGTCTGGAAGGAGGCGTCAACGTTATCGCCGCCCGACCACAGGCGAGCGTTGCAGCGACGCCAAAAGAGGATGGCGGATTAACCTGGGAAGATGTGATTTTACCGACGCGCACCAAGCGTGAGTTACGTCAGGTGCAGTTAGTGCTGGAAAACCCGTCTCAAGCGCGCGCTCTGGGGGTGGAACCGCCATCGGGGCTTTTACTTTATGGGCCGCCCGGAACCGGTAAGACGACAATCGCCCGTGTGCTGGCGGCGCAATCGAAAGCGCGTTTCTTTACGACGAACCCCGCCGAAATCAATCAGATGTGGATGGGAGAAAGCGAAAAAAGCGTCGCTCGCGTTTTTGCGGAAGCTCGCGCCGCCGCGCCCTCTATTCTTTTTATCGATGAGATCGATGCGCTGATTCCGACCCGTGTCGGCGGTATGAATCTGTATTCGGATAAAGTCGTCAATCAGTTCTTGATGGAAATGGATGGACTGACCCCGAATGCCGGAGTGTTTATCGTCGGCGCGACCAATCGTCCGGATATGCTGGATGCCGCATTGTTACGAGGCGGGCGGCTTTCGCGCCAGATAGAGATTCCTCTGCCGGACAACGACGCCCGTTCCGCGCTATTACAACTTTATGCGCGTTCGGCGCAACTGGCGCCCGGTGTCGATCTGGCGCGTATCGCTCGTGAAACGGAAGGTTACAGCGGCGGTGACCTGAAAGCGCTGATCAATGAAGCGGGTTTGCAGGCGTTGATTCGTCTCGCCGACGAAGGCGGCCCGCAGGCGTTAACGCCGTATGACTTTGCGCTGGCGCTGGAAAATCTGGCGCGTGAATAGCCGGTTACGAAGCGGGGAACCCGCCGCGCTAACGTTCGTGAAAAAATGTGCAGAATCGTGCAACACTATTTCTGCACAAATAACGCAACCTTTTGGTTCTTTTACACTTCTAATGCCTGTCCCGCCGAACGGAGAATGCGAAGTGTGACACTTCATAGTCAATGCTTGATGGTTAAGATCAATGCCTGACGTCTGTTTCTGTGTTATACTTTTCGACGGAGGCGCTGACACGTTTCCCAGAAATTACCGCTGTGTTTTTCCGCATTTTTGAACCTCTTAGATTGATGGACGGATGGCAAATCGCAAAAGCCTTTCTGGACATTGCGGTTGTCTCCTATGTCATCTATCGTCTGATTTTGCTGGCGAAGGGGCGGCGGGCATGGTGGATTCTTATCGGTCTGGGTGTATTCTTCGTTCTCCAACTGATTTCGGAGGCGGCGGGGCTGCTCGCATTGAACTGGATCCTCAAGCAGGTGACCCCCGTTGCGCCGATAGCGATAATCGTGCTGTTTTATCCGGAACTGCGTGAATTGCTGGAGAAGGTAGGACGAGCGGAATTCTGGGGCGCCGCCCTTCATGTCACGCATCACGAAGATATTGTCCAGGTGATTGAGGAAGTGGTTCGAACGGCGGGAATGCTTTCGCCGCTGAAGACCGGGGCGTTGATGGTGATGGAGCGCGAGACCGGTCTAGATGATGTCGTCTCGACAGGAACTGCTCTGGATGCCGAAGTGACCAGCGAATTGCTCGGGACGATCTTCTACAATGGCACGCCGCTCCATGATGGCGCCGTCATTATCCGGCAGGGGCGTATCGCGGCGGGTGGTTGCACGTTGCCGCTGTCGGACTCCCCCAATATCGCCGCGAATGTCCACATGCGACACCGGGCGGCGATTGGCGTCTCCGAAAATGCGGATGCTGTCGTCGTTGTTGTTTCTGAAGAAACCGGGACGATTTCGCTGGCAGTGGATGGGAAATTACAACGGGGTCTGAAGCCCGATGCGCTACGTCAGAAGTTGCTCGAAGCGTTTGGGCGGGCGCCCAAACCGAAAAAAGTGTCCCGCTTGAGTCTGGGAAGACGAGATAAAAGCAAAGAAAAGATTTCTGGGAAAGTAGAAGCGCCGCGTGCGGAATTGGCGGCGAAGCCGGTCAGCGCTTCGGGAGGAGGGGCGGATGACAGCATTGCGGCGTGATCTTGGCTATAAACTGCTGTCACTTCTTCTGGCGGTGATCCTCTACGGCGTGGCGTTTTTACAGAACAATCCCCGTATGTCTCAGGAAATTCTCATTCAGCCCGAGATCGAAAAGTTACCGGAGAATATGGCGATCAAGAAGAAGCCGGAAGCTCTTTCCGTAACGGTCACCGGTAATATACAGGCGATTCAGGCGTTTCGACAGCAAGCGATCAAGGCAAGTCTGGATTTGTCCCACGGTGAGGAAGGGGTCAATCGGATTTCCGTTCGTTACCAGAACGATCCCAGCTTGATCGAAGTGAACGGCCCAGGGGTCACTGAGGTAGCGCTGGAGAAAAAGACCTGGCGTTCCTTTACGATCCAACCGCAATACAATGATTCCCCGCCGCTGGGATATGCCTTCAAAGAAGCGGTAGTCCGACCACGACAGGCGCGTGTCAGGGGGATGGAGTCGGAAATCAAGAAGGTGGATTCTGTGGTCGCCATGATCGAGAACAACGGTCCTTTCGCCGGGCTGGTGGAACTCGTGGCGTTCAATCGAAATCGGGAAGCCGTCGACACAGTGGAAATCGAGCCCGCTCAGGTAATGGTGACGCTGGAAGTGAAAACCGCTCCCGTCTCTAAAATGCTGGTGCTCTCCCCGGTATGGATTGGAAGACCGGCGGCGGGCTACGCGATCACCAATTATTCTTTTGAGCCGCTGTCAGTGACTGTCGCCGGGCCTGCCGTGGAACTGATCAATACATCGCGATTGTCAGTATCCGTCAATATCAGCAGTTTGCAAACGAGCGTCACGCGCACGATGACCCTGGCGGTCCCGCCGGGAATGCGCGTCATAGACCCGCCGGATGGCAAAGCGCAATTGCGATTAGATATAGCGCCTATCTCGGCGCCTTCTGGTTCCGCAACGGCATCGCCGACGCCACCGACCGTGGCATCGCCTTCGCCTCCAGTAAATCCCCCTCTCAAGGAGAACCCGTGAGTCGTTTACAGCAACAAGCCCCGGTTCGTCATTTATTTGGTACGGATGGCGTTCGCGGCGTTGCCAATACGGAACTTTCCCCTCAACGCGCCATGGCGCTGGGCGCCGCCGCCGCTTTCGTCCTGTTACAGGAGGGAGGCGGCAGGGAAATTGTCCTGGGACGTGACCCCCGATTGTCCGGTGACCTTCTGGCGGCGGCGCTGATTGCTGGTATCTGCTCTCAGGGGGTCAATGTGCTCAATATCGGCGTCATTCCCACGCCCGGAGTCGCATCGGTGACGCGGATGCGCTCTGCGGCGGCGGGCGCCGTCATTTCGGCATCCCATAACCCGATGTACGATAACGGGATCAAGTTTTTCGGTCCGGACGGGTGCAAGCTATCCGACAAGATCGAAGCGGAAATCGAGCGTGCGATGGGGGATTGGGAGGAGCGTCCCCGACCGTCCGGCGCGGATGTCGGACGTGTGGTGAATGACCCGGATGCTTCCGAAGGATATGTCCGCTACTTAAAAGAATCCAGCGGCGATTTATCCGGTCTCCGACTGGTAGTCGATGGTGCGAACGGCGCCGCCTTCTCTCTGGCTCCCCGTATTTTCTCAGAACTGGGCGCAACGGTGACGGCGCGTTCCGTTTCCCCGGATGGCGTCAATATCAACGATAACTGTGGTTCCATGCATCCGGAAGCGATGGCGGCTCTGGTGGCGGAAATGGGAGCGGACGCCGGAATGGCATTCGATGGCGATGCAGACCGGGTAATTCTCGCCGATGATAAAGGACGCATTTTCGATGGCGACCGGATACTCTGCGCTCTGGGAATCTGGCTCAAGGAAACGGGACGTCTGCGGAATGATGTCGTGGTTGGCACGACGATGAGCAATCTCGGTCTGGAACATGCCTTCGCGGCGAAAGGCATCCGTCTGATTCGGGCGGATGTCGGCGACCGCTATGTCTCGGAGCAGATGAAGATGCATGGCGCGATTCTGGGCGGCGAGAAATCCGGGCATATTCTCCTGACCGATCTTTCCACTACCGGAGATGGAATTCTGACCGCTCTGCAAATCCTGCGCTTGCTTCAGGAATCTGGTCGACGCCTTTCTGAATGGGCGGATGAAATGAGTGAGTATCCGCAGAAACTGGTCTCGATAAAAGTGCGGGAAAAAATCGGCTGGCAAAGTATCCCGGCTATTGTAGCGGCGATTGCCGAAGCGGAAGCGCGACTGGAAGGCAAGGGACGCCTGAATGTACGACCTTCCGGCACGGAAAAGAAAATCCGAGTGATGGCGGAAGGGCCGGATTCCGCTGAAGTCGAAGAGGTGGTGGCGCTGGTCGCAGGAGCGGTTGAGATGACGCTGGGAGCCTGAGAAGATGCACAGCGCAGAAGGAAAAACGCCGCTGACGGCGGTTTATCAGGGCTGGGACGGCTATCAACTCAGTCTGGTACGTGCAATCACCCCCCGGATATCGGAAGAACTGGCGTTTCGACTCGCTCCAGATTTACCGGATTAGAACGCCCGCCCGACCCGGAATGAGGCAGGTATAGCGAAAAAACGTGAAGATACAGCAAAAAGACGGTAAGAAGAAAACATGTTATTAGCGGTAAATATCGGCAACACGAGTACGACCTTCGGCGTTTTTGCCGGGGAACGATTGGCGACACGTTTTCGGCTACGCTCGGAACAGCGTCGTTCAGAAGGAGAGTGGGCGGCGCTATTTCTCAGTTTGCTCTGGGAGCAGGGAATCGCCTCTCGCGATATATCCGGCATTATCCTCAGTTCTGTCGTGCCGCCCATTACCTCGCTAGTCTCCGAGATGCTGGAACGCCATCTGGAAAAAGACCCGATTATTATTTCGCCACATTCCGATCTGGGATTGACGCTGAAATATAATCCGACCGACACTCTGGGGAGTGACCGTCTGGTGAACGCCTTCGCAGTTCGTGAACTATACCTCCGTAGCGGAAACTACGATCACGCTATCGTCGTGGATGGGGGAACTGCGACTACGATGGAGGCGGTCTCTACGGATGGAACGCACCATGGCGGCGTCATTTTGCCGGGGATCGGGCTTTCCTGCGACGCCCTTTTTGAACGCGCTTCCCAACTGGCGAGCGTCGAACTACGGATGCCTGAAAAAGTTATCGGGACAAACACGGGCGAATGTTTACGCTCTGGAATTCTGAATGGTTTCGCGGCGCAAATAGGCGGACTTATCGTGCGTATTCGGGAAGAGCTCTCAGCTTCAGACCCAGATCGTGTCATTATCGTCGGAACCGGGGGAGCCTTGCCGCGTATCTCTGAATATCTGACCCCACGATTGAATGAATTCAATAAGAATCTGGGGTTGGAAGGACTGCGCCTCGCCTACAAGCGCCTCAATCCAACTTTGGTCGAAACGGATGAGGCGGTCGTCTAAAACGGGATAGCCCGGGCGCGGGCAAGTTTGATCCCGACGGTTGGTAACGCTTTTCGCACGTTATTCTTGCGTTGCCGGAAAGACGATGCCGATTGTCAGGAGAAGGTTCGCGCATCGTTGCTGATCCGCCGTCGCGATCAACAGGGCGATGTCCGGCTGACGCGCCGCATCATAAAAGGCGAACCGCTCCATCACCTCCAGAGAAATATCCGGAAGTAGCTGGCGATACTCTTTCCAGACCGGCGGTTCGGAGTCGTCGGGAAGCGCCATGACATGCGCGGCTTCAACAGGGATCGCATCGGTCAGGACTCGTAGAACATCCGTTACGGTGAGAACGCCGGGCGCAAGATTGAGAAACACTTTGGTCGCGGAGGGCGGCGTAGCGGTGGCATGGGGATAGTTCCCATCCGAGATCAAAACGCGAGACCCGTGTCCTGCCGAAGCGAGAGCACGAAGGATTTCCGGATGCAGCAGCGTGGTTTTCAGCATGACGAAGCGTTTGTTCCGTTCCGAATCTTTTGAGAAATTATTTTTTCGCCTCTGCGGCGGCAATCGCACGTCGTTCGACGCGATCCTCATACTGAGAGTTGGCAATGAGTAGAGCGGTCAGCCACGGCACAGCGGCTGCATAACCTGCGAGGACATCACTGGGATAGTGTGCGCCCAGATAAACGCGGCTGGAACCGATGAGCAGGGTAGTCCCGGCGGAAGTGATGCAAACTGCCGTCTTTTCGGCGAAGGAACGATCACTGCGCAGATGAACGCCCGAAATGAGTCCGTAGAAGGTCAGGGAGATGAAAGCGTGACCGGAGGGAAAGGAAAAAGTTCCTTCACGGACGAGCGCCTCGATCAGGGTCTGTCGCTCGCGTCCGTAACGTTGTTTCATCAGACCGATAAGCCCCGCCCCGCCGCTCAGAGCCACGGCAAGCAAGACGCCTTTAGGACGATGAGATGTCCGCCAGGTCAATGCCAGCGCCAGAGCGCCGATATAGCTCATAACGTCCGGACGCGCGGAGTTGGAGGCAAAGCGCATGATCGACGTGCGGCGTGGCGTCCGTAAAGCAAGGGCAAGTCGCAGACCATCGTGGTCGAAGCGCGTGACCCCTTCCGTACCGCGCACATCATCGGCGATATTGAAGAACAATGCCATCGCCCCGGCGGATAGCCCTGCTCCTAACGCCACCGGAGTCACAATAAAAGGCGCTGCCGATGCGGCGTAAGTACGCGCCCTGCGTCCTACCGCCCGCGCCGCCGTCACCGCTAACTGCCGTCCCACACGTCGTAAGCCCATAGGTATCATTAACATGCCGATTCGACGCGGGATAGGGCAAATTCCTTCCGTATCGCTTCTCATCGACCGTATCGCTTTCCAATCGTTCTTCTTGCTGTCGTTATACCCTCTCAATTCTCTGATTTTCAGGTACACTGCACCCGAAGGAAGCAATAGTACAAATCATGAAGCGGCGCACTATTTTATGTTCTATCGACGGAATGCGACCGGATGGTCTGCAAACTGCCGTCACGCCTACTATAGACCGATTGATTCGTGAGGGAGCCTCGACGATGCAAGCGCGTACAGTCATGCCATCGTCCACGTTGCCTTGTCATACGTCGATGCTACGCGGCGTCGATACGTCCCGACATGGAATTACTTCAAATACATTCCATCCTATCGTCCGTCCCGTTCCCAGTTTGTTCGAATGGGCGAAATCGCACGGGAAAACGACCGGGATGTTTTATAACTGGGAACAACTGCGCGATCTCGCCGATCCGGGACATCTGAACTATTCCGTGATGACCGCAGACGCTCATTCGCCCGACGGGGATCGCTACATCGCCGAACAGACGGTCGCGCATCTGGCGCGGTTCGACTTCGATTTCCTTTTCGTCTATTTTGGCTGGACGGACGAGTGCGGGCATCTGCACGGATGGATGTCCGACCCGTATATTCAGGCGATTTCTGATGCGGACGCCTGTCTGGGAAAAGTTCTTGACGCCGTTCAGGAAGCAGGGCGGTCTGAAGAAACGAACGTCCTCGTGCTTTCCGATCATGGTGGGCATGGACGCTCGCATGGCACGGACAGCCCGGAAGATATGACGATTCCGTGGGTCTTGCACGGCCCGGATGTTCGTCCCGGACACGAAATAACCGGTGAAGTGCGTATATTCGATACCTGCGTAACGCTGGCGAGCCTGATGGATCTTCCCTTAGTCCGCGAATGGGAGGGCAAAGTGGTCGCCGAGGCACTGACTAAATCTCCGGCGGAAACCTCCCGCCCTTAACGGAAAGAAGCGAAACCATGAGAAAGAACCGCATAAATATATCATTACGCCTGCTAATGATAACGTTTCCATTGATTGCCACTGCTTTGTCGGCGAACGCGCAGGAAGATAAGGGACTGCAACGCATCGTATTTCCAAAGGACGCCACCGTAATCGATGTGAAAGCTGAACTCGGGGCGAAAGGGGACGGCGTCACTGATGATACCGCCGCGCTTCAGAAGGGAATAGACCTCAGTTCCGGCATTGATGCCAGAACTACCAGAGCGCTCTATCTGCCCAACGGGGTCTACCGGGTCACCGGGACGCTGGTAGTAAAAGCGCCTCTTGGTCCCTGGATGTATGGGGAATCCCGCGATGGCGTTATCATCCGACTCGATAACCGGGTTAAAGGCGTCAATTCCGTCTTACGGACGCATCCTCGCGAAGCCCCTCCCACTTCTGCGGACTGGTTCATGCGAAATCTTCGGAATTTCACCATCGATGTCGGCGATAATCCCGATACGGACGGCATCCGCTACTGTGCGACGAATTCCGGCATTTTGAAAAATGTCCGGGTGATCGGCAAGGGGAAGATCGGGGTCAACGCCGGTTTTATCGGTCAGAGCGGGCCGAACCTGATTCAGGATGTGGTCGTGGAAGGCTTTGAGACTGGAGTGAATGCGGCATGGATATGGGGAACGACTCTTTCCCGTGTCACCATCCGAAACTGTAGGAAACAGGGGGTGTATGTCAATGCTACCCCGGTCGCGATTGAGGATTTGACCGTCGAGAACACGCCGTTACCGGTGTTCTGCGATTATCCCAACGACTGGACCTGGTGGGGCGGCGTTACGGCTATTGTCGGCGGGAAATTTAGCGGTGGCGACCCGAACGGCCCGGCAATCAAAAATCGTAGCGTTCTCTATGCCCGCAACATTACAACGCGGGGCTTCAAGATGGCGATTGAAGGAGTCTCCGCAGATCGGAATGCCCTCCAGCCGGTAGTTGCGGAATACGCTTCGCAGAACCCAAGAGCGCTCTTTGAATCGAAAAAACCACTAAATCTGCCCATCAAGCGCGAACCTGCCCTCGCCTGGGAAACCAATCCCTCTAAATGGGTCTGTGTCAATGACTACGGAGCGATTCCCGGCGATAATCAGGACGATACGCAAGCCTTCCAGAAAGCGATTGATGCGGCGGCGGCGGCGAAAAAGACGGTCGTTTATATGCGCGGAATCGGTGGGGGTGATCCCAACTGGTTCGATATCAATGGCGAGGTGCGGGTGCATGGTTCGGTGCGTTTTGTCGTCGCTCTGGGTTTTGGTCGCATTCTCGCTGGGAACAACGGCAAATTTATCGTAGATGATTCTTCATCACCTGTCGTTAAATTCCAGAATATCGATTCCTTTGGCGGACCTCCTGTCGTTCTGGAAAATCGCTCTCTGAAAAATACTATGGCGGTCGAAAGTTGCGGAGTAAAAATAGTCGGCGATGGCGGCGGCGATATCTTCGCCACAGACTGCCCTTCCGGCGCGGAACTACGAAAGCCGGGACAGAAGCTCTGGGCGCGTCACCTGAACTCCGAAGGAAACAGCGATACCGGACTTGTCGTCAATAATGGCGGTGATCTCTGGGTAATGGGTGCAAAGTTCGAGGGGAAAGGCATCCGCTATGCAACCCGAAACGGTGGGCGGACTGAAATTTTCGGCGTCTTCAACTATGGTCCCGGAATCGCGAAGGACGATTTGCGCCCGATGTTTGATATCGTGGACGCTTCCCTCGGGGTATACGGTCTGCGCGAAATCGCCTTCGATGTTCCCACTTACAACATCAAGGTTCGCGAAAAGCGGGGGAGTGAGACAAGAACCCTGGGTGTCGATAAAGAAGGTGGGTGGATAGGATGGGCTCTATTCCGTAACTGATAATCGTTCAAACTCGGGATGAAGAACCCACGGCGGGCGGTTGCGGAAGTTGCGATGAAGAGGAGGCGGCGTTATACGGCGACGCCTCGTGGAAAATCCTTCGGTAAAGGTCGGTTTGCAATATATTGTCTGGGTCGAGACGACGCTTCAACTGGAGGAAGCGTTGCACTCGCTCTTCGCTCAGGTAAGCCTGCAGGCGCGAGGGATGCAGGACGCTATCTTTGGCAAAATAGAAACGTCCCCCTGCCGCAAGGACGATTGCATCCATTTCCGCAGCGAGGTTCCATAGAGCGGCGCGATTCCTCTCCGTTACTTTGAAATCGAGCGCCAGAGAATAACCATCAACGGCATGCGTCATCAGGAAGGGATCGGGGTGATGTCGTTTGAAAACGCCCAGATAGGGAATGATGTCCCGATGCTGACACAACTGGATCAAGCTGGCGAAGGCGGTCTGCGCCGTCTCTTTTGGAATGAAACTCTGATACTGGATCAACCCGCCCGCGCCATACGACTTTTTCCAGTTCGGCACATAATCGAGCAAAAACGCGAATCCTGCATGGGATTGCAAATGGGCGTGCCCATGACTGCGAACGGACGCATAGTACTTGGCAGTGTTGATCAAGCGCATGCCGATATCGTTGACGAACGGTCGCATCAATCGCCACATCACCGATTTGGGGAGGACGCCAAATAACGTATCGGGTAGTTCCTGATTCTCCACACGCAATGTTTGCGCGGGAATCGGGTCTTCGCCTTCCGTCAGGTAATTCGCCTGATGGATTTGTCCCCGTCCGGCGCCTGTCCCGGTGGCGAAGCAATCCACCCACCCGACCAGGTAGTCCGACTGCGGAAGGCGTTCCTCAAAAACGGTGAACATCTCCCGCCAGTTGCGAACGACCAGTGGCGTGACGCGCAAATTACCGGAATGTATTCGCTTCAATTCCAGAGTTAGAGACAGGAAAACCCCGAGGACGCCAAAACCGCCGATTGCTGCATGGAAAATATCCGCATTCTGCGTTCGGTCACAGGGTAGAATCTCACCCGAAGGCAACATCAAATCAAACGCTTTGATATGGTCACCAATCGTCCCGACGGCAAAGTTGTTCTTGCCATGGATGTTCATCGCCGCCGCGCCGCCTAATGTCGGAAACATCGTGCCGGAAACGACATAGGGCCACCAGCCTTCTCCCAGAACGTACTGCCACAGTTGTTTGATAGTGACCCCGGGTTCGCACACGACAACGCCACGTTCGGGGTCCCAGTTCAGAATCCGATTCATCCGGGTCAGATCGAGGACGATATTTTCCGATCCGAGCGCCGCGTCGCCGTAGGATCGTCCCGCGCCGCGTAACGCGATGCTGACGCCTCGTTCCCGCGCCAAAGCAAACGCCTCCCGGATACCGTCGATGGTTGTGGGACGATAGACATATCCCATACCATGAATGCTTTCCCCCCAACCGCTGAGACGCTCCATCCGGTCACGAGGCAACATCGAGGACAGATTAGACATTCGTTCGCGCATTGTCTAGAGATTCAGTTTCTGGAAGAGGAACGAGGGAATAAGTCGAATGACGCCCATAATGGGCCGCCATATAAAGGGGACGTATACAGTGGTCGCGCCGTGTTGCGCGGCGGTGATCGTCCGTTGCGCCGCCACTCCTGCGGAAATCATAAAAGGCATGTTCGGCATTCCGGCGATCATGGGCGTATCCACGGGTCCCGGCTTTATGGTGACAACGCGCACGCCATAGCGTCCCACACGATTGCGAAGGGATTCCATATAGCTATCAGTGGCCGCTTTAGAGGCGGCATAAGATAGCATACCGCGTCGTCCCCGGTCCGCTGCGACGGAGGAAATAGCGATGATAGCGCCTTCTCCCTGTGTTTTGAACCGTTGCGCCGCTTCGTGTCCCCATGCCATCAGACCCAGAACATTGACTTCGACCGTGAGTTTATCGAGAGCGAAGTCGAATTCTTCTGGCTCCTGGCGAGGGAGGATACCCGCCGTGTAGAAAACCGCATCGAGACCGCCTAACTCGCGGCAGATTTGCTGAAATAGTGCAGGGACTTCATCGTACTGACGCACATCATGGATAAAGACCTTGCCCGGCGTCGCCAGGCTGCGGTTCAGGGCGTGTAGTTCTTCCTCACGCCGCGCAACCAACCCCACACGACACCCAGTTGCCGCCAGTTGACGGGCGATTTCCGCACCGATTCCCGAGGAAGCGCCGACTACAATCGCCTGTTTGAACGTTTTTGCCACGGAAGCATTATATCGTAGCGGGAAATCTACCGGGGGCTCTTGCAGAACTATCCGCTGGTAATGGGCTTTTTCGCCGCCTTGATTTCCGTCTTCGGCTTTGCCGGGGGAAGGTCGTTATAAACGATGATTTCCGGTCCGGTTGGCTTTGCCAGGTATTTCGCCATCGACTGCGGCACAGTCAGCGTCGACGGGTCGCCATCGCTGATGTAGGTGCGCATTCCCTCAAATTTCTGACGCCGCGCCTTGACGAGACCCGCTATCCAGCGCTCTATCTCGCCAGGATCGTTGCCGATGCGCAGTACGGCTCCCCGGTCAAATCTTTTGTCATCAGGCGCATAGGAAGCTCCGCCCCACGCCATCAGGACGCATTTATTTCCATTATCGAGGAGCAGTTGCCGTCCGGCTTTTGTTTTAGGATAGATGCCGTATGGAACCGCCATCGTGTCCATCGTGACTTTGGGCGATATTTTTTTGAAGTATTCCTGAGCGAAGGTCACTTCCCATTTCAAATCCTTTTCACTCAAGCGGTTTAGCGGACGATGCGATGTCGAATGATTGGCGACTTCATATCCGTTATCCGCCAGAAAACGGATTTTTTCCTCGGACTTGCCAGCCTGCCAGAAGGGGGTAGGGTTATATTTAGACGCGGGAAGCACATAAAATACCGCTTTGCGCTGCCAATCATCGCCCCATTTGCGGTGACATTCTTCCAGAATGCCGATAACGCAGTCCGGATCGATAGACCCATCGGCGCGGTAGCGGAACTGCGAACCGCGAGCGTCATCGAAGGTCAGGACGACCGGAGTCTTCCCTGCCGGAACATCCAGCGTTCCCTCTACCACATCACGCATATTGACCGGATAGAAGCCGTCCTTGTGCAACAATTCCATGTGTTTTCTGAATGTTGCTGGGGTGATATTCAGGCCATGTTTATCGTACTTCGTGTTGTATTCGCCGACAGAGTGGTACATCAGGATCGGGACGCGCCCTAATTCATTGGCTTTAAGATCGCCGGGCATAGAGGGCTTCTTTTTGGGAGAAGGGGTAGGAGAAGGGGTCGCGGCGGACGCCTGCGTCGCCGTTAATCCTTGCGCGGTCGAATACTGCGGAGAGCATCCCGCAATCATTGCCAGTGTCATACTCGCAAAGCACAGTCCCGCTACAACGCGGGAGCCAGAGACGAACCTTCCGGATTGCTGCATCAAGAAACCTTGTTCTATCGTGATAGATGAATTGTATCGCACCTCAGAGTGATTCAGATTGTAAAGAGATGACCTTCAAGCATCCTATAAGAACATGGGGGGAAAGTGTTACAGGAGAAACACGCGAAGGAAAACGCCTGCTTGCGATAACTTCACGGTGTGGCGTTGATTTCGAACGTTTTATCAACCAGATCACACAAGCGTTCCATTCCATTACCGGGCCGCAGTTGCAAAGCCCCGATCTGTCCGCCGCCGAAGGGTGTTTCCGGGGTCGATTGTGGGAAAGCGATAATGCCCCCATCGGGCGTCCTGCTACGTCCCGGGTAGAGAAGCCAGGCGGCAGCGACTGCCTGCGTTTCACCGTTGCGGATACCATCGCGGTAGGCGTGCATCTGGTTCAGATCATCCGTCAGGGAAGCGTTGCGCGGCTCTTCATCCGCCAGCAGGGGAGTCAGGGGGAAATAACTGCCATACGCTTTCCATTTGGCATCCAGAATCAGGAGGCGATGGTCACGCTCCAGAGTGATATCGGGTTCCATAACGTGAGAGGAAGATCGCCAGCCAGACTCCCCCGAGGCTCCAAAGTTGCGCCGATAGGTGAGCTTCATGCGCCGCACTGGAATTCCCTGTCCTCCTGACCTGACAAAAGTGAGCGTTGCGCCCTGCCCCGTTTTCAGAGTGATTGTCAGACCTGTAGGAGTGACGGCAAAGCAGTCTGCGCTTGTTGTTCGGTAATCGCGATGACGCAATGCGTCTGCGGTTTGAAATAGACACCAGATTTCGTAAATCCGCCAGGTCTCCCGTGGGGGCAGTGTAAAAATAGGTGAACGCCAGTTGAAGGCAAATCCCCGCCGATAGTGACGCAGGGCGTCATGAAAGATGCGATGCGGCCCGCTTCGGATCGATGCGGAAGGCAGGGATGCATTGGGGACGAGCGTGACCCCCCGCCAGGGATCGCGCCGCAACGCCGCCCGAAAGCGGTGGCGCAGTTGCAACGCTCTGCCAGCAATCTCCGGATTCCTGCATATTTCCGCCAGAGCGGCGATATCGGTCAGGTCACGGGAAAATGTGGCAAGGGCCATCTTGATAAAGCGATTGTCCGGAGTGTCGGCATCGGGCGTTGCAAACCGCTCGCGTAACCGTCGCGGTGGAAAGACTCCTTCTTTACGAATCGCCTGCATCAAGTCGCCCGAAGACACACGACGCGCCCGTTCGGAGAACGTCATCCTCGTTTCCCATCGTAGCCCGGTGCGCGGCGAAGCTTCCAGCATACGGAGCGCTGGGGCGAACTTCGGCCACCAGGCGCGGAGAAATTCCAGACGTTCCCGGGGGCATGGCGCCCCGACTGATTCGCCAGTCCCGATATCGAGGTCATTCAGAGCGATTTCCGGATATAACTCACGGCCTATCGCGAGGGAGATGCGAGCAATATCGGTCAGCATCCATCGCCGCTCTTCCTCTGTCAATAAACTGCCGTAAGGATGAAGCACCAACTATGGTATCAGAGATGCGAATTTGGGGATTGCTACCGCTTTTCCTGCCTTTTGTAACGTTTCCGCTCTGGCAAAAAAAGGACATTTCACCCGGACGGCGAATAGTGAACCGATTAACGGGGCGGGGCCAGATACCCCGAAGCGCCGTGCAGGAGAATAATAGATTATGGCGGAAGTGAAAACGGGCATAGTTGGCTGTGGTGGGATTGCGAACGGTAAGCATCTCCCGGCTCTGAAGCGTGTCGGACGGGCGGATCTCGTGGCATTCTGCGACATCGAGCCCGCGAAGGCGGCCGAAGCGGCAAAGGAATATGGCGTTCCCGGCGCAAAAGTATATACCAGCTATAAAGAAATGCTCGAAAAAGAGCAGTTGGATACGGTGCATGTATGTACGCCCAACGATAGCCATGCGGAAATCTCGATTGCCGCAATGGAAGCCGGCGCGAATGTCCTGACGGAAAAACCGATGGCGAAAATCGCGGCGGACGCTCGTGCGATGGTAGAGGCTTCAAAGCGCACCGGCAAGAAACTGACGGTTGGTTACCAGAGCCGTTACCGTGAAAATTCACAGGCTCTCAAGCAATTGATCGATCAGGGCGATCTGGGTGATATCTATTTCGCTAAGGCGCACGCTGTGCGTCGCCGCGCCGTACCGACCTGGGGCGTCTTTCTGGACGCGGAAAAGCAGGGCGGCGGTCCTCTCATCGATATCGGCACGCACGCGCTTGACCTGACCCTTTGGCTCATGGGTAACTATGAAGTCGCCTCTGTCACCGGCAGCGTCTTCCGCAAGCTGGCGGATCGAGAAAACGCCGCGAACGCCTGGGGTTCCTGGGACCCGAAGAAGTACACTGTGGAAGATTCCGCTTTTGGCTTCATCAAGATGAAGAACGGCGCTACCATCTTCCTCGAATCTTCCTGGGCTCTGAACACACGTGACGCCAGCGAAGCGGTATGTTCGCTTTACGGTAGTGAAGCGGGCGCCGATTTCAACGGTGGTCTGTATATCAACGGAGAGCGCAATAGCAAGCTGTACGAGACCAAGATCCAACTCGGCGGCGGCGGGGTGGCTTTCTATGATGCTACCGGCGCTCATCCGGAAGACCATGAAGTCAATGTTTTCATTGATGCCGTCGTCAAGGGTACGGAACTGACCGTTAAGCCGGAACAGGCTCTGGTCGTATCCGAAGTGCTGGAAGCGATCTACAAATCGTCGGAGACGGGGCAGACTATTACGTTCTAACTCGTAACTGATCCTGTAAGAAGAGGCGAGTGATGGCGATTCGTTGCGATGAAATGGCCGCTCGCCTCTTTGATTTTATCATTTTATCAAAGGACACCGTTTTGATTATCTGTTGATAATTATCGGATGGGAAGAGGCGGATTCATGGAATACCGATTACTGGGCGGCTCAGGGTTGAAAGTTCCCGTTCTGAGTTTTGGAACCGGGACTTTTGGTGGTAGCAGTGAGTTTTTTAAGGCATGGGGAGCCAGCGATGTGGCGGAAGCGACACGTCTGACGGATATCTGTCTGGATGCCGGTCTGACTATGTTCGATTCCGCCGATGTCTACTCCGGCGGCGCCGCAGAGGAAATACTGGGGCAAGCCCTGAAGGGGCGGCGCGATAAAGCGTTGATATCCACGAAGGGAACCTTTACCATGGGACCCTGTCCGAATGAGGTAGGCTCCTCCCGATACCATCTGATACAGGCGGTCGAGGCGAGTTTGCGACGCTTGCAGACCGATTACATCGATCTGTACCAGTTGCATGCCTTCGACGCTCAAACGCCGGTGGAGGAAACTCTCAGCGCACTGGACACCATGATCAAAGCGGGCAAAATTCGCTATATCGGCTGTTCGAATTTTTCCGGATGGCACCTGATGAAATCGCTGGCGGTGTCGGATCGCTACGGGTTAGCGCGTTATGTGGCGCATCAGGCGTACTACTCGCTGATCGGGCGCGATTATGAGTGGGAATTGATGCCGCTAGGTATAGATCAAAAGGTCGGTTGCGTCGTCTGGAGCCCACTGGGGTGGGGGCGATTGACCGGGAAGATCCGTCGCGGGCAACCCCTGCCGGAAACCAGCCGATTACAATCGAAGGTCGTTCGTGATAGCGGTCCCCCGGTGGAAGATGAATATGTGTACCGCGTGGTGGATACGCTGGATGAGATCGCGCAGGAAACCGGCAAGACGGTTCCGCAGATCGCCCTGAACTGGCTGTTGCAACGTCCCACCGTCTCTACCATCATTATCGGCGCCAGAAACGAAGAGCAGTTACGCCAGAATCTGGGCGCCGTAGGCTGGAATCTGACGGCGGAGCAGGTCAAGCGTCTGGATGCGGCAAGCGTCACCCTCCGCGCTTATCCCTACTGGCATCAGCAGGGCTTCCACCGTAATCCTGACCCGGTATAAGGGGTTCTCAACCCCGACTGTTCGAAAAAAAAGCCGCCCGCAACAGAGTTGTTGCGGGCTGGAGGTAAGGGTTCAGTAAGGAGTGCGACCAAAAGCGTCTTCGTCGAGGTTCGGTATCCAACGAATTCGGTTGCGTCTTCAGTGTATCCCCGTTGGTTTAAGCCAGCATTAAGGCGATATTAAATGTTTGTTAAATCCAAAATTGGGAATGGCAGATAAGCGTACTCGTTCCGCTAATGTTTCGTTTTTCTGATTTAACTCGAACATAAAGACGAGCAAAAGAACCAAAATACTATGCCGCTACCCGATTTTCAACTGGAACGTTACTTCGCCCGATACGAGTTCAATGCCCCTTACCTTCTCTCCTCGTCAGACTGTGAGTCTCAGACTATCGGAAACGTTCTTGCTCTGGAACCGGGAGCGGCGGAAGAGTTCCAGAACCTCTGGTTAGGTTATACCGAGTCCCAGGGCGACCCGGCATTGCGAGACGAAATCGCACGGATATACACGAATGTCGAAGCGCAGGATATTCTGGTCTTTTCCGGAGCGGAAGAAGCGATTTATGTCTTTATGCATGCCGGTCTGCAATCCGGCGATCATGTCATCGTCCATTATCCCGCATATCAGTCGCTTCATGAGATTGCACGGGCGCAGGGATGTGATGTCACCCCGTGGGAGACACATGCTGACGACAACTGGGAATTAAATAACGTGAGTTCGGGTTAAGGTTGGGTCAATGCTCCCACGTCTCGCAGGTGCAGCGACGGCTTCGTAGGCTGGTGGCAA
>CAIVZM010000051.1 GCA_903910385.1 uncultured Armatimonadota bacterium
AAAACAAGATTAAAAACATAAATTTTGAAATAATGTTCTAATTTTATATTCTATGCTCTGGAAGATTAACCTTTCAGGCAGTCTCTAACGTAACTTCCGGTAATTGAATACAGAGCGAATAAAAAAGCCGCCCTTCGTCCGTACGAAGAGCGGCTTGGATAGCCGTAAAGGGAAGAATCTACGGATAGAGCGTATCTTTGAAATCGAGGAACCAGCGCTGGTTGGCGCCCCCCCACCAGTCGTAAGCCACCACATCGGCGTACCCGTTACCGGGCGTCGGGTTGGCGTCCATTGCTTGCCGGGTACGCGCGATTTCGATGCGGTAGGAGCCATCGTCGAGCGGGATCAGGTTCCAGGTGCGCCAATCATCATCGCCGCCGCCCCATTGGATAACGGGATTACCGAAGTGCGTGAAATCGACGGACAGATAAAGCCCGCTATCGCGAGCGCAGAATTTGTAGCGTCCATCGCCGACGCCTTCGATACGAAACTGCTGATTGTATCCGCCATTGGGAGTATAGGTAGTCAACCGTTGACCCCAGTTCCAGCTTCCGCCGGGGACATCCAGTACATTTCCAATTCGCGCATTCCGAAGCTGATACCATCCGCTAAATACCGGGCCGCTGTAGGAAACGGGAACGACAAAGGTGGTCACGGAACGCGGTGGCATATTCCAGCTCAGGCGCTGATTTTGCACCATCACATCGCTTTGTTGCCAGTTTCTCGCATTTTGATCGCTGATCCATACGGAGGCGCGGGAAAGACGCGAAAGCGCGAAACGTGTCAGGTCATGAGTTACCCGGCGCGTTCCCTGATCCGGATTCACCGTAACAATCGTCAAACTTTTCCCATTGGCGCTCAGGGCGGCGACGCTGTTTGTATCGCTTGTCGGGATGAACGTCATACCCGGACGGATAAACCGGGTGAACTGACCGAACAGGTAATACTTGCGATTTATGGTGTAGTTTGTCGCCCGTGAATTCAGATCGAGATCGACGCACCCCCATCCGTAACCGCCATCGATGACCTGCCAGTACACCCAGGCGGAGGGCTTCAATTCCCGTAGATCACCGATGATACGTTGCGCCAGAGTGACGCCAGAAGGGTCGCCATCGCCATATTCGGACATCCAGAGGCGTTTCCGATCACGAACCGCCCCGTTGTTCATACGACCAAGCTCTCCGGAACCATAAGTATGGACATTGAGGCGCAGAACATTGTTTTTGGATGTCCCACGCATTTCGTCCCAGTACGTCCGCCCGCCCTGCGTCTCGTTTTCATCGGCGACGCTGATCCGCGTTGGTGAATTCAGAGCAGTGAGTCGTGCGGCGACGGCGTCCACAAGGTCACTCTGCCGTCCGCCGGTGACAACGCACCCTTCCTGCTTGAAGTTGGTTTTCGAATCCCACCAGTACCCGTGCGGTTCATTCATGGGAGCAATCGTTTCAAAGGTGATTCCCGCGCTCTGACGGAAATGCTCAACGACATCGGTCAGGTAACGTGCGAAATCATTGATCGATTCGGGGCGCAGGTTATCCGCGCCGCCGGGAGCGCCCCGCACCGATCCGCTCACCGTCATCCAGTAGGGCGGGGAGTTGGAAAATGCCTCGAATCGATCCGCCCCCAGCGACCGTGCCTGTTGCAGGGCATACTGTTGCCCGGCATCCTGCGTCCAATCATATGGCGCGGTAGGTCCGGCTTTGAAGCCGGGCATCCGCGCACGAAATTCCATATTCTGGACATCCGACGCGTTTGCGCCGCCGCCAATATTGTAGCGGGCGATATTCAGATTCAGTCCGGTCGGCCCGTAAGCCATTCGGATCAGGCGCGAACGCAATGATTGCCGGGCGGCGCTTTCTTTATAATCGCCGATGACATTCGCCCACCAGCATAGGGAAGTTCCCCACCCGTCCCAGGTCTGATAACGCACTGAGGGGTCGATATAGGCGGTATAGGAGGTCTGCGCCCCCACAGGCAGGGCAAGACACATCACCCCGACGACTGCGGCGATTTTCGTGGTGATCTTCATATGATTTGTCCTCGGCTTTACACTACCAGAAGATACATAGAACAAATTGGGAGCGCAATGCGTTATTTGATTTTCGTCGCATAATCATAAGGAACGCCAGGAGGAACCGGCTTGCCGTTGACCATTGGCGGGGCTTTCGACGTTTCCAGCGAAATAGGAGCAGTAGCATTTAACGACTGATAGATAAAATACCCAACAAGGGCTAAAACGACGACAATCGCGCCGATGATTATGGCGGGACTGATTTCTTTTTTCATTTCCATAAGAGTTCTCGTTTCCTTTATTGCTCCGTACGGCGGCGAAATTCCGCCATCATTAGCTCCGCTTCTTTTGCGTTTCCCTGCGCTTTCAGGGCTTCCGCCAGCGGCGGATACACCGCTACTGCATTGGGATCCAATCGTTGGGCACGCTGCAGATTCTCAACCGCTTCGGGATACTTTTTCAGACGCAGGGCAAGCAATCCTTGCGTGTAATGGAGCGTTCCTGTTACCGAAGGATCGGCTTCCGCCAGATGAAGATGTTGTTGCGCGGCATCCGCTTCGGTCTCCGTCAATGTGCGAGCGTGCGTCTCCTGTAAAAACAAAAGGACAAAAATAGTGTGCGCGAAGCCATCTTCGGGAGAGATGTCCATGAGACGTTTCGCCGTCTCGGTCGCTTCTTTGCCGCGTCCCTGCCCGACCTGCAGACGCAGTAATTCGCGTAACGCCCTCGTATTCTCTGGCTCCGCCGTAAGCGCCGCCAGCAAAAAGCGTTCTGCGGAGGCGTTATCGGGGGCGGCTTTCGCCTGACGAAGCGCGACTTCCGCCGGAGCGTCGCTTTTTGCCAGCGCTTCCGCCTTCTCCGCGATCTTCCGCTGGTACAGCGGCATACGATCCGCGTGCCAATCACGAATCTGGTTGTAGTTGACCACCGCTTCCTGCAAACGCCCGAGATTGACCAGAACATCGCCCAGAACTTCAAACCCTTCCGGGTTGCTCGGAGACTTTAATCGCGCCTTACGCGCCAGTGATAGCGCTTCAGCGGAAAATCCGCCTTCGTTGAGAACTCGCGCGGTTGCAATCAATACACGCGGATTATCCGGCGGCGTCTTGTAGGCAATTGCATATTGACGGGCGCAGCCGTTGATATCGCCCGCTTTACCCAGATAAGAAGCATACATCTCATGAGCGAGTCGATTTTCCGGTCGAGCAAGCGTTTCCTGCTCCCATTTCCGCCGAGTTTCGGCGTCATTACGTAATGTCGTGAACCGCTTGTCCCAGATATCCGCATTGACGGTATCATTTAGCTTGTGATAGGCGCGACGTAAGCTTTCCGCCGGGTTCGGGTCAGAAGGCGCCAGTTTAGCGGCAGTATATAGGGAAGATAAAGCGTCTTTGGGACGGTTCAATTCCAGCAGACAGCGCCCCAGTAACAGGTGAGAGAAGGGATCGGACTTATTTCCCTCGACAGCGATTCGCGCTTCCTTCTCCGCAGGTTCCGCTCTGCCCTGCGCCAGCAAAAATCGACTGTATTCCCGATGGATAACGGCGTTTTCCGAATTCTGAGCAATCGCAAGCGCAAATTGTTCTTCCGCTTCTTTGGGTCGTTTTGAACCATAAAGGACACCCAGTTGAAGATGATTGTCGGCATTTTTGGGACGCAGAGCGACCGCCTTTTTAAGAGCTTCTTCCGCCCTTCCATAATCGTCCAACTTAATTCGGCAATGCGCCAGAAGCGACCACGCCTCCCCGTTCTTCGGGTTACGCACTACCGCTTTTTCCAGTTCCTGTCGCGCTTGCGTGTAAGATTGCTGAGTAATATAAAACTTCCCCAGAAGGAATGGCGGCGCAACGGCATTGGGATTGGCGGCGGCGAATTCCCGTAGTTGTCCGTAGGCTTCGGTCACATGACCTGCGCCCATTCGCGCTTTCGCCCACTCATCGCGCAAATCGCCTCTGCCGGGGGCAAGACCGACCGCACGTTCCAGTAAAGGCAAAGCTTCGGAAAATCGCTGTTCACTATTGAGGCGTTTGCCCAGATGTGCCAGAAATCGCTCGTCATTCTGGCGTGCATCTCGCTGTTTCAAAAGCGAGGCAGTGTCCTGTCGAGACAGGGAATATTCACTCCAGACAGGCAGACCAAAAACCGCTCCCATACTCAGCAGGATGGCTCCTGCGATGACAGCGATGAGGGATCGGTAAGACAGCTTGCCGCGTTGCATAATTTCGGATTTCCCCCTCCCTCCGGCGTTTTTGTAAAATGCGGGAGGGAGGAGAGAAAAGCGTTAGTCGTGGTTGTGCCAGATATCGAGAGACGAACCGATGCGAGCCTGGAAGGTTCCGCCGCCGACTGATTTGGCATGACCGTCCGCGAAGACGACGTTCGCCTTGCCCTGATGGCGGAAGTGAGGACGACGGCGTCGGTTTTCACCGGTAGCGCAGTAGTCGCCGCCAATGCCCGGGATGTTGAATTCCCAGGCAACGGAGCGTCCGTTGGAAACCCACTTGTCGGGTTGCATGGTGAAAGGACCACAACCCTTATCGTTCACATCGTTCGGGTCCTTACAGGTCGAGTCACAACCGCTGTAGATGTTCGGGTCGGAGCTTTCCGCAATCTGCGATGCATCCGCGAAAGCGACAACGTTAGCGGGTGATTTCAGAGACGCCTGAGCGACGCCGGGGAAGGTATTAAGATCATTCTTCCCTTCAAATCCCGCATTCGGAATGGTCGTCCAACCGGTGGTCATGACCTGAGAGTTCAGGCCATAGGCGATAGCTTCGGTAGCGGCGCCGCCTTCAGACCCCTTGGCAAATTTGATCGACGGACAGACTAAGACATTCGCCCCACCGCCCTGCAGGTTACCGTTTTCAAGGTCGGAATTCGCCCCACCGCCGTCACCGAGTTTTTGAATATAGGGCTGAAGCGAGACAGTCCACATGGTGCCGCCCCAGTTGTTTCCATCCCAGGTGTAACCAAGCGGATAGGCTTCATCATAGTCCTGAATGTACATCATGGTCGCAAGACCAATCTGCTTCACGTTGGACAAGCAGGAAATGGCGCGCGCTTTTTCACGAGCTTGCGCAAAGACAGGGAAAAGAATAGCCGCCAGAATGGCGATGATGGCGATGACGACGAGAAGCTCGATGAGCGTAAAGCCCCTGGCTGCGTTTTTGGTCTGCATTAATTGCCTCCACAATGAAATGCGCCCGTCCCTGACATAAGGGAATTCCTTATCATTAAGGAAGGGCGAACGACGACAATAGTGCGGGCGGTATATAGTAACGGCTTACCTTCGCCTCCTCTGGCGATGATATCTTCTTACGGGATGACTTCTCTGATGCCCGCTTGCTCAAATACTTGAGTCTACTATTACTGTAGTATTATCCCGGTTTGACTTGTTTGTCAAGGCTTGTTTTTGCTCAGGATATCCAGCAGTTATCTATATCGACGTGATACAGAAACGCCTATATTATAAGAATCATGATTTTTCCTGCAACACAGGCGTCCAGAGATCAAAGTAGAGAGCGCCGACGAGGTGTCTATCACGTCCAGAGTGCGTAAGATGAGTTGATATTTCGAACGCTTGTCAAGATTTTTTTCATCCGGGGGACGATGCAAGCGTCGCGCCTTTCAAAAGCGTCACCGGATACGACAATCCCGTTTCTCCGGTGTGACGACCCTCCACCAGATCGTTCAGCAGGGCGACCGCCATTTCCGCCGCCGATTCAAGAGGGATGCGGACCGAAGTGAGAATATGCGGTGAGGTGGAAGGCCAATGGAGTCCATCATAACCGACCAGAGACAGATGTCTGGGCACATCGATCCCTAATCGTTCGCATGCTTCCAGCGTCTCGTATCCGAGACGGTCATGCCAGCAGAAAAGGGCGCTCGGCGGTTCCGGCGAATCCATCAAAAACCGCAGTCCGTCATCCGGGCTCCGATGTTGTTCGTAAACTTCGATGATCTGCGAATCCCGCAATTCCACGCCATACTCCCGCAGAGATTCTTTCAGGGCGGCGACACGCATCGGACCGTCGAAGGAGGGGTTACCAACAAACGCCGCAATACGCCGATGACCGCACTGAACCAGCGCTTTCGCTACCTGACGTAATCCTCCCCGGTAATCGTCACTGACGAAAGGCAGAATCCCCTGCGCATCCGTATGGTTGAGCAGGACGGTGGGCAGTCGCGCCCCCCGTAACAAATCCAGCAGTTCGGAGTTGTCCGGCGTTCCGAAAAATAGCAGACCGTCGCAAAAACCGCCCCCGAGCATCTGGAAGATTTCATGCGCCGTGCGCCTCTGGTCACAATGAATCAAAACATCGTAGCCATGCGCCCCGGCGGACAATTCCACCGCCGCACGAATGCGATCCATGTAGATGTCATTCGCGGTACGGTACGTGAACGCGTTATAGAAGGAAATAACGTTCGTCCGACCATTCTGTATCGAACGAACCAGAAGATTGGGGATGTACCCTTGTTCCTCAGCGACCCGACGGACACGGGCGGCGACCTCAGCGGAAATGCGACGCTCCTCCGCCTGTCCCGACAGGACGAAGGAAGCCGCACTGACGGAAACTTCCGCCAGATGCGCTATTTCCTTCAGAGTGATTCGAGAATTTGTTTTTGCGGGGCGTCGCAGCATTGCACAAGTATTATAGCGCTATATGTCGCCATTGAATCATCTGACGCCATAGGAAACGTTTTAATATCGCCTTAAACAGAAAGGCTTATGACACGCACAAGCATCCCGATACAGACGAAAACAGAAGAACGGAAACGCAAGGAAGGGGAAAGCGCCGTATGAATAATGAACCGGACGCTTTCGCAGCCCGTCCCTGTTACACGCCACGCGACAACAACGTATCCAGATTGTCTCCTTCAGGCTTAAGAGGAAAGATTGAAACAGCAAATTATCGCCTGCCTTGCAGGTATCGTCTTACTGACGCCAGCCGTTCAGGCGCAGACCAGTACGCCCGTCGCTACCATTACGATCAATGCGACGCAACGAACGCCGATATCGACTTATATCTATGGCGTCAACTTTCCGGATTGGGTCAAGATGCCTCTGCCCTTTCCGCTTGCCCGGCAGGGCGGAAACCGCATGTCCGCTTATAACTGGGAAACCAACGCCAGCAATGCCGGGTCTGACTACCGCCATCAGAATGATGGTTATTTGAGTTCCTCGGATGAGCCGGGGTTGGTCGGACGGGAATTTCTGGAAGGCGCGCGCAATCATGGGGCCGTCACTATTCTGACCATCCCTATGACCGGTTATGTCTCCGCCGATAAAAAAGGCGATGGCGATGTCAATCAAACGCCGAACTATCTGGCGACGCGGTTCAAGCGTTCCCTGCCCAAAAAGCCCACACCGCCCGTCTACCCTCCCGATACCGCCGATCCGTTCGTTTATCAGGACGAATTCGTTGCATGGATAGAAAAGATCAAAGGCCCGAAAGCGTCGGTCTGGTACGCTCTGGACAATGAACCGGATATCTGGGCGGGCACTCATGCGCGTATCGTCCCCAAAACCCCGACCTACGCCGAATTCATCGGCCGTAGTATAGAGTACGCTTCCGCAATCAAGGCGATTGCCCCCCGTTCCGTCATTCTGGGGCCGGTGAGTTATGGTTGGCAGGGGTTCCGCCGCTTCCAGAACGCCAGCGATGCCAACAATCGTGATTTTCTGGATGTGTACCTGAGCGCCATGCAAGATGCGGAACGAAAACAGGGGAAGCGCCTGCTGGATATCCTCGATATCCACTGGTACCCGGAAGCGCAGGGAGACGGCGTGCGCGTCACCGAGGAATCCGATAAGCCCGGCGTTTCCCCGGCGCGTATCCAGGCGCCACGTTCCCTGTGGGACCCAACTTATGTGGAAGAAAGCTGGATTTCGCAATCGCTGGGGAAGAAACCTATCGCTTTATTGCCCGGCCTTAAACAACAGATTTCGACGCGCTATCCCGGCACAAAACTGGCGATAACGGAATACAATTACGGTGGTAAGAAGGACATCAGCGGCGCCATCGCACAGGCGGATGTTCTGGGCATTTACGGTCGTTACGGCGTCTTCGCCGCCTGTAACTGGGGTATCGGCGCGGAGGATATCGCGCAGATGGCTGGCTACCGCGCCTTTCTCAACTATGATAATCGTGGCGGACAGTTCGGTTCACTGGGTCTGGCGGTGCAGGGAGAAGCTCCCACCGACGATTCCGTCTATGCATCGCTGGATGCGAAAAACCAGAACCGCATGACTGTCGTCGTCCTCAATAAAACCGATAAACCGCGTCAGACCGAACTGCGTTTCGCCGGATTCGTCCCGCAGACGGTCAGAGCCTACGGAATTACCAGAGATTCCCTGAAAGCGAGCGCTCCACTGACCGCAACAACAAAAAGCAGGGCCGTTTCCTTCGTCGCGCCGCCCCTGAGCGTCACGACGCTGGAAATCCTCCGCCGATAGGCGTCTCCTGCGCTCCTGGAATAGAACCTCACTTTCCAGGGGCGCGCCCGTTCGGTAAAGTCCATAGGGATGCAGGGATTTTCTATAGAAGGCGTCGAACTAAGACGCTATGAGCGAAATTCACTGGCGCGGCGTCTTTCCCGCCGTCACCACGCAGTTGAAGCGGGATGAATCTCTGAACCTTGCGGCGACGGCGCATCACCTCGAAGTCTTGATCGATTCCGGCGTTTCCGGGCTCGTTATGTGCGGATCGCTGGGCGAGAGCCAGACGCTTGACCTGGACGAGAAGCTTGCGGTAGTGCGAACCGCTAAAGAAGTCAGCCAGTCGTTGACCGGAGGGCGTATCCCCGTCATTTCCGGCGTTGCCGAGATGAGCACGGCGGCGGCGATACGTTACGCCCACGCCGCTCAGGAAGCCGGAGCCGACGGACTGATGGTTCTTCCCGCCATGGTGTACAAGGCGGATTCCCGCGAGACGATGCTCCATTACCGCGCGGTCGCCGCTGCAACCACATTGCCCATTCTGGTCTACAACAATCCGGTCGGGTATGCGGTGGATATCACGCCCGAAATGTTCGCCGAACTGGCGGATGTGCCAAATCTGGTCGCCATCAAGGAGTCTTCCGCTGATACGACCCGCATTACAGCGTTGTACAACGTCTGCGGCGACCGCTACGCGATCTTCGGCGGCGTCGATACCCTGATTATGGAATGCGTCCTTATGGGGGCGGTCGGATGGATCGCCGGAGCGGGGCTTGCCTTCCCGAAGGAGAATCAACGTCTCTGGGACTTGATGACCGCCGGCGAGTGGGAGAAGGCGCGGGCGCTGTGGCGCTGGTTCCTCCCCTTGATGACGTTGGACATCGGCCCGCATTTCGTGCAGTACATCAAACTGGCGATTCAAGAAGTCGGCTTAGGCGAAGAATGGGTGCGCGCCCCCCGGAAAACGCTGGTCGGCCCCGAGCGTGAGCGCATTCTCGCTTTGATTCATCAAGGAATCGAAGCGCGGCCTTCGTGATGATGGATTGATCTCTGAAAAGAAACCAACCCCGAAAGCGTTGCGCCTTCGGGGTTGGTTTTCTTTTCAGAGAATATAATCCCGGACTATGCCAGCGTCTCACGGATAAAGGTGAGGTCGTCTGCGGAGAGAGCGTCTCGGTTGACGCCCGCCAGATTACAACGCGCCTGACGCTCGTTACGGAAGCCGGGAATCACGCAGGCGACATTCTTATGCGCCAGCAGATACCCCAGCGCCATTGCCGCCAGGTCTTCGGTCGTCGCGCCGAAACGCGCTTTCAGTTTTTCCAGTTTGGGCTTGAGGGCGTTGATCGCCTCAGAGCCGAATGCGGAATTGCCCAGACGGTGGTCGCCGGGTTCGAACTGCGGCGGATTGTCCGGATTGAACTTGTCGAGCAGACGTCCCTGCGCCAGCGGGCTGAAGGCGACAAAGGTGCAGTGATGCT
Organism: uncultured Armatimonadota bacterium; assembly: GCA_903910385.1. Lineage (GTDB taxonomy): Bacteria > Armatimonadota > Armatimonadia > Armatimonadales > Armatimonadaceae > CAIVZM01. The sequence continues at coordinate 9,932 of CAIVZM010000051.1, forward strand.
CGTCCATCAGTTTTTGCAGGGGAGCGCCCTCCCGAATATACTGGTCGTCCAGAGCGTGCGCCCAGCTTTGCAACGCGACCGGACGCACCACCGGAACGGCGCGGGCGAAATCGTTATAAGAGTAGGCGCTCTGTCCTTTCAGGCGAATCTTGCCTTCCTCTACCAGTTTGTCCAGAGTTGCGGCGGCATCCTCCAGATACAGGGCGTCTTTCCCGAAGTCGCCGTGGTGAAAATAGTAAAGGTCGATATAATCGCGCTTCAGGTTGATGAGCGACTGCTCACACTGATGGCGTATGTGCGCCGGTTCGTAAGCGTGCGCCGCCGTGCCGGGAAAGTGACCGATTTTGGTGGCGATAATGTAATCTTCCGATTTGACGCCCAGTTGATCAAAGACACGGGCAAGCATGCGTTCCGCTTTACCGTTACCATAGACATCCGCGTTATCGAAGTGGTTTACTCCAGCGTCAATCGCCGCTTTGATACCTGCGGTGATTTCGCTTTCGTCTACGTTCGCCCAACCGTTGGGGCTGCCATTCACCCAGTTCAGACCACCCATTGTCCAGCAACCAAAACTGACTTCGGATACCTTGATTCCGGAGTTTCCGAGTTCCCTGTACTTCATGCCTGTTCCTGTAGCTCGCAGTTTTTTTGCGTCCCCCGATGCCGAATTTTTACCGGATAGGAGAAACGCCCCGAACGAGCGCTTCATTGTACCCAGAGCGAACGCTTTATGGTGTACAATTCGGCTGGCAATGAATGGAATGCGTAAAATTCTGGCGGTGGATTCTCATACGGGCGGTGAGCCGACCCGAGTGATCGTAGAAGGCGGTCCGGAACTCGGCGGCGGGACGATGGCGGAACGACGGGATATTTTCAGGGAACGATTCGATCACTTTCGGCGAGCGACGGTCTGTGAGCCTCGCGGAAACGATGTGATGGTCGGCGCATTAGTGTGTGAACCTTCCGACCCGGAATGCGCCGCCGGGGTCATTTTCTTCAATAATGTCGGTTATCTCGGGATGTGCGGTCACGGAACCATTGGTCTGGTGTCCACTCTGGCGTATCTCGGACGCATCACGATGCCCGCTTCCGGCCCGGCAAGGCTCAAAATAGAAACTCCGGTCGGGATTGTGAACGCAATGCTACATCGAGATGGTCGCGTCTCGGTGAAGAATGTGCCGTCCTACCGCAAAGCGAAGGCGGTTTCCATTACGGTTCCGGGCATCGGCGTAGTAACCGGCGATGTCGCCTATGGGGGAAACTGGTTTTTCCTGATGTATGACTATCCCGGCGAAATCTCTCTGGCACAGGCGGGGCGACTGACGGAATATTCGGAGCGGATTCGTCGCGCCGTCAACGAGATTTATCCAGAAGTGGATCATGTCGAGTTATTCGGCCCGCCTTCTCACCCGGATGCCGCCGACAGCAAAAACTTTGTTCTCTGTCCCGGCGGCGCCTATGACCGTTCCCCCTGCGGCACCGGAACCTCCGCCAAACTCGCCTGCCTCTGTTCCGACGGGAAATTCGCCCCGTTCGATACCTACCGTCAGGAAAGCGTCACCGGTAGTGTCTTTGAGGGGCACGTCGAAATCGAGGATGACGTTATCTTCCCTATCATTACCGGCAGCGCCTTTATCAATAGTGAGGCGACCTTGATCCTGAATTCGGACGATCCGCTGTGCTGGGGGATGCCTTAGTCTGACGGAATTGCGATAGCGAAGGATGAGAAGCGGCAGTACGTGAACGAAAAATCCCTGATTATCATCGGCGGCGGCGTCATCGGACTCTGCGCCGCCTATTATGCGGTGTACGAAGGATGGCGCGTCACTATTATCGAGCGGGGCGAACCAGCGCACGATTCCTGTTCGCTGGGCAATGCAGGAATGATCGTGCCCTCCCATATCGTTCCTCTGGCGGCGCCCGGCATGGTCGGTCTGGGAATACGGATGCTGGGCAATCCGGAAAGTCCCTTCGCTATTCGCCCCCGGCTATCGTCGGAGTTGGCAGACTGGGGACTCAAATTCGTGCGTTCCTGCACCGAGGAGCATGTGACACGGAGCGCCCCACTTTTACGCGATCTCAATCTGACCAGTCGTCGCCTGTACGAAGAACTGGACACGGAAATCGGCGATTTCGGATTAATGCGGCGCGGTTTGTTGATGCTGTGCAAAACGGCGCACGGATTAGAAGAGGAAACCCGCTTTGCGGCGCGGGCGAACGCTCTGGGCGTTCCCGCCGAAGTACTGACACCCGCACAAACCGCCGCTCTGGATCCCGGTATCACGATGGATATCGCCGGCGCAATTTTCTTTCCCAAAGACTGTCACCTTTCGCCACAGCGCTTTGTCGCTTTATTGACACAACGATTGCAGCAGGGAGGCGCGACCTTTCTCTGGAATACCGAAGTCACCGGATGGCGCACGAAGCCGGATGGAAGTCTTACCGCCGTTCAGACAAAGACGGGGGATGTCGTCGGAGATGAGTTCGTTCTGGCGGGCGGGGCATGGAGTTCGCAACTCGCGCAAATGCTACGGCTGAAAATTCCGATGCAGGCGGGAAAAGGGTACAGTCTCACCGTCGACGCCCCGCGCCGAACGCCTGAAATCTGTTCGATCCTTACCGAAGCGCGAGTTGCGGTTACGCCGATGTCTTCACCGCAGGGTTCGACACTCCGTTTTGGCGGAACGATGGAACTGGGGGGACTGGATCTCTCCATCAACGCCGCCCGCGTTCGCGGCATTCTGAAATCGGTTCCGGCGTACTATCCGGACTTTACCGAAAAGGACTTCGTCGGTCTGCCGGTCTGGAGTGGCCTGCGGCCCTGCTCCCCGGACGGCCTGCCCTATCTCGGACGCGCCGAGACGCGCCCGAACCTGATTTTCGCCGCCGGTCACGCCATGATGGGGCTATCTCTTGCCCCGGTAACCGGGAAAATTGTCGCGGATTTGCTGGCGCATCGTAAGCCAGACCTTGATATATCCCTGCTACGTCCGGAGCGATGGGCGAATTGAGAAACCGAATCGACAACTGTATGAGGATTTTGCACGGGCTGATTCTTTTTTGCGCCATGACCCATCTACTCAGCGATAACGCTGCCTTCGGGCAGGGAACGAAAGCCGACTACGCCCGCGCCGCAACCTTGAATGAACGGTTCCAGGGCAAAGTTCGCAATGCCGAGATACGCCCTCGCTGGATGTCGGACGGCACAGCGTTCTGGTACGCATCGGACACTGGGGAGGGCAAACGCATCTTCTGGCGCGTGATGACCGCCACCGGGAAAAAAGAACCCATGTTTGATCACGCCCGACTTGCTAAAAGTCTCACCGGCACACTGAAAATGCTCGTCACCGCAGACGCCTTACCTATAGAAGCGCTGACCTTCGCTTCAGATCGGAAGACTATCTATTTTCTGGCGGGCGGCAAGTTCTGGCAATGCCATCTGACCGACTACGCCCTATCCGAGATCAATCCGAAGTCAGCGACAGAGGCGAAAGAGCTGCTACTGCAAGCGCATGCTCCCGGCGATAACGCCGTCCGTTCCTGGCATAATGGTCCGCCGACAGTTCTGCTTTTCGTCAATCAGAGCGGGGCAGAAGTTTTTCTCTACTGGGTGGATGGCGATGGCGCGAGACATTCGTATGGTAGCATCAAGGCAGGAGAATCCCGGCGGATGACTTCTTATTCCGGTCATGCCTTTCTTGCCATTGGTTCCGACCAGAAGGAGATAGCCGGGTTCGTCGCGGAGGACGATTTCAAAATTGCAGTGATCCCTGCAAAACATGTCGAAGCCGCTCCGACCCCACCTTCGACATCATCCGGCTCGACCGGACGGGCGCCGGACGGTAAAAAGACCGCGTTCCTGCGAGATCGCAACCTTTACTGCCGCGAGGAAGCGACGGGCAAAGAAACGCGCCTGACAACCGACGGAGCAACGGAAAACTACTACGAGGAACCGCTTTTCTGGTCGCCCGATAGCAAGAAACTGGTCGCCTTCCGCACAATTCCCGAGCAGGAACACAAAGTCTATATGGTGGATTCATCCCCTGCGGATCAGATGCAACCAAAATTAAAGACTATCGATTATCTCAAGCCCGGCGACCGTATCGCGCAATCGAAGCCACACCTCTTTTCCGTTTCGGAGGGCGAAGAAATACCCGTTAGCGACGCTCTTTTCCCGACGCCCTGGGAACGGGACGATATTCGCTGGGCGCCGGATTCATCGCAATTCACCTTCCTCTACAATCAACGGGGCCATCAAATCGTCCGCCTGATCAGCGTCGATGCAATAACGGGAAAGGTGCGAACCATCGCTGAGGAAGTCAGCAAAACGTTCGTTGACTATGCCAACAAGATTCATCGAGATTTCCTTGATGCCACTGGCGAAGTTGTCTGGATGTCCGAACGCGATGGCTGGAACCATCTCTATCTGATCGATACGAAAACCGGGCAGGTAAAGAATCAAATCACCCGAGGCTCCTGGGTCGTGCATAGCGTAGACAGAATCGATGCGAAGACAAGGCAAATCTGGTTCCGGGCGGGCGGCGTCAATCCGGCGCAAGACCCGTATTATATCCATTACTGTCGCGTCAATTTTGATGGTTCCGGCTTCGTTGATCTCACTCCCAGCGATGGAACGCATCAGGCAATCTTTTCCCCGGATGGCAAGTACCTGACCGATACCTATTCCCGCGTCGATATGCCTCCGGTTACCGAGTTACGGCGGGCATCCGATGGCAAACTGCTGACCGAAATCGAACGCGCCGATGCCTCCGCTCTGACCGCCGCCGGTTGGACAACTCCCGAACGGTTCGTCGCCCGGGGGCGAGACGGCAAAACGGATATTTATGGCATCATTCTGCGCCCTTCCAACTTTGACCCGGCGAAGAAATACCCCATCGTGGAAGAAATCTACGCCGGACCGCACGGTCAGCACGTTCCCAAGTCGTTCGCCACGATTCAGGGCGGGCAGGTGATGGCGGAACTGGGTTTTATCGTCGTTCGCATTGATGGTATGGGAACCAATTGGCGCTCAAAAGCCTTCCACGATGTCTGCTGGAAAAACCTTGCGGATGCCGGTTTCCCTGACCGCATTTTGTGGATCAAGGCAGCCGCCGCAAAGTATCCCCAGATGGATATCACACGCGGCGTCGGGATTTACGGCGGTTCGGCGGGCGGGCAAAACGCCATGCGGGCGTTGCTGGATCACAACGATTTCTATACGGTCGCCGTCGCGGACTGCGGTTGCCATGATAACCAGATGGACAAAATCTGGTGGAACGAACTCTGGATGGGTTGGCCGGTCGATGAGTCCTACAAAAAATCTTCCAATGTGACCGACGCTCACAAATTACAGGGTAAGTTGCTTCTGATCGTCGGCGAACTGGATACGAATGTCGATCCCGCCTCGACCATGCAGGTAGCGAACGCCCTGATCAAAGCGGACAAAGACTTCGATTTACTGGTAATTCCAGGCGCGAACCATGGCGCGGCGGGAACGCCCTATGGAAGACGGCGTCAGCAGGATTTTCTGGTTCGTCACCTTCTGGGCGTCGAGCCACGGGCAAAGTAGAATATCTACCGGAGAAGTAACAATGACCGTTATTCAAAGCGCTACGAAACGGATGCCGCCGCCGGAATGGGCGCTGGCGCAACGTAACCTGATACGAACCATGAACGAGGCGGCGCCGATCTTTCAGGCGCGATACACGCGAGCCGATGGCTCTTTTATCTGGCGTCAGGAATGGCCCGGCTTTGATGGTTCCGACGATGGCTACGAAAGTTACCACAACTGGCCGCTATTCTACGCCCTCGGCGGGGCGGAGGATGTGTACTCTCGCAGTCGCTTTCTCTGGGAAGCGGTGACGCAACAATTTACCGGGTACGGACAACTCTGGCGCGAATACGACGCCCATTACGACTGGATGCACCACGGCGAAAGCAGTCTGTACTTCTACTATTTCGGTCTGTGCGAGGCGGCGAACCCGATAGATATCGGGCGCACACGACGCTTCGCCTCCCTGTACGACGGTTCCGACCCACTCGCGCCAAACTATGACGCCGAACGCAAACAGATGCGCTCCCCGATCACCGGAAGTCGCGGTCCGCGCACGGTGAACGAATGGGACGACTGGGAAACCCACCGGGCGATTCTGGCGAATTACCCCGCTCCCTTCAGCGATATACCCGGAGTCTCACGAGGCGCGAATGGCGAGTGGCCCATCGCAGACTGGAACGATGACCGGGTGTACGGAGATATCTTGCGCCTGCTGAACGAGCGACAGATGTCCGGCGATGTTCCCCTGAACCTGACAGCGACCAGTCTGTTGACGCACGCCTTCGCCCTGACCGGCGACGAGAAATACCGCCGATGGGTTATCGATTATCTCGAAGCATGGTCGGAACGTATCGTCCGGAATGACGGTCTTTGTCCCGACAACATCGGTTCCAACGGCGTTATCGGAGAGACGCTGGGCGGAAACTGGTGGGGAGGTTATTATGGCTGGCAGTGGCCGCACGGCTTCATGACAATCCTCCAACCCCTGCTCATCGCAGCTATGAACGCTTCCCTGCTGACGGGTGACCTGACGTATCTGGATATCCCCCGCAGCCAGTTGGATAAGATCGTTTCTCTGGGCAGGGAGGAAAACGGACGATGGCTTGTCCCGCATCGTCACACCGATGATGGTTGGACGGCTTACCGTCCCCTTGCCCCGGAGTTCCCCCTGCAACTCGCCTACTTCTCACACGACAAACGCGATTTCGACCGTCTGCAACAGTTCCCGGAACGAACGGGCGCATGGCGGGACATTCTGCCGGGGCGTGGCAAAGGGGATGATATTCATATCGCACCCTGGCATTGCTATTTGCAGGGAGACACCCCCGACTATCCGTCGCGGATTCTCGCCGCACAATGGGAGGAAGTCGCCCAGCGTATGGAAAAGATGCGGCACGATGACACCGACCCGGAAACGTGGGACGTTCATCACTGGCAGGAAATCAATCCCGTTCACACCGAAGCCCTGATCCAACTCACCCTCGGCGGACCGCAGGTCATTTATCACGGCGGTCTGCTCCATGTTCCCCTGCGCTATTTCGATGCAGACGCCCGCCGTCCCGGACTCCCGCCCGATGTCGGCGCGTTGGTATCTGCCGTGACGGGTGATTCCCTGACCGTCACCTTGACCAATCTCAGCCCGCTGCATCAACGGCGATTGATACTACAAGCAGGAGCGTTCGGCGAGCATGAGTGGACAACGGTGCAGGCAGGAGACACAACTCACCTCGTCGGCAAGCGACATTTTACGACGGAATTACATCCCGGAGCCTCGCTGACGCTCCGTCTGGGAATGCGCCGATTCGTCCATGCGCCGGGGTATACTCAGCCCTGGTAATCCGAAAGATTCAACAGGCTATCTGATGATTAGAAACTGATGATTAGAAACTGATGATTAGAAATCGGACGGAAGAAAGCATCAATATGAGACATGGAACGTTGTATCGCCTTTCCGTCCTTTTGCTCCTGACCACTTTTACTTGCCTGCGGAATGCTCAGGCGCAATCTTCCCTGTTTGTTGACCCGGCGCCTCCGAAAGTCCAGACGGTTTCTCCAATTCCTGCGCTCAAACCGCAGAAGCAGGCGGAATTAACCTTTCATACCGCTCCGAAGCCGTTGGCGGCGGGAGCCGTGACCAACGAATGGCGCACCTTCTTGGGACCGACATACAACGGCGTTTCTACTGAAACGCCCCTGTTGAAATCGTTCGATAAGAAAACCCCAACGATCCTCTGGGAAGTCAAAAAAGGCGAAGGGTACGCTTCTCCTGCGGTTGTCGGCGATTCCGTTATCCTCTTTCATCGTCTGGGCAATGAGGAAATTATCGAGCGGCTGAACGCCGAGAACGGTCAGCGTTTCTGGAAGTTCGCATACCTGACGAGTTATTCAGACCGTTATGGTTTCGATGGCGGTCCCCGCTGTCAACCGGTCAGCGATGGAGTCCGGGTATACGCCTACGGAGCGGGAGGCGCATTGCACTGCCTGGATTTCGCAACTGGACAGGTTTTGTGGAGCCGCGATATCGCCAGAGAATTCAAAACGCCGCAGGATTTTTTCGGCGTCGGCGCGACTCCGCTGATAGAAGACGACAAACTGATCATCAACGTCGGCGCTCCGGGCGGTCCTTGTGTCGCTGGTTTTGATGTGAAAACCGGACGCCTGCTGTGGGGAGCTGGAAAGGAATGGGGACCGAGTTATGCCGCCCCTGTCCCGGCGACCATCCATGGCAAACGGCGCGTCTTCGTTTTCGCCGGAGGGGAAAGCCGTCCCTCGACCGGCGGGCTGCTCTGTATCGATCCGGCAAACGGCAAAATAGACTTCGCTTTTCCCCACCGGGCACGGCGGTACGAATCGGTCAATGCTTCCGCGCCGCTGATTATCGGAAATCAGGTATTCATCTCAGAGTGTTACGGCCCCGGAGGCGCGTTACTGGAAATCGCGCCGGATTTTACCGTCCGTAAGGTATGGAGTAGCGAGGCTCTGCAAACACACTTCATGACAGCAGTCCATAAGGATGGCTACCTCTATGGGGTTGATGGTCACGGCCCGAGTAATGCGCCGCTGGTGTGTATCGATCTCAAGACGGGCAAGGAAATGTGGCGCACGGAACCCGACTGGCAGGAAACGCTGACCACAACGGACGGCGAGCGCACAGCAAGCCTCTCCTCCGCGTTGGCGTCGATGACTCTGGTGGACGGGCGTTGCCTTCTACTCGGGTACTACGGGCATCTTGCCTGGCTTGACCTGAACCCCCGAAGTTACAAAGAACTGAGCAGGACGCTTCTCTTTTTTGCGCCACAAACCTGGAGTCATCCTGCATTGAGTCGTGGTCTGCTTTATGTCTGCCAGAATGAGCGGGGTCTGGATAATTCTCGTCCGCGCCTGATCTGTTATGATTTGCGAGGCGGCGCCGCTAATCCGGACAAACCAAAGTGATCATACCGCGCTCTCGAAGAACGCATTGGGCGCGGTGTACGACCGTTACGGCGATACCGCGCGTAACTCGGAAACCGTTTTAGCGACCAGAAGAGAGGCGGAAGCCACTCGTGGAGCGTCCTCTTCATGCTCGTTCGTGTAGCGAAGAACGCCCCGGGCATCCAGCACGAAGACGCGGGGGCAAGGCTCGGCGTGGTAGCGGTCACGGGCAATCTTCGCGTCAGAATCCAGAAGAAACACCGCGTCTTTATCGGAAAGAGATGCGCTTCGGGCAAGGCTTCGGGCGGACTTTGCCGACATTTCCGTGTAGGTTATGATGGTCTGCGGACGCGGATTCCCCTTTTTGACGGTGTTGACGGAAGGTAAAGCGGTAGCCCACTCACGCGCCGTCGCGTAGCACGACTCGCACCCGCAGAAGAAAAATAACGCGACCGGACGCCCCCGAAAGGCGAAAAGCGTCTGACGTTTTCCATTCCAGTCGTTCAGGGCGAAATCCGGCGCCGCCTTACCGGATTGAGGCGGCGCCGAACGCTCAACGGGCGCTTCCTGTGGAAAAGCATTCGTCGGTGACAACGCCAGAACGAACGCTCCCGCCGCCACAAATACGCGGGGGAGAGAAGTCATTCCCTGCGTGATTCGGCTGCCCTTCATTTTTCGCTGCCCTTCGCCTTCGGCGGGGCAAGGTCATCAAAGGGAGTAGGCGGTCGATTGGTAATCGCCTGCACATATGCCGCCACCGGAATCGCCAGAACCTGACCATTTGCCAGCGTTACCCGAATGGTCGAGTGGAAGTCCCCCGCTGGCGGTTTTTTCCCGATTGTAATAGTAAACGCTTCCGAATTGCCCGACGCTTTCAGCGGAGTGATGCGAAGATGGGGACTATCTGCAACAATTTTCCGTTTAGGGTCCGGCTTACCGCTTTTGTAAACGACAACAAGGGGTAGCGCGGACTCCTGCCCCCAAGTGACGACGCCGAAACTCAGGCTCAGCGGCGTTGACGATACATCGCCGGTCACTAAAGCGTTCGCGGTAGTGGTAGCCACACCCCAGATTGCCGTGTTATTCTCGCTTTTCGGGGCGTCCGTAGCGGGAATCAATGTCAGCGTTTCCCGGCGCTGACCCAGCGGCGCGGAAGGAGCCAGTGAAACCCGGTAACGATACGCCACTCTGGAGGAATCGCCCTTTACGGCTTCCTTACCCAGCAGTTCGGCGGAAACGTTCGTACCGTCGGATTTCAGACGGGGCGCCGTCGCCCCCAGCAAACGACGGTCTATCGGGATACGAATCTCGCGACTCGCCCCGATCCCGGGAGCAGGTTTGCCAAAATCGACCGCCGGGGGTATACCTATCGCCGGAAGGATTTCCCCGCTGAGGATAAATTGCGCGATGGGTTGCGCTGCGCCGTCCGCGTAGATGGTCACAGACTTACCAAAGTCACCGGGACGCACTCCCCCCGGATGGAGCGTCACACGCACGGTCGTCTCCGCTCCCGGCGGTAACTGGGCGGCGGCCCCGGCCGGAACGAGCAGCGATTCGCCCCCACCCGGATTCGCCGGAATGACCGGCCCTATAAGGGCGGTCGTGCATCCGCAGGCGGGAATGATCTCACGGATAGTCAACGGACGATCCAGAACATTCTTTAAGCGAAAGTCATGGACGATCTCCGGGCGATCCAGCGGGTTTAACGCCCCCACATCGAAGATTTGCCGGCGTTGTTCCAGCGGTATCGCTTCCTTGACAGGTTTGGTAAACGCCGTCTTCGCTGGTTTCGTCCGATCCAGTTCAGCATCCGGAATAATCGCAAACAGGGAGTCGGGCAGATTCACATCCGCTTTTACATCGGCATAAATTTCCGTGCGGCGGTATGCCGTCGCTCCTGAGCCCATCTCCACAATAGCACGGCGGATCAGCGAATCTTTCTCCCTGATTTCCAGCGTTATCGATTCCAGACCGCCTGCCGCTGTCTGGCGTTTCCAGAGTAGCCGTCGGATGACGCCGCCTTCGCTCGTCGCGGTTCCCGTATCGGTAATCACATCCTTCGGGTCCAGAAGCGGATTTAACAGAAGGATGCGTCCCAGAATGGTGGACTCCAGACGCGCATCGCGCAAAACGGTAGCGATTGTGGCGGGTTTACTATCGGTTTCGGCGGTCACGGCGCCCGCCATGGGACGGATCTGCCTACCGTTAGGCCCGCCGACCACGCGATACGTCCCTCCTTCGTCCGAACATGCCGCCGCCGCCCGGTCAGGAAACCGAATAGCGAGGTCCGCTTTGAAAGGAGTAGCGTTCGTGGCATCCGTTGAGGTCGTCACTGTCACCAGACAGGTCAGCGCTTTGAGTCCCTGATATGCCGCCTGAACGCTTTGAAGTCGTTCGCGCCCCTCATCCGCTTTTGCCGTTCCCGTCCACATCAGGATAGCGACCGCCGTCCAACCTATCGCCCATCGATACCGCAGCATCCGTTACTCTCTCTTTCACGACTATGTTACGCGGGAGACAAACCCGATGCAAGGAATCGAGCCAGACCTCCGCTCAAGATCGTGTCACGATTACCCGTTAAAGCGGTTCATCGCGGTTTCTATACCTTCCGTCAACCAGATTTCGGCGGTTCCCATGCAGGTAATGAGCGTTTCGTCGATCAGGGTACGGTCACTCTTGTTGAACTTGCCCAGCACCCAATCCACCTGTAAGCCAGGAGGCGGTTCTCCCACCCCGATACGTAAACGCGCCCATTCCTGAGTGGTGAGGTGGTTGGCTATGGATTTCAGACCGTTCTGCCCGCCGGAGGAGCCTTTACTGCGCAATCGGATCTTCCCGACCGGCAGGTGGATATCGTCGCAAACTATCAGGATATTTTCCAGCGCGATCTCTTCCTTGAGGAGCATTTGCTTCACCGAGACGCCAGATTCATTCATATAGGTGATCGGCTTCGCCAGAATCACCCGTTGATTGGCGATGACGCCTTTGCCAAAACGCGCCCGGTACAGGGACTTATCCAGTTTGATCCCATGCGCCGCCGCCAGTGTATCTATCAGATCAAATCCGACATTGTGTCGCGTCCCGGCATATTCCGTCCCCGGATTCCCCAGCCCGACAATAGCTTTTATTTTTGGCGCGTCTGTTTCCATAATTCCAACGGCTTTATCGCGCCCATCACAGGCAGCGGTAAGGCGCAACGCAAAATTCCGTGCGTATTTTACCTGACCTCTTGCTTCTCACCGGATGGCAATGGAGACCGATGACCGGAGAACCGCCGAAACGGAGTAAAATCGCTACAAAATTCGCCAGAACAGAATTACCATGTCCGGTCGAACAATTCGGAGACGGAATCTTCTTCGTGGATACGTCGGATGGCGTCGGCAAGGAGGGGAGCTACAGACAGAACCTTCAGGCGACCGCTATCCATGTACTCGGAGCGCTTGAGCGGAATGGTGTCCGTGCAGAGAATCTGCTTGACTGGCGATGCCATCAGACGCCCCAGAGCGCCCTGTGAGAAAATGGGGTGAGTACAACAAACGGTGACACTTTCCGCGCCGCGTTCCAGCAATGCTTCGATACCATGAACGATGGTTCCGCCGGTATCGATCATGTCGTCGATCATGACGCATTCACGTCCCCGAATGTCGCCGATGATTTCCAGAATTTCCACCTTGCCGGGTTCCGGGCGACGCTTGGCGATAATCGCGATACTGGTCTTGAGCGATTCGGCGAGGGCGCGGGCGCGGGTAACCCCGCCAACATCCGGAGATACCACACAGATATTCCCGTTGGAAAGCCCCATCTCAGTCAAAGAGTCCGCAATCAGTGGCCCGGCGTAAAGGTGATCCATCGGAATTCGGAAGAATCCCTGAATCTGTCCGGCATGCAAATCGACGCAGACTGCACGAGTCGCACCCGCCTCGGTAATCAAATCCGCCACGAGTCGGGCGGTGACCGGTTCGCGGGGCTTGATCTTTTTATCCTGACGGGCGTACCCGTAGTACGGCAGAACAACAGTGATACGGTCGGCGCTGGCGCGGCGGAAAGCGTCAATCATGATGAGCAGTTCCATCAGATTGTCATTGACCGGCGAGCAGGTCGGTTGGATGATAAAGACATCGTTGCCGCGAGCGGACTCATCTATCTGGACTCGTATTTCGCCGTCGTTGAACCGCGAACAGGTGATGCCGCCTAACGGGACGCCCAGATGCTCGGCGATACTCTGGGCAAGCGCAGGGTGAGCGTTCCCGGAGAACAGCCGCAAACGGCCTGTATATTCCTCGAACGGCTTGGATGGTAGATGATGGCTCATGAGGTCTGCGCTTCTTTCTCCCGCTTACGGCGGATCCACCAGCCTTCACGGACGACCTGACGCTCTCGGGCGACCGCCAGAGCTCCGTCCGGAACTTCCTTTGTGATTACCGATCCTGCCGCCGTAAAGGACTCATTACCAATGACCACCGGCGCGACCAGCGTCGAGTGCGTCCCTATAAACGAATTCGCCCCGATTACGGTGCGATGCTTTTTGAAACCATCGTAATTGCAGGTAATCGTTCCTGCGCCGATATTGGTGCGCTCCCCGATTTCGGCGTCGCCCAGATAAGACAGATGTCCCGCCGCCACTCCCTCATGGAGAATGGCCGCCTTGATTTCGACGAAGTTCCCGATTCGCACCCCCGCTTTCAGGATAGCGCCCGGTCGCAGATGCGCGTAAGGCCCGATCTTACATCGGTCGCCGACTTCCGCCAGTTCCATGACACAATGACGGGCGCGAACGTTATTTCCGATCAATGTGTCCGTAATATCGGCATTGGGTCCAATTTCACAGTCTTCGCCGATGGTCGTTGCGCCCCGCAGATGGGTTCCGGGATAAAGGATAGTATCCGATCCTACCAATACTTCGGCGTCGACATATGTCGTCGCTGGGTCGGGGATAGTGACACCAGAAAGCATCAATTTCCGCAGGATGTTCCGCCGCATTTTCTCGCCGACTTCGGCAAGTTCGACTTTGGTGTTGATTCCGAGAGCCACTTCTTCATCGTCAGCGACCACTGCCCCTACCGTCTCACCGGCGTCCCGCAACAAACGAATCACATCGGTGAGGTACAGTTCGCCCTGTGCATTATCCGGGCGCAAATCCTGAAGCGCAGCGAACAAGCGGGGAGCGGAGAAAGCGTAAACGGACGTATTGATTTCGCGGATGAGTTTCTGATCCGGCGAAGCGTCCCTCGCCTCGACAATAGCTACCACATCGCCATGGGAATCCCGCACAACGCGCCCGTAAGAGCCCGCATCTTCCTTGAGGACTGCCGTCAGAAGGGTGGCCGCCGCATTGCGTTCCCGGTGCGCGGCAATCAGGGAAGCAAGGACTTCGCCGGACAGTAACGGGGCGTCACCCGGAACGATCAGGACATCGCCGGAATAATCCGCCAGAAGGGAAGCGGTCATTTGCGCGGCGTGACCGGTGCCTTTTTGCTCTAACTGCTCGGCGTATTCCAAAACGCCGTTTCCATACCGGGCGTCCAGCGTAGCGCGTACGGCATCCGCCTGATGCCCGACAACGACGATGCGCCGGGTCACATCCGCCTGTGCGAGAGCCTCTAAAATATGTGCGAGGAGAGGACGTCCCCAGAGAAGATGGAGACCTTTCGGGAGTTTGGAGCGCATACGGGTGGATTTCCCCGCCGCCAGCACAATCGCCGCCACGCCCGAATTCTTACCCGGTTGCGGGCCTTCCTGCTCCACCATGAACCCTCACAGACCCTGTCCGAAAATTTCAACCCGTCACTGCCAGCGAACGCGAAATTATAGCACGCTATCCCTGCGTAGTCAATCAAAGATTACCGATAAAGGAAGATCAAGCGTAGTGCGATACAATGACGCTACCAATTTTCCAGGCCCTAATTTATGAGTGACGACAGCGTTATTATTGAAAAGACCGAAGAAAGCGGGCGTTACCCGTTTCAGGCAATTGAGCGCAAGTGGCAGACTCGCTGGGAAGCGTCCCAGGTCTATCGCACCGAAGAAGGCGGCGATAAACCCAAGTCCTATGTGCTGACCATGTTCCCCTACCCGTCCGGGTCGGGGCTACACGTAGGGCATTGCAAGAATTATGTGCCGGGCGATGTCGTAGCGCGTTTCCGCAAAATGCAGGGATTCAATGTCCTGCACCCGATGGGCTGGGACGCTTTTGGCTTGCCCGCCGAGCAGGATGCGATCAAGCGCGGCGTCAATCCTCGTTCCGTCGTTCCCCAGTTGGCAGCGGAATACAAGCGGCAGATGAGCGTCCTCGGTCTTTCCTATGACTGGACGCGCGAAATCAACACCACCGACCCCGCATACTACAAGTGGAATCAGTGGGCGTTCCTGTTGCTGTATAAAATGGGGCTTGCCTACCGCAAGAGCGCTCCGGTCAACTGGTGTATCAATGAATCTTCGGTGCTGGCGAATGAAGAAGTGGTTGACGGCAAGTGCTGGCGTTGCGATGGACCGGTCATCAAAAAAGACCTACCACAATGGAACGTGAAGACAACCGCCTACGCCGACAAACTGTTAGAGGGACTGGATAAGATTAACTGGCCGGAAGGCATAAAAACCCAACAGCGCGACTGGATTGGGCGCAGCGAAGGCGCTGAAGTAGATTTCGAGACACCCATTGAGGGCGAAAAAATTACCGTCTTCACCACGCGCCCCGATACCCTCTGGGGCGCGACCTTTCTGGTGTTAGCCCCAGAACACCCGCTGGTAGACGATTTGATTGGATTAGGTACGTGGGAGCAAAACGAGGCGGTACGGGCGTATCGAGACGCGGCGGCGAAAGCCTCCGAGATGGATAGGACGGCGGAAGGGCGCGAAAAAACAGGCGTCTTCACGTATTCTTACGCCACGAACCCCGTCAACGGCGACCAGATTCCGATTTGGATTGCCGATTACGTCCTCATGGGCTACGGTACGGGCGCGATTATGGCGGTGCCCGCGCATGACCAACGCGATTTTGAATTCGCCCGGAAATTTTGCCTGCCGATTGTTCTCGTTTACTCGGACGATGAAACGCAGACAGAGGACGATTTGACTGCCGCCTTGCCGACGGGTGGGACGTTCCGCGCCGCGTTTGATACGCCGTTCACCGGAGAGCCCAACAGCAAGGAAACGGTCAAAAAAGTTATCCGATGGATGGAAACGTATGTCCAATCGGATGACCCGGACAACTATTATCCGCTGTCCGGCTTTGGACGGGGGCGTATCGTCTATCGCCTGCGCGACTGGTTGCTATCGCGGCAACGGTACTGGGGGACGCCGATTCCGATGATTCACTGCCCGAAGTGCGGGATTGTCCCCGTGCCGGAAAGCGATCTTCCCGTCGTCCTGCCCGATGTAGAGAACTACAAGCCGACAGCGGACGGGCGCTCGCCGCTCGCCGCAATCGAATCGTTCGTCAAGGTCAAATGTCCCGAATGCGGCGACGACGCCGAACGGGAAACGGACACAATGGCGGGGACGGTGGACTCAGCATGGTATTTCCTGCGTTACACGTCCCCGCACAACGCCAGCGCCGCCTGGGATCGCGCCGCCGCCGATTACTGGATGCCGGTGGATATGTATCTGGGCGGACGCGAACACGCGGTCAGCCACCTGCTCTACTGCCGCTTTTTCCAGCACGTTTTCCACGACGCCGAACTCATTGACGCCGATGAGCCTGCCTCCACCCTGCGTAATCAGGGGATGCTGAACTCCCTTACCCCGGTAGATGCAGACTCCGACCCCCGCGATAAAAAGCCCATCAAGCCTGATGAACTGGTCGGTTTCGACAGGGATTCCTGGATTTCCCGATTCCAGTCGGGCGGTGTTTTCCCGGCGGAGCGCATCATGCGCGATGTGGAAACCGGCGGCGGAAAAACGGAACCGGTGAACATCGAGTTCCAGTGGCTGAAGATGTCCAAGTCAAAGGGCAACGCGACGACCCCGGACGAAATGGCGGAAGCCTACGGGGCGGACGCCCTGCGGATGTACGTGCTGTTCGAAGCGCCATTCGAGGATTCCATTCAGTGGAGCGAGGAACGCATGACCGGGACGTTCCGCTTCCTGAATCGCGTTTTCGATATCGTGACGCAAATTTGCCCTGCCTACGATCCCGCCTATTCCAAACGCCTTCAAGTTACGGACTTAGCGGAAGAACGCGCCCTGCGCCGTAAAACGCACCAGACCATCGCAAAAATTGCGGAAGATATAGCCGAATTGCGCTTCAATACAGCGGTTTCCGCCCTGATGATTCACACGGACGCCCTGCGTCGGTTCGTCGCCGCGCACGGCTCGAATTCACCCGCCGCGCACGAGGCCGCCGCCACTCTAGTCAAATTGCTGGCTCCGTTCGCGCCCCATATCGCCGATGAACTCTGGGAGCGATTGGGACACAAGGACGAATTCCTGTTCCGCACCGATTGGCCGATTGCCGATGGCGCCGTCGCCGCTGAAGAGGAAATCACTCTTGTCGTTCAGGTAAACGGTAAACTGCGCGACCGCATCACGCTTCCCGCTACCGCAGATGCCACCGCCTGTGAAGAAGCCGCTCTGCGTTCCGCCAAAGTCATGGAGGAACTTAACGGTCGTTCCCCGAAAAAGGTTATCGTCATTCCAGGCAAGCTGGTGAATATCGTCGTGTAATCGCTTATTTTGGATCAAGGGGAAGCGATGAATCTGGAAAACCGAGGTTGGGTAGGCTTCGGGAGCATTATCGCAGTAACGCTCATGGTGGTTGTCGGGGGTTCGTTTTTCCTCCGAAACGGGGTAAGTTCAGACCTGAAAATCGATGCTCCTCTGGCAGTGGTAGCGACTCCGGGCGCAAAGACAGCGATAACTTTCCCGGCAGGCGATGCTCAAACGCCTCCTGTCTCCGGGACAATGCCAACGCCATTACCGACGCCGACCATATTTATGGTTCATGTGGCGGGGCAGGTAAAAAAGCCCGGGGTCTATTCCCTGAAACCCGGAGATAGAGTTATCAAGGCGATTGAAGCGGCGGGCGGATTCTTACCCGATGCCGACATCGACTCACTGAACCTTGCGGATTACGTTCGCGACGCCGACAAATGCTTCGTCGGTCGGAAGCCGACGACGCCTGCGGCAATCACAATGGCAGCCGCCGCCCCCACAGTCGTTGTACACAGCAACCGCTCCCCGTTGAATGACGCCGTTAAAATCCCGCCCCCTGGACGTGTCCTCGGCAGTAAAGCCTCCGTTAAATCACCTGCCTCCCATAGCGCAGAGGAAACCAGCCCGGAAGCGCATCCCGCGGCATCGCATCCCGCCAAACTCAAGAATCCCGGCGATGGCATAATCAATCTGAACACGGCGGATCTGGCGGAATTGCAACGTCTTCCCGGCGTCGGCCCATCGACTGCCGAAAAGATTCTGGAAAAACGCAAGGAAATCGGCTCCTTCGCCGACATCTCCCAGTTGCAAGATGTGAAAGGCATTGGGCCGAAAAAGTTCGCCAAAATGGAGCCGTTCCTCCGAGTGAAATAATCCACGCGCTTGAGCATTTGGGGGAACTGGAACGATATGGAAAGGGACGGCGGTTTGCGCCGTTGCTATACCGTATGAAAAATCAAGCCCAATTCGTCCGACCAAGACGACGACGCACTACGCAGCAGACCTCCCGATCCGGACGTACCGGTCTCGTCATGGCTCCTGACCCGACGGACGCCCCGCTGCCGTTTCGCTGGAATATCGCGGAAGAACGGCGACTCGGTAGCCTGCTTGCGGGGGAACGTGCGGCATCCTCCGCAGACATTAATATTACCGGGCGGCTCCTGGCTTGCTGTGTACGGACGCTGGCGCTGGCGGGTAATTCCGATCTCGTGTTTATCGGGCGTTCGCCGGAAAGTCTGTTTGACCTCCTGTCAGGGCTGTTGTCCGTTACTTCGTGGCGGGCGCGCCTGACGCTTCTGCACTTCTCTTCGGGTCACATAGATGAGTTGAAGAAATATCGCGGAGGCGGTCCGGCTCTGGACGCCCTTCGCGCCTACTTTGATGCGCTTCATCTTTCCCCGTCGAAATTAGCGGTGCGCGAACGGCCCGTCGCTCTGATTGACCTGATTTGCAGTGGGAATACCCTTCATCAGTTCCTGCTTCTCTTACGCGATTGGGCGAAAGAGGAAGGCGCGGACTGGCCCGCTGTGCGGCGGAAAATCCGCGTCGTGGGCATTGTTCGGGACGGCGAAGACCGTGCGGTTCCCCGATGGCGACGACGATTCCAGCCCTATTCCTGGCGTAGTCAGAACCCCTGGCTTTCCGAAGGCGAACTTCTGGAAATCAGAGCGCTTCATGAAGTCGCCATCAAGGGCGACCTCTGGGAATATCTGGGCGATGTTCAGGACAAGACGACGCTCTCTTACGGCCCCGATTCCTGGGGAGCCTCGGAATACGAACGCCCCTACCATTCAGAAACGACGCTTCGCGCGCTTCGATTCGCCCGTTATCTCTTCGAGGCAGGACGCAGACCTGCGACGCGACAATCGTTTGTCGCCCTGCTTGCCCAGGAGCCCGCTTTTCGTCAGGAATGGTTACGCCGCCTCGCATACGAGATTCGCTCTGGCGGATAGCAAGAATGAGATGGAAGTGTGGTTTTGGCGCTCTTTCCATGGCAGTAAATATAGTGTTAATCATGTTCATCAAGAATCTCTCGCGGTCTTCCGACAACCTGATACCAACGATATATATGCCTTTTCCCCTTGTGAGCCGTATTCAGATGCACTAAATCAGACGGAACCGTTGTAGAATGGCCACCTGTTCTGCGAGAGGAGATTTCATGCTACAATGGAAACGTTATCTTTCACGCATATAAGGAGCGTTCGATGCCGCAACGGATTGTCACTGTGGACGGGAAAAGTTATCGTTTCGCGGAGTATGATCTGCCGCCGCTGGGCGCAAACGAAGCGCGAATCCGTGTCGAATTCGCCGCGCCCAAACATGGCACGGAAGGCCATGTCCTTTCCGGGAGCGCTTTCAATCGTAAGCGCTGGGATGGCGAGCTTCGACTGTTCGTCCCTCTGACGGAAGAGGAAAAGGCGAAGAACGAAGAGGCGGCGGCGAACCCGCAGGAGCGAGGCGTCGGTAACACCATCGTGGGAACGATCACAGAAATCGGGACGGATGTCACACGATGGAAAGTAGGTGACCGGGTCTTCGGATACGGGCAGATTCGGGAAGTCTCGACACTGGCGGAAGATAATCTCTGGTCGGCTGATGGTCTTTCGCCTGAGAATGCTGTCTGTGTGGATCCCGCGCACGTCGCCTTTGTCGCGGTGCGGGATGGCAATATTCGTATTGGCGACGATGTAGCGATTTTTGGGCTTGGCGCCATCGGGCTTTTAGCCGTGCAGTGCGCCAGAGTCAGTGGCGCACGGCGCATTTTCGCCGTAGACCCGGTGGCTACCCGACGCGATATCGTAGCGCATTTCGGCGGAATTCCCCTGGATCCCCTCGCCTGCGATGTCGCTCTGGAAATCAAACGGGCGACGGAGAACAAGGGAGTGGATGTCTCGGTCGAAACATCGGGAAATGGTCGCGCCTTCAATGATGCGATTCGATGCATTCGCCAGTGCGGCGTCATCGTCCATGTACCCTGGGGACCGAAAGACGCCACCCCACTCCATTTCGACGAAGAATTTCATCTGAATCGCCCCACGATTATCGGCAGTCAGGCAGTCTGGAATAATGCCGACCGATCTCACCCGCTCTGGAATCAGGAACGCGCCCTTCATACTGTCGCTAACCTGTTCCGCGAGGGCAAATTATCCGGTGAGGGCGTTGTCTCTCCCCTTGTCTCCTTCGCCGACTCGCTGGACGCGCTTGCCCTGATGACAACGGCGCCTGATAAAGCGGTCAAGGTAGGCGTCATATTCCCCTGAAGGCAACTTATCTGTTATTCCGTCCTGAGGTAGGAAACCTCTCAATCAGAATGTTTTCTATCTCAGGCGCATGTTTGATAGAATCCGCAGACTACGTCCATGTATATCCCTTGTATTAACCTTTCGCCTTCGTCCGAATGGAGATAGCGTTCTCATTTCCAGTTCTTTCTTGTTACCCCCAGATTCCGACAATTATCGGGAACCTCTGACAACTGTAATGCGAATAGTATTCAGAGCAGACAAATACCGGTTGCGAAAACGCCATATTTATTATCGGATTCTTCTTTGTAACACCTTATTTCGAGCGCCATTAAAACTTAAATTATTATATTAAAAAGATCAATATACTGTATTTCAGTGTTGTTTTAACGGGTCGCTTGTGGTAAAACTGGTTGTCTCAAAAATCTCCTCGTGGGCGCGAACCTTGCCTTTTCTCTCTTTGAAGGCTTGAGTCTGGTGATTGCGCTTTGAAAGATTGACGTTCGGGGGATCACGAACAGTTTTTCATGCTCTCAAATACTGCCCTCTCTTTACAGGCCCTTTCCAAGAGCTACACCATCCGACATAATTCGGCAAACGCTACCCTGGGCGAAGCGCTCATGTCACGTTTGCGACGCCCCATCGCGCCCTCTTCATCCTCAGAAACATTCTGGGCGGTGCGTAATGTTTCCGCCGAAATCCAGTGTGGCGAAGTGGTAGGTATTGTCGGGAAAAATGGGGCTGGTAAAAGCACCCTTCTTAAACTTCTGTCTCGTATTACGGAACCGACCTCTGGACAGGCGATTCTACGCGGACGCGTCGGCAGTCTTTTGGAAGTCGGAACCGGCTTCCATCCGGAGTTGACCGGGCGTGAAAATATCTATCTAAATGGCGCCATTCTGGGAATGTCGCGTCAGGAAATTACCCGTCACTTCGATGCCATTGTCGCCTTCGCGGAAACGGAAAAGTTTCTTGACACTCCGGTCAAACGATATAGCTCTGGAATGTATGTTCGACTTGCATTCGCTGTTGCGGCGTATTTGAACCCGGAAATTCTCATTGTTGATGAAGTGCTGGCAGTCGGCGACAGTGATTTCCAGAAGCGTTGTCTGGGGCGGATGCACGATGTCGCCCAGTCCGGAAGAACCGTGCTTTTCGTCAGCCATAACATGGCGGCAGTCCGCGCTTTGTGTAATCGGGTTCTGTTGATGCAACGTGGCGAACTGATCATGGACGACACTGTCGAAAAGTGCCTTGCCGCTTATGGAGCCAGCGATGTTTCCGGTGACGGCAGTCAGTGGAACCGACCCGATGATAAAGTGATTCATGGTATCGGGCTTCTCGGCGCTTCGTGCCGCCTGTGCGGGGAACAGCCGGAATATACGCTTGAAGTCACAATGCAAATCGATAGCACAGGCAAGCACCGCCCCGCATGGATTGCAATAGACGCTTTAAGCGCTGCCGGAATCCCTGTTTTTCAATCGTTACCAACATTTCAGGGGTTTATGGAATCGGAAAGCGGACAACAAACCGCACAATTCAAAATGGAACTCCCACCAATGATTCCCGGCATTTACCGGCTTTCCATTTATGTGCTGAGCCACTATACAGAGATTCTCGATTCCGCGCCGGAGTGCGTCTCTTTTGAAATTCTCGATTCACCAACGCCGGGACGCACGTTCCCTCATACGCCTGACCATGGGTTTATCGTACCTAAAACGATCCTTTCCCATTATCGGGGGCCGAACCGGGATTTAACCTGACACTGCGCTCGTTGCCTATTTATGCTGATTGACTGAGGAAAGAATGACTGCACTGAATATGTTGAGCAAGGCACGGCGACAGGTTGCATCTACTGTCCGGCAGGGCAAATTCGCCAGAATATACGAACGTTATCAGGATTACACGATGATCACTCATGACAATTACCTGAAAAACCTTGCTCTGGCGCTTCAATTCAAGCATGTTTCAGGTGCGATTGTCGAATGTGGCGTGTGGCGCGGAGGCATGATTGCTGGTATCGCACAGGTGGCTGGACCAGAACGCTCCTACTATCTTTTCGATAGTTTCGAGGGCTTGCCTGATGCAAAGGAGATTGATGGCCCGGCCGCACAACGCTGGCAGGCGGACAAAGATTCCCCTCACTATTACGATAACTGTACAGCGGATGAATCCTTCGCCCGGCAGGCGATGGAAAAGGCGGGCGTAACGCAGGCGCACTTTATCAAAGGATACTTCGATCAAACATTAGCGACCGTCGAGATACCGGAACCTATCGCACTTCTACGTCTCGACGGCGACTGGTACGACTCCACGATGGTGTGTTTGAAGAGTCTTTATCGGCGAGTGGTTCCCGGAGGGGGAATTATTATCGACGATTATTACACCTGGGATGGATGCACACGCGCCGTCCACGATTTTCTTTCCCAAGAAGGCATCCCTGACCGGGTTCGTCAGTTCGACAACAGTATCTGCTATCTGATTCGAGGCGAGGAGTAACCCGGATGAGCGTTCCAGAAACTCCCACCTTTGAATTTACGCATCTGACGGAGCAGTCATATGCGGCGGCGCAATCTATCGTTCCTCTGGTCATAGATATTCTCGGGCCGCTCGATTCCGTCGTCGATCTGGGCGGCGGGGCGGGAGGTTGGCTCCGCGTTTTCCAAGAAAGCGGCGTCCGAAACATCCGCCTTTTCGATCACCCCGGCGTTCAATCGTCTGATTTGTTGATATCTCCTGACTTTTTCACCCCTTGCGATTTGAGCGTGGAGACTCCCGCTCCCGTCGTCTGCAATCTTGTAATGACCGTAGAGTGCCTTGAACATTTGCCCGAAAGCCGCGCAGATGCTATGGTCGATTTTTTGGTAAAGTCTTCCGATTTCGTCCTCTTCTCAGCGGCGATACCACTACAGGGCGGGCATAAGCATATTAATGAGCAACCCTCCTGTTACTGGCGAGACAAATTTGCGGATCATGGTTATGCGTCACTGGATATTATTCGCCCAAGGATTATCTTCAACAAAAATATTCCCTGGTGGCTCCGGCAAAACCTACGGTTGTACGTCCGACGCTCTGCCATAGATCAGATTCCGGCGGCGAAGCGTGAACCGTTCCTGCCGGATGATATGGATATTGTCTCGGAACAGGTTTTGACTATGAGACCGCCCGAGTTAACGCTCCGACAGTTGTTTTCAAAAATACCGGCTGCGCTTGCAGAAGCGATCCGCTACCGATGGGGACGATAATATGGACGCACGAACTATTAGCGTCTCGATCATCATGACCACACGCAACCGGGCAGCTCATCTGAAAGCGACCCTGGAATCGCTGGCGAAAGTCGAAATTCCGGATTCTCTGACCTGTGAACTGATTATTGTCGATAATGGCTCCAGCGACGACACGGCAATGGTCATTCAGGAAAATATACTACCAAACCTGGTGACGACGGTTTTACAGGAACGCCGTACCGGTCAGGCATTTGCTCGTAATTCCGGACTTAACGCCGCTGCCGGGGAAATCATTGTCTTTACCGATGATGATGTACGATTCCCGGAATACTGGATATCAAGGTTATGTCGCCCCATTTTTGCAGGGGAAGCGGATGCAGTGGCAGGGGGAATTCATATCGCGCCGGAGTTAGAAAGACCCTGGATGCATCCGATGCACCGGGCGTTGCTCGCCGAGACGAAACGCCTCGAATCGGAAGATACCCTGCACGAAATGGTCGGCGCCAATATGGCGTTTCTACGGGATGCTCTTGTCGATGTGCCGCAGTTTGACACCGAGCTTGGGCCTGGGGCGTTAGGCTTCGCTGATGACTCGCTCTTTGCGCTCCAACTTTGCCAGTCAGGTCGTAAGATCGCCCCCGCGTTTGATGTTTCCGTCGAACATCATTTTGATAAGCGACGCTTGAACCGGACCGATTTTCTGTCTGCAATCCGCCGATCTGCCGCTTCCTGGGCATACATTACCCACCACTGGGAGCATGATTCCCGTAATCTGAGCGTTCTCCCATTGTTCAAGCGTCCCCTCCGGTTACACTACGAACGCCTCCGGCATCCGGGATATAAAACGGCGGAGGGAATACCAGAATGGGAATTGAGAATTTTATGGGATTTTTATTATCTGCAGAGACGTGTCATTCTAAAAAATAAGCCCCAAAATTATGATTGGCACGGTCAAGTCAAACGAGAAGCGAGACGGAACGGAACGGTTTTCATCCCTTCTCGCCTTTCATAGTAGCGTTCTCCATCGGTATCTTTAATCGGAACACGCTTTCGTACTATATTACGGATTCGCTGAATCTTTACGCCGACCTTCTTCACTCTTACGGGAACGCACGACGGAGAAAAAGCATCTTGCTATGGGATATTAAAGGCGTTTTACCAGAACCTTTATCGATCCTGTACGCCGCTTTGCGCTTTTCATAAGGTAGAATAAAAGCGATTCTGGCAAGTCGTGTGTGATTTGCTGGACTGCGCCCGGAGCCGCCATGATTGATGAAGAAACGTCAGAAAACGATTTAGAGCGAGACGACGACGAGCCTAAAGAAGAATGCGGGGTCTTCGGTATGTATGCGCCGGGAACGGATGCCGCACGCCTGACCTTTTTCGCTCTGTTCGCTCTGCAACATCGAGGGCAGGAATCGGCAGGAATGGCAGTTTCCGATGGCGTCGCTATACGCTCCCATAAAGAAATGGGGCTGGTGACCAAGGTCTTCAATGAAGAACGGCTTGCCGCTCTTCCCGGTTTTATGTCTATCGGGCATACCCGGTATTCGACTACCGGATCGTCCGTCGTGCAAAATGCGCAACCTCTGGAGTGCTGCCTGCATTCGGGAACAGTCGCGGTGGCGCACAATGGCAACCTGATCAATACCAGCGAACTCCGGGCGGAAATGGAAGCGCGGGGAATCCCGTTCAAGACTTCCAATGACTCCGAAGTTATCGCTCTTTTGATTGCGGAAGCGCTGGATCAGGGCAAGAGCATCGAAGAGGCCGTTCGGGTCATGATGGAAAAGGTGCAGGGAGCGTACTCTCTGGCGATCCTGACCGAAAAGGAACTGATCGGCGTTCGTGATCCCAATGGCGTTCGCCCCCTCTGTCTGGGCCGTCTCGGAGATGAAGGCTGGGTGCTCGCCTCGGAGACCTGCGCTCTGAATACGGTGGACGCTTCCTTTGTACGGGATCTGGCTCCCGGCGAAATGGCGATTATCGGAGCGCACGGCGTTCGCCGCGTTCCGGGGGTTCCCGCCCGACGTGATGCGCTGTGCATGCTGGAAATGATCTACTTCGCCCGCCCGGACTCCGAAATGTATGGTCAGAGCCTGCATATCGCACGGCAACGTATGGGCGGCGAACTCTTTCATGAACATCCAGTGGAAGCCGATCTGGTCATCGGCGTCCCGGATAGCGGGACTCCTGCCGCACTCGGCTTCGCTCATGCATCCGGCATCCCTTTTGGCGAAGGCTTCATTAAAAACCGGTATATCCAGAGGACATTTATCCAACCCGATCCTCGCATGCGCGAACTGGGCGTCCGCATGAAATTGACGCCGATCCGCGAGATGCTCAAGGGCAAGCGGGTCGTGATGGTGGATGACTCTATCGTTCGCGGCACCACCACCGGGAAAGTGGTGCGCCTTTTGCTGGAAGTGGGAGCCGAGGAAGTGCACGTTCGCATTACGGCGCCTCCGGTCAAATACCCGTGCTTCTATGGCATCGATATGGCGACACAGGATCAGTTGATCGCGTCCACCAAGTCGGTCGAGGAAATCCGCCAGCATATCGGCGCGACTTCGCTGGGTTTCCTTTCAACCGAAGGTCTTTCCCGCGCCGTTCGCGTACCCAATGATAATTTCTGCCTCGCCTGCTTTACCGGCGCGTATCCCATTGAAATACCGCCTCATATCCGGGTGAGTAAATTCGCTCTGGAAATGCCGGTGGTGAATAGCGCTGGCGTCACGACGAATTTACAACCCAAGATAGAGCCGCATGACGATAATATCGAAGGTATCGATGACAGCGTGCCGGGTGGATAAAATCAGGTGAATATCCAGACGCTCTTTTTCGGACACTACCGCGATTTCGCGCCCGAATCGCTGACTCTGGAGGTTCCTCCGGGAACCTCCGTCGCGGAAGTGGCAGGGCGATTCGCGGAAAAAGATTCTCGATTCGCGGATTTGATCAAGCGCACCCGCGTTGCGGTCAATGGAGAATTCGCTTCCCCGGATTGCATGCTGAGCGAAGGCGACGAGGTCGCCTTTTTACCGCCGATGAGCGGAGGATAAGGGACGCTCGGAGTCGTGCCAGCGCAAGGTTTGGAAAACCCGGCGAACAAGATACGGATTTATGATTCTTCTGACGGATGATATTTTAGACCCACAACAGGCGGTGGATGCCGTGATGACAAACGCGGACGGCGCTTATGTCCTGTTCGTCGGCGTGGTGCGTAATCACTCACGGGGCCGTAGCGTCACCGGATTGGAGTATCAGGCGTATCGCCCGATGGCGATTCGCCAGATCGAGCGTATCGTGGAGTCGGTCAAGGAGAAATGGAATCTTCGCTGTTCCATTTTACATCGGCTCGGACATATTATCGTCGGGGAGGCGTCCGTCGTCATCTGTGTAGCCGGAGCGCATCGCGCGGAATGTTTCGACGCTTGCGAATGGGCGATTGACACGCTGAAGGAAGAAGTCCCTATCTGGAAGAAAGAATTCGCCACGGACGGGACTTTCTGGATCGAAGGCGAGGACGCCATTGTCGCTCAGTAAATTCCGCTTCCAGAATGAACTTAACGAGAAAGCGGCGGCGCATTGGCGGTAGAGACACCGGATACCACTATTCCCGCTTTTGAGACGCCGATCACGATTCGGCGGATGCGAGCCTCCGATATCGAGCATGTGTCACGGATTGAGCGGGAATCGTTCTCGACCGGGTGGAGCGCCAGCGCCTATCTGACCGAACTATCCAACCCGGCGGCGGTCTACATTGTGGCGGCGGTCAACGAAAAACTGATCGGGTATGGCGGATTATGGGTCATCATGGATGAGGCCCATATCACCACAATCGCCGTCGTCCCGGAGTGGCGCGGTCTTCGTATCGGGGAACGTCTGCTCTCGGAAATGCTGGCTACCGCACGCCGTGATGGCGCCACTCGCGCCACGCTCGAAGTTCGGACGAGCAATGAACCGGCGCAACGTCTCTACAAACGGTATGGCTTCCTCAAAGCCGCCGTCCGTAAGGGGTACTATTCGGATAACCGCGAGGACGCCGACATCCTCTGGCTCAACGACATGGATGCTACGACATGGCGCGAGGAATTCAACCGACGGCGTGAGGAAATGGGGATGCCCCCGCTTTAGCCTGCGGGTGGGGGAGCAAGGCTCGCACGAATTGACAAACGCAGGAATGAACCAGAAAAACGAGGGGCGGACGCCAACCCTACAAGCATTCAGGCGATGACGCAACCTGCCTTCGTTGTTTTACCAAGGCTCTGCATTTTCAAAAAACTTCCGGGCGCTCCGCGCCTCTCTAAACTATCCCACACAAAAGAGAGAAAGAAAAAATCCTAACGGAGTCCTGGGGAAGCGCAACAACGAAAGCTGCCGTAGTCGTATCTGAAGGTCGGTACGCCCCAGTTCCGGAATGCGGAACGGAAGAGGACTGGATCATAGCAATCCCAAGAACCGCCGCGCAACACACGCGTATCCTGTTTATCGTCATACCAATCCGCGCACCACTGGAACACGTTCCCCGCCATATCATTGATGCCGTAGGGACTCACGCCCAAACGGTCATCCCGGTTCACCGATGCCGTCCCCCCGGAATCACCGTAACCGCTCGTGGAACACCGGAGTTGGTCACGGTCGAACTTGTCTCCCCAGGGATACTGGTACGCTTTACCCGTCTTTACATCCCAACGGGCCGCCTTCTCCCACTGCTGTTCCGTCGGCAGTTTCACGCCCGCCCATTTGCAATAAGCGTCCGCGTCTTCCCATGAGACATTGACTATCGGATGATCTTTCTTCGACCATGCAGGATTGAAGCTCGGCGCAGAAGGCATCTTTCGACCTGTGTCCTGACAGAACTTCTCGTACATTCCCACGGTCACCAGATTCTTGTAAATATAATAGGCAGACAGATTCACCGTATGACGCTGGTTGTCGCTCTGGTCATCATCACCCATTAGAAATTCACCCGCCGGTATCAGGATCATCTCCGAGCCGTCTGTGTGAATAGATGTCTTATTGCCGTCGCTGCTTGCCATTTTGGTACCCTTTCCAAAGCCTGTGTATTCTTGCCGGAAATGATGTGTTCCTGAATGTCCGATGTTCTCGGTGACGCAACGCCGTTTCCCCATAGAATAGGAGTGAGGTTACCTCTTTGACACAGAACGACACTATTTTGTTATCGGCGACAGACACGCGCCTTAAGGAACTTATTGAAAGAGCGCAGGCAACGTGGCGACAGAGGGGATCAGGTGGGTGTGCGGTTGATGTGAGAGTTGTTCGGCGGTGTGCGTCCCTTCGGTGACGCCGATTACCCAACCGCAATTAGCGGCATGACCTTCCTGTAGATCGGAAGGGGTGTCGCCCACTTTCGCGACAAGCGCAGTGTCCGTGACGCCAAAGCGGGACATCATCGCATAAATCATGTCCGGATACGGTCGGCCGTTTTCCACCTCATCGCTGGTGACGGAACCGTCAATTTTGTCGCTCCAGTTCAGGCGTTCGATAATGGCGTCGGCGATGTCGCGGGAAAACCCGGTATCAAGGGCGACTTTGATTCCTGCGGCGCGAAGGGTGGCAAACGTTTCTTCCGTTCCCGCGATGGGCGCGACATCAGGAGACTCCCGGTAGTAGTTCAGCATCCGTGCGATGAAATCATGGTGCAATTCCGCAATCCGGGGTTCGGGGAGGGTGACGCCCTGCTCTCCGAGCAACTGCCGAATGGCGATCGGCTTGGGAATTCCCATCAAGGCGACCGCTGAGGGCAAGGGTACCGGATGTCCTGCGGCTTCCAGCGCATCACACAGACACTGCGCGACAACGTACTCCCCATCGTAAACGGTGGTGCCCGCCATATCGAAAACCACTAACTCCGGCTTCATAGATTCTCCCGTACCGCGTTTTCCGCAACTCCGAACGACATCGTCATTCCGGCGCCGCCCACTCCGGTCACCAGAGTGACTCCGGGTTCCGGGCGAACGATAATCTGCGCTTTTTCCTCATGCTTGGCATAAATTCCATGCCAGCGAGAGGCGATCTCAAACTCTTTCCCATTCGGGGGGGTCAGGAACGATTGCAGGTAATCCAGAATCAGGCGATCAATGACTTCCGAATCGAACGGGGTGATTTCCGCTCCATACTCATGCGAATCGCCCAGTGTCAGTTCCCCGCCACCATTCTGCGATGCCATCACATGAATGCCGTAACGGTCAAATTCCGGCGTCTCACGAGCGACACGCTCTTTAAGCGCCGGAAGGGACGGACAATTCGCAAACGATTTATAGTGCCGCAGGGTCAATCCCGCCGCCAGCATCGGACCCAATCGGTAATCGCCAGTCGGAGCGGTACGCAACATCTGTAATTTGCACAGTTTCAATCCGAGGGTTGCAAATGTCTCCGGGTAGAGAATCTGCATCTCATCGCCGGAGCAGACATACAGATTTTCCGCCTCGATGACGCCTGCGCTGGTGCGAACGGCAGGTCGCTCACAGCCTACGGCGGTAACGCCGAAACGGAATTCGACGCCGAACTTCGCCGTCAGATAACCTGGCAACGTTGCAATGACGGCGCGAGGATCGACGCAGATTTCGGATGGCGACCACATCGCACCCATCAGGTTTTCCGGGTTGATACGGGGGGCGTTACGCAGAATAGTTTCCGGCGACCACATTTCTACCTCGTAACCATTGGCGGGAGCGGCATGGATGAATTCTTGCAGGACTTGCGCCTCGTCTTCGCGATAGGCGAGGTGCAGAGACCCGGTCTTTTCGTGCCAGATTCCGGCGTCCGGCAGGATATTAAGCCAGTGTTCCCGGCTTCGCAGGGCGATCTGGTGCATCGCTCCCGGCGTTTGCCCGATGGGCCAGAGCATGCCAAAGTTGCGTACGGACGCTCCCTGCGCACGAGGATGCCTTTCCAGTACGACCACACGCCGACCATGTCGCGCCAGATGATACGCGCACGCTAAACCGACAATTCCCGCGCCAACTACCGCCTCGTCAAAACGTTGCATACCGGGAGTATACCCGCTATCACTGTCCGTTTTGCTCAAAATATCGGACGATTTTCTCGTAGGTCTGCGGAAGTGTTTCTGGTAGAACTTTCACATCGCCGATGACCGGCATAAAATTCGTATCGCCATTCCAGCGAGGGACGATGTGCATATGCAGGTGGGCGGCGATGCCTGCCCCCGCCGCCGCGCCAACGTTCATCCCGATATTGAAGCCGTCCGGGCGGTATATTCCGGTCAGAACATCGGTCATGGCGGCGGTCAGTTGCATCATTTCGCAACCTTCTTCGGCTGTCAGTTCTGTCGGAGAGGCGATATGCCGGTAAGGCAATACCATTACATGACCGCTGTTGTACGGAAATGCGTTCAGAATGATGTAGCACACAGCGCCCCGGCGAACGATGTAATTCTCCGCATCCTTTTCCTCAACTTCGGCGGGACGATCACAGAAAATACAACCTGTCGGTCCCGCCTTTTTGGGCGCTCCGCCGGTAATATAATTCAACCGCCACGGCGCATACAATCGTTCCATGCCGTGATATTATCCCCACCCCTCACGCGCAGCGCGGACAATCGGATGCGTCCTGCCATCAAAGTCCTGCGCAACCTCCCAGAAGAATATTCCGCTCAGACCAAGTTTTCGGGCGAACGCTCCTTTTCGGCGGGCGGATTCCGGGTCTTCATAGCTGACAAATTCCTTGCCATCTTTTTTCTCCAAATAGGGAACCTGAGCCTCCGCGTCCCTTCGGGCGATCCATTCGGAATCACGGGTCAGCATCAGGACTTCCTGATAGGAAACATAAGACCGGGAGTACTCGCCTCTGGTTGGAGCGCCGAGTTTCGCCGCGAAACCGCGCCCGTAAGACGGTATTCCCAAACATAGCTGATTCGCGGGCCACTTTTTGCTCTTTAGCCAGTAATCCATCGCCGAAGTGACGCTGAACTGACCATCT
Organism: uncultured Armatimonadota bacterium; assembly: GCA_903910385.1. Lineage (GTDB taxonomy): Bacteria > Armatimonadota > Armatimonadia > Armatimonadales > Armatimonadaceae > CAIVZM01. Next base: position 41,980 of record CAIVZM010000051.1, read on the forward strand.
TCGCGGTCTTGTGAGGTTGGCGTCAGAGGAGCATTATGACCGGCATGATTACCCCACGGCCCGTGGAAGTCGTAGGTCATCACATTGATAAAATCCAGATACGGCGCAAGTTTTTCCGTCGCGTACCATTTGCCGGACCAGTCGCTTGCCGGGGTCGCGGCGGTCAGAATCGCTTTCGGCGCTTTTTGACGCAACGTTTTGACCAGCGCTTCCATGCGCCCCTTCTCCTCCGGGTTTGAGGGAACTTCCCAATCGATATCCGCGCCATCATAGCCAAGATCGCCGAGTATCTGAGCAATCTGCGAGGCGAAAGTGGTAACCGCTGCGTCCGTTGCGGTGGCGGCGGCGAACGCTTTGCCGCTTTCCGCGCCGCCGAAGGCGAGGATCGTCTTCACCTTTGCGCGTTTCGCCAGTGCGGTCAGCGTCTTCGTCCGGGAAGCGTCGGGAAGTTTGAGCGTTCCCTTTTCGTTCAGGGTCGCAAAGGAATGAGACAGGTGGGTCAAGAGACGGTAATCAATCGCTTCCGGCGACAGGTTTTCCGCCCAATCCGCGTAATATCCCAGTACAATCGGAGATTTTGCCATATCCTCACTATACCCGAATTGTAAGGGAGCTTAGAAATCGAACAGCGCCATTTGCTGTTTGGCGTCTTCTTTCGCTTTGCGTTTGGAGCCGGTGAGAGGTTTGGGGAAAAGTCGTTCGAAGTCCGGCCCGATGGCGGCTTCGAGACGCTGGGCGAATTTATATAGCTTGGTCTGGTAGTGTTCGACATCTTCGTCGTCGGCATAATCGGAGGCAGGGACAAGCGCCTTATCTTCACGCTGGTACAACTGGGCGTAGTCACCGACCGCCAGACCCGCCATGGCCCCGGCGCTCCGTTTGCGAGCGGAGCTTGTGAAGGTCTTATCGGTGACCCGCTCTCTTCGTGAGATTTCTTCAATGCCCAGTTCGCGGTTTTCAATTTGCGCCAGAAGTTCGTAATACAGATTCTCCAGCGCATCCTTTTCGTCGGCGAGCAGTAGATCCACCGCCTGATTCAGGAAGCGACGACCAAATCGTTCATCGGCGCGAGAGCGCAGGGAAGAACCCTTGAACGTCTTCTTCCCCTCGTGCGTGACCAGCACATAGTTCTTCGCCTTCAGGGAAAGCATCACCGAGTAACGCCCATCAAAGGCAAGCCGGATACCTTCCGGCAGCGATTTGCCCACTTCCGCCACAAAGGCGGATTCCAACTCCAGCCCCTCCACACCAGCGGGTGGTTGGAAGTAGACGCCATCGGTATCGATTTCGATAACTTTTGCGCCACGGTCTTCCAGTTCCGCCGCGATAGATTTCACGATTTCCTGACCGATCTCGGTCACCTTCGCGGCAGCGGCGTAATCGTTGAAATAAAAGGGAGCGCCCAGATAGCCGTAAAAGGAGTTGATCAACAGCTTGTACGAACCCTGCAAGCCATCGAAGTACCCGGCGCGACGGAAGTCATCCGTCTCCGCCATTTCACGCGCTTTATTTTTGGCGGCGAGTCGGCGGCGCGTCAATTCCTTGAGAAGCGGTAGAAACAGACCCAGAATGTCGGAGGAGGAGGTGATGCCCCGGGTCAACATAATCGACGGATAAAGTGACTCGACATCCGCCTTGACAATGTGATGCAAAACCCCCGCGACTCGCATCTCGGTGTAACCGCCGCCATAAGGGACAGGCGCCTGCTGACGGGCGATAGCATGATCGTGCTGTAGATACGCACGAACAAAGATCGAGTTGATTTTCTCGCCGCTCCCCGTCACGGCGACGCTTTGATACACATCCGGGACCATCTGCGTCTGGTAAAACTCGGTTGGGCAGACCACTTCCGCCAATCGTCGCGTTTCGCGCACATCCGCAATGGCATACGCTGTAACACGTTCCGGGTCGGCTTTCCAGAGTTGCAGAATGTCCGAACGATCCAGATAAACCCGATCCGGTTCCGCAATATGGTAGTGTTTGGCGACTTCTTTCAGTCCGTAAGAGGAAATCTCCCCTTTGGCGAGGTCGAAGCGCTGGGTGGCGAAGAGGGTGTCAATGATATGGCGTCCCCAGATGTAATGTCCGGTGAACGGCCGCGTGTTCGCCCCAATCGCACAGTTCCGCTCCGCGCCGACAGAAAGTTCGGAGCCATCGCGTCCCCAGTTCAGCGTCACCCCTTGCGCCTTCGCTCGCGTCCGAAGCCATGGAAGGTCGAAGGCGTAGATATTGTGACCTTCGATAACGTCCGGGTCCCACTCCTGTACCAGTTCGTTCAGGCGCAAGAGCATTTCCCGCTCCTCGCCGACAAGGACTTCCTCATGCCCTTGATTGTCCGAGCAGGCGATCAGGAAGATACAGGCTCCCGGCGCAACCGGTGACAAATCGGTCGTTTCGATATCCACCTGCATGCGCCGGACATCCGGAAACGCCATTCCCTTGAAAAGCGTGCGCCCGGTTCCCAGCAGGAATTGCTTGCTTGCCGATCCGTACGAGAGCATATCTCTTTGCTCCTCGCGCAGGATTCGCCGACCATCCAGATACGCCCGCCAGGAAGCGAACCGAACCAGATACCTGTAACCGCCGTCTCCCTCCAGAACCGTCACTTCGCTGTCCGGCGCCGGGCGATCTTCGCGCAAAATGATCCAGGGACGGAATTCCACTTCTTCCGTCGTGGTAGCGCCCGTTTTTTTGTCCCGACGATACAGGACAGCGGTATTTTCCTTGATTTCGACGGCGACAATACCTGTCGTCGGGTCATCGCCATACAGCGTTCGCTCCATTGCGGCGCGGGTAGCGATTTCCGGGTTGGCATCGGCGGGAGCGGCAAGGTACTTCCCTGCGCTTTCCGACACTTTAGCGACGGGTGGTTTCACCCTCGGATTATACCGCTTTTCAGTGCGGGAGTTCGCTCAGTGATTCGACACGATCTTTATCTTTTTGCGCCAGAAGCGCCTGTGGCAGGAAAGGAACGACCAGTAATACCAGCGCAGTCGTCCCGGCATTAAGCCAGACCAGATGCGAAAAAGTCAATCCCAGATGAGTAAACAGCGACGATCCAAGCCAGTCGGAGAGGGAATTGGTCAGATTCCAGACACTCATCATTATGGAGTACCCCAACGCCTCGCTTCCCTTTGGGGTTCCTCGCGCCGCCAGATCATAGACGGGTAAAATCGCCAGCGTTTGGGTCGCCCCTTCCAGAGCGGTGATCAATAGCGCCGTCGTCGCGTTATGGTAAAAGAGGTAAAAGAGCGTGCCGAGTGCGTGGATGACAATGCTGATAACCAGCATCGCCCGCATACTTTGTTTCTGACATGCCTTATAGTAAGAACTCGCCGCAATCAGACCGAAAAGCGCCCCGACCAGAGTCAGCATGCCGAGGAAGGGCTTGGAAAATCCCAACGTGTCCGTTTGATAAAACAAAAGCGGCGTTCCGAATCCGGGCGCTGCGGCGATCAGAAAAATCATTCCCGCCGCCGCCAGAACAATCTTGCTGTCCACCAATCCTTTCAACTGCCGCCCCGCGTCTTTCCATACCTGCGGGTTTGGCTTTGCGTTTCCCGGTTCCCTCATAAAAAACCAGACCAGAGGTATCAGAGCGAAATGCAGGGAAGCGGAACCGACCATAGTGACAATCAGTGGCATGGTCGCCAGCCAACCGCCCAGCGGTCCGCCCGCCAGAGTCCCGACGCGGAACATCGCGATGCGCTGGGCGGTCAGTCGCCCTGCCGCCTGATAGCGTTGCGCCGCCTCGACCATAACTCCGCCGAGAGTCGTACTGATCACCATGACCATACTATAGGTCAGAGCGAAGGTCACCAGCATCACATAGTACTCCCGGGGAACAATCCCCAGAATCAGCCAGCCGATCCCGCAAAGGAACAAGCTTCCCAGCAAATACCAGCGGCGGCGCGTCCCGAAAAGCGGAACGCTATCGATAAAGACGCCCGCCAGCGGCTTGATGTAATTGGTGAAGACCCCCAGAGCGAAGAACGCGGAAATCTGTTGCGCATTCAGTTTCAGTTCATCTTTCAGGACGAACTTCAGGGGCAAATCATAGATAGCGTAAGCGATATTGGTCAGACCCCAGCATAAAGCCAGAATCAGGGCCATACGAGGGAAATCGGAAGCAGGTTGCGGCTGGTCCTTCGTGGACATAGGGCATTATACACGTATTCGCCCGTTTGCCATCATCCTATTTCCCCACTTTTTTCGATGGCGGCGCTGATCCATCACGACTATTTCGGTAATAGGGGACGATCCGCCAGCTCCCGGAAATCGGGCATCCGAATCGGAACGCCGCCATTTTGCAGGGAGAGAGTGGAAAGCAGTCCTGCCGCCGTCCACTCCAGAGCGTCATAGATATCTGTCGCTGGCGGGGCTTCGCCACGACAGGCGCGGACAAAATCGCGGGCGACAAAGTAATCGCCGCCGCCATGCCCCGCCTTGAGAATCTCCTCGGTCGGGTTTTTCCAATCCTCGGGCAGGTGTTCATTGAAGTCTGCGAGGGGCTGCCACTGACGGTGATCGCCGTCCTTCGATTCGCCGATCCAGATATGCCCGCTCTGGTTTTCCAGCCGCGACGCTTCATACACGCCGCCGACGCCTTGCAGGGAATAGTAAGTCATGTGATGCGGTCGGTTGCTCATCATGTCCACCCGGATTTTGATGAGTTTGCCGCTTTTGAGTTTGCACAGGAGGATGGTCGTATCGTCATGGGGATGCTCCCGATCCGTATGGATTCCCGTTCCCAGACAGACAACACTCTCGATACGCTCATGAGCATCAACCGCCTTGAACCACTGCATGACCGGTCCGAGGCTGTGTGTCGGGTAGGTGGAGCCGGGCGTTCCCACCTGCCAGTAGTAGCGCCAGGTCGGGGAACCATCCGGGTAATGGTGAAGATTCCGCACTTCATGCAGATACTCCCCTTCCCCGAAATACAGTTCGCCGAAAAGCCCCTTTCGGCACATCTCCCGAATGAGAACATTGGATTTGATATAGCAGTAGTTTTCCGCCATCGCGTAGACGACGCCACGTTTCGATGCCGCTTCCGCCGCATGGAGCAGGCGCCAGCATTCGTCCATAGAGACGCAGGCAGTCACTTCGCTCAGGACATGCTTTCCGGCGTTCAGGGCGGTAATGGACTGCGAAGTGTGCCACTGCATCGGGGTCGAAACGACCACGGCGTCCACCGCATCCAGCATCGCCTCATAATCGGTGAACCGACCCGTCGCCGGGATTCCAAGTTCCTCCGCCTGCCTGTCCAGCGCCGTTGCGTCCACATTGCAAAGAGCGGCCAATTCAACCCCGGGAATGGCGCGTAACGCCCCGGCGAACGCGCGACCTCGTTGCCCTGCAATACCAATCCTCAAATGATCCATATCGTCATTATAGACCGGAATCGACTCCCCGGCGGTCCTCATTTTTTCGCTTCCGACGATGCAGATGGACTTTGTACGGTTCGTCCCGTATTAATAGCGGCGGTAAATTCGGAACAAGCGAGGCGATGAACCCGGAAATGTCTTTCAGAAGGAAGTCATCGGTGACCACAACCCATTAATCGATATCACTCAGGGCATCTCCGTTTTCGCGCCCCAACGATGCGGTCGTCCCTTTGTAAAGCATTGACCAGACATTCTAAAAGAGCGTTGCGCTCCGTTGCACGCGCCCATTCAGTTCGAGTCATGGAACTCAGTTCCCTTTCAACGCTCTGTGTTATTACTTATCTAGCGCGGAAGAGTTCGAAATTAAAGACCAATACGCGAGCGGAACTTTGGTGAGCCTTGCGCCCCTTCGATACGTAAATGAAATAACGCCCCCGCCAGAATACCATCGCTGTCGCGCATCTGTCCACCAGCAGTGGTGGCATAGATATCGGTCATGTCATCGCCGGCAAAGATCAGGCAGGACACCTTCTTGACCGGAAACATGACATGAAGCGTTTCCTGCCCTTCCGGGTTATAACGTACGATCCGGCTGCCATCCCAGCGAGCGGACCAGACATTACCATCCACATCGGTGGTCATACCATCCGGACGACCTTCGCCCTCTTTCGATTTGGCAAAAACGCGACGATTCGTGATGTTGCCGGTCGCGCGATTATAATCATACAGATAAATCTCATGCGCACGTGTATCGGTATGGTACATCCGCTTCAAATCGCGAGTAAAGCCCATGCCGTTGGAAGTTCCGACATCCTCAACGACCATAAGGAGGTTCCCATCGGGATCGAGGCGATACAGGCGCCCCTTGCGATCCGCAGTCGACATCGTTCCGCAGAAAACGCGTCCTTCTGGATCCGCATTCACATCATTGAAACGCGAATCACGCTCGGTAGGAATCTCGTCCAGAATCGTCTTGACGATTTTGCCGTCACGCCAGACACGCACAGCCCCGCGCGCGCCAAAAAGAAGCAGGGAGCCATCGATCTGTAATGTCATGCCGCCGACGGGTTCGCCCTCGTAGACAGTAGCGCTTTCTCCGGTCGCCGGGTCATAGCGGTAGATTTTACCGTTCGGAATATCCGACCAATAGACCTTGCGCTCCTCCGGATGCCACAGTGGCGCTTCCCCGGTGTTACAAGGATAATCGGCGACGGGTTGAGGCGTGTCTGTGTTGAGAATCTCCATAGGGCTCTATTGTAACCGAAAGAAAACATTTGTTCAAGCGAACAAACAAAGACATGGAGGCATCCTGCCTCCTGCCCTTTTTTGTTTACGTATTTATTAACTCACCACATACCCACAACAGCGGCTACCCTCCAGACGCCAGGGAGCGGCGGGAGCCGTAGCAGGGGAAGGAACCAGCTTCTCCTTATTTTCCGCGAGAAATAGCAGGTTTTATAGGGTAATCGTCACTTTAGTTAGCGGTAAGCATTTCACGCGCGGTCTGGAGGACTGATTCAGAACGACGACCGCCCAGCATCCGCGCAATTTCTTCCACGCGCGTTTCCGGATCGAGCGCCGTGACGCCTACCAGGGTGCGCCCCAAACCATTTTTACCTTCCGTGCGCTTCTCGATGAAGAAATGTCGATCACCACGAGCGGCGATGGATGCCAGATGGGTAATACAGAATATCTGCACATCCCGCGAAAGCGCAGCAAGCTTTTCCGCCAGCGCCACCCCGGTGCGTCCGCCGATTCCCGTATCGATTTCATCGAAAATCAGCGTAGGAACGGCGTAGGTTCGCGATAGGACTGACTTCAAAGCGAGCATTACACGAGAAATTTCACCACCGGAGGCGATTTTCGCCAGCGGCTTCAGAGGTTCGCCGGGATTGGGAGAGATCAGGAATTCAATGTTGTCCGCCCCGTTGCCGTTAGGCTCTCGTGGTTCGATCGACACCGCGAATCGCGTCGCCGTCATCGCGAGATCCGCAAGCTCGCTTTTAACCGCTTTCGCGAACGGTTCCGCCGCCTTTTTCCGAACGGCGGTAAGCGCGGCGGCGCGACGGGCAAGCTCTTCTCGCGCTTTCGTTACCGCTTCCTGCAGTTCAGCGACCCGCGTTTCAGCGTTTTCCAGAGTATCCAGCCGCGCTCCGATCTCCTCCCGATAGCGTAGGACATCTTCAACGGTCTCGCCGTACTTCCGCTTGAGCGTTTTGAGCGTATCGAGCCGGGTCTGAATCTCTTCTAAACGTTCTGCATTGAACTCGATACCGTCACGGTAAGCGCGAACTTCACGGGCGGCATCCTCGGCGGCGTAGAGGGCGTTTTGCAAGACTTCCAGTAACGGCGTCAGTTGCTCATCCCATTTGACCGCATGCTCGATTTCCGTTACCGCCTTGCGTAACCCTTCTGTCGCGCCGCCCGTAACTACGGACGCCGCCGCTCGTCGTCCAGTACGTTCTCCTGTCTCTTCGGCGCCGCCCGCCAGTGCGCTGTAGGCGGTCGCTGATACCAGATGCAGTTTTTCGGCGCTCGCCAATCGTAACAGTTCGGCGCTTAAGGCTTCGTCTTCGTCAGGCTTCGGGGCGGCGGCGTCGATCTCATCACGTTGAAAAGCTAGCAAATCCAGATTTCGGGCGCGTTCACGGGCGTCCTGCTGCAGTTGTGTCAATTCACGGGATGCCGCTTGCGCCGCCTGATAGGCTTCCGCTACGGCGGTTTTCAGAGGAGTGATTTTCGCGCCCGCCCAGGAATCAAGAATTTCGCCATGATGCGACACATTCAACAGGGATTGATGCTGGTGTTGCCCATGGATATCGACGAGAGCGTCTCCGAGGATTTTGAGTATGCCGACAGTGCTTGGTCGTCCGTTGATCCGCACCGCTGATTTTCCGGCGACCGACAGCTCACGCGAAAGGATCAGAACGCCGTCTTCCACCTCGACTCCTGCCGTTTCGATCGCTTTTTGCAATCGATCATCCGGGGAATCAATGGTAAAAACCGCCTCTACACGGGTTTTTTCCGCGCCATGGCGTATCGCTTCCGCTCCCGTGCGCTCGCCCAGAGCCATTCCCAGAGCGTCCATCAGAATGGATTTTCCTGCGCCTGTTTCGCCGGTCAGCAGGTTAAGCCCCGCTCCGAAATTCAGACGCAATTTCTCCACCAGCGCAAAATTTTCGACAGAAAGTTCGGTCAACATAATCGGTCGGCGACATCGGGACTTGCAGTGGCGGACGCTTGTACACGCCCTATTTCACCTGCTCTAATTATATCCGGCGTAACGGCACAGATGCAAATGATTGTTTGCTTCACTCGGAAGCGCCCGCCTGATGCAGAAGGGGAATGAGGGCGGTAAGATTGCCTGCTGTCGCCAGGGCGAGGGCGGTCTCCCCCTGTTTATTTTTGACCCGGGCATCTGCACCCGCCTGCAACATCAGGGACGCCGCTTCGACATTTGCGGCGCGACAGGCGGAAATCAAGGCAGTATCGTCTTCCTTGCTACGCGCGTTCACCTCCGCGCCTACTTCGATCAAGCGACGGACGAATAAGATCTTCTGTGAAGGAGCCGCCATCAGGGGCGTCTCTCCTGTGACTAGTCGGGCATTGACATTTGCGCCGCGACTCAGCAAGTCTTCCATCATCCCGTAATCGCCGTTCGCGATCGCCCACAAAAGCGGCGTTCCCTGTGATGTATCCGCAGGATTGACATTGGCGCCCCGTTGAATAGCATCCCGTATCGAGGCAAAGTCCCCCTTCGTCATTGCCGCCAGTAATTGCTGATCGGGAGTCAGATTGGGGTTAGCGGGCGGAGCGGGAGCGATAGGCGTCGCCGTAACCGCAGGAGGTGCGGCGGTATTAGCGGCAGGAGCAATTGACCTGGTCGTTGGCGGCGGCGCCAGCAACTGTCGTCGGCTCAATATATCGCTTACACTAACGGGATTGGTGGAAAGGATAGGAGCGGCATTGACACTCGACCCTTTTTCCAGCGCTGCGTTCGGTAGAGGAAGCGGAGCGTTGATACCAGAAGGAGTAATCTGCCCTATGGAAGGCGTTACCGGTCGGCTGAGTGTTGCCAGTAACACGCCCAGCGCCGCAAAGACAATGATTGCAGCCCCTGCTAGCAAGGCGAACCCTTTTGTCCCGAACCCGTTTTCCATACAGACAGTATATTTCCCCTTTTGATGAAAAACCATACTTGTTTAAAAGGTAAATTTTTAAATGTTTATTATTAACCGGATCGGACGTTATCTTCCTCAATGCGAACGCCGTAACATTGCGCCAGTTGTATCGCCTGCGCGATATCGAAACGCACTCCCTTGAGATTCCACGTTCGCAAATCCACTTTATCCAGAATGGCGCCGCGAAAATCCGCTCCCGTCAGGTCTGCATCCCGAAATTCGGCACGAGTCAGGTCTGTATCGCGGAAATCCGTATTCTTCAGACTTGTAGCATAAAAGTCAGATTCGACCAACTTCAAGCCTTGAAAGCTTATTTTATCGAGTTTTTGTCGTCGCAAGTTCACCCACGACCAGTCTCCGTTGGAGATAGTGATGCCGCTCAAGTCAGCATCCAGAAAATCAGCCCCGAGCAAACGGCAATCCGTAAAAGCGGCGACAAAGAAATAGGTTCCCCGGAAAACGCTACTGGAAAAAGAGGAGCCACGGGCGGAGAAGGCGTTCATTTGGGCTCCGCTGAAATTACACTCTTCGAAATGGCATATCTCGACCAGCGCTTCGCTCAGAATGGCGTCGACAAAACGGCAATGCTCAAAGGAACAGCGACGAAAAACAAACTCCGAAAAATCGCGTTCGCCAAAATCCTCATCCTGAAAGGATTTATCTTCCCATATTTCCATTTTCGGTTATCCTGACTATCCGCGATATCACACTCTCCGCAGGGTCAGGACAATCCGGTAATGTCACCCTGAAGATCGACATCGATCTGGAAAGCGGCAGGGTTCTTCGGCAGACCCGGCATTGTCAGTAGCGTCCCAGCGTAAGCGACAACAAAGCCCGCGCCGGCGGAGAGTTTGATATCGCGGATGGTCAGAACATGACCGGACGGCGCCCCACGCTGTTCCGCATTATCGCTGAACGAATACTGAGTCTTGGCGATACACACCGGCAGAGAGCCATACCCGCGCTTGCGAAGATAGGCGAGACGGTTTGCGGCGGTGGGCAGGAATTCCACCCGCTCTGCACGGTAGATTTCGCGGGCGACCGTCTCTATTTTCGTTTTTAGTGAAGCGCTGTCCGGGTACAGGAATCGGAAATCCGCCGGGGTTGTTTCCAACGTTCGCCGAACCAGATGCGCCAGATTTTCCGCGCCTCTCCCGCCTTCACCCCAGACATTCGCTAATTCGACCGGAAGATCGGAGGCATCACAGAGTCGCCGTAAAGCGGTTATTTCCGCCTCAGTATCCGCCGAAAACTGATTGATGGCGACAACCACAGGCAGACCATATTTTTTCAGGTTCTCCGCGTGACGGGCAAGATTGGCGAATCCCGCCTCCAATGCAGAGACGTTTTCCGTCTTTAATTCAGTCAGCGGAACTCCGCCGTGCATTTTCAGAGCGCGAATGGTGGCGACAAGGACAGCCATGTCCGGTTTCAAGCCCGATTGCCGCATTTTGATATCGAGAAACTTCTCCGCGCCTAAGTCCGCGCCGAAACCCGCTTCCGTCACGCAGACTTCGCCCAGAGAAAGGGCGAGTTTGGTCGCCAGAACCGAATTACAGCCATGAGCGATATTGGCGAAGGGGCCGCCGTGCAGAACCACCGGGTTATGTTCCAGCGTCTGCACCAGATTGGGGAGAAGAGCGTCCTTCAGGAGTGCGGTCATCGCGCCGACCGCGCCCAGTTCGCCTGCAGTGACAGGCTCATTGTCCGTATTCGAGCCGATAACGATGCGGGCGAGGCGCAATTTCAAATCTTCGAGATTTTCGGAGAGGCACAAAATCGCCATGATTTCCGACGCCGCCGTAATTTCGAAGCCCGTTTCACGCGGGATGCCTTCTGATTTTCCGCCTAATCCGGTGATGAGATTGCGCAACGCCCGATCGTTCATATCCAGACAGCGTTTCCAGGTCACAGAGCGCGGTTCGAGATGCAACGCGTTACCGGATTGCAGATGGTTATCGATCAACGCGGCAAGCAGATTGTTGGCGGCGGTAATCGCATGAATATCACCGGTAAAGTGCAGGTTGATATCCTCCATAGGAATCACCTGCGACCACCCGCCACCTGTCGCGCCGCCCTTCTGCCCGAATACTGGACCGAGGGATGGTTCCCGCAAAGCGGCGACGCAGGCGACGCCGATTCGGTTCAGTCCCTGCGCCAGTCCGATAGATGTGGTGGTTTTGCCTTCGCCCGCTGGCGTCGGAGTGATTGCCGTAACCAGGACAAGCTTTCCGCGTCGAGCGGTCGGTTCGTCGAGGCGTTGCATCAACGCTTCCCGTGTCACTTTCGCTTTGTAGCGTCCGTAAGGTTCCAGATCATCGGGCGTCAGACCCACCGTCGCGGCGATTTCCGTGATGGGGAGAGGAGTAACAGAACGAGCGATTTCAATATCTGTCGGCATGGTCGCATTGTAGCATACAGGGCTATGGCGCGTGAATAGGGATGACATTACGTTCGGACGCCTGCCGGGTCCGCAGAATACGGGAAACAGCGCTTCCGGAAGAATGTATACTGAGGAAAGTGGAGAACCGGACAATCAACAATATGACGGAAGCAAAGCAATACGGGGACGTCGCGGCTATTTATGACACTCTTATGGAGGATGTGCCACATCCTGCATGGTTAGCGCGAATCGAACGCGAAGCGATAAAGCGCGGTAAAAATCTCGATTCCGCTTCCGCTCTGGATATCGCCTGTGGCACCGGCATCGTCACTGAGCTGCTCTGGTGGCGCGGTTACCGTCCTCTGTACGCTTTTGACATTTCTCCTGCGATGGTCGCTATCGCTGAGACGAAAGCTTTTTCCTGGGGCAAGCGCGACATCAACGGCGAGGGGAGACCTCATTTTTCAGTACAGGATGCCGCAGAACTGGACATGAACGGAATGACGTTCGATCTACTGATCAGTCTGTTTGACTCGATCAACTATATTCTCGATCCGGCGCGATTGAAACAGGCGTTTCACCGTCTGTACGCCCATACCACTCCCGGCGGTCTGCTCGCCTTCGATATGAACTCCCGCTATGCTCTTGCGGAGGGACTCTTTACGCAATCCAACTGGGTCGGCCCGCTCTGGCACGACTGGCGCTCCTCTTACGATGCGGCGACGGAAATCTGCCGGATCGAAATGGACTTCTGGATAGACGACGAAACCACTAAATCGACGCGCCATTTCAAGGAGCTTCATATTCAACGCGCCTATGATGCCAGAGACATTCTTCAATGGCTGACGGAAGCGGGTTTTGTTCGCCCCGCCGTGTTCGGTAATTACGGCGAACGCGCCCCGAACGCCAAATCGGACAGGCTTCTGTTCTTTGCAGAAAAAGAGTCTTTGCCGACGCCGTTTTAAATCGTTATTTCAAGCCGCCATTGCGCTCAGAATAGACAGCGCCTTTCCGGTACAATAATAAAGTACGTCTATCCGTATACTCGTGAGGTCTCTCGTTAAAAGTCATGCACTTTCGTTTCACTGTGCGATTCTCAACACGATTCGCTGTACGCAATGTCGCTCGTTATGCCTTCATAGTTGTCATTTCCTGCCTTGCGCTCTACGGTTGCACGCCTGCAACCACCGAAAATCTGGAGACAACTCCGCCGGAAACTGTGAAAGAAACGAAAGATCGTAGCGCCGGGGCGTTCGCTGATCTTGATCCCTGGGTCTTAAAAACGACGGATCCGGTCGCAGCGCGGGGCAATCACGGCATCTTTCTGGGAAATGGCTATATCGGAGTAACGCCGGGAAGCGCCGGCGGGGCGGACAAGGACGCTCGCTTTTTCGTGGCGGGAGTTTATGACGAAAAGGAGAATCTCAAAGCGCTTCCGGATGCCCCCTACCTTTCTCTCCCACAACAGACCAGCGCTACTCCTTACTCACAGACATTGAACCTGAGAACAGGCATTTTACAGACGAAGCAGGCTTTTTATCAGGCGGAGTCGTTTGTCAGTGCAACGAACCCGTATCTCTGGGTACAACGCCTGACCGGATCGGGGGATAAAGAGGACAAAAAGATAGGAGCGTCGGAGGCCCCACGAGTGACGAAAACCCAAGCTAACGGCGTTACTGTCGCCGTAGCGGTTGCTCAGCAACGCCCTGTCGACATCGATAACCTTACCCGCTATGTTGCGGTCTATACCTCACGTGATGGCGGCGATCCATCAGCGAAGGCGCTTGCCGAGGTCAAACGGGCGATGACGGCGGGTTACGAATCCGTGCGAGAAGCGCAGGAAGCGGAATGGAAAAAACGCTGGGCGAGCGCCGACATTCAGATCGAAGGCGACCCTGAAGCGCAACAACTCATCCACAAATTGATGTTCGACCTTTTGCAATCGACGCGTATCGGTGGGGACGATTCTATCGCGCCCGAAACATTGTCAGGCGAATTTTACAAGGGGCATATTTTCTGGGACGCCGAAATCTGGATGTTCCCTGCCCTGCTGGCGCAACATCCCGATCTAGCGAGGACGATTCTCGACTACCGGTTCAAGTATCTATCACAGGCTCAAGAGCAGGCGAAGGCGCAGAGCGGGGCGGGAGCGGACTTTCCATGGGAATCGGCGGCGAGTGGCAAGGAAGTCGCGCCGGGCGGATTTTCGAAGGGAAGGCATGTGACGGCAGGAGTCGGTTGGGCGGTGTGGCAGTACTATCTTGCGACCAACGACAAAAAGTGGCTGACAGAGCGCGGCTTGCCTCTACTCTCGAATATCGCTGATTATTTTGTCCGTCGCGCAACCAAGAACCCGGCGACGGGCGAGTATGAAATCAAAGGCGTCTTCGGTCCAGATGAAAATAAAGGCGAGTGTGACAATAATACTTACACGAATGCGATGGCGAAGAATGTCCTGACCTATGCGACGAACGCCGCAGACATCGTCGGCAAGTCAGCGAACCCGCAGTGGAAGGCTGTCGCGGACAAACTCAAACTCCCCTTCGATAAGGCGAAGGGCTACTACCTGGCGCGGGACGCCGATAAAGGCGAGAAGACGAAACAGGCGGACGGGGAGTTATTGCTCTGGCCGGCGAAACTCGCGATGGATGCAAAAACCGCCGCCGCCACCTTCGATTTCCATAAAGAGCGTCCGATCAAAAACGGTCCCGCCATGACCGATTCGATCCATGCCCTGATTGCCGCAAGGTTGGGTCGCGCCGATGAGGCGGAAAAAGATTTCCGCGAATCGTATCGTCCTTTTGTCCGAGGGCCGTTCCTGCTCTTTTCCGAAAAACGCTCTCTGGATCGGTGCGTCTTCACAACTGGCGCAGGCGGCATCCTGCAAAGTGTCCTGTACGGATTTGGCGGTCTCGACTTTTCGGAACCGGGTGGGTTGATCAAAGCGCCGGTCGCTCTACCTCCCTCCTGGAAAAAACTGACTATCACTGGCATCGAATGGAAAGGGAAACGCTATACGCTGACAGTCACGCCGGAAGGCAGAACGCTGAAGTAATCAGCGCCCCGGTTGCCTTTGATCGTCCGTCCCGGCTATAATTCAAGGGGAGCAATTTTTTATGCGGCGCACGAAAATCGTCTGTACGCTGGGACCTGCCATTGATGGATCGGATCAGATTCGTCAGTTAGCGGAAGCGGGAATGGATGTTGCCCGCTTCAATTTTTCCCACGGGACATTCGACGAACATCAGGAACGTTACGACGCGGTGCGTGCGGCTTCGGCGGCGCTCGGCAAACCTATCGCCGTGTTGCAAGACCTCTGTGGCCCCAAAATCCGCATTGGTAATGTCGCCGCAGGAACCAGACTTCGCAAAGATTCCCAGTTTGTCCTGACCTCAGACGATATTCCCGGCAATGAGGAACGCGCTCATCTTGCCGTACCCCAAATGTTTGCGGCGGTTTCTGTGGGAAATCATCTCCTGCTGGACGATGGTCTTCTGGAACTGGTCATCGTGGAGAAAACCGCGACCGAACTGATTACCCGCGTCCTGATCGGCGGTTCGCTTGGATCCAAAAAAGGGATAAGCGCCCCCGGCGTTTCTCTGGATATCGACGCCGTTACCGAAAAGGATGCATCGGATGTGCGCTTCGGTTTGAAAATGGGCGTCGATTATGTGGCGCTATCGTTTGTCCGGAATGACCGCGATGTCGAAATCCTGCGCGGAATTATGAAAGATGCAGGACGCGTCGTTCCTATTATTGTCAAGATCGAGCGGGCGGAAGCGGTGCATAATCTGGAGGAAATCCTGCGTGTCTCCGAAGGCGCGATGGTGGCGCGAGGCGACATGGGAGTCGAGATGCCCGTTGAGGAAGTCCCGATGGCGCAGAAGCGGATTATCCGTGCAGCGAACCGCCTGGGCAAGCCGGTCATCACCGCCACGCAGATGCTCGATTCCATGATCCGCAATCCCCGCCCCACCCGCGCCGAAGTCACCGATATTGCGAACGCCGTTATCGACGGTACAGACGCCCTGATGCTGTCCGGCGAGACGGCGGCGGGGGCGTACCCCTTTGAAGCGGTTCGCACTATGTCTCGCGTCGCTGAGCGTGCGGAACGCGAGATCGATTACAAGACACTATTTCGGGAGAAGGCGGCCGCCTTCGGCATCGAAAGCGTCACGGACGCTATCGGGGAAGCGGTAGCGCAAATCGCTCAGGATCAGCAAGCGGTGGCGATCATTTGTTCGACCTCGACCGGAGGCAGCGCTCGCGCCGTCGGCAAATTCCGCCCTTCCTGCCCGATTCTCGCCGCAACCACCTCGCAGGATGCGTACCGCGCGATGGCGCTATACTGGGGAACCACGCCGCTACTGGTCAACATGCCCGCCGATACGGATCAGATGATCGTCAATGCGGTCGATGCCGCCACCGAAGGCGGCCACCTGCATAATGGCGACCTGATCGTCATCACCGCCGGAACCCCGATCGGCGTGCCGGGTAGCACCAACCTCATCAAAGTGCATACGATGGGTCAACCCCTCCAGCAACCCCGCCATCCCGACGCCCCATAATCAAATACTTTCTAATGAAAAGATATCTCGGCGCCTGAAGGATACATCGCTAAGAATAGATGCTCCCCCTGATTCTCCTGATAGTTACTGTGTGACCACTTCCTCATCTTCAACATCCGTCGATGAATTCCATCAAACAAATGTTTTTATCCGCTTCAGGACAGATATTCGGATTCGGGAGTACCGATTTTGGGAAAAGAAAATATGGTATCCCTGATTATTAATAGTTTTCAAAGGTAATATTTCTCACGGTGTTGCATGATGGCGCTATTTCATGTTATTATTTGGCAACATTCGACGGAACCAACAGTCAGTAACAGGCAACAGGATTTGTGGGAACCTCTTCGCTGGTAATGAAAAGCGCTAAAAAACAGGGAGACGAACAAAAAGGCATTAAGAAGCGGCGTCAACGTAGCGCCGCCGCCCGAAACGTCGGTCGTATCGGAGCCTTACTGACGGTTGGAATTGTCGGAGCCTTTCTTTTATTTCAAGTTGTGGCAAAAATCATCTACCCCTATAAACTCGGCTATCAGGAAGCGCGAAAGGTGGCGGCGTTGCAACTTCGATTGAATAAAGCGACCGCCATGAATGATTTTTACCGATCCCGGGTAAACTATCTTGAGTCGCAAGAGGGCGGCGAGATGCTGGCGCGACACGCCGGATATCATCGTCCAGGCGAGACTGCCTATCTCATCGATCCCAAACTTTTTGCTGGGATGCCCCCTGCCTCGCAGGACATTTCACCCGCCACTATCGTGGCAAAACCTTGAAACGGTCGTTTCGGAGCCTATTCGACGTGAACAAAAGAGACGCTTAAGGAAACCGCTTATGGATTCAAAGACAATAGGCGTTCTGGTTCTGGGTCTGGTTGCAGGCGTCTTTGGCGGCATGTTCGGGATCGGCGGCGGATTGGTCATGGTTCCCGGTATGGTCTTGCTTCTGGGTTTCGACGATAAAAAAGCGGTAGGAACATCGCTGGCGACAATTCTTCTCCCGGTCGGTATTCTGGGCGTTCTGGAGCACTATCGCGCCGGCAATATTGACCTGAAGATAGCCGCATTACTCGGCGCTGGCTTTGTTCTCGGTTCCTTTGGCGGCGCCGCGTTCGTCAATCAGTCCTACATCGATAAGCGGACGTTCAAATTGATGTACGCTGTGTTTCTTCTCCTGATTGCCGCCAAGTATATTTATGATGTCTATTCCACAGCGCCTAAAAAATAGGGGGACTTTTCGGCAGGAGAATCATCCGGGCAAACGCCCGAGTATGAAGCATTTCCCTCGTCGAGAACTCTGAATAAACGAGCGTAATGTACGCGTCCGATACAGTTTCGATCATCAAATACTTCAGGAAAATGATAATTATGCGGTTTCGTATCCTTCTTCTTACCGTTGTGCTGGCGGGAACGGTCCTGCTTTCAGGATGCGGCGGCGGCAGTAGCAATTCCAGCGATTTCAGCAACATTAGTACCGGTCAGAATGGTCGCCTTGAAGACGGCGTACTCGGGCCTTCCGGCGGTTCGACCTTTATTTCCACTGGCACGGTCTTTCAACTCAGCTGGCCCGGTGCGCCGCCGCCCAACGAATTCGGAGTAGCGCTCCGACGCTACAAAGAAGCGCGAGGCGGCGAAGATAAAGAAGTCTCGACACAGAGAATAGATGTCAGACGCGAAGGCAACAGTAACGCCTGGAATATCGCCCGACGTGATAACTTCGATCTCGATCGGGAAGGTGTCTATTATCTGGAAGGAATCTCTACGGGTTCCGCCAACATACGCAAAGCGTTCATTGTCGCATCCGGGCGAGCGAAAGACAGTCGTGATATCGGCACGGGGGGGAATGGCAGTCTGGCAGGCTTGCAGATATTCCCACCGCCGGGCGAGGTTTCGATTCCCCGGAATACCACCTTCCGTATTTCCTGGTCAGGCAGTAACCAGCCCCCGCCGCGACTCGGCATTGAAATCGTTCGCTATAAGGAAGCGCGGGGCAACGAACCGAAGGAAATCAAGGCGCAAGCGCAGGATATCAAGAACAATGGTAACTTCACTTTCGATGTGAAACGCCGGGATAATTTCCTTCTTGACAAGGACGGCGTCTACTTCCTGGAAATCAGCGCACCGGGGGAAAATACGATTCGCGCCGCCTATATCGTCGATTCGAACTGATATACTGTGTGGGTGGGACGATGCCCGTTCCGCCCACGCTTTTCACCATGGTTAACGACCCCGCTACGAACCCGCCGCCGCGCTTTGCAGGAATCACGCTTCGCGCTTTTCTCATCGGAACGCTACTTATTCCGCTCAACTGCTACTGGGTGGAATTTACTGAAGTAGTCACGGAGGGAACCGATCTGGCGGCGATGAGCCTGATCATCGGAGCGGTATTCTCGCTGTTTGTGTTGCTCTGTGTGAACGGCTTACTCAAGCGCATTGCGCCGCGATGGATGTTTTCACAGGTCGAATTGATGTTTATCTATATCATGCAGACCGTCAGCATCGGGATCAGCGGCATTGGAATGATGCAGTTCCTCGTGCCTACTCTGGGGAACGCCTACTATTACGAAAACGGTTCTAATGGCTGGAAAGACCTGTTCCATCGGGCGATTCCGCGTTTCCTGACGCCGGACCCGGAGGTACTGAACAAGTTCTACAGAGGCAATTCCGAACTGAACCTAGAATATCTGGCGGGATGGGCGGGACCGATCTTCTGGTGGACTGCCTTTATCCTTGTCCTTGTGGGATCGATGCTCTGCCTGAACGTCATCCTGCGAAAACAGTGGTCGGACAATGAAAAGCTTTCCTTCCCAATCGTTTATCTGCCTCTGGAGCTGACCCGAACAGACCCTGAAGGCGGACATATCTGGAATAAGCCCATCTTCTGGATCGCCTTTCTCATCCCCTGTGTTCTGGAATCGATGGCGTCGCTCAACTACCTGTATCCCGGTCTTCCAGCGTTGCCGCTCAAACCTTCCACTCTGCCCAATTTGAGCCGCGATATCCATACGCCACCGTGGTCGGCGCTGGGCGATAGTCTGAATCTCTCCTTTTACCCGATGGTAATCGGCCTGACCTATTTCCTACCAGTCGAGGTGAGTTTTTCCGCCTGGTTCTTTTATCTGTTCGCCAAAATGCAGGATGTCGCCGCGACGGCGCTGGGATTCCGCGCCGATGGCGTTTCTCCCGCGATGGCGCGTATTCCCTATCATGGCGAACAGGGAGCGGGGGCGTTTCTCGCCTTTACCCTGTTAGGATTCTGGAGTTACCGCAAGTATCTTTCCGCGATTATCGGGAAGGCGTTCGGCGAAAGAGAATTCAAAGACCTCCCCGATGATGAGGAAGCCATCCCCTACCGTGTAGCGGTCTTCGGCTTCCTGATTGGTTTCGGCTTGATGGTAAGTCTGGCAATCGCATCGGGAATGTCCGTTACGGCGGCGCTATTACTCTTTGGCTTTTACTTTGTCTTTGCGATAACCTTCACGCGCATCCGGGCGGAAGCCGGTCTGCCCTGGGGCTTCCAACCGTGGACGACACCCCATGACCTGATCCTCAATGTCGGCAACGGGCGCTCGAATTTCGATCTCAACACGCTGACCTCGATGGCGTATTTCCGCTGGTTCGATACGGATTATCGTTGCCTTGCGATGCCGCATCAACTGGAAGGTCTCAAAATCGCGTCTTCTACCACAGGGCCCGCTCGAATAAACCCGCGCCAGCTTTTCTGGGTGATTCTCTGGGCTTCGCTGGTGGGCATCCTCGCTTCCTGGTGGGCGTTGCTTTCGATTTATTACCACTATGGCGCAGCGACAGGCAATGTCAACGGATGGCGTACCTCCATGGGTTCCGAACCGTTCAATGCTCTTTCGGACTGGATCAAGAATAAAGAGACTTTCCAATCAGACCGGGTGTGGGGCGTCTTCGGAGGCATGGCGTTTACCGGTTTTCTCATGGCGATGCGCCTGCGCTTCTTCTGGTGGCCCTTCCATCCGGTCGGTTATGTGATTGCGGAAACGTTCACGATGAACTGGCTCTGGTGCGCGACAGCGGTCGGGTGGCTCATCAAAACACTGATTATGCGCTATGGCGGTATTCGTATGTTCCGGGCGGGTATTCCTTTCTTTATCGGTCTGATTCTGGGCGATTATGTCATCGCCTCACTCTGGGCGTTGATCGGGCTATGGCTCGGTATTCCGACCTATCGGGCTTTCCCGATATAATCCGCCAATGAGAGGGAAATAGTACATCTGGTCCCGGAAGAAAATAAGCCGCGCCCAATGTCCGATTTGAATTGCCTCGTCGTTTCGCTCCCCCGTTCCGGGAAATAACGGGGTCATTGTATTAAAACCTTCAGGAAAGAAGACGGTTCAGAAATACGGAAACGATCGCTCCGGTAAGGGTGGCGATGACGTTTACCGCATCGTTATTTATGACAGGGAAACCACGACTCAGGACGGTTGGCTCTTCCTCACAGTGGGTGAGGCGTTCGGTGAGTTTGCCGCAAACGGGGCAACGATACTGAGCCTGTATCGTCGCGCCCAGCAACGAATCCGCCAGTGAACCGGCAAGACCGCCCAGCGTTACAGAGATTACGCCCGCGATGCTCATATCCCGGTAAAACGCCATAATGCCCAGTGTCAGCCCGCCCGCGAGCGCCGCCAGCGTACCGGGCAGGGAAATCGCGCCAGAGGAACCGGTAGGGGCTTTTCGAAAGTTGGTGATCAGGCGAGGAGAGCCTTTTGCCAGCGAACCGATTTCCGTCGCCCACGTATCCGCATTCGCTGCCGCCAGAGCCCCCAGTAGCGCGGCGGCAGGCCAATCTTCGCCGGGATTGAGATACATCAGAATGGCGGATAGCGCCGCGATACCGCCATTGGCAAGAACCTGCCCGGCATCTCTTTCTCCGCCTTTCTCGTAGCCTAACGCATCCTTGCGTTTCTTCCCGAATCGGGAAAGCGCCGACGACGTGATGAAAAAGAGCAACAGCGCCGCGGCCCCCCATCCTCCACCCAGACCGAACAACAGAAACCCGACCAGCGCCGCCGCCAGCGCTCCGGAGATGGAAAGGGCTTTGACTGCCCGCGCCGTTCCCGCCACCGCCAGCGCAGCGACCGCCGCGAAGACAAGGTGTTCACGGTCGGGAAGTGGGGGGAAATTCATGATCTTTCACACATCCGAGCGAATCTTTCTGACATAGTCTACACGGTAATTATATACCAGATGCGACCAATCGTCGCTTGATACGTCGTGTCGTCGCCCGCCGCAGGTGATCGACGCCTTTTGTCAGACGCCGAACTATTTCCCGCAGGTAACCGTTTTCTATAAACCGCCGGTCACAATACACCAGCGGAGCGTGTCCCAGATAGGCGAAGGATTCCTGCCGATTCCGGGCGATACGTCGCGCTTGTGAGGAAAATTCGATATCTTCCGCCCAGCCCCATGCCTCATCGAACAACAGGTTGTCCACGCGCCGGAAAAATATGCCGGAGCCGATGAAATTTCCCAGAAACCGCTCCGCCAGCATCACACTGCCAAGCCAGAGACGGTTCAGAATTATTTGACCGGGCTGGCGTCCAAACCTTCGGTCAGGAATCAAACCGAATCCGCCATAGAATGCGCCGTTTCCCACTGCACGACGGACGCTATCGACCATCGTTTCATGGGCGATAACGTCAGCGTCCAGACAGACGATCACGTCGCCGTTTGCCACACGGATTCCGGCGTTACGGACGGCGGCGATATCGCCTTTTTGCACGGTTAGAATGGAGCAGGAAACGGCCGCTGGGAAGGAAGAAAACGCTCGAATCGCCTGTAGTTCGGTATCATCCGTGCAATAATCACAGACGACAATCACTTCGTCCGGCGGTTCGGTCTGCAGGCGCAGAGATTCCAGCAGCGGACCGATATATTCCGATTCATTGTGCGCTGGAATAACGATGGTCATCGTCAACGCTTTCGCCCGCTCCGGGGCCATCTTTTTATTCTTCATCGGCTGTTTCCTCACCCATATCATCGAAGAGCCTTTTCATCAGGACGATATAGGTCTCATCCGAAAACAGACTGCATCGGCGCATTTCCTGAACGCGCAATCCATAGCGCCGGGTAAACAGGTCCCGGTTCCGATGCGGCGGAGCGGAAAAGATGATCGCGAACCACCCCGGCAATCCCGCCTTGCGCGTTTTTCGTTCGAATTCGGATCGGAGTTCGATTCCTGCAATTCCTCGCGCTTCCGGCAAGAGGTTGAAATGGAAGTGCGCCGGTGCGTCCTCGGGCGTCGGCGGACACTCCCGCCATGAACATAGCAGTAACCAGCGCACAAAATGCAGAGAAGGGGGATGCGACCGGTAACGCCCGGTCAGGGCGCGTCCCAGCAAAACGCACAGGTGCGGAAGATTGTATCGCACGGCGCTCCAGCGATATCCTGGTCCGATATAGCCGGCAAGATAACCGACGATCTTGCCGCTGTCATCCCGCACCACCAGAGCGTTTTCCGGTTGACTTTCCAGATAGACCGACAACCAGAGTCGGGCGAAGAGCGGACGATCACAGAAAATTTCGTCCAATTTCCCGCGCAGTCCGGTGGCGATACAGATCGCTTCCACCGCCGTTCGGTCTTCCCGACAGTAGGGTCGGATATCACTGACATATCCGGGCAGTCGTATATTCATCGGTTACGCGAGGGTCGCTTTCTTCAAAGCGCGCGCTTTTTTCCCGCGCACCGGTCGCGTTGCGACAGCGGCTTCGCTGAGGGCGGCGTAACGTTCCCACAGACGGTCGAAAATAGCGTCCCAGGTCTGCTTTTCCGCAGACTCTCGCGCCGCCACGCTCATGGCATGACGCAACTCCGGATTCCGAATCAGTTCGCGTAATCGTTGCGCGTAGAGCGTCGGATCGGTAGCGACATAACCATCGTGTCCCTCGGTAATGATTTCCCCCGGTCCGCATTCATCTGCGACGACTCCCGGCAAACCCGCCGCCATGGCTTCCAGAACGACATTGCCAAAGGTATCCGTCCGGCTGGGAAAGGCGAAGATATCCGCGTTTGCGTAAGCCCGCGCCAGCGCTTCGCCGGAAAGGAAACCATGAAAGGTCGCCCACGGCAACTGAGTCTGCAGTTCAGCGCGTAACGGGCCGTCGCCCAGAAAAGCGGCATTGAACTGTAGTCCTTCCGCTCGTAACCGGTTCAAAACCTCCGCCAGAAAAGGCAAGTTTTTCTCTACGGAAATGCGTCCGGCATAGAGCAGGGTCGGAATTTTCGGATTTGCCGGGACAGTACGGCGGTTCGTATGAAAGAGGCTGGCATCCACCCCTCGTCGCATCACGCCGACCGGGCAGGAAAATCCGTTACGCTCCAGCTGAGTCCGCATCTTCGCGGTAGTCGCCAGCATCAAATCACAACGGTCATAAAAGGCCCGCATCACGCTCCATGTCAAAGACTGAACCAGCGGGTCCAGAACCGGCGATTTAAAGTACATCTGAGAGACATACTGCGGAATGGACGTGTGATACACCCCGACCATGGGGCGCCGCTTGAGACGCGCCATATGGGCGGCGCTCCATCCCATGGTGTCCGGAGCCGCCACATGAACCACATGGCATTTGACACGCAAAAGCGCCTGTAACAGGGGCAGGTTCGGTCCGAAATCGAACGCCAGGTTTTCGTAGAACGGAACCGGCAAGGTTCGGCGAAAGCGATGGATGCAGACGCGCCCCCGCTTTTCCTTTCCCTCGATTTCGCCGAAGCAGTAGATATCCAGCCGTAACCCATGCCGTTCGGCATAGGCGGCCATATTGCGATAAAAATTACAAACGCCGTTCTTCTGGTCAAACAAATCCGTAAAAACGGCGACCCGCACATTTCGTTTCCGGAATTTCATCGCTGCGCCTCACGATTCAGGATTTTGGCCCTCTTGAATAAATCGCTTGCCGCCGAACTCTCGCTTTGCCTCGACCTGTCCGCTATTCCGCCAGAGCGCTCCTACTGAACCCGGTAAACCATCGCTTCTATATGCCTGCGCTGAACTACTCTATTAGAACTACTCTATTACTTATTTTACCCGAATTGCGCGGCGCGAAACAAATGGAGAAGCGGTCGCATAAAAACGCCAGGGGTAGTCCGCCGCTTTTGTAATGCCGATACGGGTCGTGGTAGTGACTTCGTTGTCCGAAACCGTCGCACCGGATATCAAAAACAGGGGCGATTCCGAATCGGTCAGATCGACGCCATCGAAATGTTTATCGATTTGCAACGCTTTCGTCAATCGCCCCGGTCCGGCGCCGATACGCTTCTCCTGCCGGGCGATATCCTCACTGACAATATCTCCGGTGTAATTGCGATACATCAGAGCGGCGTTTTCCAGAGGCTCTATCGCACGTATCAATACCGCTTCCGGGATGCCTTCCGCCTGAGTGACCGCATTCAGGCAGTAATGCAGACCATAATTGATATGGATATAGGCATGACCGGGCGGCCCGAACATCGCGGCGTTCGCCTTTGATATTCCCCGGAAAGCATGACAGGCGGGGTCGCCGACGGTGTAGGCTTCCGTCTCTACGATGCGCCCGATACAAATCGCCCCGTCCTCAAACCGCCGAACGACACATTGCCCCAGCAACTGACGCGCAACTTCGATTGTCGGATTGAGAAAGGTCTTGCGATCAAGAGCGGATTCCATAACGAGATTCTACCAGCATCCGGCGCTCCAAACGGTCATCGGGTGAGGAATTATTGACCGGAACGCCAGAACGATACCGCAATCGCCAGTAGCCCGACAGCGGCGACGCCGCAAAAAACGCCCACGACACGAGCGATTGCGCCGGCGCGTCTATCATGGACGGCGCACGTTTTCGCGCGGCTTTCCACACGCCCGATACCCCACGCTAAACCGCCAAAACACAAACTGACAACTGTCAACGCCCACGAAGGATTCATCCTTGCCCCCTTTATCCCCGGTATTCTCCCGGTCAACAAATGGGGGCGTTTCAAAGTTCCGCCAGATTCAATTCGGAATTTCGTGACCGTAACCGTAAAAGACTGGGAACATGTCCCCGCCATAGTCCAAGCCAGGGGAGTCACGCCTACTAATCGGATTCCCTCCTTCAAACCCATACAGGTTGATACCGCCGCTATAGCCGATAGGGTCCCGGTTGACGAACCTTCCGGTGGCGGGGTCGTAGTAGCGGTGGGTCAGCAGAAGAAGGCTCGTGGTCGGATTGTTGCCCTGTGAGGCGGTCTGGGTCTCCCACTCCGTGAAGTAACCCCACTAGCCCCCGAAGCCGATGGGGTTGCGTCCTACCGCAAATCTGCTCCTGTCGTTTCAACGTTTTAGGGCGACTTTGCCCAAGTCTCGCCTCCTGTCGTGCTTCACCTTGGTCAAATACTCATCCCATACTTCCCAAAAAGCGTCGAACGCAAAGGTATTTGAGGAATGCACAAACAACAATATGTTGCCCCAACTCGTCGAGCGGTTAATTTTGAATTTCTTTTCTACATGGCGTTGAAATCCGCTCATGACCCATTCCTCTTCCGAGCGCAGTCCTCCATCATGGAGTGCGGCGCCATAGCCAAGAATGAATGTATAGAGCGCCATAACAGAACGCTCAGGCAGATACATTGCTGGCTTCTCGCGGATCCGTTCCAACATTTGAAATAGTAAGTCGTTTTCTTCACTCACATCTTCGGTCTTTCATAATCCAGTCACCTGATCAGAATACCACCGTGCGCGGAGAAATCCGCAAGCCACTTCGCGTATGGCAATCCTGTTTTATGAATATTGTCAAACACAATGCCATTTACAAGTACGCCCACATGACGCCCATTTGCCGATATCGCTTGTCTCTCCCCAAAGGTAGCGCTCATGATGTAAGGGAACTCCTTAGTTGCTGCGTTTATTTCGATTAGTTGTCCTTCTACTCCTTTCCGTTTCAAGACTTTCACAAGGTCGTTGGCGCATTCTACGCATTGTTCCAGTCCATATTTCCCCGTCACTTTGGCGGCTACGGCGCTCACTTCTGCCGCCTCAAGGACTCTCGGAACTTTACTAAGCGCTCCTATGACTGGCAGGAACTGCAACCCAGATTGCACTCCCGACCAAAGCCATTCTCCCCACGAGAGTTTTCTCTGGCTGGTGATTTCTGTGCCGGAAGCGAACTCAAGCGGAGCCGAGAAGGGATGCACCTTAGCGGCGAACTCAAGCCCCGTTTTTGCCGCCCCACTGCCTTGATGTATTGCGCTTTTGAGTCCAGGGTAGAGTTGAAAGCCGCTAAGAGGTAAGGGGTCGTCATCGTCCTGCGTCCCGAAGGGGTCAATCCTGTTGACGGGATTCCCCTCAGCGAACCCATACAGATTGATTCCGCCGTCGTATCCAATCGGATCCCTGTTGACGAACCTTCCGGTAGCGGGGTCGTAGTAGCGATGGGTCAGCAAGAGCAGCGACGGCCCCGCATCCGCCGTTGTGTTGGGCTTTGTCTCCCACTCGGTGAAATAGCCCCATTGACCCCCGAAGCCTACCGGGTCACGGTGCGGACTGAACCCGCCAAAACTCCAGAAGTCACCCGACGCCATCCCGTAGGCGTCGTACAGAACCGTGTCATACACCGGCCAGGATGTGTACCCCTCCGCCTTGCGCTGCACCACATTGCCCTGCGGGTCAAAAGAGTAATACCAGGCGTTGTACCCGTTGCTGCCCTGCGGATAGTAACGACCACGCCACCCGTCGGCGGCGAACCCATTCGCCGAAATCACGCTCCCACTGACGCTCAACTCTAACAGCGGCGTTTGCGAGAAGCCCGTCTCATCGTACAGGAAGAACAGCTTGCCCTGAATCGCCGTCTCACGCCATGCCCGCAGATTGTCATAACCGTAGGCGGCGCTCAGGTTCTGTGCGGGAGACGGGGAGACGATCTGACTCAGGCGGTTCTCGGCGTCGTAGGAAAAGGCGGTTCCCTACTCCCTTATGCCCTCCAACAGGTAGAGATGAGCTAATCCTTTTGCGCCTTTTTGTTCCTCCATGCCGAGACAATCTCCCAAACCCGCAGCATTAGTAGAGGAATCCCGAACAGACTGAGCATCGCGGAAATGGGAATGATAAGCAAATTGACTGCCCATGCTGGTATCACGTACAGGTGCGCCAAATAGCCAATCAGCTTCGCTCCCCAAAACACAATAGTGAGCCAGAGGCAAAATGACAGGATGGCTCCAAGTATGTCGAAGTAGCCAATACCCTTCGTTTCCGCTTTTGGGGATGTCTGCCGCGGCTCCATTATTTTAGGGTGCTCCTTGCCTTTGAGGAAAAGATCCCCAACGAACCACCAACTGAGGCGCCCTCAAGGAAGTATCGAATGAGTGACTTTCCCCCTTGACGTGAGTAATACTGACCGAGCGGCGATTTCCACCACGCCAAAGGGTTAAGATGAAAATCGAACCCTTTGGCCTTAAAAAACTGCGCGGCCTCCTGCTCTGTCAGAGCATAGACATCCTTAATACCCTTCGATACGGAACCTTTCCATGTGAGTGCTTTGTTGCCACCTATCTTCCAAAAATTTTCTGCGCTTATCTCCCCGATGTCAGTAGCCCAATGGACGCCCATTGCCCCTGGCCCTCCAAAGAAGACCCCAGCCGCCTCTTTGGCAACGACGCGCTCTTCGCTGCCGTGCCAAAAAAGTTTCTCCACTTTAGCGGCAACTTTTCCTATTTTTCCTATCTTTGAAAGTTTGGCAGCGAACCCCGCACCGACAGCACCAAGTGCAGCGTCGGTGGCGGCGTCACCCCACCCGTAGTTCCATGTCCATTTACCGTCTGAGATATAGATGAAAAGACTTTCGGCTGCGGCTATGCCAACGCCAGTAGCCACGCTTGCTGTAGCCCCTCCCGCCATCGCCACAAAGATAGGATTTTTACCGTCGGGGTCAATGTTATTGACAGGATTCCCTCCCGCAAACGTGTAGAGGTTGATTCCCCCGTCGTAGCCAATGGGATCCCTATTGACGAATCGCCCGGTGGCGGGGTCGTAGTAGCGGTGCGTCAGAAGCAACAACGACGAGCCGGGGTCGGCGGTGGTGTTGGGCTTTGTCTCCCACTCGGTGAAATAGCCGAACTGACCCCCGAAGCCCACCGGGTCGCGGGTTCAATTCGGAATTTCGTGACCGTCCTTGAACCCGCACGGCATTTATTTCTTGAGGCGGACGGGAATCCTGTCCTGCTTGATGACATCATCCAGATTTTCGCGTTCATACACCACATCCGCCTGCCCCTCGTTGACAAAGACGACCGTGGGACGCAGGAAACGGTTGTAATTCGACGCCATGGCATGGTTATAGGCGCCGGTGGTCTGAACTGCCAGAATATCGCCGATATCGGTATCGCCGATATTGATATCCCAGATCAGGATATCCGTCTCGCAGTGCTTCCCGGCGATTGTGACCACACGATCACGCGGTTGACCTGCCCGATTGGCGACCATTGCGGAATACACAGAGTCATACAACTGCGGGCGCGGGTTATCGCTCATACCGCCATCGACGCTGACATAGTAACGATAGCCGGGGTCTTCAACGATATTGACCTTCTTGATCGGCCCCAGCGTGTAAAGAGTCGTCCCCGCTTCCGCTACCAGCGCCCGACCCGGTTCCTGCAGGAGACGCGGCGGCGTGACGCCGTGACGCTCGAACGCTTTTTCCAGCGTACCGCAGATGATATCGGCGAAGGTTTCATACGAAGGCGGATTCTGTGACTCCAGATAGCGAACGCCCAGACCGCCGCCGATATTGAGTTCTTCCACTGCTACGCCCGTATGCGCTTTGATGGACGCGAGGAATTCGACCATGACATCAATCGCATCTTCATGCGATTTCGTGTCCAGTAATTGAGAACCGATATGGCAATGGATACCCAGAAGTTTGATGTTCGGCAGGATCAATGCTTCCTGAATCGCTTCCATCGCGGCGCCGTCGGAGATGTTGATACCGAACTTCGTATCTTCCTGCCCGGTACGGATGCGGCGATGGGTGTGAGGATCGATTCCCGGAGTCACACGCAACAGAATGGGTTGAACGCGCCCGGCTTCGCCCGCCATAGCGTCTAACCGACGCAGTTCGTAGAAATTATCGACGACAAAACGCCCGACGCTCGCCTGGACGCCCATGCGGATTTCCCAGTCCGATTTGTTGTTGCCGTGGAAAAGGATACGTTCCGCCGGGAAATCGGCGGTCAGCGCCGTGTACAGTTCGCCCCCGGCAGCGACATCCAGCGATAAGCCTTCCTCATCGACCAGTCGCGCCATCGCCTGTACGAGAAACGCCTTCCCGGCATAGGTCACCAGACTCTCGCCCGGATACCGTTTCTCGAATGCCGTAACATACCGCTGACAGTTGGCGCGAATCGTCGCCTCGTCCATGACATAAAGCGGCGTTCCGAATTGCGCGGCGAGTTCCGCCGTATCGCAACCGCCGATTTCCAGATGCCCTCTATCGTTGACCCGTTGAGTCCCCAGCAACATAAGTCGGATAAATCCTTTTTCACCTCTGCACACAGAGGCAGGTAAGAAAAAGGCGCGGAAACCGCGCCTTTCGAACACTTTATCACATACCATTTTGTCACGGCAACGCGGATCATGAAACGTATTGCTTCTCATCATAACCCGATTAGCGCCGACGCCAGGTAGAAAGTTTTCAAGGAACGGGCGCGTTGCCTGTATAACCCGGATATAATTTAGAATTAATGAATCACCCCTCTTTTCCCAACCCAAATGTGCTTGCGGCGATTGATATCGGGACAAACTCCGCACGGCTTTCCGTTGTTCGCCTTGATCCGGCTACCAGTTCATGGGAAACCCTGATGCAAGAGAAGATAACCATCCGACTGGGAGAGAACGAATTTACAACGCATCGGATTTCTGAGGAAGCTATCGGTCGCGGCGTTCTGGCTTTGCAAAAACTCGTAGAGATTGCGAAACGGTACCACGCGGGAGAAATAATCGCCATCGCCACTGCCGCACTGCGGGAAGCGGAAAACCGTGAGGAGTTTCTGGCGGCGACGCAAGCATGGGCAGGAGTAGAAGTACGAATTGTCCCTGGAGTTGAGGAAGCGCGGCTGATTTATCTGGGTGTCCTTTCCGGAATCGAACTCGGACAGCGTAAGGGGCTGTTTATTGATATCGGCGGCGGTTCGACGGAATTGATCGTTGGGACGCAAACGCGCCATTTGTTGCTGGACAGTCTCAAGGTAGGGGCGATTCGCATGAGCAACCTGTATCTCGAAGGGATCACCGAGCCGATCCCCACCGCACTGGTCGAGAAAATCCGTATGCAGGTTCAACGTATCGCAGCGCATGCTATCCGTGATATTCGCGCCGAAGGCTTCGATGTGGCTTATGCCTCCTCCGGGACGGCGATGAACCTCGCTCAAGTCGCCGCACGAATGAAGAGTGAGGATGTCGCTACCATTCGGAACTACTCGCTGATGATCACCGATCTCAAAGCGGCTCTGGAAATGTTGCGGCGGATGACTCTGGAAGAGCGGCGAAAAGTCCCCGGTCTGAACCCGGAACGCGCCGATATCATCGTCGGCGGCGGAACCATTCTTCTGACTGTAGCGGAGGAACTGAACATCGACCGATTCATTATCGCAGACCGCAGTTTACGCGAGGGAATTCTAGTAGATGCTCTGTTGCGCCGCGTACAACCGACCGATTCCAGCGAGGGAGTCGGTATAGGACAACAATATGAAGCGGGAGTGCGCCGACGATCGATTGAAGGATTAGCCCGCCTGATGGATCGCGAGAAAGATCATGCACGCCATGTTACAGAACTGACGCTCAGTCTTTTCGACCAGGCGAAATATCTCGGTCTGCACGACTATGGCGCCCACGAACGGGAACTGCTGGAGTACGCTGCCCTTCTGCACGATGTCGGCATCTTCATTTCTCGGAGCGGTCATCATCGGCATTCGTTTTACCTGATACGACATTCGGAACTGGCGGGCTTCACCGATGAAGAAATACAGATCATGGCGAATCTGGCTTACTTCCATCGGAAGTCACCGCCCAAGGCCCGCCATCCCCATTTCCAGTCGCTTTCCCGCGACAATCAGAAAATGGTGCGCCGCCTGTCCATCCTTCTCAGGCTTGCCGAGGGAATGGATCGGTCGCATCTGGCGTTGATCACAGAAGCGCGATTGATCGTCCGTGGAAAGCGGGCGGAACTCACCATGATTTCGTCCGGCGACCCGAATATGGAACAATGGTACGTCTCCGACGAAACGAGTATGTTCGAGGAGGCGTTCGGTTTACCGCTCACGGTGGAAGTGCGGGGCGAGCGTCAAAGCGCTTTACCGTCCGGCGCTGAGACCGGGGTCGAACCCACGACGGTTCCCTGATGGCGTCGCCATAGACGGTTCTCTTTTTGCATCGGCATCGAACCGAACCGCCTCAAGGATCGCCAGCAGGGAACGGAATCGCGTCTCCGGTACGGAAAAGGATAACGCGGCGGAATGTGCGCTTTGTAGGGCTACAGTATCCTTCGGTTTTTCCCGTACAAGCGTCAGGTACGCCGCCAGACGTTGCGGCGAATCCGCAATTTGCGCGGCGACAGCGTTGGCAGTTCCGTAATCACGGCGGTGCGTACACCATTCGGACAGACGGCGCAACGTTTCCTCACGAGGATAATCCTGCACAGCGAGGGCTTGCGGTTCCAATTGCGGTTGCCCGGCGGTTCGGGGACGCTGCACATAGGCTTCCCAGATGTTCAGGAATATTTCCCGGTCGCCGGTTTGCGTAAAATGACGGCGGGAAATATCCAGCGCCATCGTCATTTTTCCGGCGGATGCCTGCATTGTCGCAAGGCGTTCCGGAGTCAGGGTTGCGCTTCCCCTAGTGGCGGCAGTGTGATAATCGTCCTGCGCCCCTGTCGCATCTCCCTGAGCCGCTTTTCGTCGGGCGCGCGCTTCGAGATAGGCGACTTTCCCTTCCACCGTCGTAATTTCCGCCGCGATCTGTTCCGCGCCGGATATGTCCCCGGTTGCAAATCGGGCGGCGGCAAGCGCGGCAAGCGTCCCCGCACGCGCCGTATCATCGGGAATCAGCGCCGCTGTTCGTGTCGCGCCTTCACGATTGTTCAGGGCGAGTTGCGTCTGCGCGATAAGCGCCAGAGCCGCGCTACGGTACGATTCTCCGGCGATAAATCCGGCGGTCTGCTGCGCGGCGGGAATATCCGCACGGCGCGGCTTATCGCCCGCGATCCAGAGAGGGTAGTCTTCCGGCAAGTACCGGTAATGAAAGCCCTGATTGGTCGCCTTAACCTGCCAGGCGGCGACATTGACCAGCATTCGGTCGCGCAGACCGGGATCTGCGATCCCTAACGCTGTTTTTTGCGCCCCGATATAATCGGTAGCGGTCAGTTGCTCGAAAAGAATATCGCTATAGGCGGCAGTAGCGGATTTTGCATCAGTGATTGTCTTCGCTCCTAGTACCGCTCCATCGATATCGCCGGAACGGGCGCGAAGCCTCAGGAGTTTTTCCTGATGGGGCGGGATTCGGGAAGGGGAAGAAAAACGCTGGAGAGCGAATGCTGAGGCATCCAGATTCGCCCGCGCCCCGATAGAATCTCCGGACTCGATCCGTTTTTCCGCCAGATTCAACAGGAGCGTCGATGCTTTTTCGCCATCCTCTATCCGTGCAGCTTCCGCTCCCGCTTCTTCCAGTCGTCCCGCACGCATCTGTATTTCTGTGATAAGGATAGAAGCGTCATCGCCAAGAACTGGTCGGGAGTGGTCGATAGCGGCAAGTATCGTTCCCTGTTGTTTTCCGCCTTGAGAAACGGACGCCGTATCGGCGGCGCGAAGCGCCAGCAACGTCAGAGGAGACGCATTTGCGGCGGATTTGAGAGCGTCCAGTGCGGCGAAGCCCTCCGCCTTCTCCCCTGCCGCCAGATAAATAGCCGCAATAGCGGACAGCGCCTCATAGTCGTGAGATCCAGTTCCTCCAAGAGTGGATGAAATAGCGCATTGAAAGGCGGACGAAAGATTCGCTCGTCCCTCCGCGATACGTCCTCCCTGATATTGGGCTTCGCCGATCCGAGTGAGAATAGAAGCGGAAAGCGCATTCTTCTCCGTTCGTAGACGGGGCGTCAAAGGTTGCAAGGCATCCAGAAAACGCCCGGCGTCGCCGGAATTATGCCGAGCGTGCATCCGATCCTGCGCCAGCATCGTGAGAATATCCGCCTGATTCTGTATGATGAGCAGATTGCGCCGTTCCGGTTGCAGTGCGGGAGGTTTCAGGACAACCGCTATCGCTCCGGCATCGTCGCCGTTTCGCGCACGAGTCCGGGCGATATTACGGATCGCTTCCCATCGGGTAGCATTTTCAGGGATTCGCGCCGCGATTCGGGTTGCGCTCGTAAAGTCATCCGCAGCGATTCCCTCCGCGATACGGGCGAGGAAGGGAGAATCCGTGGGGAGGACGCTCACACAGCGGGAGAGAAGAAGACGCAGGGGAGGACGCGCCTCAACTGGCAATTGCGCGAGAACGCCCGCATGGTTCGCCAGCAGGCGACCACGCTCCATTGCGCTTGCGATGCCCGGTACGGTTTCGAGCGCGTTCCGGAACGCTCCGGCTGCCGCAGTCCCCTTTTCGGCGACAAGATTGGCACGCGCCAGTTCGAATAGCGCCTCCGCCCGTTTTGTCGGATCGGTGATTTTATCGGCGGTAGCGGAGGCGTCCTTCAGCACGGCGACGATCAGAGCAGGATAAGAGGGAGGCGCTTTCGTCCCCTGGGCTCGGATGGACGGACACAATGCCAGAGAGAGGAAAGCGAGTCCGACAAGGGACAGAGGCGAGGATTGTAATAACAGGAAAGACCTCATAACGTCTCCGGCTTACGAAAATCACAGAGTTCCACAATAACGCCATCCGGGTCATGCAGGTAGCAAAGCCGTTTCTGGACGCCGTCCACCAGCATGAAGGGAACGGTTACCGGCGAGGAAATCGCCGTAAATCCCGCATCGTGGAGGCGAGAATAAATCGCTTCCAGATTTTCAACTTCAAGCGCAAAGTGTCGGAGTCCGAGGGTCTGCGGTAGCGAATTGACAGGAATCGCTTCCCCCTGCGGCGTTCGGTACTCCAGCAGTTCGAAGCGGCAACCGCCTCCGGAGGGATTGACAAAAACGCAGTGCGCCTGCGCTCCCGATAATCCGGTGACGCGATCTATCCATTCCCCCGTCAAATCGACGGTAAAAGTGACGCGCATTTCCAGCAGTCCGACATAAAACGCCAGACAACGCTCCATATTCCCCGTGACGATATTGAGATGATTTACGCGCATAACTTTTCGGATAATCTTTTTCGCTTCTCGTAGACCCGGTTAGCATTTTACCCCTTCTTGCTTTTCGGCGCCGATTCCGGGCGGTCCTCAATCGCAATAACGCAGGGACGCCTTCGGATTTATCCGGGCTTCCCGCCCAGCGCCGTCAGAATCGTCAGGGTAAGGGTGACCGTGATTGCGGAAAAGAGCGTCGTCCAGAATACGCAATCGGCGGCAAGTTCGACATCGCCATTCTGGTCCAGCGCAAGCAACAATGTATTGACAGCGGTCGGCGCCGAGGCGGCGAGAATCAGCGCCGCGCCGGGCCAGGGCCAGAGTCCGAACAGAACCACCACCCCGGCAGTGACCATCGGTAGTATCAGCAATTTGAGACAGAGCACCGGCACGACATGACGCCAGCGAGGCCAGCGAGCCTGTTGCGCCAGTTGCGCTCCGAGCGTCACCAGCGCCAGCGGCACCAGACCTTCCGCCAGCAGATGCAGACTGTACAACACCGGTTCCGGCAACTTAATTCCCAGACCGCGCAGAGAGAACGCCGCGATTACCATATACACCATCGGGAGTTTCAGATAGCCCTTGACGGCGTTTCCCAGCCCACGCCCGGTCAGTGTCGCCATCAAACAGTAGCCGATGCCCCATAGCGAAAGATTCGCGGTCATGACAATCAGCGCCTGCACGGCTCCGCCCGCCGGGCCGAACGCTCTCACAGCGACCGGAATCCCGAAGTTTCCCGCATTGAAGACGACCGAAGAGAGCATCAGGACGGCAAACCGCTCCCGTGATACCTTCCACTTCCAGAGCAGAGCGAACAACGGGAACGCGAGAACCGCCTGGGCAGTCAATGTCGCCGCCGCTATTCCACCGATATCGCGCAGGGAGAGTGAACTTGTATACAGGTAGTAAAAGAGAAAGGTAGGGACAAACAGATATATCTGGAGTCGCGCCAGCGTCGTCATATCCAGTTTCTGCGCTCGCTGGACGACGGCGCCCAATGCTACCAGTAATAGCGTCGGCAAGACAACGACACCGAAAAGATGTAAAGCAGTAGAAAAAACAGACATGATGCCGACGTTACCGTTCTCCTCGTGCGGAGGCTATCCTTCCGCTCCAGAGGCCGACCAGAGAAATCAGGACTAACGCTACCAGTGTCAGCGTCAGGGCGTAGCGGAGAGCCAGACCGTCATCGCCGGACTGCACTGCCGCATAGAGGGCGAGGGGGAGCGTCTGAGTCCGACCGGGAATCGAACCCGCCACCATCAAAGTCGCGCCGAACTCGCCCAATGCGCGTGCGAACGCCAGCGTAAACGCCGCCAGTAATCCCCGGAACGATAGGGGAATCAAGACAGAGAAAAAGAGCCGGGCTTCGGACGCCCCCAGAGTCCTTCCCACTTCGATCAGTTCCGTATCCACCGATGCCAGCGCCGCCGCGCCCGTGCGGACAAAAAGCGGGAGCGCCATCACCCCCGCCGCAATCGCCGCGCCGGGCCAGGTAAACAGCAGTCGAATTCCGAAATCGTCCTGTAAAATTCGTCCGAACGCCGTTCCTCGCCCGAAAATCAACAGTAACGCATATCCGACCACAGTGGGCGGCAAAACGAGCGGCAACGTGATGAAAACCTCGACCAGCCACCTACCCGGAAACGGCCCGCCTACCCCAAGACGATACGATGCCCACAGACCCAGCGGTAACATCAAGGTCGTTGCGGTAGTGGCGACCAGTAGCGATAGAAGGAAAGCGGAAGCGAAATCGTTCAAGCGGATACCGCCAGCAAGAGAATTTGGACGCGCCTGCACCTTTCGGACGAGGGAAAGCGTTTCATTCTGTTATCGGGGCAATCCAAAGCCCAACTCGTAGAGAATCCGTTGCGGTTCCTGATACAGCAAGAATTCCACGAATCGGTGCGCGACCTCCGGTTTCGCCGAACCGGTGACGACGGCGGCGGGATAGACCGGGACTTTATGATCCAGTCCGGGTTGCGTTCGCTTTACTTCACGCACTTTGCTTCTGGCGCTACGCGAATCGGTGGCGAAGACGATTCCGGCATCCGCGTCTCCGTTGATGACATAGGTCATGGTCTGTCGCACATTTTCGCCGAAGACCGCTTTGGCGCGCACGATGTCCCATAACCCGAATCGTGTCAACGCTTCGCGTGCATAACGACCGGAAGGAACCGTGTCCGGGTTGGAGAGGGCGACGCGCCGAATGCTCCCTGCCTTCAATCCGGCGAAATCGGCAAGCGAAGACTTCGGGGGAGTAATCAACGCCAGCGTATTGGTCGCAAAGACCTGCTTTGTCTTTGGCGAGATCCGTTCCGCCTTTTCCAGATCATCCATCTCCTGAAGTGATGCAGAGGCGAAAACATCCGCCGGGGCTCCCGCCAGAATCTGCCTCGCCAGCGCGCCGGACGATCCGAAGTTGAACCGCACCGGAACGCCGCCGTTTTCCCGGGCGAACCGCTTTCCGATCTCTCGAAATGCATCCGTCAGCGAAGAGGCGGCGGAAACAAGTATTTCTTCTTCCATAGGGCGATTATACACTCGAATGCCTGTTTCCCTGACGCCCGCCCCGCCCATCACCAACCGGGTCAGCCCTGAATTTGACAATCGCGCTATTGCAGGCATACAATCCGTCTACATATCGAGGGAGAAATGCCGTAATGAACTCCGTGGTCCTGGCGCTGACCGCCGCCTGCGTCTTTGTGCTTGCCTATCGTACGTATGGCGTCTTTCTGGCATCCAAAGTTCTCAAATTAGATAACGAACGTCCTACTCCTGCTGTCACCAGAGCGGATGGTCGGGATTTCGTAAAAACCAATAAATTCGTTGTGTTCGGTCACCATTTTGCCGCAATCGCCGCGGCGGGACCGCTTATCGGCCCGGTGCTGGCGGCGCAATATGGCGTGTTGCCGGGAGCGCTATGGATTCTGTTCGGGGCGGTTCTGGGCGGAGCCGTTCATGACCTCATCATTTTATTCGCCTCCGTCCGACGCGGTGGAAACTCTCTGGTGCAGATCGCCAGAGAGGAAACCGGAGAATTGACCGGTAATGTCGCTTATCTGGCGGTTCTGGTAATTCTTCTACTGTCGATGGCAGTCCTTGCTATCGTTGTTGTGCAAGCGCTGGCGCACTCCTCCTGGGGAACTTTCACTGTCCTGGCGACTATTCCGCTCGCCCTGATCATGGGATGGTGGTCGTACAAATTTCGTCCCGGCAAAGTGGGCGAAGCGACGGTCATCGGAGTCATCGGTCTGGTTGCCGCCACCCTGGTCGGCCCGTATGTGCAGGCGTCCGAGTTGGGTAGGATGCTGACCTTCACCGATAAGCAACTCGCTCTGGCGTTGCCGGTTTACGGGTTTCTGGCGGCTTCCCTGCCCATATGGATGCTCCTTTGCCCCCGCGATTACCTGTCCACGTGGATGAAACTGGGAGTGATTGCGCTACTGGCGGGTGGGATATTGATCGTCCAACCGGTTCTTCATATGCCGCTCGTAACCTCATTTGTGTATGGCGGAGGGCCGGTGGTTCCGGGGCCGTTGTTCCCGTATCTG
Organism: uncultured Armatimonadota bacterium; assembly: GCA_903910385.1. Classification (GTDB taxonomy): domain Bacteria; phylum Armatimonadota; class Armatimonadia; order Armatimonadales; family Armatimonadaceae; genus CAIVZM01. The sequence continues at coordinate 80,352 of CAIVZM010000051.1, forward strand.
TTTATTACCATCGCTTGTGGAGCGGTTTCGGGCTTTCACTCGCTGATCGCCAGCGGGACAACGCCCAAAATGATCCCGGATGAAGGCGCAATGCGCTTTGTCGGCTATGGCGCGATGGTTGTAGAAGGCTTTGTCGCAATTACTGCGCTTATCGCGGCGTGCGCCCTCCATCCCGGAGACTACTTCGCCATGAACTCGAATGCCGTCAAGCAGTTGGTGGCGGCATCCGGCGGAGTTGTCGATATGAACGCCGTCTCAGCCCTTGTTTTCAAGCAGACCGGATTCTTACCAGTGGAAATCGCCAACCTCTCCACGCAGATACAGGAAACGTTGGTCGGGCGCACGGGCGGTGGCGTGGCTCTGGCAGTCGGTATGGCGTCCATCTTCGGGAAAATACCCGGTCTGGAAAACGCTATCAAGTACGGTTACCATTTCGTCATCGTCTTCGAAGCGCTATTTATCCTGACAGCGGTAGACACTGGTACACGAGTCGCTCGCTATCTGGTGCAGGAAGCGCTGGGGAAAATTCACAAACCTCTGGGTGATAATAAGTCCGTTCCCGCTGTCGCCTTCGCTTCGCTTCTGGTGGTTTCCACGTGGGGTTGGCTGGTCTATAACGGTTCGATTATGAGCCTTTGGCCCATGTTCGGGGTTGCCAACCAGCTGCTGGCGACCGTAGCGCTTGCGGTCGGCACAACGGTTCTATTCCGTATGGGCCGCGCCCGCTACGCATGGACGACCCTGATACCGATGTGTTTTATGACCGTCATTATCACCACCGCTGGTTATATGAATATTCGAATGTTTGCGGGGGAAAAGTTCGTCGGGCAATACGGGCAAACCTTTTCCTATCTAAACATCGCCCTGACTATCGCACTACTGACCTGCGGCGCGATTGTTCTTGTGACGTCCGTGCGTAAATGGATCGAACTGTACCGTAAGGGCATTACAGACGACGAACCAGTATCAAAATACGCGGTTCCTGCGGCGAGTTAGCCAGAAAAGAGCCCCCCTGTTCTCGTGCGACGGCTACTGTATACGGGACGCGAGAACGGGGGCTACACCGATATAAGTTTCCGGAGTCAATGCCATCAGGCGTTTCTTATCGGCGGCGGGCAGTTCGAGTTCGGCGATAAAAGCCCGCAGAGCGGGTTCGGTGATTCCTGCGCCCCGTGTGAGGTCTTTCAGACGCTCATACGGGTTCGGCAGACCATTTTTACGCATGATAGTCTGAACCGCCTCCGCCAGCACTTCCCACGAAGCGTCCAGATCAGCCGACAGAGCGGCGACATTTACCGTAAGTTTCTTCAATCCTCGCGTTGCGGAAACCAGAGCGAGGGTGGCATAAGCGACGCCTGCCCCAATGCTGCGAATTGCTGAAGAGTCTGTCAAATCGCGTTGCAACCGCGAAACCTGCAGTTTCGATGCGAGGTGCTCTAAAACCGCATTCGAAAGGCCGATGTTGGCTTCCGAATTTTCAAAATCAATCGGGTTCACCTTGTGGGGCATAGTGGACGACCCCACTTCGCCGGCGATTGTTTTTTGCTTGAAATAACCCAGAGAAATATACGTCCAGACATCGCGATCAAAGTCTAACAGCACATTGTTGAAGCGGATAAGGGTGTGAAAGCACTCCGCCATGTAATCGTGTGATTCGATTTGCGTGGTCAACGGGTTGTAGGTGAGTCCCAATGAGGTCACGAAATCCTCGGCGATTCGTTCCCATGGAGCGTCCGGGTAGGCGATCATGTGGGCATTGAAGTTACCGACTGCGCCATTGATTTTGCCCAGATATTCCTGCGCCTGCAATTGCCGAAGTTGACGTCGTCCCCGATGAACGAATACCGCCAGTTCCTTACCGACAGTAGTGGGAGAGGCGGTCTGACCGTGCGTTCGCGCCAGCATGGAAACATCGGCGTTGGCAGTAGCAAGAGCGGCGATACCGCCCAGCAACTTTTCCGCCAGCGGCAGGTAAACGCTTTCCATCCCACCTTTTAGCATCAGGGCGTGGGCAAGGTTGTTGATATCTTCCGAGGTGCAGGCGAAGTGCGTCCATTCGCTCACATCCGCCAGAGTCGTTCCGGCGAGGCGCTCTTTCAGGAAGTATTCGACCGCCTTAACATCATGGTTGGTGGTACGCTCGATTTCCTTGATACGTGCGGCATCCATCTCGGTGAATGCCGACGCCCACTCGCGGAGCAAAGCGATTTCCGTGTCTGAAAAAGTGCGTACATCGCCGATGGTTTGTTCCGCAGACAGACGAAGGAGCCACTCGATTTCGACCCGTACACGATTCTTGATCAAGGCGTATTCGGAGAAATAATCCGCAAGCGGGGCCGTCTGTGCGGCATAACGTCCGTCAATTGGCGAAACAGCAGTCAGCGAAGTCATACGAACATTGTATCGTAAAGTGGGTGAGGGACATTTAGCGGAAAAGAAACGGTGGCTCGCTTCCGCTCTCCTGATATTCAATATGAGGGGAGCGGAAGCGAGAGGAATACTACATCCGTCGTCGTCGGGGACGTGGCGTACCCGGCTTGGGACGTGGCGTGGACGACGCGGCGGCGCCATTTTTGCTTGCGCCGTCCGTGGTCGCTCCGTTTCCGGCGCCCGGCGTGGAAATGGTCGGGAAAACCGGAGCGGAAGGTCGCGGCGTTACCGGAGTCGTTGCCGGAGAGGACGGCGAGGCAGGACGTTGCGGCGCCGTTCCCTGTACGCGTTCCGGCGTCGATGTGGAGCGCACGCTTGCCCGCGAAGTCTCAGGTGCGGAAGATTTGCCGCCGAACCAGCGGGAAAGATCCAATACCAGCGGCGCGGCATTGAAGATCGAGGAATAAGTCCCTGACAGGATTCCCACCAGAAGCGCCGCGTTCAGCGGGCGAATGACCTCACCGCCGAAGATCAGCAACGCCAGCAATGTCAGGACGACGGTCATGCTCGTAAAGACCGAGCGAGCGAACGTTTCATTGACGCTATTGTTGATGACTTCACCGAACGACTGGCGTCGACCGTGCAACTTAAGGTTCTCACGGATACGGTCGAAGATGACGATCGTGTCATGTACGGAGAATCCGATGACGGTTAGCGCCGCCGTGACGAACAGCGAATCTACCTTCCAGTTCAGGAAATAGCCGAGAATACAGAAGACGCCGCCCAGCACCAGAACGTCATGCAACATCGCGATAATCGCCGCAACGCCGTACTTGAGTCCGTCGACAAACCCACCCTGCGCGAAACGGAGCGCCAGATACAGCAGGATGAACAGCGAGGACAACAAGATAGACCATAGCGCGTTTCGGGTCAGTTCACTGGAGATAGAAGAGCCGATGCTCTCGAATCCTTCGCGTTTGACGCCGGGGAATTGCGTCTGCAATCCCTGAACGATAGCATCCGCCTTTGCCGCGTTTACTTCACCGACGCCTGCCTGTTGCGGCAATCGGACAAAGACCGTATTCCCACCCGCTATCTGCGCCGCCGGATCGGTGACGCCCTGTGCGGCGACCGCCTTTTCAACCGCTTCGCGCGTTACCGGTTGCGTGAACCGCAATGTCAGTTCCGAGCCACCGGTGAAATCGATACCGCGCTTGAAACCGCCCATTCCGGCAAAGACCATGCCGATGATGATGGTAGCAATAGAAATGCCGTACCACATGGCGCGTGTATGGACGACATCGATATTGGGTCGGAATTGGCGATCCGTATGCCATGCCGCCGCTGTGTTGACTTTTCCGGAGTTAACCAGCAACACAAGGATTGTACGCGTCACTGTGATGGCGGTGAACATGGAAATCGCGACGCCGATCAACAACGTCAGCGCGAAACCACGCACCGCGCCGGTTCCCAGATAGTACAGGAACAGAGACGTGACCGCCGTACACACATTGGAGTCCAGAATCGCGGAAAACGCTCTCTGGAATCCGGCTTCGATTGCCTGACGCGCCGGCTTCCCGGCACGCAGTTCTTCCTTCGTGCGTTCAAAAATCAGGATGTTGGCGTCTACTGCCATACCCGCGGACAGGATGAAACCGGCGATACCCGGCAGAGTGAATGTGACAGGAATCAGGACGAAGATAGCGTAGGTAAAGAGCGTATAAAGCGCCAGCGCAACAACCGCCACCAGACCGGGCGTGGCATAGTACAGCCACATAAACAATGCGACTGCGCCAATTCCAACCGCTCCGGCGATAACGCTACGCTGTACCGATTCACGCCCCAGAGTCGGTTCAACGCTTTGCTGCTGAACGATCTTCAACGGGACCGGCAACGCGCCGCCATTGAGCAAATCCGCCGTCTGCTTGGCTTCCTTCAACGTCGCAAAGCCGGAGATCTGCGCCTTGCCGCTTAAAATAGGCTCATTGATGTTCGGAGCGGAAAGAATACGACCGTCCAGGTAAATCATCAGGATTTCCTGGCTATGATCGCGGGTGAACGAGCCGAATTTACGTCCTCCTTCGGATGTAAACTCCACGTCCACAATCGCGCCCGAAGTCCCGTTGGAAGCAAAGCCACTTTTGGTCTTGGGCAGAATATCCGAGCCGGTCAATTCCAGACGCGCTCCGGCGATGAACGAATTGAAATTCGCCGCTTCTTCCGCAAGGGCCGCGATTTTAGGAGCGTCCTCGCTGGCGATACGGGCGCTTTTCAGACCGCCCGCCGCGCTGAGATCAGCGATAGCAGGAGGAAGCGGCGTCTCTACCGCTTTATCGCCCGCCTTAGCGCCATTCTCGAAAATCTGTCGTAAATCCTGATTGATTTGAAACAGGTCTCGGAACGTCTTGTTGGACTGGCGATCGACAATATGGTAGAGTTCTCGCGCCCCGCCCGGATCGGACCGCTCGATAGAGTATCGGCCCAGTTGATTGCGGTTGGTACGCCAGTCCGGAGAATAGTAGAACTGAAGTTGCGCGGTATTCTGCAACTGCTCCAGAATCTCTTTCTCATTACGGACGCTGGGCAATTCGACCACGAACTGCTTCTCGCCCTTTGTAGAAAGAACGGGTTCGGCGACACCGCTACTGTTGACCCGGTTGTCCAGCGTATGAATAACCGCATTACGGGTATCCTGATTCCAGGGACGACCCGCTGGCATCTTGGAGGTATCGGCTTCCAGAACGACGCGGGCGCCCCCCTGAATATCCAGACCATACTTGGGCGGGATGAAAATAGCGGTGACAATGGCCGCAATCGCAAGAGCGGCAATAGCGAACAGTAGCTGCGTAAGTTGTTGGGGCTTCATTTCGGACCTGATTCGTCTCGTATCCTGCGCCAAACATGACGCAGGTAAACGGCGATCCATTATACACCTTCTCGACGCCTACGGCAAAAAACGCATTCCCTCCCCCACGACAATTATATTTTTCCGGATGGGAATCTATCCTTATGTTTCATAAAAGTATCGGGAAGGGTGCGTTCAAACTTCCGCATTGGGCGTAGATAAAGTCAAGGGTTTGATCTCATTATCTTCTGCGAATTGAAAAAGGATATACGTAACGTTGCGTCGAATCAAAAAGGCGTTGCGGGCGCTCGTAACGTTTGTTCATCGATGAGCCGCTCACACCCCTTTGAAACGAGGAAATAGATTTAATGGATACGGAAGTAGCCGTCATTAAAGAAGGCGGCGAGGTTGAAGCCAAGCCTCTACGGATTGGCATTATCGGTTGTGGCGGCATCGCGCAGACGCATATCGGATATTACAAGAAGATGCCCGGCGTTTCGGTCGTCGCTGGAGCGGATATTCGTCCTGCCGCTCTGGAACATATGAAGAATGCGCATGGCGTCAATTTCGTGTACGACGACTTCAATGAAATGCTCAAAGAAGTCGGCGATGGCATCGATGCGATCTCGGTCGCAACGCCTAACGGCGTCCACCATGCCGCCGCACTCGCCGCGTTGAACGCAGGAAAGCATGTCCTCTGCGAAAAACCCATGGCGATGAATGCGAAGCAGGCGCAGGAAATGGCGGACGCTGCGAAAGCGAATGGCGTTCATTTCGTCATTGGCTTTCAGCATCGCTTCGAACCGCGTTCGCAGGTTATCCGCGACCTGATTAATTCGGGAGCGCTGGGAGATATCCTTTATGTCCGCTCCCAGGCGTTACGACGGCGCGGTATTCCGAACTGGGGCGTTTTCGGTCGCAAGGAATTGCAGGGTGGCGGTCCGATGATCGATATCGGAGTCCACATTCTGGAAGCATCGCACTCACTGATCGGATCGCCCAAACCGATCTCCGCTACCGGTAACACCTTCACCTTTATGGGCGACAAGCCCTCCACGGTCAAGAGCACGTGGCCGAACTGGGACTATGAAACCTACACGGTGGAAGACATGGCGGTCGGAATGATCCGTTTCGATAACGGAACGATGCTGACGCTGGAATCATCCTTCTGCGCCCATATTCCGGAAGATGTGTTCAACATCCAGATTTTCGGAACCAAGGGCGGCGCAATCTGGGATTCCACCCAGATTTTCACCGACTACAACGACTACATGATCAATGCCAGCCCGAGCTTCATTCCGAAATGGGATATGTGGCAGTACAAGATGCAGCACTTCGTAGAAGTGGCCCGCGATGGTCGCAAAAACGAAGCTCCTGCCGAAGACGGCGTCGCCGTTCAGAAAATGCTCGACGGCATCTATGCCGCCGCCGCCGCAGGTAAAGAAGTCACCATCAGCTAATATCGTCCGACATTAACGAAGCCATTTCGTTAAGGGAAACGATTAAGGCAAAAGCCGCTTTCTATCCAGGTACAAGGGATGGAAAGCGGCTTTTCTCGTTAATACAGCGAAAATACAGCAAAAAACAGGGAAGGCGCCATATAAAGACCAACGATCCTACTTCTCTGCGATGAGTTTTTGTTTCTTGAGTTCTTTGATGGCGATGCCAACAACCTCATCTACAAGGCGACGCGCCATACCGATATCGACGCTCTCACTCAGTCCCGTCCAGACAAGCTTTTCATCGGCGACATTGTAGACATTGGTTTCGACGCGGTAGACTTGCTCGGTCTCAGTGTATCCGGGCGTGGATACCAGATTGTAAGTATGGGAATAGTACGAGCCGAAGCCGTTGTAGTAACCGTAAGGAGCCGGGGCGTAATAGGTCTGACCAGGAACAAACGTCCGACGCTCCTCCTTACCTGCCAATCGGCTGAGGACAACGCCATCACATCCGTTTTGTTTGACTACCGCGCGAATCTTCTCCAAATCCCCTGACATATCGGCGGACGCGATACTGTATCCAGCGACTCCTTGCGTTCCTACGGGTAGTTTCTTCACAAATTCATCTTCGGCGGTACGGCGCAGCGCCTCATCCTTAATAACAGCGAAGACCGCAATCTTCTTAAACGGCGCTCCCGTAAAGCTAGGATCCTTCCATTGAGCGGCAAATCGGGTACGGTCATTATTGCCGCATCCAGCAAGTAAGGCGAACACGGCGATCAGAAGCGCAGGGGCGAGTATTCTTTTCATGGGAAGATATCTTTCTGTATTCAGACGCTGTTAGGCAGACATAGAATCAATCTCGCGGGACGTTAGTCAAACGTTCCCGGAACGAAGAGATGATATCGCTGTCCGTCGTGAAACGTGAAACTATAGTCTCGATCTCTTCATTCCTATCGCCATCGACCACGAGAGCCGCGCAGATTTTTTGCTTCCGTTCCTTGGGCTGTTCTGTGTTCGCTGACGTACCAGGTTTCGTATTTGTCGACGTTTCCATTCCCATCAATTCTATCCCCCTATCAGCTATCTCAACTATCTCAACCGGCAGACATTGACGAACGGAATCTTCGATTCCTGTATAGCATCGTAACGAAAGGCGATAGAACGTGTTTACCTCGGTGGAACCCTCTGGTAGGGAGTTGAGGCGGCGCGCCAGCGGACACAGACCGATATTCACGGCAATGGCAGGTCAGTCGTTGGCGTCGTCCGCAACGGTGAACAGGTACATGACGCCTTTCGAGTTGGTTTTCGCCAGATAGTCCAGCGAAGTCGCTTTGGAGTGTCCATCGCACCAGAGGACGTTGGTCTTACCCTGATGCCGTTCGATGACATACTGAATCTGTGGGATATTCGGGTCCTGAAGGGTA
>CAIVZM010000052.1 GCA_903910385.1 uncultured Armatimonadota bacterium
CGGAACCGGGAGGCGGGCCATAGTTGTTTGCAAGATCGAAGTGCGTGATACCCAGGTCGAAAGCGCGTCGGAGCATCGTTCTCTGGTTTGATAACGTGTCAACTCCGCCGAAATTATGCCAGAGACCCAGCGAGATGGCGGGTAATTTGAGACCGCTTTTGCCGCATCGGCGGTATACCATGGCGTCATAGCGCGAACTGTCAGAAAGATAGGGCATCGTAAATTATGTTTCCTTGGTTACGGGATATTCCCAGTAGAGTAAAATCAGGATTCGTAAACGGTTCAATACGGACCGCGAATATGATGGGCGACCTTAGCCTCGTAGAAATCGTGCAGTCGCTGATGTAATTCTTTGGACAGCGGTGCGAGAGTTGCCACTCTGGTATTGGCGAGAGCCTGCGCCGGGTCTTTTGCGCCCGGAATCAAGACGGAGATCGCTTCAAAGTCCAGAGACCAGCGCAGCGCCATTTCCGTCAGGGAAATACCGTCCGGTACGAACGATTTGAGATCATCCGCCAGTTCGACCCCTTTTTCAAAGGGGAGCCCCGCAAAGGTTTCGCCGACATTGAACGCCTGACCATCACGGTTATAGGTGCGGTGATCCTGTGGCGCGAATTGTGTCTCAGCGCGGAATTTGCCTGTTAAGAGTCCGGAGGCAAGCGGCAGTCGAACGATCAATCCGACCCCTTTCGCTTTCGCCGCAGGAAGCAATTCCGCTATCGGCTTCTGTCGGAAAAGGTTGAAGATAATCTGAAGGGAAGTGATGCCTGTCTGTTCCAGACAAAGCAGACCTTCCTCAACCGATTCGACGCTGACGCCCCAACGCTGGATTTTGCCTTCCGCTTGTAGCGTCCTCAGATGATCGAACACATCACCCTGACGCAACGCCTCGGTGGGGATGCAGTGTAACTGGGTCAGATCCAGCGATTCGACGCCGAGATTGCGTAAAGAATCTTCTGTGTGCGCCCGCATCGTGGATAGTTCGAAATTTCCCGGCCATCCGGGATCACTCCTGCGTCCCAACTTCGTAGCGACAAAAACGTCTTGCTGCGTCTCTTTCAGAAATGAACCGATAACCCGTTCGCTCCTGCCGCCTCCGTAAACATCCGCCGTATCAAAGAACGTCACGCCGTTATCTCGTGCCGCGCGGAGGGTGGTGAGCGCATCCGCATCGGACAGATCGCCCCAATCCCCGCCAAACTGCCAGCAACCTAACCCAATCTCGCCGATGTGAATATCGCCTAGTAGCCGTTGATTCATACTGAAACGATTCCTCCCACTCAAGACAAAATCCTCTTGACGAACCTGCTTTTCGCCGATAAACTGCCAATCAGAAATAAACCCGATTGAAAAAATCGATTTTATATACTTTATGGGAAAAGCAACCGTCATGACCCTTCGAACACGTTTCGCCATCGTTATCGCTATTGCCTTACTCGCCCTGCCAGCCACCGCGCAAACGTTGCTTAACGTTTCTTACGATCCCACACGCGAACTCTATAAAGAGTTCAATCCGTCGTTTGCCGCGTACTATAAAAAGAAAACAGGGAAAGATATCACCATCAATCAAAGCCATGGAGGTTCCGGCAAGCAGGCGCGTTCTGTCATAGATGGTCTTGAGGCGGATGTCGTCACTCTTGCTCTGGCTTATGACATTGACGCGATCGCGAAAGCAGGTCTGACCGATCCCAACTGGCGCTCACGTCTACCGGAAAATTCAGCGCCGTATACTTCTACGGTCGTTTTTCTGGTGCGCAACGGAAACCCGAAGAATATCCGAGATTGGGCTGATATTGCGCGACCTGGTGTCAAAGTCATTACTTCGAACCCGAAAACGGGGGGTGGTGCGCGATGGAGCTATCTCGCCGCATACGGATGGGCGTTAAAAAAATACAAAAGCGACGCCTTGGCGCGAGAATACATCCAGAAGGTGTACCGAAATGTGCCGGTGCTAGATTCGGCGGCTCGTGGCTCGACCATGACATTCACCAAAAGAGGCATCGGCGATGTCATGTTATGCTGGGAAAACGAAGCGTATCTCGCACTGAATGAACTCAGTCCCAAACAATTTCAGATTGTGTTGCCGTCGATAAGCATTCTGGCGGAACCTCCAGTTACTGTGGTGGATAAAGTTGCTGCACGACACGGCACGATCACAATCGCGCAGGAATACCTGAAGTATCTCTATTCCGATGAAGGTCAGCGCCTGGCGGCGAAACACTACTTCCGACCTCGCAAAGCTGGATTGACAAAGTTACCCAATATACCGCTATTTACCATCGACGCCGTATTCGGCGGATGGCAGAAAGCGCAGGCGATGCACTTCGCAGATGGCGGTGTATTTGACCAGATATTCAAAAAATAGAAATACTGTTTTGAATAGAGAAACCGCCGTGAACGGCGGTTTCTCGTTCTTGTGTTGAAAACTATGTCTTTCACCGCTTCGCACAAATTAGCTCCGACGAGACGACGAAAGCCTGTACGCCCGCCCGGATTCGGTCTGACCCTGGGAGTGACGTTGGCATATCTGTCAGCAGGCGTGATTCTGCCTCTGACGGCGGTTGCTGCGATGGCGTCCCGCGACGGCGCTGGGAAGTTTCTGGCGATGCTGGGGGATGAACGCGTTCTTGCCGCATTCAAGTTGTCTTTCGGGGCCGCGCTCGGGGCGGCGATTGTCGATACGTTTTTTGGATTGATTGTCGCCTGGGTTCTGGTGCGCTATTCTTTTCCGCTGAAGCGGGTCGTGGACGCCTTTGTAGACTTGCCCTTCGCACTGCCGACCGCTGTCGCAGGAATCACTCTGACTACGATTTGCGCCCCCGATGGCTGGGTGGGACGTTATTTTGAACCGTTGGGAATAAAGCTCGCGTTTGCTCCTGTTGGCATCGTTATCGCTCTGATTTTCACGGGTCTGCCTTTTGTGGTGCGTACCGTGCAACCGATTCTGGAAGACCTAGACGGTGAGATCGAGGAAGCGGCATCGAGTCTGGGCGCATCACGCTGGGAGACATTCCGCAGGGTGATTTTCCCTACTCTGGTTCCGGCGCTGTTGACAGGCTTTGCGCTTTGCTTTGCGCGAACAGTCGGGGAGTACGGGTCGGTTGTGTTCATTTCCGGTAACCTGCCCAATGAGACAGAGATCGTTCCTCTGCTGATCATTTCCAAACTGGAGCAATTCGATTATCCTGCGGCGGCGGCTCTGGCAGTGGTCATGCTGGTAGTGTCATTCGCTTTGCTACTGGCGATCAACGCACTTCAGGTATGGACGGCGCGGCGTGGGGGAGGACGATAGTCATGGCACAGAATCGTCGCACCTCTTCGTCGAAGAGTGATCCGCTCTGGGTACGAGTTTTACTCACCCTGATGGCGCTCACCTTTCTCGGACTTTTTCTGGCGATGCCCCTGTGCGTGGTTTTTATCGAAGCGTTTCAGCAGGGATGGCGTTTATGGTTATCGTCGCTGAAAGACCCGGATGCGCTTGCGGCAATGCGACTGTCGCTGTTTGCCGTTGTGGTAGCAGTACCCATGAATACTATTTTTGGGCTTTGCGCTGCGTGGGTCTTGACCCGTTTTCGGTTCAAAGGGCGCTCCGCTCTGCTGACGTTGATCGATATTCCCTTTGCTGTCTCACCTGTCATTGCAGGGATGATGCTGGTTCTCCTTTTTGGATCACGCGGGTGGTTTGGTTCGTATTTGGATGCTCACAACTGGAAGATAGTTTTCGCGACTCCCGGTATAATTTTGGCTACTGCATTCGTGACGATGCCTTTTGTCGCTCGTGAATTGATTCCTCTGATGGAATCTCAAGGGCAGGAGGAAGAGCAGGCGGCACGAACGCTAGGAGCTAGTGGATGGCAGACTTTCTGGCGCGTGACGCTTCCCAATATCAAGTGGGCATTGCTGTATGGAATCATCCTATGTTCCGCTCGCGCCGTCGGAGAGTTTGGAGCGGTATCGGTTGTCAGCGGACATATCACCGGACAGACGATGACATTACCTCTACATATCGAGGCGCGATACAACGAATACAGTACTGTCGCTGCATTTTCCGCCGCCTCCGTTCTGGCGCTACTGGCTCTCGTCACTCTGGCAGCGAAGACATTTATCGAACTACGTGGTCAGGTGCGAAAGCGACATTAACGCTTTCCGAATAAAAATATGAGTATCGAAGTCAAGGGCGTAACCAAAAAATTCGGCGATTTCAATGCGCTGGGTGGAGTGAACCTGGATATCCACACCGGGGAACTGGTTGCTCTATTGGGACCATCCGGTTCGGGAAAAACGACATTGTTGCGTATTATCGCGGGTCTCGAAACGCCAGATTCCGGCTCCGTGATCTTTCATGGTAATGACGCGACGGACCAACCGACACAAGATCGACAGGTAGGATTCGTATTTCAACACTATGCGCTTTTCCGACACATGACGGTGGCGGAAAATATCGCCTTCGGGTTGCGTGTACGCCCGCGAAAACTACGTCCCAATAATACGGAAATAAAAAATCGCGTTACCAATTTGTTACAACTCGTCCAGTTGGAAGGGTTAGCGGAGCGCTATCCCTCAGAGCTTTCCGGGGGGCAACGTCAACGGGTAGCGTTGGCACGCGCTCTGGCGGTTGAACCAAAGGTATTGCTGCTGGATGAGCCTTTCGGCGCTCTGGATGCCCGTGTGCGTCAAGAACTGCGTCGCCGGTTGCGTAAGCTTCATGATGAACTGGGCGTGACGACGGTCTTTGTCACGCACGATCAGGAAGAGGCGCTGGAGGTTTCCGACCGTGTGGTTGTCCTCAACAAAGGGCATATCGAACAAATCGGAACGCCGGACGAAGTATACCTCGAACCCAAAAATGCATTTGTCCTCAACTTTCTGGGCAATGTCAACCGATTTAGGGGTAGGGCGGATCATGGGCAGGTACGTATCGGCGATCTGACATTGGACGCGCCGGAACATGCCGCTCTGGTTGATGCCCCCGTGTCCGGCTTTGTGCGCCCGCACGATATCGATATCACCCGGCATCATAATGGTGACTCCGCTTCCCTCATTCCTGCCACCGTCACCTTTATTGCTTCACTCGGACCTTTCGTGCGGGTCGAACTTGAGCGGGAAAACGGTGAGCCACTGGATGCACTTCTGACACGCGAACGCTACGAGGAATTGAGTCTGCAATCCGGGGAACCGGTGTTTATTCGTGCACGCCGTCTGCGTGTGTTCGCTGATGATGTCAAACCGGGCGGTGAGGATTATTCCATCTAATCTTTGACGGGATTTTGACCTCGCATCGTCTAATAACGGAAAAGATTGAAAGTGATAGAAAAACGCGCTTTTAGCATCGGTTGACGCTTTCCGCAAAATCGGTTATGGTAAGAAAATGATTTGCGTAAGGGGTAGGTAACAGGTCATGACCATTCAGATTCGCTACTGGTTTGACAGTGATTCCCGTGATCGAACCGGCGAACAGATTGTAGAACTGGTCCAACAGGATTCGCTGGAGATTGCCGCGCAATACGCGCAATCGAATTTATCCAAACCTGCTTTCACGATTAAGCCATCCTTTGGTCCTGCCGTTGATGGTCTTGTCGTTTTGAATACATCCCAGATTCGTTATGTCGAGATTATACCGGCGTCTCCTGCCCTGTCCGAGTAGAGGTGTCCGGGCTGCCCTTCCTTTTCCGGCGCTTCCTACGGTATAAGGTTAAAATGAGTAAGTGACTACTTCCTCATTGCCGGATAATCGCGCCGCGCTACGCCTGCCGGAATTTCGCTATTTACTTTCTGCTGTCGCCTTTGGGACGCTTGCCAGTCGGGCGCTGGCGGTTGTCATTGGATATCAGATATATGAGATCACCCGTGATCCGCTGGCGCTCGGATGGCTTGGTCTTGTCGAAGCGATTCCCTCACTTTCGCTGGCGTTATTCGGAGGGCATTTTGCCGACCGACATGACCGTCGCAAGATTGTGCTGGTCACGCAGGGCATTTCTATTCTGTGCGCTCTCATTTTCGCCGCGCTTTCGATGGGCGCGGCAAAACCATCCGTCTATGCTCTCTATGCAGTCATTTTTCTGGCGGGGATCGCACGCGGATTCAGCGGGCCTGCTTCGGGAGCGTTCGAAGCGCAAGTCGTACCTCGTGAGTTGCAGGTTGGCTCGGCGACTTATTTATCGAGTGTCTGGACGGGATGTTCGATCATCGGCCCGGCTTTGGCGGGTTTCTCCTATGATTTGCTGGGGACGTATAAGACCTACCTGTTACTGGCAGGATTATTTTCCCTATCCCTGATATCCGTATCGCGCATCGCTCCAAAACCTGTTCCTCCTGCGATAGAAGGCGAGTCGATCTGGGAAAGTATCGCGATCGGAATACGCTATGTTTTTTCCACGCCGGCGCTGGTCGGCTCGATGGCTCTGGATCTCTTCGCCGTATTGTTTGGCGGCGCGATGGCGTTGTTGCCAATTTTCGCACATGATATTTTGCATGTCGGCGCCCGGGGGCTTGGGTTCCTGACTGCTGCGCCCTCCGCTGGGGCATTACTCGCTTCGCTTGCCGCAACGCGCTTTCCGCCAGGGAAAAATGCTGGAAGAAACTTGATTCTCTGCGTCGCGGCGTTCGGTGTCAGCATGATTATCTTTGCCAACTCCACCAACTTTTACCTGACTTTGACCGCATTGTTTTTTAGCGGCGTCTTCGATGGAATCAGTGTGGTGATTCGCTCCGCCATCTTGCGTCTGTACTCACCGGAGCCTCTTCGCGGGCGTATAAATGCGGTTAGTATGATCTTTATCGGGTCATCCAACGAGATTGGCGCTTTTGAGAGTGGCGTTACGGCGCGATTGCTGGGGACGGAGCGTTCGGTCTGGCTGGGCGGTGTAGTGACACTGTTGGTTGTCGGCGTCACGGCGGCAATCTCGCCTTCGCTGAGACGATTGAGTCTCGATGCGCAACCCATCGATATGCAAAACGAGAAAAATGAACTCTGACGCCTGCCAGAATACGCAAAGATGAATTCGACCGGCAAGCATGGTAGGAGGATTCGAGATGCGAATAAGCGAATTAAACTGTGCCATGAGCGAAATGATTCGCGTCGGGATATTAACGGTCTCGGATCGTTCCTCTTCGGGGGAACGGGCTGATCTATCAGGACCGGAAGTGGAAAGTCATCTGCATCCGGAACACTTTGATGTGTTTCTGCGAATGCTAGTGCCAGATAACGAAGGCGAAATCGCGATGGTATTGCAGGCAATGTGCGATGCCGGTTGCGACGTTGTCCTGACGACCGGAGGAACGGGTTTTTCCCCGCGAGATGTCACTCCAGAAGCGACTGTCTCTATTCTGGATCGTAATGCGCCGGGAATCGCGGAACTGTTGCGGTCAGAAAGTCTGAAGCAAACGCCATTTGCAGCTTTGAGCAGGGGAGTGGCGGGAATCCACGATAAAACCTTTATCGTAAATCTGCCAGGAAGCCCTGGCGGCGTTCGCGATTGCATGAAGGCGCTGACACCGCTTCTGCCTCACGCGGTCGCGCTTCTACGCGGCGAATCCGCCGGTCATAGCTAGGAAATCTGCAGAGCGCAAACAGTAAAGAGGCGACGCTTCTGTATAGCGTCGCCTCCGTTGGTTTCCCAGTTATTCTTCATCGTCCGTCGGAACCCAGTCCGAGAACTCATTATTAATCTCGTTTAAATCATCGAGCTTTTCCAGTTGTTTATGAAACTCGACCAGCTCATCCATCTCAATGGGACCCATTTTGATGAAGTCATGCATCTCATTGTCTGATGCCTCAATGGCATCGTCACGAAGGATACCGCTGTCCCACTCTTCCTGGCGGACGTATTGTTCGTCCACTTTTTTACAGCGTGGACATCGGTAACGCACTGCCACCAGGCTCGGCCCAAACATGCGGGGGTAGTATCCGGTGTGCATAACCTCTCGTTCACCGATGCGCTGTCCGCACCGACACCGAATAGCTGTCCGATTCATAAGACACCTCCCGACGCTTGCAGTCTATGGCGGCAGGGTCGCAATATGCGGTTCGTACACCGGAGTTTCCGCCCCCGCCGTATGTCCATATCCTTTTTATTTTACCACCAAAACGCACAAAAAATGAATGGGTTCGAAGTGAATAAACGGCTACTTCAAGGAGGTAACCCGATCTGTATCGAGCCTGTCCACCCGATCATTGTCACTGACCAATTGGATGCGGCTTGAATCCGTAGCGAACGATACCGTATTTGGTCTTAAATTCGGTGGGGAGGGGAAATTGACATTCTGACGTTGGTTGGTTCCGGCGTTACGCAGGGTCAAGCGGAAACCGTGTGACGCTCTTGACGATTCCGCCATCGCAACCTGCGTTCCGGGCGCGGGTTCCGGATCATGAGGCGCGACGGCGACCCGAACGTCCGGAGCTCCTTCATGCGTTGTGTTTTCCGGTTCTTTAGAATCTGGTGTCTTGGCTGACGTAACCGGCGCCGGGGAATGCTTCGGCTCGATGACCGCTACAGTACCGACGGGATGTGCCACGGATGGCACGCTCTCAATTTTGATGACGCCGGATTCTTTGCGAATCGACTTGACAGGATTAATAGCCATCTGCGTTTCAGGACGAGGTTTGACGGCGGATTTCGATTCGGATGCCGGAGAAATGCCAGATTTCATAAACCTCGACATATCGTTCGCTACTGCTGACGCCGATGTCGTCCCGGCGATCCTGTTATCCGAAGGCTTCGCCTTTTCCGTTAGGGAGTGTGGCGTCGCTTGCAAGGGCGCTTTGTCGGGTGCGCCGGTTGCGGATTGCGCTACCGTCTCATTTCTGGCCTGTACTTTATCCGTCGATACCGTCGCCGAATTGACATTCAGGTTAGCAACCGACTTTATCGTCTTCGTCTCCGACTTTATCGTCTTCGTCTCCGACTTTATCGTCTTCGTCTCCGACTTTATCGTCTTCGTCTCCGACTGGTTTACCGCAACGGCGCTATTATCCCCGCCCGCCTTCGTTTCACCCTTTGGTGACACTGCCGCTGGTCTTGAGGGACGATTCTTGATGGCGATGTCGCCCTGCGAAGGGTATATCCCCGTTCCCAGACGAGGCGCGATGATGGCAATCGTCAGACAGGTGGCGATGGCAGTTCCCATCGTCCAACGGGTCGGCGCAGGAGCGAGCCACTGTGCAAAGCGTTGTCGCAGGGTCGGTCGGGAATAGGTGGCGGCGGCGATGCTGTCGAAAAGATCAGGCGGCGGAACCGCTAGGGGCATCGTAAACAGTGAGGTATTCATCGCTTGCGCGAAAGCAAGTTCCGAAGCGCAGGATGAGCAACACGCGAGATGACGCTTGATCAACTCCGATTCCACTTCCGTCGTCTCCTTATCCGCATATGCGGAAAGAAGGGGGCGAATATGTGCACAGTTCATCAATGCTGAATATTCCGAAGCCATTTTTGTCCACTCTGCTAACGTACCCTTGTACACCAGCACAAGGGGTGATGCTTATTATCCTCGAATGCAACATCGCGTCAGGGGATACCTCCTGTTTGATAATCAAAGGGCGCGAAAGGTTTCAGGAGTTTGTGGCGAACAATCGTGACCGCCGTAGACGCTGCTACACTCAGTAGCGATGCGTCGCTGATACGATACAATCATGATCGGAAGGCAGTGTAGTAAACTATCATGGCCAAGAGTGAACAAAAGAGTGATTACCCGAGTTTGAAAGCGTTCAATGCAACCGGGAACGACGACACGACAACGGAAGTCCTCAGTCAGCAATATTCTCCTGAAGCCCGAAAGAGGAACGTGACCTTAATCGGCATCGTCGTCGCTGCTCTGGCGCTATTGCTTTATGTCGCCTATCAGCGTTCCGGGTTGTCGCTGATCCCTTCGGCGGACGATAATCATGCCTCTATAGGGGCGTCTGCTGAAAAAGCGGCAAAGCAGCGCACAGAAGAGTAATCAGGCGAAACGAACGAATATGTCAACTGCGGCAGGGCGCGTTATTTGTCCCCGGTGCGGGGAAAATAATTTCAGCACTCAGGCGAATTGCTGGAAATGCCAGTCCCCGCTTGGCGCAGGCATCCCTGCCCCGATGCCCTCCGCCGTTATGCCACGAATACCGCAACCCGCCTCGGGAAATGTCGTTGCGGTTCCCTCACCGGTCGGAACTGCCCAGCGTTTCGTAGACCCCGCCGTCGCATTCTGGTCCGCTATCGCTCTCGCTTTTTTATTTCCTGCTGTCGCTGTACCGGTAGGTATCATCTTTTTGATGCTCGATGACCGACGGAAGATTGAGATCGGCAAGATAACGCTGATCTGGGGACTGGTTTTCAGCTTGCTTCAAACGATCTTTTTCGTCTGGGTCTATAGCGAAGCGGTACACCAGCTCAAAGCTTTGATTCCCATGGCGGGACAACTCTCCAATGGGGGGCAAGGAGCGCAAATGCCGAATCTAAACCAGAAAGTCGAGCAGTTGAGCATTCCGGGCGAGCAACCCGCCACGGAAAATGTTCCTTTCCCTGAACCGCCCCAAGCCAAATGAATGTCGCAGTTACGCATCCCAATGAAGGCGAAGGGAATTGTCCTTCGTCATCCATTTTCAAACAGGTAACCCTGACATGGATTCTATGAGGGACGATCCGACAGATACCATCGCCGCGATCGCCACTGCGCCGGGAGCAGGAGCGATCGGGATTGTTCGCGTTTCAGGACCACTTGCATTCGAAATCGCCGATGCGGTGACACGACCCAAAAAATCGGTGAACGCCCAACCTCCACGCGCGCTCAAGCGATCTGTCATTTATGATCTTGAGACGGGGGAGATCATAGATGATGGCCTGCTGGCGACCTTCGTTGCGCCCCATTCGTTCACCGGCGAACATGTGATTGAGTTTCAGGGGCATGGCGGGCCAGTTGTTCTCAAACGTGTGTTTGCTGCTTTTCTTGCGGCGGGAGCCCGGACGGCACGACCAGGAGAATTCAGTGAACGTGCGTTTGTTAACGGCAAACTAGACCTCGCTCAGGCGGAAGCGATCGCGGATATGATCGCGGCGGGAACGGTCGCCGCGCAACGCATCGCTCGTCGGCAACTGAATGGCGAACTGTCGTTCGCGGTAAAAAAAGCGGCGCGCGCCATTCAGGAAGCGCTCATGTTCGTTGAGGCGAGCATCGACTTTCCCGAAGAGGTGGGAGATTTGAATGTTGTCGCCGTTGACACCGCATTGTCGACGGCGCAGGAGATTATCGAACGCCTTGTCGATACTGCTGCTTATGGGCGACGCATCCGTGATGGCATCACTCTGGTCCTGACGGGGCGACCAAATGTCGGCAAATCTTCCTTACTCAACACCCTCTCGGGAACCGAAAGGGCGATTGTTACACCCATCCCCGGTACCACTCGCGATATTGTAGAAGAAACCTTGATTCTCCATGGAATCCCGGTACGCGCTCTGGATACGGCAGGGATTCGTGAGACAAATGACCCGGTAGAGATTATCGGCGTCGAACGAGCCCGTACCGCTGTTGAAAACGCGGATGTCGTAGTCGCAATACTGGATTCAAATGTGGGTGCGACTTTTGAGGATTATGCATCTTTGGATGTTTTAGCAAGTAATCGACTTGTCATAGTAGTAAACAAATCGGATATCGCAGATGCAGAACCGTTGTGCGCTTTGTTGCGTATGCGTTACGACCCCATTTCCATAATTGCTGTCTCAGCCACAACAGGGTCGGGATTAGCCGAATTGATCGATGAAATTGTAGCAGTGGCGACAAAAGGTGAGGCATGGGAGGGAATCGATCCTCTGGTAACTTCCGCACGCCACGAGGCAGCGCTATTTTCCGCCAAAGATGCGAACTATTGTGCTCAGGTGACTCTCAGATTAGGTCTTCCTGCGGAACTGATCGCCGTTGACGCGCACGCCGCTCTCGCTTCCCTCGGAGAAATCACGGGGGAGACGGCGCGTGAGGATATCCTCAAGAGTATCTTCGCCCGGTTTTGTATTGGGAAATGAGTCATTTCGCCCTGTCGTGCGGTCTCGGATCGAAAAAAGCGTTGTGGTAAAATATCGGCATGCCACCTTCCGCAACCATTGATGCGCCTGAGATTGAATCATCGTCAACGGATACCTCAACACAGGACGATAAATATAACCGTCCCTTCGATGATAGTAAAATTATCAAGTATGGAACGCCAGAAGCGGAAGTCTTACGTCGCGTCGCTGCCGAAGTGACCACGGTAGATACAAATATTCGCGCCTTGATCCGTGAAATGGGCGAATTGATGTATACCGCTCATGGAGTTGGTCTTGCCGCTCCTCAGGTGGGTAAGAGTCTCCGTATTTTCGTTTACGATGCGGGAGACGGGCTTCGTGCGCTGATTAACCCCCGTCTCAGCAAGTTCCGTGGTGAACAGTATGAGCCGGAAGAGGGTTGTCTTTCCATTCCCGGTTTGCGTGGCGTTGTCCGTCGCGCTCGCGAGGTGAATGTTCAGGCGTTGGATAGAGATGGGCGACCGGTGCGGTTTCGCGCCGTCGATTTTGAAGCGCGTGTCATTCAGCACGAGTATGATCATCTGGACGGCATCCTGTTCATTGATCATGCGGACCCGAAAACGCTTCATATGTTGACGGCGGATGAACAGGCTTCGGAAAACAGCGAGCCTCTGGCGGAATAGTTTCAGAAGAGGTACGTATGAAAGTCCTGTTTTTTGGGACATCCGCCTTCGCCGTGCCGACGTTGCAGGCGATCCATGACGCCGGGTTCCGACACCGAGTTGTGGGGGTTGTAACTCAACCTGACCGACCAAGCGGCAGGGGAATGAAACTAGCGATGACGCCGGTGAAAGAACTGGCGTTGCATCTCGGCTATGATGTATATCAGCCGGAAAAGGTGCGTCGCTCTCCATTTCTCGAAGTGGTGCGAAATCTCGCTCCCGATGTGCTGGTCGTGGTTTCGTTCGGGCAAATTATCCCGCAAAAGATGCTGGATATTCCGCGGTATGGCGGAGTAAATGTTCACGCTTCGTTACTGCCACGATGGCGCGGAGCTGCTCCCATCCACCATGCCATTCTTGCCGGAGATGCGGAAACGGGAGTCGCCACCATGCAAATGGAAGCTACTCTTGATACCGGACCGGTGTATCAGGAAGAAAGGCTTCCTATCAGACCTCAGGACACTGTCACTACCCTGGAACCGATTCTGGCGGAAATGGGCGCACGACTTCTGATCACGACTCTGGACGGTCTTGAGTCGGGCGATATTATATCGACGCCACAAAGCGTTGATGGAATGACTTACGCTTCCCCTGTCACCCGTGAGATGGGTATGCTGGATCCGGAACGAGAAAGCGCGACGGAAATGTTGCGGCGAATCCGCGCTTTCACGCCTCGTCCCGGCGCATTTATCGGAGTTGGCGGTAAGACCCTGAAGACGCTCGACGCACGCATCGAAAATACACAGAGTGATTCACCTCCGGGAACGATTATTGCCATCCTCAAGGAGGGGATCGCTCTTGCCGCTAGAGAGGATGTCCTGATTCTGACCCGTATCCAACCGGAAAATAAGGGCGCGATGTCCGCCGCCGATTATGCTCGCGGCGCTCGACTGGAAGCGGGCATGAAAGCGTTATCTCTATCGGAAAACAATCGCGACGCTGATGCCTGAAGATCGGGTCTTCAATGCTTCAAGCGTTCTGTCATAGAACCTGAAAGTTGTGCTCAGTCTGGATTGTCTTCAACAGTCCCTCGCACGAAGCGTCTATCAAATCATAGACATGGGAAAAACTCCCGTCATAATAGGGGTCTGGAACTTCGAGCGCATTCAGGTGAGGGGCATATTTTAGCAGTGGTTGGATAGCGCCTCGAGCGACGCCCAGAGTAAGAACATCCCTCCGGTTCGCTTCATCCATCGTAAGGATATAATCGAATTTGTCTAGGTCAGAGCGTGATATCTGCCGTGCGAGGATGCCGTCGTCAGAAACGCCTTTGTTGGCAAGAATCCGCCGGGTTCCCTGATGAGGAGGTTCTCCGATATGCCAGTAACCTGTTCCTGCGGAGTCGGCCAGAATGAAATCGGACAAGTCCGCCTCTGCAACCTTATGGCGAAACACTGCTTCCGCCATCGGCGAGCGGCATATATTTCCAAGACAAACGAATAGGACATGGATCATTAACAAAATACGGGGGCGCATCGCGCCCCCGTGTCTTTACTATACCGCTTCGCCGCCTTTTTCGCCGGTTCGGATTCGAATAGCGTCCGAGACGGGAGAAAGAAAAATTTTACCATCTCCGATTTCACCGGTCCGTGCGGAGGCGACAATCGCGTTCACGATTTTCTCCACGTCAGAATCATCGGCGACAATCTCGACCTTTAGCTTCTGGATCAGGTTCACCGTATATTCCGCTCCCCGGTAATGCTGTGTGTAACCTTTTTGCTTACCTGCTCCGCGCACCTCGATGACAGTCATGCCTGTGACGCCGACATCTTCCAGAGCAGCTTTTACTTCATCAATCCGCTGTGGGCGAATAACCGCTTCGATTTTGGTCATTCCGATGTTTCCTTTCGTCGGGCGCTCCGATTTCGGCTGCCGCCCCGCCTATTCAAACGATATGTTACCATGCAAAACTGGTAAGAATTCACAGTCTACTGATCCTGATGGACCGCGGATTTTAGACCTCACTCCCTTTAAGGATTTTAATATTGGGCGCTCCAAACTGCAATGAGACCTCGCTTGCCGTGATAATCGCCCGGGCGATTTCATGAGAGGGCTTTTGTAATGCGAGGCTTTGAGATTGAATACGTCTGAACGCTTCACGCTCACTCAACTGATGTTGCTCCATCAGGATCGCCTTGGCGCGTCCGACAAGCTTACGCGCCTCCATGCGTTCTGTCAGGTTTTTAACTGCCTCTTCCAGCGCGATGCGTTCCTGAAACCGTGCCGTCGCCAGTGTCAGAGCGACCCGCAGATCCATTTCGCGAAGTGGTTTGGAGAGGAATCCCATCGCTCCGGTGAGTTCCATTTCACTCACCAGGCCTGTGTCCGCCGCGCCGGTGATCAGAACAACCGCCGAGAGACGCTCGTTATGTACCATCCGCGCCACCGCCAGACCAGAAAGAGTCGGCAGCATAATATCCAGAAGGACGATTTCCGGTTTCAATGACCGGGCGAGGCTCAATGCCTGGCCGCCATTCTCCGCCTCGCCGACGACGCGATGCCCCAGAGCGGACACGAGCGCCCGTAAATCCATTCGTACAATGGAGTCGTCATCCACAATCAGAACGCTAGACTGTCGCACGCTATCGTTAACTCCGTAAGCGTTAGCCTGCGCCAACGCTTTCCTTTCGACGCCCCTTCTGTAAAACGCAAAAAGGGCAGTCACAACCGGCCGCCACGTTCAATAGTCGCATATGCGACCATTGTCGACGTCCCTGTCGTCACTGCCCCTTCCGTTTTACTAGAGTCGCCCCTCTACGGACGCCCCATGGAAGATATTGATCTTGGTTCTATTGCATCGATAATGAAAAGCGAACCTTCTCGTGCACTATAGCGAGTGTAAACTCAATCGGAAACCACTTTTTGTTAAGGCAACATTAAGCGTTGGTTATGACGCAGATTATAAACAAGACTTACCCGTATGTCAAGAAGCCGAATCTACAAGTCATGCGCCTTCATATTTCCCTTCGCTTCGGAGAGAGATTTTCGAAGGATTCACCGACACATCGGGTGAATTGTAAGAATACCCTACCCGGAATTCGATCCGGGGAAATGTATTTTCGCTCAGGATTCAAATTATGCAATCACCTCTTCGCATCTGGAAAGGCGCTGCCGTCGCCTTCGGTATCAGCGTCGCCCTTGTATCAGCAGGCGCCAGCGTTCAAGCGCACGGATTGAAAGCAGCTCCTCCCACGCCTATCTCCCTGACTCTGCCGTCTACTCCGCCTCAGGGAGCCATTGTCCTCTTTTCCGGTAAGGAATCCGAACTGCGGGAGATGTGGATCAAGCGCTATTCGACTGAACCTGCTGGCTGGGTAGTTAAAGACAAAATTGCGACGCCGAATAAGTCCGATATTGTCACCAAACAAGAATTCGGCGATGCCATTATCCATGTCGAATTTCGCTGTCCTAAAGAAGGTGGCGGCAATGCCGGAGTTGGAATTCAGGGCCGCTACGAAGTCCAGATATTCAATTCTTTTGGCCAGGAACCGGAGTCGCATAACGCCGCCGCGCTTTACAGCCAGAAAGCCGCGCGAATCAATGCTTCCAAGCCAGCAGGGGAATGGCAGTCCTACGATATCTTCTTCCGTGCGCCCCGCTTCGATGATAAAGGCGCTGTGACCGAAAAGCCTCGCGTTACGGTCATTCAGAACGGGGTCATTGTACAGAACAATGAGGAATTCACGGGAATGACCGGTATTCAGTACGGCGAATTCAAAGAAATGACAAAGACGGGGCCGCTCATCCTTCAAGGTGACCATGATGTCGTGCAGTACCGCAATGTCTGGGTTATTCCTATGTAGGTTTTGCCTGTCGGCAAGCCACGAAGGTTGAAAACAGACCCTGTAATGAAGGTTCTGTATTAGTTAATTGTACGGAAACTAATATAGAACCTGAATTACAGGGTCTTTTAGTTGATCAGATCAAGACTTTCGGGAGATCGAGCGATTGATCTCGTGATGTGTCGGGAAGGTTAGTTCCTGCCTTGGAGATAGAGGAAGTGATCGAACAACTCGGAATTCCCTACCGAGCGAAGACTGCCTACAGAACTTTGCTCGGTAGGGGTTACCTTGTCCTGCCGGCAGTGCAGAAGGGTCTTCGACACCCGAACGCCGCCGTTCGAAAATACTGCTGTAATTTGCTGGATCATCTGGTAACGCCCGAAGCGTTATGCGACCTGTTAGAGATGCTGAGTGATCCTGATCCGGGAGTGCGTATCTCCGCCTTACACGCTCTGGCGTGTGATAAGTGTAAGGAGGGATGCTGGCGTCCGACGGCGGAGGACATATTGCCGCCAGCGCTTCGCTTACTCCGTTGCGATAACGACCGACATGTTCGCGCTATGGCGGTTGAAGTCGTCGGGTTGTTTGTTCATAGCCATCCTCAGGCATTACAAACCCTGGAAGAAGCGCACGCACACGATCCAAACTCCATGGTACGGAAGAAAGCGGGCTGGTATGTACCCGGCGGGTCTATCTATGCACGCACTGCCCCACGTCCGGTTCGTAAAATGCCAACGTTGTAGAGTGGCAACACAGGCAGGACTCCTTCTTCTTCCTATCGAACACTTCCCGTAACGAATCACCTCACCGGGAGTTTTAACCTCATGCCACTGAAAATAGCCATGATCGGAGCCGGGTCTATCGGCTTCACGCGTCGCCTGATGGCGGATTTGCTCACCGTCCCCGAATTTGCGGATACGCACTTCGCCTTCACCGACCTCAACCAGCACAATCTGGATATGGTGACGCAACTGGCGGAACGAGACATCAAGGGAAACAACCTGCCCGCAACGGTCACGGCGACCATAGACCGACGCGCCGCTATCGCCGATGCGGATTATGTTCTTTGCATGATCCGGTGCGGCGGTCTGGAAGCATTCGCGACCGATATCGATATCCCGCTCAAGTACGGCATCGACCAGTGTGTCGGCGATACGATTTGCGCTGGCGGTATCATGTATGGTCAACGGGGCATCGCCGCCATTCTGGATTTCTGCAAAGATATCCGTGAAGTCGCGAAGCCGGACGCGCTCTTCCTGAACTATTCCAACCCGATGGCGATGCTGACCTGGGCGGCGAATACATATGGCGGCGTCAAGACCATCGGTCTGTGTCACGGAGTTCAGGGCGCACAGCACCAGATCGCCAGTTGTACGACCATCTGGGCGAAGGCGCAGGGACTGATCGGCACGGACGAAAAGATTCATAAGAACGACATCGATTTCATCTTTTCCGGTATCAATCACCAGACCTGGTGCGTCAAGGCGAACTGGCGCGGTCATGACCTGATTCCGATGATGCACGCCCTATTCATGGGACATCCGGATTATCCGACCACAGAGAAAGTTCGTATCGACGTTCTCAAACGCTTTGGATTCTACTCCACGGAGTCGAACGGACACCTCTCCGAGTATCTGCCCTGGTACCGCAAGCGCCTGGACGATATCACCAAATGGATCGACATGTCGTCGTGGATCAACGGCGAGACGGGCGGTTATCTGCGCGTCTGCACCGAAGGTCGAAACTGGTTCGAGACCGATTTCCCGAACTGGCTGGCGCAAGATCCGCCGAAGTTCACTCCGGATAAGCGTTCCGAGGAGCACGGTTCATACATCATCGAAGGTCTGGAAACGGGACGAGTCTATCGCGGGCACTTCAATGTCCCGAATGTCAATCACATCCCGAATCTGCCCAATGACTGTATCATCGAAATCCCCGGCTATGTAGACCGGAATGGTCTGAATATGCCGGTTGTCGGCGATCTGCCGTTGGCGTGCGCCGCAACCTGTAATGTCAGCGTCCGCGTACAGGAAATGGCGGTCAAGGCGGCGGTCACCGGCGATGCGCTGTTACTCAAACAGGCGATGCTTCACGACCCGTTGACCGGAGCCGTCTGCGATCCCGAAGAAATCTGGCAGATGACCGATGAAATGCTTGTTGCGGGCGAAAAGTGGCTCCCGCAATATGTCGCCACCGGCGCTATCGAAGCCGCGAAGGCAAGTCTCGCAAAACACGAAGCCGACGGAACCCGTGTCAAAACAATGGACGGCTTTAAAGGCGTCGCCCGCCTGCACACCAAATCCGTCGAAGAAATGCAGGAAAAAGCCGCCGAAGCCCGCAGCAACGCCCAGGCCGCTGACAAGGGCAAAATGACCAAGAACGCATAAGTCAAGCGACAGAGACGATCAGGGCGGGCGGAGTTTTCCGTCCGCCCCTTCGGGTATAATTCTTTGAGGAATTTGACAGATGATAATGCCCGCGCTGGAGATTCAGCCCAATATCTACTACACCCCGGAGGAAGTCGCCGCAATGCTAGGCGTACCGTTCCAGAGCGTGGAGCAACTTCTCGAATCGGGCATGGCGCGAGGCGTCAAAATCGGCGAGAACTGGCGCGTCCTGGGGCGCGACCTGTTGCAACTGCCCCGCGCCGATGAAATCGCCGACGCCGAACTGACCCGCTCCCTGATGCGCCTCTCCGCGCCCGCCTTCGCCGCCGTCTGGGACAATGACGAGGATTCCGTCTATGACGCCCTTTAAGCGCGGCGAGGTTGTTCTGTTGCCGTTTCCCTACACCGACCAGTCGGGCAGTAAGCGCCGCCCCGCCGTCATTGTGAGCGCA
The DNA here is from genome assembly GCA_903910385.1 of uncultured Armatimonadota bacterium. Taxonomy (GTDB): domain Bacteria; phylum Armatimonadota; class Armatimonadia; order Armatimonadales; family Armatimonadaceae; genus CAIVZM01. Next base: position 19,313 of record CAIVZM010000052.1, read on the forward strand.
ACGGATTATAACAGCCGCCGCCCCGACCTGATTGTCGCGCCGATCACAAGCAACGTTTCAACCGGACAGGCGGACGATATACCGATTCACGATTGGGCGCCCGCCGGGTTGCTTAAACCGTCTGTCGTCAAGGGAATTCTCGGCACAGTAGAGCAGGCATTAGTCATCCGCCGCATGGGGAACTTTTCGGCCACTGATTTTACCAACGTGGAAAAGTCCTTTGCACGAACGCTGGGCATGACCGGACATACCACGAACGCGTCGCCACCCGGAGTCGTAAAATAACTACGCTCAGACGGAGAGTGATTTATGTCGCCGATCGAAAACGAACTGCATTTGCGGGTAGCGATTGAGCAGATGGCCCAACTCTATGGTCAGGGCGACCGAGACGCGCAGGAACCGCATTGCGATGAGGCGATGCGCCGGGAGATGGCATTTGAGACAAACCATCTGCGGGTGGCGTTCGAGCGCGAGGTGGCGCTGTATCTGGCAAAAAATACCATCTGAGGGCAGACAAGGAGCCGCGCAAGAGGGCGGCGCGGCGTCCGTCGGTCAAGACTGCCGACAAAGCCGACATCCTACAGAACGCTTGAGGATGAGTGAACCATGATCCTACCAAATTCACAAGGTAATCGAAGTCGCCAGTGCGAGTCTCGGAAAACACGAAACCGACGGAACCCGCGTTAAGACAATGGACGGCTTCAAGGGGGTCGCCCGCCTGCACACCAAATCCGTCGAAGAAATGCAGGAAAAAGCCGCCGAAGCCCGTAGCAACGCCCAGGCCGCCGACAAGGGCAAAATGACCAAGAACGCCTGAAGCATTTGTGTAGAACTTGAATGTACGCCCCGTTCGCATAAGCGAGCGGGGCGTTCGTGCTACAAAAGGTACACCAATGCGCCTATACTTCGACATTTGTTGCCCCAATCGCCCGTTAAATGACCGGACGCAGGAACAAATTCGTTTTGAGGTGGAGGCGGTATTGACGTTATTGCCGCGAGTGGAGCAGGGTGACACAACCAGGGTTCACAGTCCGATGCACACTGTTGATATCAGGAAAATCAGCGACAGCCAGCCTACACCCTGATGCGATGGGCGATCCAGAGACGGTGTATAAAATGATTTTCATTGACTTAGTCGTTTTATTGACAAAATCCAGATTATGTGTCATCATGACGACATGGATGAAGATGCGAAATTACAATCAATCGCCAGGGACGACAAAGGGAACAACATCGATAGGGAAAACTCCATCGGAGAATATCTGAAGGAAAGAATACGGGCGGCGGGGATGCGTGTCACGGCGCCACGACTCGCAGTCCTTGCGGCGGTACACAATGGTGCGCATCTGAACGCCGACGAAATCATGGTCATCGCACGGGAGCGACTCGGCAGTCTTTCCCGCCAAAGCGTCTACGATAACCTGTATGCCTTGCTGGATGCCGGATTGGTACGACGCATCGAACCCGCCAATGCTCCCGCCCTGTATGAAGCGCGAGTAGGGGACAACCATCATCATCTGGTCTGCCGGGAATGCGGTCGCATCGAAGATGTCGACTGTGTGGTCGGTCATCGACCCTGTCTGGAACCGGCGACCACGCACGGTTTCGAACTGGACGAAGCGGAAGTCACCTTCTGGGGCTACTGTCCTGCGTGTAAGGCGGTGATTGCCCAGAACCCGCCCCCTCCCCAAAATCAGACCTTGTCTCGTGACCAGACAGACCGCAACGACGACCGGCAAAAAACGCCACGCGCCAGGACGATTATTTACACTCCCTGACAACTTGACATCGACGACTTAACATCGACAACTTAATATCTACTTTTCACTCCTACACTCTCACACAGAAGGAACATTCTCAAGGTAACACAATGGAAAAACAAACTACCAACGGCGAAGTGGACGACAACAAAACTGTTGTCGGTAAGATGAACGAAGATAGCCATTCTATCTCCAACGGCGAAGATACCAACGCGAGCGTCAGCAAGTGCCCCTTCCATGGCGGCGCTCTCAAGCAGGCGGCAGGAGGCGGAACACACAATCGAGACTGGTGGCCCAATCAACTCAAGCTCAACATCCTCCGACAGCGCTCATCCCTGTCCAACCCGATGGGGGAATCCTTCAACTACGCCGAGGAATTCAAGACGCTTGACCTTGCTGAAGTCAAGAAGGACATCTTCGCGGTGATGACTGATTCACAGGATTGGTGGCCCGCAGACTACGGTCATTACGGTCCCTTCTTTATCCGCATGGCATGGCACAGCGCCGGGACTTACCGTATTGGCGATGGTCGCGGCGGCGCCGGAGCGGGTACGCTTCGTTTCGCTCCCCTCAATAGCTGGCCCGACAATGCCAACCTTGACAAGGCGCGATTGCTCCTGTGGCCGGTCAAGCAGAAGTACGGATGCAAACTTTCCTGGGCGGACTTGATGGTTCTGACGGGAAACTGCGCTCTCGAATCCATGGGCTTTAAGACGTTCGGCTTCGGCGGGGGACGCGATGATGTCTGGGAACCGGAAGAAGATGTTTACTGGGGTTCCGAAACTGAATGGCTCGGTGACAAGCGCTACGAAGGTGATCGTGAACTGGAAAATCCCCTCGGCGCTGTCCAGATGGGACTTATCTATGTCAACCCTGAAGGCCCCAACGGACGACCCGACCCGCTAGCTTCCGCCCGTGATATACGCGAAACGTTCGGACGCATGGCGATGAACGACGAAGAAACGGTTGCGTTGATTGCGGGTGGTCACTCCTTCGGAAAGACGCATGGCGCAGCGGATCCCTCGAAGTTCGTCGGAAGGGAACCTGCAGGAGCAAGCATCGAAGAGCAGGGAAGGGGATGGAAGAACGCTTACGGCAGCGGTAGTGGTAGCGACACCATCACTTCCGGTCTGGAAGGTGCATGGACGACAACCCCGACCAAATGGAGCAACAACTACTTCGAGAACCTGTTCGGTTACGAATGGGAACTGACCCGAAGCCCCGCCGGAGCGCAACAATGGAAGCCCAAAAACAACGGCGGCGCCGGAACCATTCCCGACGCTCATGATCCGAACAAATCTCATGCGCCTTTCATGCTGACCACCGATATCGCGCTGCGAGTCGATCCCGCATACGAGAAAATTTCCCGACGCTTCCTCGAAAATCCGGATGCCTTCGCCGATGCCTTCGCCCGCGCCTGGTTCAAACTGACCCACCGCGACATGGGACCCCGCTCGCGCTATCTGGGACCGGAAGTCCCAACCGAAGAACTGATCTGGCAAGACCCGATCCCGGCAATCAACCATGACCTGGTTGACGCCAGCGACGCCACCGCGCTCAAGGGGCAAATTCTCGCCTCCGGTCTGACCATCTCCGAACTGGTTTCTACCGCCTGGGCTTCGGCATCTACTTTCCGAAACTCCGACAAGCGCGGCGGCGCGAACGGCGCCCGTGTCCGTCTCGCCCCGCAGAAAGATTGGGAAGCCAACGACCCGGCGCAACTGGCGAAAGTCCTAACCGCTCTGGAAGGAATCCAGACCGGGTTCAACGCCGCGCAAACCGGTGGCAAGCGCGTCTCTCTCGCTGACCTGATCGTGCTGGGCGGAAGCGCCGCTGTCGAACAGGCGGCTAAGGACGCTGGCGTTGAAGTGATCGTCCCGTTCACCCCCGGACGTATGGACGCCTCACTGGAACAGACCGATGTCGAATCGTTCGCGGTTCTCGAACCTCGTGCCGATGGCTTCCGCAACTACCTGAGGGGGTATTATGCGGTATCATCGGAAGCCCTGCTCATCGATAAGGCGCAACTTCTGTCGTTGACAGCTCCCGAAATGACTGTCCTCGTTGGCGGGTTGCGAGCGTTGGCGGCGAATTCTCAATCGTCACGTCATGGCGTCTTTACGGATCGACCCGGCGTCCTGACCAATGACTTCTTCGTCAATCTTCTCGATACAGGAACGACCTGGAAGCCTACTTCGGACGTTCAGGAAGTCTTTGAAGGCGTCGACCGCAAGACCGGCGCGGTCAAGTGGACGGGAACACGCGTCGACCTGGTTTTCGGTTCCAATACCGAACTGCGCGGAATCGCCGAAGTCTACGCCTGCTCTGACTCACACGAAAAGTTCGTCAAGGACTTCATCGCCGCCTGGACCAAAGTCATGAACCTCGACCGCTTCGATATCGCCGGATAAATCAAAGCCAAAGAGAATCAAAGCAAAAACCGGGCTGGGAATCATTCCCGGCTCGGTTTTTTTGTGGCTTGAAGGTTCAGTTTGTTCCCGAAAACGTGAAGTTTCGAGGATGGCATGACCGAGCAGGTTGGCATGCGCCGGTTTGCCATCGGATTCGATACGCGTACTGCCGACAAACCAGCAGTGCAGATCATCGTCTTCCGCTATGAAAGCGGGTGTAACAGGTCAGATAACCATCGGTGAGGGGGAGGACGGCGGGATTGCGCAATCGCTCCTGAACCGACCATAAAGGATTACAGAGTTGGGAAGTGAACAAAATGGGCGGATTATCCATCGAAAGAAAGGAAGTTGTCAACATGATTCGTTTTGCCTATGACCGGGTAAACCATTAGATACGGGTTACAAAATATGATATTAGTATAGGGGAATTCGTTGCCATGTACGTAAGAGGAAATGCGCCGCGATACCGGAAACGGTTACGAGGAAATTTCGTTGAAACGCTCCAACGATCTCAGACGTTGTTGTTTTCTGGAACAGATTATCTGAACAGACTGAAAGGATAGATCATTAGAATAGACCCCGAAACGGTCGATAATATTGTAGCGAAAACACTAGCATCGACAGCCGCCACTTTTCCCATGCCAACAAGCGCAAGAACAACGGCTTGTTCGCGCATGGATCAGAAATGAAATTATTCCTTTTAGATACATATTGTACGGGATATTTCCGTCTGTTTTTCCCCCTGTGCGATGCCACCGGGAATAGCAATATGCTACCCGCTGGTATTTTCCCCTTCTTGAAAAAGGCGATAGAACTCCGGTTCTCCAGGCTTCTGCATCAATATGTCTCGATACTCCGAGCGCAACGAATCTCTCTGAAAGAGATCTGTCGGTGTATCGATTCTCCCTTGAAACGTCATTTAATCGCTCGTGTTATATGAGAATGATATTGCGGGTCCTATAAGTCCGTCTGGACTTTTGGTCAATCAATGTCGGATTAAAAGTGACGATGTAAGGATTTTTCTCACATCGAATCTCCCTCATGCCTGTATTCTGTGAACACGGATGTGATGGAGAACCACTTTTTGTGTATCGTTTACAAAGGTATTGAAAAAAGGAATGGATGCCCTCGGCAAACATATTCTCGCAGAGTTTTACGACTGCGATCACAGTAGAATCAACGACGAAAAGTTCATAGAAAAGCTTTTTCTGCGGGTAGCGGAAGAAGCTGGCGCGACTATCGTCAACTGGATCTTTCATAAATTCAGCCCACAGGGAGTAAGCGGAGTGGTGGTGATTGCGGAATCGCATCTGACAGTCCACACCTGGCCGGAGCACGGATACTGTGCGGTCGATATTTTCACCTGTGGGGAACGGATCGATAGCTGGCTCTGCCTGAGCGAACTGGAGCTTGGGCTTCGAGCATCAAACACCTCGGTTGTGGAAATGAACCGGGGAATTCTGGGACTGGGAGTTAACAGGGCGCATTCTGAGCCATTGGAGGTGGCGGCATAGCAATGGAAAACGTTATTGAATTGAATGGCGCGACCGCCATCGCGGATATGACAGCGCGCACGTTGCTTGAGATCCAATCTCACCCGGATGATATAGCCCCGATATTTTATCGTGGCGATAAGGGATGGATGGATGGCGCTTGGGGTCTTCTGACCAGTATCGATGTGGAAGAGTGCGATGAGAGGCTGATTCGCTCGGCGGATGTCATCCGGCAATATGTCATCGATCTCTGCGATCTTATCGAAATGAAACGCTTCGGTGATTGCACTGTGGTGCACTTCGGCGAAGATGAACGAGTGGCAGGATATTCGATGTTTCAATTGATCGAAACATCCTGTATCTCCGGACATTTTGCCAATGATTCAAACCGATCCTATATCGATATCTTTTCCTGCAAGGCATACGATCCAAAAGTAGTCGCAGAATTTACCCAGCGCTATTTCAAGGGGAAAACAACACGGGTCAATACCTGTAATCGTTACTAAGGGTCGGTTGGAAGAGCGTTTTTCGCTCACGCTTAGGTAACGCCGGGTCAGGAATCTGCGTTCGTGCAGAGGAACGACCCGGCATTCCAGTAGGAGAGGGCGGGACCGCTCTCATTTAGCATCAAAAGGAATATCAATTCGTGGAACTGTGGTTGTATGAACGTCCCATCTTTTCGGAAGATCAGGGATGGAGCTATCGAATCAAGATCAAGAAGACGCTGGAAGACTTCAAGACGCCTTTTCAGCAACTTGCTGTCTATGAAAGCGTCGAGTTTGGCAAAGTGCTCACCCTTGATGGCGTTGTCCAACTGACGGAACACGATGAACCGCATTATCATGAGATGATTACTCATGTACCGATGATGGCGCATCCGAATCCGGAAAAAATTCTCGTGATTGGCGGCGGCGACGGTGGAGTTATCAGAGAAGTCCTCAAACATCCCTCGGTTAAAGAGGTGCATTTTGCTGAGATCGATGAAGCGGTTGTGACCACCTGTCTGAAACATTTCCCCAATATCTCCTGCGGATTGTCTGACCCTCGTGTGATCCATAGATATACTGACGGATGCGCCTATACGCAGCAGTTCGAAAACTATTTCGATGTCGTGATCGTTGATTCCACTGACCCCGTGGGGCCAGCCGAAGTCCTGTTCCGCGAAAGCTTTTTCGTCGATATCAAGAAAGCGATGAAACCGGAAGGCATTTTTGTAAATCAGGCGGAAAATTTCGCCTACAAGACCCACTTCGAAACGGTGAAAAAACTCTTCGAATTCCTGCCGAATCTGTTCCCAAATCGTGGTTACTACTACACCATTGTTCCGACCTATCCTGCCGGTATCATCGCGTTTACGTTCCTGTCAAAAGGTACCGATCCTTATAACTTCGACATCGGGAACAAATCGGTTCCTGAAGGATTGCGGTACTATTCCCCGGAAATGCATAAGGCAAGTTTTACGCTTCCCCGGTATGCAGCGGATGCATTCGCGACATCAAATAAGTAACGTTTTTGCGCTTCCAGCAATTTCTTCCGGATCGTAGCAATAATACTTATGATTGTGGTGCGGGATTCCGGAGTTTATGTATAAGAAACTGGTTAGCGCCCGTCGAATTCCCATTTCCGCTTGACTGATAGACGCCTGAAAGTGTCCCGGAGGAAAGCTCAATGATGAAAAAGTCCATATTCGCTACCTCGTTTTCTGATTGGTTACCGAATATACTACCAATTGCCGTGACTCTGGCTATTCTGCCGCTATGCGCCACACTGGCGAGGGCGCAGGAGCCGAATCGTCCTCCGGCAGGAAGACCTGCGCCGCAGATCATGTTAAACCCGGAGGACATTCAGATCTTCGCCGACCCGAAAACGACCATTGATGCTAACCGCCCGGATGTCCCGCATGGCAAACTGGAACTGGTGGAATACGACTCGAAGACGGTAGGGACACGCCGCAAGATGATGGTGTACACCCCTCCGGGCTATTCCAAAAACAAAAAATTCCCCGTCCTGTACCTTCTGCATGGGATCGGCGGCGACGAAAACGAATGGGGGCGGTTCGCCAACCCGAACTGGATGCTGGATAACCTGATCGCGGCTGGCAAAGCTACCCCGATGATCATCGTCATGCCTAACGGACGAGCGCAAAAGAACGACCGTGCCGAAGGCAACGTTTTCGCTTCCGCTCCGGCGTTTGCGATGTTCGAACAGGACTTGCTCAAGGATGTCATTCCTGCCATCGAATCCCGTTATTCCGTCTCGAAGTCGCGGGAAGACCGCGCTATCGCCGGACTTTCCATGGGGGGCGGGCAATCGCTGAACTTCGGTCTGCAACATCTGGACACATTCGCCTGGATCGGTGGGTTCTCGTCCGCGCCCAACACCAAAGCGCCGGAAGAACTGGTTCCTGACCCAAATGCCGCGCAGGAAAAAATCAAACTCCTGTACCTGTCCTGCGGCAATAAAGACGGTCTGATTGGCATCAGCCAGAAGATGCATGCCTTCCTCAAGGAGAAGGAAATCTCGCATATCTGGAATGTCGATAGTTACGGGCACGACGGGACGCACTGGAAGAACAACCTCTACTACTTCACGCAACGAATCTTTATGAAAACCACGCCTTTGAAGAGTGTCTTTCAGGGCAAATTTCTGATCGGGGGGACGCTCAGTATCGCGGCGCTGGACGGCAAAAACCCTGCGGAACTCAATCTGGCGCAAACCCACTTCAGCGCCCTGACCCCGGAAAACAGCATGAAACCGGATGCGATCCAACCGTCCGAGGGCAATTTTACTTTCGAACGCGCTGACCGTCTGGTAGAGATCGCGCAGAAAAACGGCGCAACCGCCATTGGACACTGTCTGGTATGGCACTCGCAAACTCCTCGCTGGTTCTTTCAGGGAGCCAATGGGCAACCGGTTACCCGCGAGGTCGCTCTGGAGAGGATGCGGAAGCACATTTCTACCGTGGTCGGACGATACAAGGGCAAAATAAAGCAATGGGATGTGGTCAATGAAGCCATCAACGACGGTCCCGGAGTCCTGCGCGATTCCCCCTGGCGCCGCGCTATCGGAGACGATTACATCGCCGAGGCATTCCGCGCCGCCCATGCTGCTGACCCGAAAGCGATCCTTATCTACAACGATTACAATATCGAACTCGGCTACAAGCGTCCCAAAGCTATCGAACTGCTCAAGTCGTTGATCGCGCAGAAAGTACCGATCAACGCGGTCGGCATTCAGGGACACTGGCGCATGGACAACCCCGATCTCACTGAAGTGGAAACCGCGATCAAAGAATTCGGCGCGTTGGGTCTCAAGGTCATGATCACCGAACTTGATATGGGAGTCCTGCCATCTCGCTATCAGGGAGCGGATATCTCAACCATTGAACGGATGACGCCGGAGCAAGTGTCGGTAATGAACCCTTATACGAAAGGACTGCCCGAAACGGTCGCCGAACAGCAGGCGGAGCGTTATCGTCAGGCGTTCGACATCTTTTTGCGACATAAAGAGGTGATCGGTCGCGTTACTCTGTGGGGTGTCCGTGACAGCGATTCCTGGCTGAACAACTTCCCGGTGCGCGGTCGTACCGAACATGCCCTTCTATTCGACCGCTCTGGCGCTCCCAAACCCGCCTTCTTCAGCATCCAGAAAGCTGCTGCCTCCGCAAAATAGTGAGTATTAGTCAGAGAGAAACTTTCATAACTTCTCCGGGCAGACATTAGAACGTTCGCTCTGATTAGAGAGAATCTGCACTGATTCGTCTCTTCGTCCCGATAACCACGCGCATACACGGAATACAACTTGCGTTCGAGTACATGTTAACGGTGTATTCAATCACCATATTGTGCGTGGAGTCTCGCTGATCACAGCATACTGGGAAGTGAAGTGTCCTGTCTGACAAAAAAGGGGTGAGTATCCATTTAACAGATACTCCCCCCTTCGTTTGCGAAGTGCGTTCATTCCCTGAGAGGCCGTCCAGCGAAATCCTCGACAAATAATTTTCTTGCTGCAGTAGACTTTACTTCAAGGTGATCGTGCCGAAAGTAGCGGGAATGAACACGGTATCTTACTTAACCGGCATCAACGGCATGGAATCCGCAACTTCGTAGGCGAGGGCGGCATCCACCTTGTTTTCCAGTTGATAAAGGCGTGCTACCTTCTTACCGGGCAGAATCTTGGCGAATTTGCCAATATATCCCTTCTGAATGTCAACCTTCTTGCGATTGGCGCTCACATACGATTCGGTCAGTTTGCGTGCGTCATCGTCCGAGAGCGTGTTGTAGTTTTGCAGGAAATTGGTGATGAGCTTGCCTTTCTCATCGTTGACCGCACTGACTTCCGTCCGGTACTTTTTGTACACGGGCCAGAAGGCTGTCGATTCGGCTTCCGTAAGGCCGAGGTAATCGTTGATAATCGAAACGCGTTCTGCGTTGATAGCGGCGCGCACAATCGCGGCATCGCTCTGCGCCTGTGCGGCGATAGCAGCCTTTTCTCCGGCAGCCGCTTCCTGAGCGTGAACGGGAGTGGCGAAGATTAGTCCGCCGAAGGCAAGTGTCGCAATAAAGGCAGGAAGAACGGTGAACCGTAATAAATGATCAGGTTGTTTCAATTTTGGTGTCTTTCTTTCATGCCCGTTCTGGATCGGGCATATAACCGGTGATTTCGTGTCTTTATTTCAGTTCTTCGATGTCTGAGAGTACCCAGGAACGATCAAAGTAGGGTTTTGTCGGGCCATAGAGTCGGAAATATGAGAACCAACCCTTGCCGGGAATCGTCTTGATCCAGTTCGATTTCGGCTTGCCCGCAGGGGCTGTCGGGGCGAAGTAAAGGTCTACTGTGCCATCCGCATTCTTGACGATATCATTGCGCGATGAGCGGTCGGGCTGTACGCCTGTATTTACAAAACATCGCGTCTCATTGTCATAGACGGTGAATGACCAGAACTGGGCTACCGGCGCGTTCGCAGGGACGCGGATGCTGTAGGACTTGCTGCCATCCAGCCAGTGACCATTTTTGTCCTTCGTCGCTTCCAGATAGACCTGGCCAGCGCCGACCGTCCGGCCCATCATCCCAACCGAAACCCCGACCGCTTCATAAAACCATGATGTACGCTCGTCCACCTGGGTATAATAAGGGGCTTCTTGGGATGTTTCTTTCATAAACAACGAGATTTCCCATTGTCGGGTTGGCCAGACTTTCACATTCTTGAAGCGCTTGTCATAGGCAATAGTTCGCGCCATCACTTCGCCGACCTGGGATGCTTCCGTCATGATTTTCTTCTGGCGCTCGGTCGGATTGAAGGGTTTTCCCTTCTCAATCCCAAGAGGTTGGAGCATTCCCATCATGATACGATCCCGCTCATGAACCGGCTCCTGATTGATTATTTTAGAAAGCGATTTCCAGTAGGCGATTCCACGAGGCTGTTCGCCGCTCCACTTGCGCCCGTTCGGGGAGATATGGCGCGTCGGTGCGGGATTTTCCCGCTGGCTGTACGGGTAGATTTTCAGAGAATTAATCAATCCGCGTAGTTTCGTCGGATCCGGGTCAAGGACGCGATGCCCTGAAAAGACGTTGATCGTAGGAGAACGGAAAACATAGTACCCTTCCGGGTGGATTTCCTCATCATCAGGCCCCAGAATCAGATATTTTCCGCCCTGTCCCTTGTCCGGCCCGGTCTGCCCGGTATCCGTGATAGGACGTTGCCAGAAATCCGCGATTCCGCCCGCTGTCGCTCCTTTGGGAATTTCGAATACCAGCGGGCCGGTTTTACTCATATTGGGAAACGCCATAATATAGGGCGTGGTAGCGTTCGCGGTCAGGAGCCCCAATTTGTCCTGAAAGGTCAGGTAGTCCACATAGTCCAGATTTCCCGCACCAAATTTTTGTACCTGCTCCTGTTGCCACTGTACAAAAGACGTCAGCGGTAGCGCCCAGAGGTATGCCTGACAGGCGCGTTGAAAATCAATATCGTCGAAGATTTTACTGGCAGTAGCCGAGGTTGGATAACCGTTCTTGAGTTCGATGTCTCCGAGGCGCGATTTCACCGTCCCCGTAGTAGGAAGAGCGTCGCGGACAATGGCGGTTTTTCCGCCTGAGGTAGTTCCCTGAGCGTGAGCGGGAGTGGCGAAAAAGAGTCCGCCGAAGGCGAGAGTCGCTGTTAAGGCGGGGAGAATGTTGAACCGTGTATACACGGTGAACCGCCTTGAATGGACAAGATGTTTCATTTTGAAAGTTTCTTTTCTACACGATTTGCAAAGGATAAGGATCAGTTGCAGTCTGTTCGTCACCCTTAATCGGACAGGTATTCGTGATTTTCTCTGATTCAATGAAGGCGCGAATAACGCCTTGCGCGTCACATAGCCAGAAGGCAATACTGCATAGCAACTTTGGATCAAAAACCGGGAACGCGTTACAGCAGACGAATGCCTCATGTTCTACCAGCACTGAATATAATATCCTGATGAGTATGCCTGACGATCAATCAAAGCCCAAATTTGACAAAAGTGTTACTCCTGACGAAAATGTTACGAGCATCACCGGAACGCCCGGAGTCGGATCGCGCTGACG
>CAIVZM010000053.1 GCA_903910385.1 uncultured Armatimonadota bacterium
CTGTCTTGTTTTCGGAACATGGCGCTTAGTTTGATTCGTTTATCGGGTTTTTGCAACGTGGCTGCGGCTCGGCGTTACTTCGCAGCAAATCCCCGGAGGGCGTTACAATGCATGGGAATACAAATAACTGAATAGCCCTGTTCCTGTGGATCGTTTCTCGCAACTTCAGGAGCCGGAAACTGTCCATTCCATAGGTGATAATACGAATTATCTGTATTCGGGAGGCATAAAGATGTCAGGGATGCGTTTTGTTGGTTGTACGATCATTGGTTTTGTATTTTTTCTCCTGTGTGGTTGCTCCGGTCCAACCATCGTCGGAAAGTGGAACGGGCAGATGGATATACAGGGCGTCAGTTTGACAACTCAACTCGATTTTAAGGAAGGCGGCGCTTTTCACCAGACATCGAGATTACCTATCGGTGAAATGAGCGCTACTGGTAACTACAAAATCGATGGTGAAAAGTTGAACATGCACATCACCAGTCTGAATCTCGGAAAGTCTCAGCTACCGGTTCCAGATTCAGCGGCGACGCAAAACGCTACCTTCAAAATCGACGGCGAAAAAATGATGATCACGCGTGACGGCAAAAGTATGGAATTCAATCGCGTCAAGGAATAATCCCGGTGGAAATCGTCATCGAGAAACTTATTCTTCCCCTTTTCATGCATTGTTAACGACGGAACTATATTCGGATTTTGACCTGTTCTTGTCCCGGTGTGGTGAGGACTGGCAATGCATCGTCTCTGCATCCGATTCCGCGACCATATTTCAATCCCGGGAGTGGGTAGAAACATACTGGAAGCATTTCGGAACGGGGCGGAAATTCCGGGCGATTGCTTTTTCCGAAGGCGAAAAAGTAGTTGGTCTTGCTGTCTGTTTTCTCCCTGGCGCTCTATCCCCGTTACAACCGTTGCGGTTTGTCGGTGACGGAGTCAGCGATTATCTCGATTTTATCGCCGAGCCAGGAAAAGAGTCGATAGTCTCGGACGCCTTCTCGACATTCATACAGGGCAATTCATATCCTTACGGCAGGAAGTGGGACGGCGCGGACTTTGCGCAAATCCGTCCGGTGGGACTATCTCAAAATCTCAAGAATGCTATCGTTCTGGAAGGAGAGACCTGCCCTTTCCTTCCCCTACCGAGCGATGTCCCTTCCTTCAGACGAGGACTTCCCCGCAAACTCCGCCAGAATCTTGGCTATTATCAGCGGGCGCTGACTAAGCTGGGAGAACTGGAATTTCGGATTGCGAATGCAAATACGCTGGAGCGGGATATGCTGGCGTTTTTCTCACTTCATCAGCATCGTTGGCGACGACGAGGCATGCCCGGCGCCTTCGCTTCAAAGACGATTCGCGCCTTTCATATGGAAGCGGCGCAGGCGTTGCTTCATCGTGGATGGTTACGATTGCACACTCTTTCCCTGGATGGGGAAATCAAAGCGGCATTATATTGCTTCCAGAAAGGGACGACCTGCTACTACTACCTCAGCGGATTTGCTGAGGACTTGTCTCGTTATTCCGTAGGCACCGTGATGACCGCTCGCGCCATCGAACATGCCATCGAATTCGATAGCGCGAGAGAATTTGACTTCCTTCGCGGTAATGAAGGTTATAAATACCGATGGGGAGCACAGGATCGCTATAATACACGACTTATCATTCCCCCATCCGGCGTTAAAGGAACTATCTTGAAGTCAACCGCTTCATTATCATTGCGCCTGGAATTAAGGTTGAAGGATTGGATGCACGGAAATACGCATTCCGTCCGTGTTCGTTCATACGAACCGGAAAAACCCGATCAGGGTAAAGACACTCAGAAATGATTCGTCGTCTCATAGAAACATTTGAGGAGAAATATGGGTAAGGCGTTCGCAGCGTTCATACAATTTCTATTGTTTATCGCACTTTCAGGTGTGGTTGCTTATAACTATTATGAAATAGCGCAATTGAAAGCTGAAGTTGCACTGCTACGGGGCGGAGGCGGCGCTAAACTTGAACAGGGCAAGAAAAGCGATCTTACCTCAATTCAGCATCATGCGGAGCGTGCGCAGGAATTTCTACGTAAACAGGATTATGAAGCGGCGAAGCGGGAACTTGAAGCCGCGGCTAAAACGGTGCGTGAGGCTAGCTCAGAGGTTAGCGAACGCACGTCACGCACACTAGAACAGTTGCGAAAGACGGTGACTGATCTATCCAAGGGTGCGGAAACGTTAACCGGCAGCGCACAGAAAATGATCGATGGTCATCGAAATGAACCGGGAACGACAAAAGGCGGCAGCAATGGCGGAAAATCGGAATAAATCAAGTCTGATAGCGATAGTTTCGATCAATTTGATGGTGTTGAGCGCGATGTTGACAGGATGTAATGCTCGAACGCCTAATCTTTTATCGAAAAGTCAGGAAATTCAACTCGGCAAGCAGCTCTCCGCAGAACAGGCGGAACAGTCCCAATTTATCACTTCCGGCCCTGAGTATGAACGATTGAAGCGTGTCGAAGCGAAGCTCATACCGCTGGCTAAAGCGGATTATGACGTGCCCTACACGGTACAACTGATCGATAGTCCGGAAGTAAACGCTTTCGCCGCGCCGGGCGGTCCGATCTATTTTTATCTTGGTTTGATGAAACTGGCGAGCAGTGATGACGAGGTGGCGTCCGTACTGGGGCATGAGGCTACTCATATTGTAAAACGCCACTCCGCCAAACAGATTTCCGATCAAATGCTCAAGAGTAATCTTGCGGCTATTTTCCTCGGAAATCAGGGCGAGTTGGCGCAGGTGGCAGCGAGTTTGCTTATTAATTTCCAGAGCATGAAGTTTTCCCGTGATGACGAAGGACAGTCCGATGAAAACGGCTTCCGTTATCTGGTGAGGGCGGGTTATAACCCGGATGCCATGGCGAGTTTCTTTGAAAAGATGGGTAAAGCGGCAGGTTCAAGCGGAAGTCCGGAATGGCTACAGTCACACCCTTTAACAGATACTCGCGTCAAGAAGGCACGCCAGAGAGCCGAAGATTATAAGAGTACCGGAGCGTTGCCGTAGGTGAGTGTATGTGCTGTCATTCCCGCTTATAACGAAGCCAGCCGAATTCACAAAGTCCTTGATATTCTAACTCAGGCTCCCTCGGTTTCGGAAATTATTGTCGTAGATGACGGATCGACTGATGGGACTTTTGATGCTGTATCGCAGCATCCGTCAGCGCAAGCAGGGAATCCTGATTGTAAAATTCGCGTCCTTCGCCATCATCCTAACCGGGGAAAAGGCGCGGCGATGGTGACCGGAGCGGAGAACACAGATGCAGGTATCGTTTTGTTTCTGGACGCTGATCTTGTTGGACTGACTATAGAGCAGGTGGAAAGCATGACGGCGCCGGTTATTTCAGAGCAGTACGTCATGGCGCTGGGCGTTTTTCGCGGCGGACGCGGCGCGACGACTCTGGCGCAGATTCTCGCCCCCAATATCAGCGGTCAGCGGTGTATTCGCCGAGATCTGTTTCTTTCTATACCTTGTGTCTCCAAAAGCGGTTATGGAGTGGAGTTGGCAATCACTGGTTTCGTAATGGGAGAAGGTTTACCCATCGTCCGTGTCGTACTTAAAGATGTTACTCATCCCATGAAGGAGGAGAAGCTGGGCTGGATACGCGGAATCGGTTCTCGCCTTCGAATGTACGGACAGATGTTTCCGTATCTTTTGAAACGTAACTGTCGCCGCTAATAGACGCGGGGAAACGCGCCTCTTCCGCTTCTCGACGCCAGAAAAATGCCGACATTATTAGAAGACCTGCACGCCCTGTTAAGCGTTCAGGCGATAGATACACGAATCGAACGGGCGAAATCTGCGTTAAACACGCTGGATTCTGGCGCCGATATTGCCGCAGTTTATAATGCTGGCAAAGCGGAATTTGATGCGCTCCGCGCCGCGATGGTCAAAGCGCAAAGCGAGCAAAAAGACGCCGAACTCAAATTACAGTCGCTTGAGGAAAAGAGAACGGAAGTCGAGAAAACGCTTTATAGCGGCGGTATCACCGCATCGCGTGAACTTGATTCTCTGAATATGCAACTCGATATGCTGGAACGTCAGCGCGGCGATTTTGAAGAGACCGTTTTAAAAGCGATGGATTTTTCCAATGTTTCTCTGAAGAACGCCCAGAAAGCGGAAGCTCGTTTGCTTGCGCTCGCTGAAAAATATAAAAAGGTTCGCGCCGCCTATAAGCAACAGGCGGTTAAAGTCGCTGCCGATGTATCGGAAATTGAAAAGGAGCGTGTGGGTCTTATCACTGGAATTACTCCCACTGTCTTAGGGCGCTATGACACGATCCGTATGAAGCGTAAAGGTATCGGCATCGCTCTGATGGGTACGGATGGCGCTTGCGGAGCCTGCCACACGAAACTCTCCTCAAATTTGCGTGACGATGTTCTGGTCATGAAACAACCCATGACCTGTGAACACTGTGGACGACTGCTCGCCCCGCCGTCTGCTGCCTGATTTCTTGTACTTGCGCTCTGCCGGGAAAATTCCCGGCGAGTCCAAATCCCGCCCTTCGATTCCGAGCGACTGATTCCCAATCGAATGTTGAACGTTGTTTGGAGCGAAGGATTCCCCCTCTTGACTACGACAGACTGATATTGCCACGCCTAATCTGAACTTTACGATAGACCAAACCTGTGCCCATAAAAATTATTCTTCATAGCGATGGCGCCGCTAAAGGCAATCCCGGTCCTGCAGGGGTTGGAGTCGCTCTATACCATTCAGGCGAATCAGAGCCTTTCGCTACTTTCGCCGAGTATATCGGCGAGACGACCAATAATGTCGCAGAGTACCGGGGTTTGCTTCTGGGGTTGCATGAGGCTCTCTTGCGTGGCGCCGATGAGATAGAGGCGCGAACCGACAGCGAATTGATGGCGCGTCAGATCGAGGGACGATATCAGGTCAAATCGCCGGATCTTATTACGCTGTATGAGGAAGCGAAACGACTTCTGTCTCGTTTCGACAAAGCGAAAATCGTTCATATCCCCCGTGCTCAGAATAGCCTCGCTGACAAACTTGCCAATCAGGGCGTCGCCGCACGGCCTAAAGCGATTCCGAAAAGCGGTTAACGCTTTCCTGATGGCTCCTGAATTTTCAGGTAACGATTTCGATCTACAATTTCTACGGAGGACGTTGATCCAGAGGGCCACAGGACGTTTACCTTAACGATTGGATGATTTGCGGGAATGCCAAAAAGCGTTCTCGAATCGCACACTGAGAGGTAGCTACGGCAGGTAGTGGCGCAACGTGTCTGTTTGTAACTGCCTGACTCAAGAGTGATCATCGCTCCCGAACCATCGCGTGGGCTTTTTGATCCGACCAGTTGTATACCGATCCAATCGTTGTTTGACGGCGTATTATTATGGTAGAGATGTACCGGACCGCCGTTCTCGAATACCAGAAGATCTACCTTACCATCGTTGTCATAATCGCCGAAAGCCAATCCCCTGCCGACAATCGAAGTCGTAAGTCCGGTATCTGAATGCAAGCGAAACGTTCCGTTACCCTCATTCTGAAACAACTGTACCGGTTGACGGTATACGATACGAGCGCCTCCGGTTGACATCGACTGATCATCGTCGATATGCCCATTCGCTGCGAGGATATCCGGATAGCCATCGTTGTCTACATCCGCGAAGACCAGTCCGAAGGTGGTCATAACGCGAGTCGGGGCGGCGACCCCGCTCTGTTGTTGCAGATTATCGAACAGAGTCAAGCCTGCGGTTCCCTGTTGAGAGACAAACAGGCTCATTTGCTGACCGGCGAATACCCCGACTGCAAGAGTAATGCGGTCATCCCCGAAAGCGGTAGCGGCGTCTGCTCCCATACTTCCAGTAGGATTGCCATCGGCGCCGACGGCAATACCCGACTCGAGCGCTTTATCACGAAAGATCCCGTCTTTGTTGTTCAACAGGAGAACATCCGGTTCGGTATCGTTGGCGAGGTAGAGGTCCAGAAATCCATCATGGTTGAAATCGAACGGGACGATAGCAAGCGTCTTGCTCCGATGCCCCAGAACGCCAGCTTCACGGGAAACATCATCAAAGGTTCCGTCACGATTCTGGCGCAGGAGAACGGGGGGAGCGCCTTTATACTCGTAAGGAGCGCAGTACTGCCTGGCATTTGCCGGACCGCAGGCAAGGTCTGTTTCCGGTGACCACTCTACATACCGGGCGACAAAAAGGTCCAGAAGACCGTCGTGGTCGAAATCACCCCAGACCGCCGCTGTTGTGAATCCCTTGACGTCCGTTTTGGTCTTTGCCGAGACATCGGTGAATTTTCCGCCCTCGTTGTGAAAAAGGTGCGTTTTCCCGACCGCTGTGACAAAAATATCGGGACGATTATCGTTGTCATAATCGGCGACCGCAGCGCCGATTCCATAGAAGGGAGGAATATCGCCTAACCCGCTGGCGCCGGTGACATCCGAAAAGGTTCCATCGCCGTTGTTCCGATACAGCGCAAGATGTGGAATTGACCCCTTATAACCGGGAAGCGGTCCTCCGTTGATCAGGAGAATGTCCAGATTCCCGTCGCCGTCATAATCAAGAAAGCCTCCGCCGCCTCCCACCGTTTCCGGCAGATACTTCTTCCCCGTACGGCAGGGATTATGAGTCCAATTCAATCCCGCTTTCTTCGTTACATCCTCAAAGCGAGGAATCATCATTGAAACTTGCGTCGTTGGGGCAGGTCGTGAAGCATTCTGTTTCTCTGATGGCGTGCAACCAGCAACGGATACCAGCACAAACAGCGCGACAATGGAATAGGAGCGAATCATTTCGGAATGATTTTATCGCGTTGATGGGCAGTGCGAGCGGCATCAAATGCCGGGAAAAACCACCCCAGACGTTTATATACCGCCGCTAATCCTCGCCAACCGGCAGGGTCATTCGGAGCGATTTCCACTGAACGCCGAAAGGCGCAGAGAGCGATCCAGTTTTCACGGCGTAATAGTGCGGCATCGCCCAACGCTAACCACTCAGGCAGGGGACGATCCTGTCGTAAGGCTTTCAGTAATGTTGGCCAACCATCCTTCCACTGCCGAAAGCGTTGATATTCCCTTGCGTGAAATTCGGACTCCGCGGTTTTACCCTGACTCTGATAGAGACGTACCAATCGGGCATGCGGCGCTCCTTCCATCACTCGTGGCCAGAGTGTCAGAGCATGAAGTAATGTCGCTTCCGCTTCCTCTGGTCGATTCAAATCCGCCAGCAATAATCCGATCTGCGCTTGTGTGTCCGGGTCTTCCGGGTTCTTTTCCGCCGCCTTGCGGTAGAAATCCAGCGTTTTTTCCAGATTGGCTGGTTCCCTACCCTTCTGACTTTGCCATTCCGCCTGAAAAAGAAAGGGAAAAGGAGCTTCCGGGTCGACTTCCTTGTACAACTGGACGCCTTGCTGTAGCAGTTCGTTTTTACCGCCATCCACACCAACACGACACAGCAAGTCTGCCACTTCCGCCGGGGTAACGCTCCCTTCGCCCGAAGGAGTTGCAGGCAGGCTGGACTTGATTTTCAAGGCTTCCTTTTCCGCTTCCGCCGGGCGATTCTGTCCCAGTAACGCTTCCGCGCGACGCTTTCGGAAATAGGGATCATTCGGGAAGCGTTTCAGCCCTTCGTCCGCCCATCGAAGAGCGGAGACGCCATCCTGACGCTTGAAGGCGCTGTTATGCAGGGCGGCGCAGACCTCACGAGCGTCTTCCCCGGAAGTTTTTGTCAGAACCTCGCTCCAGATACGCTCCGCCTCACGCGGCGCCCCACCGTGGAACTCCTCATACCCTCTTGAGATAGATTGAGCGATTGAACTCTTTCGCGCCTTTTCGATCTCGCTGGTCGCTTTCCAGTAAAGAGGCGTAGATTGATATTCTCTGGGAGCCTTGTGCAATAATGCCATCGCATCAACAGGGAAACCCGATTCAGCCCGAATGCGCGCCGCCTCCAGAAACGCTTCATTGGAGGGATCCGGTAATGAAATCGCCTTCTCAAATGCCGTTGTCGCAGCGGAAAGGTCATTCGCATCACGGCAGGCAATGCCCAGCAGAAACCAGGTGAAGGAATCATCACCTTTGTCTGTCAGCGCTTTCTGGAACAGTTCTCTGGCGCGGGCGGGACGATTGAGCGCAAGCTCACCAAGACCGCGTACTGTCAGTACGGAATTGGTATCAGGTAGAGGTTTGAGAATGGCTACTCCCTGCTCGATTTCGCCATTGAATATGAGGGCGCGGGCGCAGTCGATCATCTGGCTTTGCGAAAGCGGCTTCGCGGCGATTCGTTTTTTCGCTACTTGCGCCGCCCCTCGAAAATCTCCCAATCTCGTTCGGACACGTAATAAATCTTCGAGAAGCGAAGGGGGCGCATCGTTATGCGACGAGACAAAATTACTCAGTTCCGCTTCTGCTAACTCCGGTTCACCACTGCGATTCAGAGCTTCCGCCAGGAGAACGACGCAAGCAGCATCGGGTTGTTCTTTACAGGCGATTTGCAACTGCGCCAGTCCAGCGGAGTCATTTCCGCTTTTGAAAAACTCGTTCGCTTGACGTAAACGCTCGTCACGCTTCAATGGTAAGCCACTTGAAGATATTTCAGAGGACTTTTTCGAACTGGAGGGGAGTTTGCAACCGGTCAGGGTTGCAAATAAGAAAACGGAGATATACAGGAGGAATGTCAGGGGGAGTAACCCAAGTATTCTCCCCCTACGTGTATCACGGAATGTTAGTTGCACGACTCGTTGTAGTAATTAACGACCTGTCCGGCGTCATTGGTGTCCGTAGCGGTCACCAGGCGGAACTCAAGGATACCAAGTTGCAGCGGATTCGCATAAATATCGCCATGCGGAAGACCTCGCTTGTCGCGACCTTCTGATGTTGCGTCAGTACCAGACCCGAAACCTTTATCATTATAGAATTTGGCATGCTTATCGCTGAAACCAGAGGTTGAGCCGGAGTTGTGCGGGCGACAGTACTCGCTCCTCTTAGAAACGCGGGCGTAACCATCGCGACCCGAGTTAATATCGTAGGCATTACGGATACGACCGGGTTCCCCGAGGAATGCCCGGTTCGACGGTTCGTCAACGCCTGCCAGTGACAGCGCTCTGAAGGAGACAATGTACCAATAAGACATTGGCTTTTGCGATTCTCTCTGTCAATTCCAATTAGTTGATGTTGAACGGTTTCAAAGGGAAACGAGATGCTCACACATTTGAACAATAAGATTATAGATCATCATAGAGATTTTTGTCAACCAAATTACCGAAAGCAAGCGAACCATGACGAAGAAGCATAATTTTCCACAGAGTTTGTAAAAGCGGCTCGTCTTCATCTCAAGTAAGCTTGACGCACATCTATTCTAATAGATATAATCTTTGATAGAATTACTTGGTTATGTAGTATTCGGAACACGCGTTGGGAATGGAATGTATGAACTTCACTCAAAAAGAAGATTACGGGTTAAGAGCTTCGCTTGATCTTGCCGTGAGAGCGGGATCAGGACCAGTTCAAACACGAGATATTGCCAGCAGACAGGGTATACCGGAGCAATTCCTCGAACAACTTCTGGCAGCTTTGCGACGCGCCGAAATAGTTCGTTCCACCCGTGGCGCTGGCGGTGGGTACGCTCTGTCAACCCCTCCCTCGCAAATTACCGTGGGACAAATACTACGGGCGCTTTCCGGACCGCTTGTACCGACGGAACTGGTCAGTGGCGGAAATGATGACGCTTCACTGGACACTTCCGAAGTGCTCGTTATCCGGTCAGTCTGGGGAGACATACGGTCATCCATACGCGCCTTCGCGGATAATACAACACTGCAAGATCTTCTGGATCGGCGTTCTGCCAGCATGAAGGACGTCAGTTTCATGATGAATATATAGGAATGTGTTTCACACTTTGCCTAGACTCAATCGGAGGAAATATGAGAATTTTCGATAACGTAACGGAGTTGATTGGTAATACTCCTCTTGTTCGGCTGAACCGTATACCCGAGGCGGAAGGCGTCGTCGCTGATATCGTCCTCAAACTGGAATACCTGAATCCTGCCTTGTCCGTGAAAGATCGTATTGGCGTCAATATGATCAACGATGCGGAAAAGAAGGGACTGATCACTCCCGGCGTCACCACGATTGTCGAACCGACTTCCGGCAACACTGGTATCGCTCTTGCCTTCACCTGTGCCGCCAAGGGCTATAAACTCATACTTTGTATGCCGGAGACGATGAGTATCGAGCGCAGATTGCTCCTCAAAGGGTATGGCGCGGAACTGGTGCTGACCGAAGGGCCTAAGGGAATGAAGGGAGCTATCGCCGCAGCGGAAGAGATTCTCGCCCGCGATCCTGAACATTACTTTATGCCTCAACAGTTCAAGAACCCTGCCAATCCGGAGATCCATCGCAAAACGACCGCCGAGGAAATCTGGAATGACACGGAAGGCAAAGTGGACATTCTGGTAGCTGGAATCGGAACCGGCGGAACGATTACCGGGATCGCAGATGTCGTCAGGCAGCGCAAGCCTTCCTTCCGAACCGTCGGTGTTGAACCGGAACATTCACCGGTCATCACCCAGTTCAAAAATCACCAACCTTTGCAACCGGGACCGCACAAGATTCAGGGAATCGGCGCCGGATTTATTCCAGATATCCTCGAAACCGATCAGATCGACGAGGTTTTTCAGGTCACCAACGATCAATCGGTGGCGGTCGCACGTCGTGTCATGCGAGAAGAAGGCATACCCATTGGAATTTCTTCCGGCGGAGCGGTCGCCGCAGCCATTGAGGTAGGGAAGAGACCGGAAAATGCCGGAAAATTGATCGTTGTGATCATTCCATCGAACGCCGAACGTTACCTTTCCACTATCCTTTTTCAGGATCTCCGGGATGCCTGAGGATTGCGATGCAGGTATGTCCTAACGAAAGAAGATACAGAATTTAGGGCGAAAAAAGGCGGGCCTGGCGTCCGCCTTTTTTCTTGACAGTGGGATTGACTTCACATTACCCGGTAGGAGGCGGTGAGACGTAAAGCGGCGTCAGGGTATCTGCATTATCTGTCGCACCGTTTTCGAAACGATGAAATGCGATCTCCGCAATTCTCGACGCCGACGGGAACGCATCGACAGGGAGAATGTCCTGCTTGAATTCTGTGGAAGAAAGAACAACCGACGCCCCCTCCCCCATCAGAAAGATCGGATTTTCACCGAACATCTGACGCGCTTTCGGCACGATCTCGTTGTCCTGCATGACTACAGGAGGTTCCAGCGATGACATCGCGCCTGCCGGGTAGAAGGCGGCGATAGAGATCAGGCGTCGCGTTGGAGCAATTGCGATCCGAGGTCTCGAAAGAACTGCGGGATTCAGGGCGATAGCATCCAGTGAGGAAATGCCAACAATCGCTTTATCGGTGGCGAAGGCGAAGGTTTTCGCCGTTGTCACCCCGATTCGCACCCCGGTGAATGATCCCGGACCCAGCCCGACCGCGAACCCTTCGATATCTCTTAAAGTATGACCGGAATCGCGCAGAACGAAGGAAATTATGTCTGGCAGACGCTCGGTCAATCGTCGAAAATGACGGAAATTATACTCCATCAACGGAGAATTGCCCCGCGAGATGGCGACGGAGCATACTTCTCCGGAAGTGTCGAGCGCCAGAATTAACATGAATCAGGATGCTCCAACCATTGTTTGACTAAGGCTAACCAGCGACTTCCACGAGCCGTGATAGTGATCCGTCGTGATTCTCCCGGCGGATTGATTTCTTCCAACGCTAATTCCAGACGGTTTAGCGGTAATATCTCCTCGATTCGTTCTGACCATTCGAGCATCACAACGCCATCATTTCGGAAAAAATAATCTTCGATTCCCGTCCCGACAGCATCATCCGCCCCACGCAAACGGTAGGCATCGACGTGATAGATCGGCAATCGCCCGCCTTGATATTCATGTATCAGCGTAAAAGTGGGGGAAGAAACCGGGGAAGTAGCTCCGAGTGCGGCAGTAAGGTAGCGGGTAAAGGTTGTCTTCCCCGCCCCAAGATCTCCCTTCAGACAAAGCGTATCGCCGGGAAGAAGGAAAGTTGCCAAACGTTCGGCGAGTTGCCGAGTTTCCTGTTCGTCCGCCACTACTCTTGTCAGGGAATCCATCATGGGATTTTATACCATTGTCCGTAAAGACGCGCCTGTTCCGGGAACCAGCGGATTCGGTATGCCGTTTGACATCAAAGAATCGAAAAGGATACAATACCGGCGCGAAGGTTGCTCGAACCCTACTCGCTCCCACGTTAATATTATGCTGATAATTATAAATGAATTTCTTTTTCAGGAGGATGCCCTATGAGTGAGGCGATTGCTGGCGAAACGAAACCGATGCCGACAGTTTCCCGCGGTCTGGAGGGCGTCGTCGCGGCCGCAACGCACATTGCGGAGGTTGATGGCGAGCATGGCAAACTCACCCTTCAGGGCTATGACGTTAGCCAACTCTCCGGAAATGTAACTTTCGAAGAGGTCTGCTTTCTGCTGTGGCATGGCAAGCTACCCAATGTTCAGGAACTCGAAACGCTTAGAGCGGAAATGGCCGCCGCGCGACGATTACCAGAATCTGTTCTTACAGCCCTTCGGACGCTTGCCCCGCATGCCGGAGGAATGGATATCTTGCGTATCGGCGCTTCAATGCTGTCCGTTGGCGATGAGACTCTGAACTCTCTGGACTTGAACGAATGTCGACAGCGAGCCGCGCGACTTCAGGCGCAGATGCCCGCTCTGGTCGCTCACGCTTACCGACTGGGAGAAGGCAAAGAAATCGTCGAGCCGAAACCGGAACATGGACTTGCGGCGGGATTCCTTTACATGCTCGAAGGCAAAGAGCCCGATCCTGCCCGTGTCGCCGGTCTGGACGCCTACCTCGTGGCGGTATCGGAACATGGACTGAACGCTTCCACCTTTGCAGCGCGTGTCATTATCGCAACCGACTCCGATATGGTTTCCGCTTTGACCGGCGCTATTGGCGCGTTGAAAGGCTCTAAGCATGGCGGAGTGCCCGGTCCAGTTCTGAAGATGCTGGAAGAAATCAAGACACCGGAAAACGCCGAGGCGTTCATCCGCAACGAGATTACCTCCGGTCGCCGCATCATGGGATTCGGTCATCGTATCTACAAGGTGCGTGACCCGCGAGCGGCTCTTCTGAGCGACGCTGCCGAAAAGATGGCATCGCTCACTGGTGATTACCATTTACTGCGGTTGGCGCAAGCAGTGGAATCCACCACTGTCAAAACGCTGGCGGAACTGAAGCCCGGTCGTGATCTCTATGCCAACGTCGAATTGTTCGCCGCGCTCATTCTCCATGCGGTCGATGTGCCGTCCGAAATATTCACCCCTGTCTTCGCCGTGGGGCGCACTTCAGGATGGACCGCGCACATGATCGAACAGATCGAGGAAGGTCGGTTGATCCGTCCTCAGTCTGTCTATATCGGACCGCGTGATCGAACATTTGTCCCTCTGAACGAGCGATAATTGGACTGTCGTCCCTGAAAATCAGGCAAAAGCCGGAGGCATCGCTTCCGGCTTTTATTTTTCTCAATATCTGTAATTCCCGGTTCTCGTATACCACAAACAAATTCCAAGAGGGTAGAATTTACCGGGAATTTCGACTGATCCGTGCATCCTGCGACGAAATCCACCCCACACGTTACCAGAAGGAATCGATTGATGGCGACTAATAAAAATGGCAACGATAATGTATCTCCGCTGGCGGGACAGCTAGCCCCAGCTGAGATGCTCATGGATATCTCCCGGATCGAACGGGCTTATTTTGACGAGCGACCGGATGTTGAGGATTCCGCTCAGCAAGTGAGTTTCGGCACCAGCGGCCATCGTGGGTCATCACTGCGTTGTTCCTTCAACGAAGGGCATATTCTGGCGATATCTCAGGCGATCTGTGACTACCGACGCAGTCAGGGAGTCGATGGCCCCCTTTATATGGGCAAAGACACCCATGCGCTCTCTGGCCCGGCGCAGAATACCGCTCTTGAAGTCCTCGCCGCCAACGAGGTGGACGTATTCATACAGAAAGACGATGGCTTCACTCCTACTCCGGTCATATCACGGGAGATACTGGCATATAATCGCCAACGAACTGATCATCTGGCGGATGGGATCGTCATCACTCCTTCTCATAACCCTCCGCAAGACGGTGGTTTCAAATATAACCCTACCAACGGCGGCCCGGCGGATACGGTAGTGACCAAGTGGGTGCAAGATCGTGCGAACGCTTATCTGAGGAATGGAAACAAAGAAGTCAAACGCGTGAACATAGCGACGGCGATGAAAGCGCCAACGACGCATCTGGAAGATTATGTGTTGCCCTTTGTCAACGATTTACGCAATGTCATTGATATGGAAGCGATTCGGAATGCTGGTCTGAAGCTGGGCGTCGACCCGTTAGGCGGGGCGTCCATCGACTATTGGGAACCGATCAATTCCCTTTACAATCTGGATATCGCTATTGTTAACCCGAAGATCGATCCGACCTTCTCCTTCATGACACTAGACCATGATGGCGTCATTCGCATGGACTGTTCAAGCCCTTATGCGATGGCTAGCCTGGTTAATCTTAAAGATAGGTTTCAGGTGGCGTTTGCAAATGACCCCGATGCGGATCGGCATGGTATTGTCACACCTTCTGCAGGATTGATGAATCCTAACCACTATCTTGCTGTCGCTATCGGCTACCTTTTGACTCACAGACCGGACTGGAGTCCGACGGCAGCAATCGGTAAAACGTTGGTCAGTAGCAGTATGATCGACCGTGTCGTTCATCATCTGGGGCGACGGTTATCGGAAGTGCCCGTAGGGTTTAAATGGTTCGCGCCCGGTCTGTTCGATGGAACTTGCTGTTTTGGCGGCGAAGAAAGCGCCGGCGCCAGTTTCCTGCGTCGTGATGGCTCTGTCTGGACGACGGATAAAGATGGAATCATCATGAACTTGCTGGCGGCGGAGATCACTGCCACTACCAGCAAAGACCCCGGCGTTCATTATTCAGAGCTGACGGCACAATTCGGAGCGCCACGATACACCAGAATCGATGCCGCCGCCAGCCCGGAACAAAAGGCGCGTTTATCGAATCTCTCTCCAGATGCGATTAAGGAATCGACTCTGGCAGGAGAACAAATAACCGCTAAACTAACCCGAGCGCCAGGCAACGACGCTTCCATAGGCGGATTGAAGGTAGTTACCGAGAACGGGTGGTTTGCGGCGCGACCTTCCGGTACAGAAAATATCTATAAGATTTATGCCGAAAGCTTTCGAGATGAGAATCACCTGAACCGCATCGTCGAGGAAGCTAAAGAAATCGTCGACATCGCACTGCAAGCATCTTGAATAATGTACGTCTCTTAAAAGCGAAAGCCCGGATGCGACCGATGCATCCGAGCTTTCGTCGGTTCAGTTCGCTACATTTCTTAATCAGGCCTTTTGCGCCATTTCCAATCGCTTGTTGACTTCGTTCCAGTTGACCGTATTCCACCAGGCTTTGAGATAATCCGCACGTTTGTTCTGATACTTCAGATAATAGGCATGTTCCCAGACATCGTTGCCCAGAAGCGGATACAGACTGCCGTATTCCGCCATCATCGGGTTGTCTTGATTTGGGGTGGAAAGGACGGAAAGCTTTCCGTCTTTGCCTAATGCCAGCCATGCCCATCCGCTCCCGAAGCGTTTTGTACCGGCTTCATTGAATGATGTCTGAAATTTCTCGAAGGAATCGAAATCTCGCTTGATGGCATCCGCAATGGGGCCGGAGGGAACGCCTCCCGCTTTCGGCGCCATAATCTGCCAGAACATCGTATGATTTACATGACCTCCGGCATTGTTTCGTACGGTCATACGTGCACCTTCCGGAACCTCCGCCAGATTACGAATTAGTTCTTCCGCAGATTTCCCTTTGAGTTCGGGGGTTTTCCCTGTAATATCGTTCAGATTCTTGACATATGCCGCATGGTGTCGGTCATGATGTATCTCCATCGTCTGCGCGTCAATAAAGGGTTCAAGGGCGCTGAATGCGTAAGGTAAGGGAGCGAGAGAATGAGGACCGGTTCCGGTGTCGGGAGCGAGCGATTTTTCCGCTTCTCCCGTCATTGCCAAAGCGCGTGATTGGAATGCATTCATCAGTACGGCGGTTGACAACGGCGTCATCGCCGCTAATCGTAACAGCGAACGTCGCGAGTAATTGGTTTCCATTTTTAGGGTTCTTTCCAGATGGGTCAGCTTGAAATTATTGCGAAGGCGATTTTGAATTCAATCAAGACGCGAATCGCCTCATTGACTTTACTTAGTTATCTGCCAACGGTCAAGTTCCTTGCCATCTTCGCCGATTTGACGAAC
Source organism: uncultured Armatimonadota bacterium (assembly GCA_903910385.1). Lineage (GTDB taxonomy): Bacteria > Armatimonadota > Armatimonadia > Armatimonadales > Armatimonadaceae > CAIVZM01. The sequence continues at coordinate 16,378 of CAIVZM010000053.1, forward strand.
CGTCAACGTTTTTCCATTGATGTCAACCGAGGACATGGAGCGGACTTTGGCTTCATATTTGACAGTGAACGATTGCCATTTCTCCGGCGAATCATTTAAATTCCGGTCATAGAGGCTTGCCCCTCCGCCACCGGTGACGATATAGATCGGCGAGGAGGTCTTAGTGACCTTATCGCCATCATAGGCTTTGTCCAGTGTCCACGTGCCTGCTACACGACCATCCTTGTCCGGTTTCGCCTCAGAAGCGATAAACCGCAGCGGGTAGGATCTCTGATAGTTGTGAACGTGACCACACCAGACTACAGAAACGCCATATTTTTCGAACAGAGGAGTCAATACACGCATCCACTGGTCTTCTTTGTGTTTATTGGACGAATGAAACGGCGGATGATGAAATGCAACGAAGCGCCAGGTGGCATTTTGCGCTCCTGCGAGGTCTTTCTCCACCCAGTTATGAAGCATTGGGTCAGTCCAGTCCGTATAGTAGTTGGAATCGAGTACTGTCCAATGAGTGTTGCCATAACTAAAGGAATAGTTCGCCATCTGTGGATAGGCTGAGCCGGAAGCGGCAATCATCGCTTTTTCCGCTGACTGATCACCACTCATACGGGGCGTATTTTTAGCGCCGGGAAGCAATGCCGGCCCGTTCTGGGGCAAGTCCCACACATAAAAGTACGCCAGACCATCTGGCCATTTATCCATACTTTTGTAGGAAAGATCATGATTGCCGGCGGCGGCAAGAATGAAGGTAGATCGCATCAGCGAGGCGCCTTCCGAAGCGCTGTTTCCTTCGGCATTATAGATGGGGAAAAAATTCTTCAGGTATTCCGAATATCGTCCTCTGTCATAAACAATATCTCCTGTGATGAAGACAAAATCCGGCTTTTCCTTTGACGCCTGAAACGCGATTTCTTTTTGCTCCTTCGAACTCGTTCCACAGTCACCAAATACAACAAAACGTTCTTCCGTAGCGCTTGCGTTCTTTTTCGCTCTCGCTCTTGCTGCGAACACAGGCTTTCCGTCCATAATAATCCGGTAATCGAATAGAGCGCCCGGTACGAGACCAGTGAGATTTGCTGTCCAGATATCCTGAGGCGCAAAATCCGACAGACGGAGAGGACGGGACGTCACTGCTCCGCTTTTTGTCCATTTACCGCTTCCTGCCACCGATTGTTCAATACTCCAGTTCCGCTTGACTTCTCCAGGAGATTGCCATAACACAGAAATCGCATCGGAATTTCCTTCGCCCCACTGAACATAGGGCGATACCGTAAACAATCCTGCGGGTGATGTAACAGGAGTTAAAGAAGCGATAGCCGCTTCCGTAGCGCGATTTGCCGCAGTTCTGGGGTCAGAGCCCACTCCAGGTCGCTGGCGCAATGAAGGCGTCTGCATTTGAGGAGGATTAACCGCAGGGCTTGTCCCGGCGCAACCGGAGCCAAGAGAGAGAGGAGCCAGAATCAAGAGAAACAGTGAAACACAAACAGCATCACGCGTTCGATTCATCATACAGGCTATTGTACCAGAGTGAGACCAGACGAGTGGCAAATAGCTCCGGTAGGCGCAAGATATCCCTAACCGCGTATCTGGAGGGTAAGAGGCTTTTCTTCGGTTGTCTGCTGTACCGAACTTGTATGAAGGTAGGAATCCAGTTCCACTTGAGCGTCCGCAACTGAACTTGCCTCGGCGGATACAAGGCGAATCGAATCGGCAATCACGCTGAAATTCGTTCCCGTCTCGTGGGCGCCTTCTTGAAAGGAAGCTATACCCAATCGGACGGATTCGATTTGCGCAAAGATTTCATCTCTGAGCGCTTGCGTTCGACGAGAGATGACCATGGCTCGCTCTACGGATTTCAGGGAGGATTCCTGCGCCAGTAATCGTCGTTGGAGGGATGCGGACACAACAGTATCCTTCTCGTTCATCAGAGCGTTGCGTGTAGCCTCGACATCTAATTTCATCTCTTTCGAGTTTGCTGCTGCAAGAGGGGTTTCGGGGAGTCGATCTATCGCGTCTCCCAGCGCCCGTATCGCTTCACGTAGATTCTTTTCCCCCTGTTGCGGTAAGTTCGATTGCTGAATCGCTTCGCGGGCGAGGAGAAGATATTCTTTCATCAACTGATTGTCACCGGCGCATTGGATCAGATCAGACATTTCGGACGCAGTGAGAGGCGCAGAATACGCTTTTTGTAGCATGAATCGCGGAATGAGTATGCCGCCCAGAACGCCCATCGTTCCCACCATAGTAAATATAGAGCCCATAATTTGCAATTCCGGACGACCTGATGCCAGCATCCAGATGCCATTACAACCGAATCCGCCGCCAAAACCGCCTGCCATTCCGCAAGTCATACCAATTGTCTTCGTTTTTATGGCATCAAAGACACGGCGAGCGATTTCGGGGGGCAGCCCTAATCCGCCAGTCTGTATATGCCCCAGAAATCCCAGAGATTTTCCTGTTTCTCCCTCCTTGAGTTCAGAGGGTGGCGCCGGATTAGTATTGGCGATGGTAAGAATATTTGACACAGCCCCACGGTTCCGCCCATTCATTCCGGCAAGCATACGCATTTGCACTATCGGAATCATTCTCGAGTTGCCAAGATCAATGGGATCGAGTTGCATGGGAGTCCTCTTTAATCCGTTGTCCGTTATCTTCGCCCAAACAGGGGGACATCATCGCTCCCACCGGATCACCGCCGTAGCAAGAGTACCAGGAACGCAATGACGCCGATGATCAGAATCGCATAAACTAAGGGGCCGTATACATTCAGGAACAGATAGATAAACAGGACGCATGCCGTCAGAATGCCGATCAGCAAACCTATGCGAGCCGCACGGGAAGGATCGCCACGGGGATTGAGCGCACGAAACAGTAGATAAGCGATCATGGGTATCGCAATGATACTAATCAATGAACCGATCGCCAGCGTGAGAATTTTAGTCGAAAGTGATTCGACCACAAACTGATAATCTTCAGCCGCTGTTTCCGGAAAGCGTGTCTTTGCAGTGAGTCCTTCCACTTCAAAGTGAGCGCGGTGACTCCCCTGTTCCAGTCCGTTTATCTCCCAGGTAATATAGGCGCCGTTCTTTGTATCTCCAGCGACATCGCTCGCGGCGGTGCTAACGCGACCGGAGGGGCCTTCATCTACAAATATCGCCTTGGATTTGGAGATTTCATCTCCCGCAGGGTCAACATACTGTAACTTGAGCGTGTACTTCTGACCTGCCTGAAATACTTTAGGCAGTTCGTTTCCGGTGATCTGAGTCAATTTTGGAGGAGCCGCTTCACTTGGACGTAGAGAGGCGGCAAGCAAAATCGCCACGGCAAGGAGACGCAGTATAGCAGTAAATTTGATCAATGACGCGGTTCCCTCATAAGAATTATATATCAGTCAGAATGTATTCGTTGTAAATGAAAACACACAGACTATCAGAAACGGTTCTAACTAAGCAAAATATCAATACCCTTTACGAGGGTCATCGAATTTCAGCCGATACTCTTTCGAGATGCCTTCCGGTGTGGAAACCGATATACGTAGCTCATCGCCAAAGTTGAGCGGAAGTTCGGATTCCAGCGGAAGTCCACTTACATAGACACGCACGGCGGCATTCTGGTTGCTTAATAGGTCTCCTCCCGATTTCGGTCGTAAGGCAGGAGAGATCGACATGATGCCACGGCTTCCTTTAATGACTGCGATTGTCTCGTGAACGCCGGGGATTCCATAAGCATCGGGCGATTGACTAGTTCCTTCACCGCCGATACGTATTGTTTTTCCTGAACCGACAACAAAATCCCGTTGACCGCCCGGCACGCCGGTAATTCTTAACGCCTGTGTTTTGGTGAAGGGAATTACCGCCAGAGTACCCGATATCAGAACGCCAGCCCCCAGCAAAGCCCACCAATACGGAAATGATGGTGGCGCAGGTTTTGGGAGGGACGTATTCTGGGGCGATGGCGGTTGAGAGGGAGCTTCCACGGGCGGAGGAGCGGACTGAGGGAGACGCTCTACCGGTCGCCCATTTGGAGCGAAAGTCACCCCGACGCCATATTGACGAACGCGTCCTGATTCCACTAATTCGCTGAGGAGTCGCTCATAGTCCCGGTTTTCGCTGGTCGGAGGGTATTTCAACAGTTTCCCCCCGGGAGTGTAATAACGCGTGTAATCCTCGAAAGCGGAATTTGTCCGCTTTGGCTCATCATTATAAGAATCAGTAAGGACAATGATGGCAGCGGGACGGTTGTTTCCCGCAGTCACTTTTTCGAGGAATTTCAATGCCTCATGGTGGGGGCGGCGAATATTGGTGCCAGAATCCTGCCCTACCGTCACCGGTATGCGCTCCAAAACTTTCTGACGGTCGTCCCCATCGTTAATCTTCCGCACAAAGGATTCATACCCGGCGCCGAAGGTAAGCAACAAAATGTCATCGCCGGGACGAACTGCATAACGAGCGATCCGCGCAGTTACCTGTCGCGCCCTCTTCAACATCCCCTCAGAGTTCATAGAACCGGAAACGTCGAAAATGAAGACAATCGCCTTATTCTGAAGAGGACGCAATTGCTCAACGATGGGCGCTGCCTCGCCTAAATCTGCGATTTCTTCCTGAGACAATGTACCGCTGGCGCTCTGCGCCCACCCAATCCGTGCACCGAAATGTAAAAGGGCGCAGAGAAAAACGACCGCTATTCCTGTTAGAAAAATGAGGCGCAAACGTCGCATACTTATCTGTTAGTGTAGCGCCTTTTGATTCTTGTTGCGGTCTTTTTTTGAGAAGTCGTCCCGAATATGGTCGATTATGTGATGGTGTCTAGAGATATCCCATCGGATCAACTGGTTGACCGTCCCGTCGCACTTCGAAATGCAAATGAGGGCCTGTTGCATATCCGGTGGCTCCGACCCGCCCGATAGGATCGCCCTGATTAATGGTTTGACCTTCCGTAACAAGTAAGGCGGAACAGTGACCATACAGGGTGGAAACGCCGCCGCCATGATCAATGACAATCGTGTTGCCATATCCTCGCATGGAACCCGCGACGACGATGACGCCGGATGCGGCGGCATGGATAGTCGATCCGTAGCCAGCGCCAAAATCCGTGCCCGTGTGCAACTTTGTGTAGTGAAGAATCGGATGGTAACGCATGCCGAATCCGGAGGTTATCCGTGCGTCCACAGGATGAATAAAGCCTCCGCTGGAGAGTGGCATCAAACGGCGAACGCGTCCGACCGGCGTTTCGGCGAGCGTCCGAAGTCGGCTCGCGATATTGTTGGAATCTTCTTCCAGCGCTGTAAGTTCGCCTTCGAATTCCCTCCGCCGCTGCTTCACTTCTACCTGCACCTGACGCAAACGGTTCAATTCTGCGGCTTCTTGCACCTGACGCGCCGCCAGTTCCGCCATCAGAGCGCCAGCCTGTTGCGCTTTGGCGTCCGCCGCAGCTTTCCACCGAAGCACCTCGATGCGGTCCGCCTTGATCTGAGCAATGAGGCGAGCGTCATAACGAACCACGGAGCGTACCACCTGAGCGCGAGATACCAGTTCGCCCATCGAACGCGAACCGAGAATGACAGAAGCGTACCGTACCGGCCCCTGCCTGTAGTTGACTGCCATACGCCTGGCGAGGAACATTTCCCGTTGTTGTAGACGATTTTCCGACGCCGCCAGAGCGGCTTTCACCGCAGCCTGTTCCTTTTTTACGCGGGCGAGGCGAGAGATGGATTCCGCAAGTTTCGCCCGCGTCGACATAAGCATCGATTTAGACTGGCTCAAATCCGATAAGATCGCTACTTCCGATCGACGAGTTTGAACTATCTTCGCCTGTACCGTGTTGATTTTGCTTTTGATATCGGAGAGCTTGCCCCGAAGCGCAAGACGCTTTTCTTTTTTCGAGACGGGTCCTCCATGCGCGAAGGGAGCAAGGGTAAGAATAAGCGTTAGCGATACTATCCGTAGAAGAAGTGGAGCCGTTCGTTTCATGAATCCATTGCCGCATTCCCGGCGCTATTTTCAGGGCCGTCCGTCAAATTGATTGGTTCGTTGTCGGAGGGCAGGGACGCAAGTTCGATCAGGTCTGACATCATTTTCTCCGGGGGAAGTTTGTCCCAGAACTGAATAAATTCACGATAGCGTTTTTCGCGTTCGGCTCGCTTCTTTTGCATCAGCGGAATCAAACCTTCGGCGGCGACATGGGACGGAGGGGAATCGCCACGACGTGCGATCTTCCGTTCACGATTCATCTCTTTCTCCAGAGCTTGTTCCAGTAAAGGAATCATGACATCACAATCGTGGATCGCACCCAGACGTTCCTGAATATCTTCGACCGTCTTCAGAAGCTTATCCGCTTTCGGTCCGAGAGTGGGAGCGAATATCTCCATGGTATAGCGCAATCGCTTCGCAGCGATACGCATATTATGCAATTCTGCGATGCAGGCGGGATCATGTGCGGCAGCCGCCCAATCCAGCATCTCGTTCGCTCTTATAATCAGCGCAGGCGCAGAGTGACGCAATGGCTCATCGGGCTTCGTCAATTTATGGATTGGAACGCCTTTAGCCATTTTCCGATTCTTTCTCCGTTAGCTCCGGTGTTTCTGTGGAACTGTTTTCCAGGTTTTTCGCCATGGAAACGTTCTCCGTAGCATGCTCCGGCGCAGACTTGTCCAGAAGTTTCCGGAATCGTTTGCCGAATTTTTCGGTGTCGAACTCTTCCAACCGTACCAGCAGTTTCTTGCGGTCTCTATCCCGCGCTTTAAGTCGTCGTTCAACCAGACGGTCTACACCGTAGGCTTCGTTTTCAGGTAAAGTAGCGCGCGTCTTTCGAAATTCATCGATCTGCACATCCAGATCACGCACGAGGGCGAGGGCATCGGTGACACTGCCAACAGCGCGATCAAGATAGCGCAAATCGTCTTTACTGAAGATAGAGCCATAAACCGAGAGAGCCGCGCGTAATCTTCGCGAACCGACGCGCATATCGTGGAGATATTCGATATCCACCTCGGTAGGTTCCCTGCGTTCCAACCCTCGCCGCGTTCCTTCCGCGTTCTGCGCCATCTGTTCAAAGGCGGATAGCAATACCGTGCGCGCCGCATCTCGAAACATGACATCTTCGGGAATATTGTAGGAAGCTCTTGCCATACCGCTCACCGTGAACCCTTCTTCGGCGCAAAAATGATAGCATGTGACGGAATATGCGTCAAGGGAATACGGAGGCCGTATTGCCGCACAGACTGACGGATGTTAAAATAATTCGTTATCGGAGAGGGGCGGTTCGTGCCGGAAAGCGTGGCGTCGACGATGGAGATACCGGAATTTCCTGCTGAGACGCGACAGATCGCTCTCAGTGCGTCCTCGTTTGCCGCAAGCGGTTCGGCAGATATCCCGCTATTTCTGCAAAACCTGTCCGAAGATGTCCTGCATATTCGCTTGAGCGTCTCCGCGACATACCTGTCTCTGTTTCCTGTCGAAGTCGCTCTTGGCGTGGGCGAACGACAGATGACACTGGTTCGTATCGACCTCGATGGCGCCCGAAACGCGGTGAAAAGCGGTGCATCACCCTCAGAACCTGTGCGTCTTGCCTATCAGTCTCTTCGTCCCGGAGAAAGCGCCGCGCCTTCCCTTGCCGCTTCGGGTGAAGTCTATATCACGCTCCCCTACGCCGTTTGTCCTTCCTGCGGTCGAACTCTGGAAATGCCGGATGGCGCGACTTCCGTGCCAGAGACGTGTCCTTTCTGCTATGAACGTCTTCGCGCCTGTCCTATCTGCAGCGCTCCCAATTCCTGGCTGGCGCGACGATGCATTCGTGACACGAACCATGTCATACGTTCATCGCCGGACTGGGAATCGTTGGGAGGCGGTCCCCTGCATTCGGGTTATTTGTCGGAACGCGCTCCCGCCTCTCTGGCGCGTCGATGGTCATTTCCTTCCGTCGCGTCTTCCCGTCGTGAAAATGCCCTTTCATGGAGCGCACCAGTGGCTGCCTATGGCATGGTTGCGGCATCTGCGGCGACCAATGAGGGCGAAGCGCATATCTACGCCTTTGACGCCCGCACGGGAGCACCGCTCTGGGATCCATTTCCCCTCTCTGAACCAACTTATCCTGACCGCGGCGGGATTGGCGTTGCCAATGGGCGTCTCTTTGCGGCTACGGTCGAAGGGAACTGCGTCTCGGTGGACGCTCTACGCGGAACCCGTCTCTGGGAACGGCGACTTCCCGGCAAAATCTATGGAGCAGTCGTTCCGACACCGTCCGGAGCGGTTCCAGGCGTCAGCGATATCGTCCTAATTCCATTAGCACAGACGGGAACTACTGGTAGCGTCATCGCTCTGAATGCGGATAATGGAGAAATTCTTTACTCCGTTGCGCTTTCCGGATCTCCAGATACGGCGCTTGCGGCGAACGATGGACGTGGGTATTGCCATAATGACAGCGGCGAAGTTACCTGCTTCTCATTGAGAAATGGCGATATCCTCTGGCGTTCCCATGCGGGCGGCGGGTTTAACGCGGCTCCGCTTCTTACGCTGAACTCCGTCATATCCGCCACGGAGATTGGCGAAGTGATCCGATGGGATGCGGAAAGCGGCAAAGAAGTCTGGCGCCTTGCCGTAACCGGTGCGCCTTTTTCCGGGACTCCCGCCAGTGATGGCGTCCTGATCTATCTTCCCGCAGAAGATGGATTGCATCTTGTCAGTGCGGAGGCGGGTCGAGCGGTACGGCGCTACCCGGTACGATTGCCGGTTCGTTCCGCCCCGATTGTAGCGGGAGGTACGTTGTTGTTTGGTTCGATGGATGGCGTCATTTATGGCGCAGCCGCTGGCAGAAATCTGGAACGACTCTACGAGACTGCGGCAGCGGGCTCGCAGATTATTGCGGCGCCAGCGCTGGCGGATGACGCATTTTTTGTCGCCGCAACCAATGGCATTCTGTATGCCTTATCGTTCCCGGTAGAGAAGGAGAGTCGGGTTGGCTTCTGATTCCGATGTCACCGCCGCCAGCGACGCTCGCATCCTTTCGCTTTTTGAAGGCGCTGGCGCAGTAGAGACCCCCACTGCGGGCATGAAGGCATGGATCGCGTATGATTCCGCCTTTCCCGGCAGACCGATATTGATCAAGCGGACGTCATTCGCCTTTCGGGGACGCGCAACGGAAGCCCTGGCATTGCGCCATCCGAACATCATCCCACCACGTCGCTGGCTTGCGGATGGCGTCAATCTGTATGTCGTTCGTGATGTGCAACGGGGAAAAAACATTCGTCAGGCTCTGGCTGCAGGAAGCGGAGCCCGACCCTCTACGGAGCTTTTCCGTCGCATTTTTTTACCGCTCATCTCAGCGCTGGAAATGGCGCATGCGCGAGGAGTGACTCACGGCGGAATTTCTCCTGAAAACATCATCATCGGAGAAGATGGGACGCCCTATTTTTGCGATTTCGCCACTACGGATCCCGGTTCTACAGCGCATTTCTCCGCGTACAAAGGTAAATCGAGTGTTGAAGGCGATATCAAAGCGTTTTCGAGGGTTTTAGCAACTTATCTGCCAAATACCGGTCCGTTCGCTTCGCTTGCAGTACGGGGGCGCATTGAGGGACTGCTGAATCGCTGCGATACACTGACGGATTTACGAGCGACGATCGATACACTGGATCGTCTTGCCGCTTCCGCTTCCCCTTCAGGGGTAGTAGAGAAGCCTGCCACGACACAACCTGCGTCTACCGTACCTCCCGTGTTATCACCTCCAGTATTATCACGCCCAGTTTTATCACCCCCAGTTTTATCGACACCCGAAACCTCCAGGCCAACGAATGAGGGTATGCCCACTCTACGCCCGATCACGGCGCCGGAGACAGAAACCGGCGCTCTTGGCAGTATCACCAGTGACGTATCTGGCGCTGATCTATCTTCTGATAGCGTTATGAATCTGGAGGTGGCTTTACAGGAAAACTCTATACGAATCCCTCAGGGCGGCGGCGGCGCTGCGAATTTGACATTGATCAACCGCGGCGCGTTTCCCGTATCGATTCGGTCGATTTCCACACAACATGCCTGGTTGAATGTTAGACCAATCGAATTGCCGCTTGTCTTACCCATGGGTAGCGAACAACAGCTAACGCTGAATGTGTCTGCGGCTCGCCTGACGCCCGGCGACTACCGAAGCGAGATTTACGTTATCGCCTTACGCCCAGACGCTAACCCGCAGTTAGCCCCCTCAATGTACTCTACCGAGTTGCGAGTCAGTGTTGAATCTCCCGGATTACCTACAGCGACGCCGCCTGAAAGCAAGCCTCCCTACCCCGCGAACGCCCCTTCCCTGCCAGGCTCTCCCGGATGCGGCGTCCTTTTTGCGCTTGTGTCCGTTCTTCTGACGGCGGGTATGATCGCAGCACAGTTGCATTAATCTCGTGTGTAATCTCGCGAATTTGCAGTCTTACATTCCTCATGGTAGAATTTACGGGTTGCCTGTGCGGTGGACGTACAGGCGTTTTTGTTTAACAGTACCGAAAGACGATTTAAATACGATGTACGCAGTGATTCGCGCGGGCGGCAAACAATACCGCGTTCAGGAAAAAGAAACCGTAGTCCTCGAGCGACATGATGGCGAAGTGGGCGACGAAATCACTCTTGGCGAAGTCCTTCTTGTTGGCGGAGATGAGCCGAAAATCGGTTCCCCGCTGGTGGATGGCGCTAAAGTGACCGCTACGATTGTGAAGCAGGGCAAAGGCAAGAAAATTCACGGATTCACCTATGTGAAGGTCAAGAACGAACAGCGCCACTACGGACATCGCCAGCATGAGACCCATGTCCGCATCGAGAAGATCGAGGCGTAAGGAGCAAAAAAATGGCGCATAAAAAAGGCGTGGGTTCATCCCGCAACGGTCGCGATTCTAACCCGCAGATGCTCGGTGTCAAAGAATTCGCGGGCGAGTTCGTTAAGGCCGGTTCCATCCTCGTCCGACAACGCGGCAGTAAGTTCGATCCGGGCAAAAATGTCGGACAGGGCCGTGACTATACGTTGTTTTCCCTGATTGACGGTTATGTCAAATTCGAGGGATTCAAGCCCAACCGCAAAATCTCCGTCTACTCGGAAAGCCCCTATAAGACGGCGCCGACTATGGAAGGCGCGGATTCGGGTAGTATTTAACCAACGCACTGGAACACTTTTCCAGAGCGACAACCGATAGTGGACAAAACGGCCCGGTCTCACCGGGCCGTTTTGTCTTTTAAGGCGCAACCATGTCTCTGTTTATTGATGAAGTGACCATCGGACTTAAGGCGGGCGACGGCGGAAATGGCGCAGTGACCTTTCGGCGAGAGAAGCACGTCCCCCGTGGCGGACCTGAGGGCGGCGACGGTGGGCGAGGTGGTTCTATCGTCTTTGAAACCGACCCAAACCTATCGACGCTCGTCGAGTTCAGACCGGGCAAGCAATACCGGGCGGATCGGGGCGGCGACGGCATGAGCAAGCGGATGTTCGGTAAGGATGGACCAGACCTTGTGTTGAAAACTCCGGTTGGAACGCAAATCTGGAACACCGAAACGAATGAGCTTCTGGCGGATCTGTCGCACTTTCCTCAGCGAGAAATAATCGCCACGAGCGGTCGTGGCGGACGCGGCAATTCCCATTTCGTTTCATCCATTCAACAGGCGCCAAAATTCGCCGAAAAAGGAGAACCGGGCGAAGAACTCCAAATACGTCTCGAATTGAAGCTTCTGGCAGATGTCGGTCTTCTTGGTTTCCCCAATGTCGGAAAGTCTACCCTGCTTTCCCGTGTATCCGCCGCCAAACCGAAAATCGCCGATTACCCATTCACTACTCTGGTTCCGAACCTGGGTGTGGTTCGGGTTGATGATCAGCATAACTTTGTCATGGCGGATATCCCCGGTCTTATCGAGAAGGCATCCGAGGGCGCAGGTCTTGGGATTCAATTCCTCAAGCACCTGGAACGAACCCGGTTGCTGGTACATTTGATCGATGTCTCCGGTCTGTCGGGGCGTGATCCTTACACGGACTTTGACATCATTAATCGGGAACTGGCTAATTTTTCCGATGATCTGGCGAAACTACCTCAGATCATCGCCCTGTCCCGAATCGACGTTGTGACGAACCGAGAAGAGCTTCAACCGATTATTGACTTTTATGAAGCGAAAAAATTGCCTGTTTACCCCATCTCTGCTGTTACCGGCGATGGCATAGAACCGCTCGTGTACTACTTGCATCGAACTTTGCAGGAAATGCCTAAAGAAGCCGCAATGCTGGACGGTTCCAAGGGGCCGATACGCATCACATTGAACTCTCGCCAAAGTGATGAAGACCCTAAGCGTTTCACCGTCTTAAGAAATGCGGATGGCATACTGGTGGTTACCGGTAAGGGTATTGAACGCATGGTAGCCATGACAGACCTGGAAAATGAATACGGACTCCGACGCTTACAACGAAAGTTTGAGAGAGTAGGTCTTTTTCAAAAGTTGAAGGAAGCTGGCGCGGTCGAAGGTGATACCGTACAAATCAAGAATATGGGCTTCGATTATATCGAAGACGAGTGGGCAGACGATACGACGGTGAAACCTGAAGAAGACGAGGAAGATGTCTAACGGTTCTACAGAGCATGGCATGTCTCTTCGCGCCCGATAACAGGACGGTTGGTGAATCAGGCATTTATCTCGAATGCCCGATTTATCGACGTAAGAGCGGTATAATATAAAACGAATCCGTCTGACGGACAGGAGAATTATTTTTGGAGACGTTGCCTCCCGGCAAAATTCGATTTATCCCCCTTGGCGGCGTTGGGGAAATTGGCAAGAATCTTTACGCTTATCATGTCCTTGATCAAATCCTGATTGTGGACTGCGGACTGAAATTTCCTGATGAGCGTATGTTCGGCGTTGATATCGTTATACCGGATGTACGTTACCTGGTAGAAAACAAAGACGCCATCCAGGCCATTTTGATTACGCATGGTCATGAAGACCATATCGGCGGACTGGGTTATATAGCCCCTCAACTGCCGGGCGTCCCGATTTATGGTCCGCCGCTTGCGTTGGGCCTTGCGAAGAACCGCTTGAAAGAGCGGGGCGTAATGAATTCGGTCTCGCTGAATGAATTCGGTCCAGAGGATGTGTTGCAACTGGGCCATTTCGTTGTTGAGCCTATTCGCGTCGCACACTCAATCCCCGATTCCTTTGCATTTTTCATTCGCACCCCGGCGGGAAATATCGTTCATACCGGCGATTTCAAGTTCGATCAGACTCCAGTGGACAACCAACTGTTTGATCTGGGCAAATTATCCCGGCTTTCTGAAGAAGGCGTTCTGGCGCTGGTCTCCGATACCACCAATATCGAACGGCCCGGCTATGTCCCGACCGAGCGGATAGTAGGAGAAACGTTTGCGCGTGTCTTTGCCGACGCTCCCGGTCGCGTGATCATCGCCTCTTTCGCTTCTCAGATCCACCGCATGCAAATGGCCTGTGATGTGGCGGTCAAACAGGGCCGCAAGGTAGCAGCGGTCGGTCGATCCATGCAACAGAACTTTGACATGGCAATGCAGATGGGATACCTGACTGTCCCGGAAGGATTGCGTATTCGTGCGGAGGACATTGGTCAATACCCACCTCACGAAATTGCGATTGTCACCACGGGTTCGCAAGGGGAACCGCTTGCTGGTCTTTCCCGAATGGCGAACGATGACCACCGGCATGTGCGAATACAGAAGGGCGATACCGTCGTTCTTTCCGCGACGCCAATCCCCGGAAATGAGGATGCCGTCTGGCGTGTGGTCAACAATCTGATCGCTCGTGGCGCAGATGTTATCTACGACGCCATCATGCCAGTCCATGTCTCCGGTCACGGATATGCAGAAGAACTCAAACTCGTTCTCAATGTCACCGATCCTCAGTATGTGATTCCGGTTCACGGCGAACCTCGCATGCTTTTACGCTATTCGAAGACCGCTCAACAGATGGGATGGTTACCAGAGGATATCTTCCGCCTCGAAATCGGCGATGTACTCGAATTAGATTTGGATCATGGCAAAATCGTGGATCGTGTCGCTTCCGGATCGGTACTGGTAGACGGCGGTTCCGGTTCGACAGGAGTCCATGAAGTAGTTCTTCGGGATCGTCAACATCTCGCGGAAGATGGCTTTGTAGTAGTTGTAGCCGCCATTAGCGCCGAAGATGGGGCGTTGATGTCCGGTCCCGAAATCCTTACTCGTGGCTTTGTGTATGTTGACCAAAGCGAGGATCTGCTGACCGAGGCAACAGAAATAATCCGCGAACAACTGCTAAAACTCAGTGGAACCGCTTCAAGAGATCTGGATGCGATTCAGGGAGATATACGGGCTACCTTACGTAAACTCTTTGAAAAGCGCACAAATCGTCGCCCTCTTGTCATGCCGTTAATTTTAGAATATTAGTATCCGTGTCGGGCGGCAACGCCCGATATTGGCACATTCTATGGAAAACGCCGCTGAACTATCTACGGTAAACACAAATGCGCTGATGCCGCATGAGGCGGAACTGCTTGAAAAAGCGCGTTTGATTGCTTCAGAGTCGCTTGAGCCTAATGCGCAAAAAGTGGACACTGGAATAGTATCCATGAAGCGTAATCTGGATGCGCTGGCACAAGAGGGACTGGTAGGCGTGACGACTCCTACCGAATGGGGTGGAATCGGGGCTTCCGGTTCGTTTCAGCGAGCATACACGGAGATTCTGACTTCCGCCTGTGGCTCCACGTGGTTCACACTTACGCAACATCTTGGCTCCTGTGGTCAGATCGCCGGCAGCATGAATTCTTCTTTGCGGGAACGTTTTCTGAAAGAGATGGCGGCGGGGCGTCATTATGTAGGAGTCGGATTTGGGCATCTGCGTCGCCCAGAACCGATGTTGCGGGCGCAACCCGTTCATGATGGTTGGGTTCTGAATGGTGTCGCCCCGTGGGTAACAGGTTGGCCCTGGCTGAGCGGGGTCATTTACGGAGCCACACTTCCAGATAATCGCTATCTTTTCGTATATGTTCCGGCGGAAGAAAGCCAATCTCAGATTTCGTCCCCTCCCCTCCCCCTTTGCGCTATGAATGCATCGGCAACGACAGAAGTCCGACTGGTCGATCATTTTGTACCGGAATCCGACTTCGTTCGTTATTCGTCTCATGAGGAAATGGCGCGAGGCGATGAGGGAAGTATCGGTGCTGGAGTGCATCCGCCTCTGGGATGCGCCACGGGTTCTCTGAAGTTACTCCAGACACTCGCAGAAAAGCGTTCGAATCTCACTGTCATACGAGAAGCGGCAAACGCTCTGGAAAAAGAAATCGACGCCTGCCGGATAGAAGCCCGACACTGGGCGGAAAGCCCGAAAGATATCCCCGAGTATAAACCTAATGCTTTACGGGCGCGAGTCTGGGCGATTGAACTTGCCGTCCGCGCAGCACATATGAGCATTGCGGCAGCGTCCGGTGCGGCGAATTCTTTGGATCATCCGGCGCAAAGGCGCATGCGAGAAGCAATGTTTTATACTCTCACAGCCCAGACCAGCGATATCATGACCGCTACTCTACAGCGAATCAGTCATCTCGAATTATCGTAGGCAGGTATCCTCTGACAGATAGATGTTTTATCTCTGTCAGGGGATTTCCTATCGATTTGCGTTTGGTTCAATCGGTAAGGAACCGCGTTCCAGAGTGTTTTCACCGGGACGGGTCTTCAACATGGGGACTGGCGGAGGAGCGTTCATTTCTCCGGCAGGTGACGGCGAGACCAGAAGGTTCGGCGCAACTCCCAGAATGATCGTCAGAATCGCCGCCAGAATCGCTGCCCTCTTTGCCCCGCCTTCTCGCGGCTCCTCGAATTCCAGATGTGGTTCCCGCAGATACATCTGCATGATCAGATTCAGGTAATAGAAAAGACCGATCGCGCTGATTACCAGACCGATTACTGCAATTGAAACTTCTCCAGACCGAATCGCCGCCATAAAGAGATACAACTTCCCGAAGAAGCCAGCGGTCGGCGGTATGCCTGCCAGTGAAAGAAGACAAATGGTTAAAGTCAATGCAGCCAGTGGTTGTTTTTTCGCAAGTCCGGCATAATCTCGGATATCCAGATAATCTCCGCCGTTGCGTCCCAGCCAGATGATCACGGCAAAGGCGCCAAGGTTCATGAGAGTATAGGCAAGCAGGTAGAATAACACACTCTGAGTGGCATATAGGGAAGCGCTGCCATGACTGCTGGCAAGTATTCCAACCAGTAGGTATCCGGCATGCGCAATCGATGAACAGGCGAGCATTCTCTTGATATTAGTTTGCCGCATCGCCAGTACGTTTCCAACCAGCATGGTCGCTGCCGCCAGAGTCCACAGAACCAGTCGATACGGTTCCGCCCCATCGCTGGCGAGGAAGGCATGTGACAGACGTAAAAACGCCGCAAATGCTCCCAACTTGGCTCCAGCGGACATAAAGGCGGTAACCGGGGTCGGCGCTCCTTCATAGACATCTGGCGCATACGAATGGAAAGGAACAAGAGACGCTTTGAATCCAAGTCCGACTACGATCAATGCGATTCCGGTGACGAATAACGGCGAAGACATCAGAGGCATTCCCGAACGCGCCGAATTCTGCAACGCTTCAGAAATGATATCAAAGTTGGTGAAGGAAACGTTTTCCTGCTGCAGGCTAATCGCTCGATTTGCGATTCCGACCGCCCCATAGATCAGGGCGGAACCGAAGACAAAGAAGGCGGAGGCGAACGCGCCGAGGAGGAAGTACTTGACCGCCGCTTCTTCGGAGCGTAATTCTCGCCGTGAGAAACCGCAGAGAATATAGAGCGAAACGGAGAGAATTTCCAGACCGACGAAAACGTTGATGAGATCGTTGGCAAGCGCCATCAACATGGCGCCACACGTAGCAAAGAGCAACAATGCGTAAAATTCGCCGTTGTTGATCCGTTTTTCTTCCAGGTAAGCAGGCGCCATTCCTGCCGTCAGGGCTGCGGCAAGACAAAGTGTCACGCAGAACCATCCGCCGACGTCATCCATGAGCATTCCCTGCCCAAAGAAACGGGCGGGCGTGACATCGGGCATGTTCGGGATACCACGTGAACTGACCAGCGTCAGAATGCCTGCGGCGACAAGACCCAGTATAGTTCCGAGCGGAAGGAATCTCCTGCCGGCAGGAGATGTTTCGCCCAGACCAATCACCAGAACCACCATACCCATGATGGCGACGAACAGCGGTCCTGAGATCGCCCAAATTCCCTGTAACGTATCGTTCAAGTATCTATCCTTATAACAACGTCGCAAGCCGAAAGAGAACCATAGTCCTCTCTTTCGGACTTTTTATCGTCGCTTTTCCAATTGCACGGCTCCGGGCGGAACGCTTTCTGGCGTCCGAATAAAATTCGCCGCCCCAACGGGCAATTGAGTCAAATCATCGAGCATCTTCGTTTTGCTCACGGCTTGTTTGACCGCGAAGTTCGTCAGGTCAGTGAACCAGCCGGGCGCAATTCCCAGAAGGAAAACGAGGGCTACCAGCACGGCGCCTAACGCTTTCTCTGAGGCGTTCATATCCGTCATCCTCTGGACGGCAGACGTTATTGGACGACCATACATCACCCGCTGGTACATCCAAAGCATGTAGACGGCGGAGAAAATGACGCCTGTCGTCGCCAGGGCAGTCGCCCAGGGGAAAGTCTGGTAGGAGCCAAGAAGAATGAGGAATTCGCCGACAAACCCGTTGGTAAGCGGTAATGCAATCGACGAAAGCGTGAGAATCAGGAATATGCGGGCGAAAACCGGCATTTGCTCCCATAATCCTCCGAAGGCGCGAATATTGGTCGATCCACGACGCTCCCCTATCATCCCCATCAGATAGAAGCAACCCGCGGACGTAATGCCATGGTTGAGCATCTGTAAAAACGCTCCCGTCATCGCTTCCGGAGTCAGCGCAAACAGACCGAGGACGACAAAACCCAGATGGCTCATGGAGGAATACGCCAGCACTCGCTTCGCGTCGCGTTGTACCGCAGCGATCCACGCTCCATACAGAATGCTAATGACCGCCAGAGCGACGATATACGGAGCAAACTGACGCGCCGCATCGGGCAGAATATCGATTCCGAAGCGATAGAGTCCGAAAGTTCCCAGCTTTGCCATTACCCCTGAAAGGATCGCTGTGACAGCGGTAGGCGCCTCTGCATAAGTATCCGGTAACCAGGTATGAAACGGGAACAGACCGGTTTTAACCGCAAATGCGATAGCGAAACCCGCAAAAATCAGTAGTCCGATGGTCGGGTCCAGTGGAGTAGTCTTCAGATGATTCTGAATTTCGATTACCGAGAATGACCCCGTCGCAATATAGAGACCGATGATCGATGCCAGCATCAGCAACGAGCCGACTACAGTATAGACAAAAAACTTGGTCGCCGCCTGAATTCGTCGCCTCCCACCCCACATCCCTATCAGGAAATAGGCAGGCACCAGACAGGCTTCAAAGAAGATATAGAACAGGATCAAGTCCAGAGCGCAGAATGCGCCAAGAATGGTCGCTTCCAGTGCAAGAACCAGCGCATAGTATTCGCGCTGTCGTTCCGTGATCCTATCCCAGGAATACCATATTGAAAACAGATGAACCAGCGCAGTCAGGACGATTATCAGAACTGCAGGACCATCTACTCCGAGAACATACCCGATTTGCAGGGCGGGCAACCATCCCCGTTCCTCAATGAAGCCAAACGGTGAGTTTCCGGTCGGCGTGTAGCCGAAGAGTCCTAACGCTACAAGTAACGTCAACCCGGATGCCACTACAGCGACCATACGGGATTGTGCCGGTCGTAGCAGGGCAGCTAGAATAGCGCCGATTGCCGGGATGAGGATAAGAAGGGTGAGAATGGGCATTTTCTTTCGTTCCTTTCCTTATCGCCCGACCATGCGAAGTCCGAAAAGACAACCAATGACGACAATAACGACCCCCAGTAACATGGTAAGCGCGTAATTGCGTGCGTAACCGCTTTGCCAGCCAGCCAGCATCCGTGAGAGGGAGGCTATGATTCCACTCACTCCATTGACCGTTCCATCAACCATGCGGGCATCCGCTGTTCTCCACAGCCAATTCGCGAATTTTCGACCCGGCCGGACAATCGCCGCATCATAAAATTCGTCCACATAAAACTTGTTATAGGACAGATCCCAGAGAGAGCCAGACCCAGAAACCTTTTTTTCCGGCGTCAGAAGTTCCCCGTTCTTCGCATTGCGGTACCGTAGCCATGCATAGGCGATTCCGGCGATACTGGCGATGACCGAAAGAGAAACGATGAATATTTCGGCGTTCTCTGGGATAGAAAGCAACGTATCCGCTTTTCGCCAATGGATATTAGGTTCGAGAAATTTCTCGAACGCCGATTCGATGTGCAACAACTTCATGCCGCCGAGCCAGCCGACAAAAACGCTCGGAATCGCCAGGGCTACCAGCGGAATCCACATTACCGGCGGCGACTCATGGATGTGTCTCGCCGTTTCATTGTCGTAACGCGGCTTTCCATAGAAAGTCTTCCACATCAAACGTGTCATATAAAATGCGGTCAGACCGGCGACAACCCATCCGAACCAGAAAAGCAGGTGGTTGCTATCACCAAGCCCGCCCATGGAAGCGTCCGCGTAGGCATTTGCGAGAATTTCATCCTTGGAGAAGAATCCTGCCAGTGGCGGAATTCCCGCGATAGCAAGCGTCCCTATCCACATCGTCGCGCACGTGATGCGCAACTTTTTGGACAAATCTCCCATTTTCCGCATATCCTGCTCGCCGTTCATCGCATGGATAACCGAACCGGAACCCAGGAACAGCAAGGCTTTGAAGAAAGCGTGGGTGAAGACATGGAACATCGCCGCACCGAATGCGCCAACGCCACAGGCGAGGAACATATATCCCAACTGGGACACGGTGGAATAAGCGAGGACTTTCTTAATATCCGTCTGAGTCAGCGCAATGACGGCGGCAAGGAATGCGGTCGTCAAACCTACAACCGCAACTACCGACATCGCTTCGGGGGAAGCAAGAAAGATCGGATGCAGGCGACAGATCAGGTAGATTCCGCCGGTTACCATGGTAGCCGCATGTATAAGCGCGGAAACCGGCGTTGGTCCTTCCATAGCATCCGGTAACCAGACATAGAGCGGAATCTGTGCAGACTTACCCGCCGCCGCCAGCAGAAGCAGCATGGGAGTCAGGTAATCGGAGGTAAAAAGGTAACCATTCTCAATGGCGACGCGCCGACCCTGCTCGGTCAGCACACCCGCCATATTATTGATGCCGAAATACTCGAAGGAGCCAAAGTAGCGGTAGATGATGAATAAAGCGACCAGCAAGGCGGCGTCGCCGATACGGTTGACAATGAACGCCTTTTTACCGGCGTTCGTCGCAGCAACCCGATCGTAATCGAATCCGATCAACAGATAAGATGCCAGTCCGACGCCTTCCCAGCCGACGAACAGGACGATCAGGTTTGAACCCATCACCAGCAACAGCATAAAAAACACGAACAGGTTCAGATAGGCAAAGTAGCGCGTAAAGCCTTTGTTCCCTGCCATGTATCCGATGGAATACAGGTGAATCAGGCTGCCGACGCCCGTAATCACCAGCATCATCAGGGAGGACAGAGGGTCAACGACAAAGCGGAATGGCAGTCCGATAGTCGGAATCCAGGAAAAGGCAGAGGAAAAAATCCGCTTCTCTTCCCCGGAAATCGTCCCTAACTGAAAGTAGAGGACTATCGAGAGCAGGAACGAAAGCAATACCAAAGCCGTCGCAATTCCCCCGCTAAGCCACTCCCCGGAAGTGGGAGCGGAATGCGTATGCGCCCCATGACCATGCGTATCATGGGAGGCTTCTGCGCCATGATGCACTGCCTTAGTACGCGGGATGAAATTCCCGCCCATAAAGGCGTTGATAAAGAACCCGATCAGCGGCGCCAGAACCACAAACCAGGGTAAAAGGTTATTTTCCACGCTGTCCTATTCCCTTTGCCACGTTATCCGCGCATCAGGTTGACTTCGTCTACGCTGATACTGTCACGTAGACGGAAGATACTGATTAGAATGCCAAGCCCCACGGCGACTTCCGCTGCCGCCACCGCCATAACGAAAATCGAGAACATCATCCCCCCGGAATTGCCCAGATATCGTCCGAAAGCGATAAGGGCAAGATTAGAAGCGTTGAGCATGAGTTCGACGCACATAAAAATCACGATTGGGTTTCGCTTCACCAGAACGCCGACCGCTCCGGTAATAAAAAGCAACGAAGCGAGGGTAATATACCAGGTCAGGGGAACCACCCCGCCTAACGGCATAAGCGAAGTCAGCGCCCCGTAATTGGCGTTTTGCACAGCGGGATTCATTACGCTTTTTCCTCCGATGTCTGACGCCCAGCCAGTGAAACAGACCCTATGACAGCGACCAGCAACAGAAAACTGACCATTTCAAACGGAAATAGCCAGGGCTTGTCCGGGTTGTAAAGGTTCTTTCCGATTCCGTAGGGAGTTCCCATTGTCTCTGGTCGACGAGCAATATCATCAAGAATCGCCGAATTGTCCATTGTTTGTGATGCGCCGGGTTCGCGTGCGTCAAGTGTCGTTCGTCTCGCCGTCTGCGGCAAACTTGTGGCGGGGGCAAACGACGGGACGGAACTAGCGATCGTCACAGTGAGCATCGCTGCAAGCAGGATACCTGCGCCTACTGCGACCGGTTGTTGCCATTTCATCTGGTCTGGAATCCGTTCCGGCGATCCAAGATTCAGCAACATGATGACGAATAGGAATAGGACCATGATCGCACCGGCATAGACAATGACCTGCACAACCGCCAGAAAATAGGCGTTCAGCAGCAAGTAAAGAATGGCAACGCAAAACAGGTTCAGCACAAGGAAAAGCGCCGATCGTACCGGATTAGGCGTCAAGACACAGGAAACGGCCGTACTGACTGCTCCCAGGGCAAAGATTAAAAAGAGTAATACCGGGATTGATAAAAATCCCGCTAATGATTCGGGCATAGCCTCACGAATTCCTCAAACAATCATCTGCGTTGCCTTCGAGACGAGATTCAGACATCGCATTATTCAGAGCGGGATCACAATCGATCCCGTCAACTTCGATCAATCAGTCCACTCGTTCGCGATTCGGATCGGGAACCAGCAACATTTCCTTGGTGTAAATCAGGGATTTACGCGTATCGGACGCTAGTTCAAAAACGTCCTTGAGTTCGATAGCGCCAGTTGGGCAGGCTTCCTGACAGAATCCACAATAGATGCAACGGATCATGTTGATCTCATATCGGCGGGCATACCGCTCCCCGGGTGAGAATCTAGCCACATTTGAATTTTCATCGGCGACTACCAGAATAGCGTTAGAAGGACAGGCGCCTGCGCAAAGTGAGCATCCGATGCACTTTTCCATTCCGTTATCGTAGCGGTTCAATACATGACGCCATCGAGATCGGACGCCCATCGGGCGACGGAATTCAGGGTAGGAAATAGTCGTTTTCTTTTCCGACAATTTTGCAGCGACAGTCGCCAACCCTTTGAAGGGGGCGACTACTTCTTTTGCAATTTGACGAACATCATCCCAAAAGTCAGCCATCGAATATCCTTTATTTCTCTGTCGATGTCAACGCCGGGAGGGCAAGCGCTACCGGATGGCGCACAATAGGCGAATCCGCTGGAATTTCCCCGGACGCGATATCCCTCTGACGCGAGGCGTATGACTTCCGAACGCTGACAAACGCCACCAGCATCGCCGCCAGCATCAATGCCCAGGCGATAATCTGACCAACCCACCAAGCTCCTGCAGTTCCCAGAGAATCCCGGAAACTGTGCTGTACCGCAAGCGAAATCGCGATCAGAACCAGATTTATCAGAGCGACGGGCAGAAGTCCCTTCCACCCGAACCGCATCAGCATATCATACCGGAGTCGTGGGTAAGAGGCTCGTACCAGAATGAACATCGAAATCAGGGTAAAGAGCTTGAGAATGATCCAAAGTGCGGAAATCAACGAGTTGATCAGGTTCGCCCACCAAGGAACCCAGGAATCGGGAGTCTGGGTCAATGCTTGAATCCACGAGATCGGAACCTGATTCAGGATGCCAAGCGGCGCCAGCCATCCTCCAAAGAATAGAGTGACGCAAATGGTCGAGACAATCGCCATATTCGCATATTCGCTCATGAAGAACGCACCGAAACGGAACCCGGAATACTCTGTGTGGAATCCGGCAACCAGTTCCGTTTCCGCTTCCGGAAGGTCGAACGGAGCCCGGTTGGTCTCCGCTATCATTGAGATCATATAGACCACGCAGGCGATCAGACCGAAGGGAAACATACGGAAAACGTTCCAGTCCCAGAAACCAGAACTCCAGTCCAACATATAGAATGTGTATCCTGTACCGGAAAGCGGCAGGACGTTAATCAATCCCTGTCCATTATTGAGGACTGTTCCGGCGACGAATTCATGCGGTTGGCGTAAATCGTATCCCCGCACTACATCCTGCAACCCGAGGGTTCCGCACATAAGCAACACGGCAATAATCGCCAGTCCCATCCCCAGTTCGTAGGAAATGACCTGAGACGAGGCGCGAAGCCCGCCGAGGAGCGAGTATTTGTTGTTGGACGACCATCCCGCCAGAATGACGCCGTATACCTCGATTGAGGCGACGCCCAGCAGAAAGAGAATCCCGATATCCAACCCGGGCGCTACTGCACCCCAGGACTTGGAACCATTCCAGGGGATAACGGTGATAGACATAATGACCGGAGCCAGCGCAATGATCGGAGCGATGAGGAAAAGCCCCCGGTCGACGTTGGTCGGGATGATGTCCTCTTTCATGAAGAGTTTGATAACGTCCGCAATCGGTTGGAGTAATCCCTCGGGACCAACACGGTTCGGTCCCAGACGCCCCTGCACCCATCCCAGCATCCGGCGTTCCAGCCAGACGTAGATTGGCACCAGACCAAGTCCGAACGCCAGACCGATTACTACCCGCAATATGGATCGGAATACTTCCGCCCACCAGGGGATTTCATGTACCGGCAATGTAAAAAGATATTGCCAGATTGTATATGTCGTTTCCACTATGCTTTGCTCGCTATAAATGCTCGCGTAATTCTCACGTTAAGCTCCGGATGCTCGTCGGTATTCCCGGTAGATGTCGCGGGCGGAGAAATAAGGAACCGGCGTCCCCAGTCGCGCCATCAAGTCCGCCAGAATGCGCCAATCGGGTCGGGAGTTTCCTCGCGGGGCGATAGCCTGCTTGATTTTCTGTTCCCGACCTTCGATATTGACGAATGTACCGTCTTTCTCCGCAAAGGAGGATGAAGGCAACACAACATCGGCGAACTGCGCCGTATCGCTCAGGAATAAGTCCTGAACCACTACAAAAGCGGCGGATTCCAGCCCTCTTCGCGCCTGTGACGGGTCGGCGAACTCCTTCGCGGGGTCGTTCCCCATGACGTAAATCGCTTTGATCTCGCCTTTCGCCGCGCTTGCGAAGATGTCCCCGGCGGCTTTCCCCGGCGCATCCGATAGTTTAACGCCCCACATGCGTTCCACATCCGCTCTACCATCAGCGAATGGTCGCATGCCAGGCAGAGCGTTCGGCAGTATACCCGCCGTCGGGGCGCCCCAAGAGTTGGCATCCGGCAACAGCAGATTGAACTTCGTCCCTGTCTCTTGGCAAAACGCGAACGCGCGCTCTAATTCGGACGCTTGCAGATGATGCGGTAGGAGAAGAACTGCCTCCGCTCCCACCTGACGAAGAATTGCCTCCACGCCTGAATCCAGAGACGCGACTTCAATCCAGTTTGCGCCCTTACGCCGTTTTGCCTTGTAAACGCGTAGATAGACAATCGGTTGTTCCCGTTGCAATTCCATGCCAACGGAAACGATTGTTTTGAAGTTTTCAATCTCAGCGATTGTAGTCTGCATCGGCAACAACGGATATGAGCTCATCTGATGATCGAGATGGTTCGTTCCTATAACCCCACGCATCACCCTACCAAGGAGATAGTTTTCTTCCAGTGTGCAACGTGTCGAGCCGATACCAGCGATGCTCCCTGCGCCGTATTGCGCTTTAATTTGCGACAATCGATCCGCAATCATCCCGAAAGCTTCTTCCCAGGTTGATTCAACGAAACGTCCTTCGCGACGGATAAGCGGCGAGGAAAGTCGCTTATCGGAATTGATATAATACTGTCCGAACTTGCCCCTGTCACAAGTCCATTCCTCGTTGATATCTTCATTCGTGCGCCCGTTAATGCGGACTACTTCGCCCATACGGTGCTGGACAGCGATGTTACAACCGTTACCGCACTCAGCGCAGATGGAATCGACGGACTTGATTTCCCAGGGGCGACCTGCAAAACGATAAGTCCGTGAGGTCAACGCGCCTACCGGGCATATTTCGATTGTATTGCCGGAGAAATTTGAGGTGAACTTGGTATCACTGAAAACGGCTATCTTGGATTCCGCGCCACGATCCAGCAAATCCAGTTGTCCATCGCCCGCGATTTCATCGGTGAAGCGGGTACAGCGCATGCACTGGATACATCTCTCACGGTCAAGAATGACGAAATCGGATAGGGGCACCGCCTTTGGGAAGTGACGCTTTTCCTCAATGAACCGGGAGGTGGGTGGCCCATAAGCGATGGTCATATTCTGCAGCGGACATTCTCCGCCACGGTCACAGATCGGACAGTCGAGCGGGTGGTTCGCTAACAAAAATTCCAGAATGCCATTCTGCGCCTTCTTGACATCCGGCGTTCCCGTCTTGACGACCATACCATTTTGCACCTGCAGGTTACAGGTGGTCATAATCGCGGTTCGACGCGCCCCGAATTGTTCCAGTTCTACTGCCGCGACACACATACGACAGGCGCCGACACTTTCCAGACGCGGGTGATAGCAGAAATAGGGAACGTCTGCACCAGCACGGAAACAGGCTTCAATAACCGCAGTGCCCTTAGGAACCTCAACGCTTAGACCATCGACGGTCACGGTAAACATCTCAACCCCGGACGTAGCGGCTGCTTGCGCCTTCGCTTCAGATGTTGCGGAATCCTTCTTCTCGATGTCTGTCTTGTCGCGCGGCGTTTCAGAAGCTTTTTCCGCAGCTTTTTCCGCTGAGGGCGATCCGGTGGCGGAAGTAGGAGTTCCCGGCGCTGCTGGAGAAGCGGGAGCAGTTGGTGACTGCATACTCACCGGGACGCCACTGGCGCCCACGGGAGCGTTTCCCAGCTTGGCGGAACCTTCTCCAATAACCTGTTGCGAACCCGCTTCGTGCGGAGTCGAGGCAGGACTCGGGTTCGGATTCGCTGCCTGCGTATTGGCTGTCTTTTCCGCTGATTTTTTGGATTCTTCCGACATAATACTAATGCGCTCTATTTTCTTCTTGAACCGTTCAGTCGATTAAGTATAAACTTATGCTCAGAATCGTTCAAGGTATGGTCGCGTCGCTTCCATGGCGTTACCACTCTCTTGCGACGCAATTTCCCGCTAATGCTTCCGTGTTTATCCTGCCGTCGTTACAGCGACAGGAGGCGTATAGGTCCCCGTTCTGATGTACTGCAGGTACTCGTCCCGGAACAGCGTCAAACTGGTCATAACGGGCCAGATCGCCCCCTCGCCCAGCGGGCAGAACGATTTCCCACGAATGTTGTCGCAGATATCCCACAGCAAATCGACATCCGATTCACGACCAGCTCCTGCAAGGATGCGGTCATAGATCTTCGCCATCCAGTTCAGTCCTTCTCGACAAGGTGTACATTTCCCACAGGACTCATGGTGATAGAAGTGTGTCAGTCGCGCTGCCAGAGGAACAATCGGAACGGTATCGTTGAAGACGATCAACCCGCCGGAACCAAGACCGAGGGTCTTCGTGTTTTGCGGGATTCCTTCGTAATCGAAGGGGTAGTCCATCGGCGTCGGCGGGGCAAAACCCATCGATGAACCACCGGGGATATAAGTCTTCAGTTTACCTTTGACCCCTCCTGCAATCTCCAGCACTTCATTAAAAGGAGTGCCGAGAACGATTTCGTAGATGCCGGGTTTGTTAACGTGCCCACTGATGGAGAACAGTTTTGTCCCGCGTGAACGAGGGGAGCCATAACCGATTTTGGTATATTCCGCCCCACCCATCGCCAGAATCGGAACCAGAGTGGAGACGGTCTCGACATTGTTGACTACCGATGGCTTGTCCCAAACTCCCTTGACCTGTGGCAACGGTGCATAGGGGGGTTTCATCCGGGGCATCCCACGCTCGCCCATCAGTGAGGACATCAGCGCAGATTCTTCCCCGCACTCATATGCTCCTGCGCCGAGGTGGGTGTAGATTTCAAAATCTAAGCCGGAACCCAGAACGTTCTTTCCGATGAATCCGGCTTTTCGCGCTTCATTGATCGCTTTCTGGACAGATTTCCAGGGTTCGATGTACTCGCCGCGAATGTAGATGTAACATTTCGAGGCATTCAGAGCCATCAACGAACAGAGACACCCTTCGATCATCAAGTGCGGCAATGCGTTCATCAGGTCGCGATCTTTCGCCGTACCCGGTTCGCCTTCGTCTGCATTGATGATCAGGAAATGCTCTTGATCGCGGTTTTTCGGGACTGCGACCCATTTCACCGAAGTTGGGAACCCCGCCCCGCCCCGTCCTCGCAACCCGGAAGCTTTCACTTCATCAATAATCGCATCCGGCGTCATCGTCAACGCTTTGCGGAACGATTCATAGCCGCCATGCTGAAGATAGACTTCCAGTGTGTTGATGCCCGGCACGTAACGGTTTTTATAAAGAACCTGTGGCTGTTCCTGCATAATCGAACTTTCTAAAAGGACGCGGTTTCCGATATGAGCCCCTGGGGCGTATGGTCGGGATTGTCCGGTAATGACTTTATCTGCACAATCAAGGCGTCAATATGCTCCGCAGAAACGTTCTCGTAGTATTTTGAACCAATCTGAACTGCCGGAGCGTTACAGCATGCCCCAAGGCATTCTACGCGAGCGAGAGTTATATGACCATCCGGCGTAGTCTCACCGGCTGATATGCCCAGGGAATGCTCACAATGAGCGATCAACTCTTCCGCGCCGAACGCCATGCAAGGTACATTGTGACATATCTCGATAGCGAATTTCCCACGCGGAACCTTGTTGTACATCGTGTAGAACGTCGCGACCCCCTGCACTTCTGCGGGAGGAAGTTCGAGATGGCTTGCGACCGCTTCCATCGCATCCGGGTTAAGGACTCCCCCGCCGACATCCTGCGCTACCCAGAGCGCAGGCAGAAGAGCGGCTTTTTTGGTCGGGTAACGCGAAATCAGTTCATCCAACCTCGCTATAGTTTCTTCTGAAAATACGCTCATAAATCGTTTCGTGCTCACACGCTCGCAACACGCAATTGTGCGGATGGAGCCATCTTCGCGGAAAATTTCACAAACTCTTCCTCATTGTGACACAATGGGCGTAATCGGTCAAGAGGGCGTGCGTGCGGCGAAGATTTTTCTAAGGCATTATAGCGCGTTATACGCGGCTTGCCCCCTCCTCCGAAGGAAATCGCGCATCAGTGATGCGAAGAGATACGAAGAAGCGTCACACAAGCTTACCGAAATGGATGAACGACGAAAATCAAGCGCGATACAATCAGTTTATGGATGTCTCTGCCCTGTCAGTCATGACGTATAATCTGCGTTTCGCCAGTGATGCAAGCCCGCATTCCTGGCAGGAACGTCTCCCCGTCGCTCTGGAAATGATTCATAATCAGGAACCGGATATCATCGGCACACAGGAAGGGTTTTATCCCCAATTATGCGATCTTGAACGGGGCTTACCAGATTACCGATGGATCGGCCTCGGTCGGGATGGCGGTTCGGCAGGAGAGTTCATGGCGGTATTCTATCGAAAGGAAAGACTGAAGCCGCTCTCGTATCATCATTACTGGCTATCCGATACACCCACCTGTATGGGATCGTCCACCTGGGGTAACTCCAACCGCCGGATGGTGACTGAGGTCGTCTTTCTCGATCAGGAAACGAGCAAAACGTTTCAATTCTGGAATACGCATTTTGACTTCGCGGAGCCCTTTCACTCAAAAGCGGCAAATCTTGTTTTAACGCGGCTTCGATCTCTGTCCGGATCAGAACCTATCATTCTGGTCGGTGATTTCAATGCACCAGCGGAAGATACGAATACGGCAACGGGCGCATCAGATACTGAGGGTAATACCGCTCCTTACAATCTGTACCGAAAAATGACGAGCAGTGACGCCTTCCGGGACGCCTATAAAGAAGCGCCGGAAAAATTAGGACCGCAGGGAATCGCCAGTTTTCATGGATATGAAGGGGAAATGGCTGGAGAAAGAATCGACTGGATTCTTTTGCACGGTATGGTGCATTCCCAATCGACCTCGATAGTGACTTTTCGTGCGCCGAATGGCCAGTACCCCAGCGACCATTTTCCCATTACTGCCAAACTCACATTTTGAGGTTCGAGTTATCAGCGATATTCACTCAAATTTCAAGCTGATTTGTCGAACGACACAATGTTATTTGATGCGCTTCTGAAACAACAGTATGCCAAATCCACCTGTGAGCGTCACGAGTCCGAGTCCGATTGTTACCCAGGCGGAACGTGTCAGCCGATCATCGAAAGACAGATGTTCAGAATTCGCAGTGTAAACATTTTTAGCGAAGTAGCTTGTTACCGTTGCGACACTTTTACCCGTACCAGATTCAAACGGGTTCAATGAACTCAGTCCCTGATTATTAGATAAACAGGAAAACCGCAATTCAGAAAAAACAATCGATGGGTTTATATAAGGTGAGACACTGTTGGTCGTTGAGAGGACAGCACATTGTTGAAGATGCGCTTTATGTAAGCCGGAAGCGATATGCCGCTCAGATTTATAAGATGCCGGGTATGCCCATTCCAGAGTCAATGCGAATACGGCAACCGCCGGGGCGAAGCAAGCGATAAATCGCAACGCTGTTGTTACAGCCCCAGCCAATTTTCTGAAAGGCGCTTTTGTCACAATCCATTGTAGCACAATATAGAGAATTATGAACTATAGAGAATTGTGAACTCATTCACTGGCAGTGAGTTGAGAAAATATAGGATGGCTGAGTCAGGAAAGCGCATTCCCCTATTTTCTGGAATACGCTTTCTCCTATCATTAGAGCAACAGGGATCAATTCGATCTTGCTGTTTGCGTTCGCTGACTCATTTGCAAGAATTCGACGAATTTTGATGCAGGTCGTGTTATACCAGCGCTTTTTGCAACTGGTTTGCCATCCGGGGTAAGGACACCGTACAGAGGCAAGGCGACATCCCCAAAGACTTTTTCCTGAAATTCCTGATACTTGAGCATGTTCGGCCCGCCGTCGACATACAAACGCACCCTCACAAACTTCTCCATTTCCGATTTGACTTCCGTCGCGGGAAAGATATTTTTCTCCATCCAACGGCAGTTTGTGCAGGTGTATCCGGTGAAATCGACAAACAGGCGCTTGTTTTCCGCTTTGGCTCTCGCCTGCGCCTTGTCCAGATCTTCCAGCCATTCCAATCCATCGCTATCCGCTACCGTGATCGACTTATCCGAGGAGGCATAGGAATACTCGGCAGGAGGAAGAAAAGCAACCATCCATTCATTCAATGGGCGTCCTGTCAGACCATATGCGCAATATAGTCCAGCAATGACGAATAATGCCGCCCACAATTTCCGAACCGGCGTTGCTGGGGCATCGGGCGCTCCATATCCGATTTTCAGATATCCGAGCAGATAGATAGCTGCTGCCAGTGATATTGCCATCCAGAACGCGAGGATGACAGGAGCTGTCAGCCATTTGGTCTGCCACACCAGATCCGAATTGGAAAAGAACTTCAGGGCTGCCGCCAGTTCCAGAAACCCCATTGTTCCCTTGACAGTAGAAAGCCATGCCCCCGATTTAGGTAGTTTTGCCAGTAGTCCGGGGAAAATCGCCAGTAAGAAAAAAGGCAGCGCTATGGCGGACGAGAATGTCATCATCCCCAGAATTGGACGTACCCATCCGCCTGCGGATGTTGCGGACGAGGCGGCGACAAGTACCGTGCCAATAAAGGGAGCGGTACAGGTAAATGTGGCGATTGCGAAGGTCAATCCCATAAAGAAGACGCCAAGAACACCGCCAACAGCGTTACGTCCACCACCCAGGTTTTGCAGACTCGCCGGTAATCGCAACTCAATGACTTCCAGCAATGCGATACCGAACAGGACAAAGAGAACGCCAAAAACAAGATTCACCCAGGGATTCGCTGCCAGTTGATTGGCTCCCGCCGCGCCAACCGTCGCCGCCATGATGCCGCCCAGCGCGGTGAACATCAGAATGATTGCCGCGCCATACGTGACGGCAAGACGAAGCGTCGAACCTCCATGCCGCGATGCTTCCTTAGTGAAGAAGGCGAAAGTGACCGGAATCAACGGGAAGACGCAGGGAGTGATCAGCGCAAGCAAACCTGCCCCGAACGCCGCAAGCAGAAAAGTGAACATGCTGCCATCGGCATTGCCTGTAGATGCATCGATTAAAACTCCGGGGTTCGAAGGTTGACTCGAAGCGGGAACGGAAAGGGCAAGAGGTGTTGTAAATTCCGGTCGCGGAGCGCCAGCTTCAATTGTGACTGCAGGAACCGGAATCTGAACTGTTTTCGGTCGAAGACAGAACTGGTCGGTGCATGCCATGAATTTCACCGAGACAGTCAGAGGGACAGTTTTCTTTTGCGCCTCAAGAGACACCAACAATTGCCGTGAAAAAGTAGCCTGCGTTGAATGCAATCCGATCCGGATGTTTTGGAAATTCGGGTCATTCTTCATCTCCGGAGTCGATTCGCCTGTCACTTCATCCGGACTGAGGGAAGCGCCGGATATGGTAAGTTCAGTAGGTTGGGGGCCTTCACCTTTCAGTTTCTCTGACGAATAAATGTGATAAGTCGGATCAATTTCCGCCTTGACCGTAACCGTTACTCGCTCGCCGGGACGCGCGATAGCAGGTGTAATGGTCGCTGACCACTTGACAGGGTCTTTCCGGGCAAAAGTGGGCGTTACCGCTATCAACAACAGAAAAAAACTTATCAGTGGGTGAAACCGACGAATCCGCGCAATCATTCTATTTTTTTCCATTCACGATAAAAGTCACGTTGATATCCGCCGTCGCTGGAGGAAGACAGGTAGTAGCGTTGCATCCCTGATAGCGCAATTTCCCCTTCAGTGTGATTTTACCGGGTTGCACCTTACGGGGGTCGATAGTAATAGGCGTCGTGATCACAGTCGAGCCTTCATGTACCTTCAAGGGTTTATCACTGTAAGAAACTTTTACCGATATTGGCGCAGGGTAGATTGTTTTCCCGAAGGCAATTCCCGTTTTTGGCTTGTCGAAGGTCAGAGCCGTGGGGATCATATTCTCATCGCCGGGTTGGTTGGCGTTTATATGGAATCCTCGTGTGACATCGACCGTGATCTTGATAACCGCTTTCCCGCCGGAGACCACCTGAACGGGAGAAACTTCCGCCTGGATCCGTGAGACGGCGCCACCCCTTTCATTGAGTCCTCCCGGGCCTCCTGCAGTAAACCCGCTCTCTTGAGCCTGTACCCCTGAAATCAATCCCAGAGTTATTAAAGAGGCTGCCATTGCCTGGAGCGCTGATCCCATCGCTAAACCTATCGTCATGCTGTTACCTTCCCCACTCGAGAAACTGTTTGTAACGGACGCTCTTAATTTAAGCGGTTCGTCCCCTGCATTGTGCCACCTCGTATACGATGGGACAACCCAATTCGTTCAGGCAAGTGAAAAATAATCCTTTCTCCTGATGTATTCCTGAATAACTTTCATGAGAAGATCGGTAGATAAGGTACAGACAACTATGAGACTTCATATTCTTTTTCTGCGATCTGTCGCGATGCTGGTTACCGTGGCGTCGATGTCTTTGTCGGCAAGGACAAAGAAGCCAGTGACCTTGGTGGCTTTGGCTACTTATCGGACTTTATCTTTTCGGACACCGTGATCGCGAATAAGTGGTATGTCGCGGACAAGCGCGTGCGCCAGGTTCTGGCACAAGCTGGTTAGAGCGCCGTGATTCCACCTCGCAAGCATCGGAAGAATCTAGCGGAGTACGACTAAGGAATTGTAAAAGCAAGGTCACACAATCGAGAACTTTTTCAGCCGTTTGAAGGACTTCCGAAGGATCGCGACGCGCTACAACAAAACGTCGACCAACTTTCTGTCGGGAGTGTGTCTCGCAGCGGCGATGATGTGGATAAATTGAGAATGCGCCTTAAATCACTCGGCGCAACGCTAAAAGTTAGGCGAGAGGCTATGAATTGGCGGTAGGCTACGATATAGGCTAAAATTCTTGGAGGCCACTTGAAATTATGACCCCAACATTATCCGTCACTTCGTCTCCTTTCTCTGATTCGGGCAATGCTGCGCTTGCGGAAATCTCTCGCGATATTGCCGAACGCGTTTTAGCGTTGAAGCCCTATCAGCCGGGGAAACCGATCGAGGAAGTTAAACGAGAATTTGGAATCGCTGGTGAAATCATTAAACTGGCATCGAATGAAAATCCGCTCGGTCCCTCACCCGCCGGACTGAAAGCGCTGGCGCTGGCGACGTCTAAGCTCGCGCAGTACCCTGATGGCGGATGTCACGATTTACGTGTTGCGGTCGCTGAAAAACTGGGCGTTTCGGGCGACATGTTGATCTTCGGAAACGGTTCCGATGAAATTATTCATCTTTTGGGTCTTACCTTTCTGCAAGAAGGAGATGAAGTTGTCGTTGGCGATCCTACCTTTGTCCTTTATGAAGCGACAGCTACCCTTGCGGGCGCCCATACAGTCAAGGTTCCCCTGACCCGCCCTGAGTACCGCCATGATGTGGTCGCAATGGCGGATGCATTCACGGACAAAACGCGACTGGTCTTTGTTGCTAATCCTCACAACCCGACCGGTAGCGTCATCGGTAAGCAGGAGGTGGAATTCCTTCTCAAGCGCCTGCCCTGTCGCGCAATCCTGATCCTCGATGAAGCGTACGGCGAGTACATGTATGGCGAACCAGATTTTCCTGCCGCCCGTGACATTATCCTTTCCGGCGCCCCCGTTATCGGCTTGCGGACTTTCTCCAAGATGTATGGTCTTGCCGGGCTGAGAGTAGGATTTGGCGTTGCCGCTCTGGAATTGATTCGATTACTGAATCAGACGAGGTCTCCTTTCAATGTAAATCTGGCGGCGCAGACCGCCGCCGCCGCCGCCATCAATGACGATGAATTCGTTGCTGCTGGAAAGAGCCTCAATGCAGGAGGATTAAGTCAACTCACCTCTGGCTTTGCCCGTTTGGGATTGACATGGATCCCCTCACATGCAAATTTCGTCATGGTAGATGTCAGGCGCCCCTGCCGGCAGGTCTTCGATGCCCTGTTAAGGCGAGGAGTGATCATTCGTACCGGTGACATCTTCGGAATGCCCACGCATATCCGCGTGACCATTGGAACTGCTGACCAAAATCAGCGGTTCTTGAACGAACTGGAATCGACGTTGTCCCACATTTCTGAGACAACTCCCTAACGGCGCCTCTGCCCCATCCCACTGGAGTAAAATGTTATGGAAAGAGCGGAATTTCTCGAAAAGACCGGCAATTTTCTCGAGCGGGTTTGGAATACAATCAATGAGCGTACCGACTGGAATGCGCTCCGTCGCGCAATCAGACGTCTGATCGGTATCGCTTTTGCGCTTACAATTGTCTGTGGCATCGCCTTTACGCTCTGGTATGTTCCGGTCGCAGGTTGGTCTTCCAATGATGTGACCACCGGGAGCCATCCGGGTTATCCTGATCTGAAGCCCAGGTACTATAATATGCCCGTCAGCGAAACGACGGCGTTCGCTTCTTCGGCGGTTTATCGCCTTGCGGGATGGAAACTGATCAGTGCGGATCGTATGAAAGGTCATGTGGTTGCTCAGGTCACGACCTGGCCCATCCCGTTCACCGATGATCTGACCGTGACTGTCACTCCAGAAGGCGCCGATGGACGAATTTCCAAAGTGATGATGCACTCCAAATCACGTGTTGGCAAAGGCGATCTCGGCGAGAACTACCGCCACATAAAACGCCTTCAGGCGGAGATGGATAAGAGGCTTCCCCAGTCTGATGCGCCTGCTTCAGGCGGCTAGTCATCCAATCTCACCGTCTTTGAATCGCGTCCTCGAACGGGGTCGATTTTTCCTGACGCAATATCGATAGCAACTCTCGAAAATCTGACCTCAATGCGTTGATCTCAACCCGTATTGAGGCAAGCTCTTCTCGTTGCACTTC
Organism: uncultured Armatimonadota bacterium; assembly: GCA_903910385.1. Taxonomy (GTDB): domain Bacteria; phylum Armatimonadota; class Armatimonadia; order Armatimonadales; family Armatimonadaceae; genus CAIVZM01. The sequence goes on from CAIVZM010000053.1 coordinate 51,704, forward strand.
GAGACGCATCGTTATTTCATCAAGTCTTTCCTCAGTATTGCGTAGACGTCCGCTATTTTGTCGCCGTTCTTTGCTGAGTTCGTTACGGATTTCCGGCCCGCTTTTTCCTTCTCGTTTCCAACGAACGATTCGTTGAATCGCCTCCACGCCTTGATCGTCATACCTTCTTCGTCTGCCCTCTCCCATAGTCGGTATCAGTTCATCGAATTCATCCCGATATAGCCTTAAGGTGCTTTCAGGCATTTTTAACGACTGAGCCAGTTCTTTAATTGTTAGCATAACACATTTTAGCTTGTTTTTACGTTGTGCGCTTTAATGTTTTATATGTTTTTATTGTGTTTTTAAGAGACTGTTGTGCCTTTGATGAAAACGGTGAATCTGTAGTTTTTATGTGATCGATAATTTATATTTTCGCACACAAAAATGACTTTGTGATTATGACGGCAAAAATGAGGAGAGCGGTTCAAACGTGGTCAAACAGGTGGTTATGAAATTGCAGTTACGACACAAGATGAGAACGAAAACAACAAGAAGAGAGGAATCAGGAAGGATTGGCCAATAGTTGACGGAGATGCCAGACATTAACGGCATGCATTGTATCGGCATCCGGCGTCTCTACGATAATGGGTAACCCATCAGGCAGGCGTACATCGCCAAGGAACGCTCGAAAACCAGCATCACCGATGTGTCCTGCGCCGATGGAAGCGTGTCGATCCGTTTTTGAGCCCAGCGGTTTCTGGGCGTCGTTTGCATGGATACAGACCAGACGTTCGATACCCACTTTGGTATCGAATTCATCCCAGACTGCCTTCGCGGTTTCTGACGTTCGAATATCGTACCCGGCGACAAAAATATGGCACGTATCCAGGCAAACGGTCAATCGTTCCGATTCTTCCACCAGAGAGAAGATCAGAGGAAAGTGGTCGAAAGAAGCTCCCAGATAAGTACCCTGTCCCGCCGTGGTTTCCAGAGCAATTTTGACTCGGTGATTGGGGATTTGCTGATGAAGCCAGTTGATAGAATCGCAAAGTCTTTCAAGACCGATCTGCTCGCCAGCGCCGCCATGCGCTCCCATGTGCGTCACCAGATAATCCAGACCAAGCGCTTCCGCACGATTCATTTCTTCAAGAAATGCATTGCGTGATTTTTCTCGCAACGCTTCATCCGAAGTGGCAAGATTGATTAGATACGAATCATGGGCGATCAGCGGATCTATTCCAGTCGCTTCCACTGCCCGTCGAAAATTCCGTATCTCTTTAGAGGTGAGAGGTTTCGATGCCCATTGGCGCGGTGATGCGGTGAATAACTGCACCGCATCACAATCTATCGCCGCGCCGCTATGCAAGGCGTTGTAGAGTCCACCCGTCGTCGGCATGTGCGCCCCAAAACGGAACCGAGATACCAGATGTGCATCAGGCACGAGGCATTTCCTTCAACAGATTCGCCATCTCTATCGCAGCGAGCGCCGCTTCGGCTCCTTTATTGCCTGCCTTCGTACCTGCCCGCTCGATTGCTTGTTCAATAGAATCAGTGGTGAGGACGCCAAACGTGATCGGAATACCGGTCTCCATCATGGCTTGCGCGATGCCCTTGCTACATTCCGAAGCGATGTAATCGAAATGTGGCGTCGAACCACGAATAAGACAACCGAGACAGATGACCGCATCGTAACGATTAGAACGCGCCATGCGTTGCGCCATCAAAGGCACTTCAAAAGTACCCGGCACACGAGCCGCTTCGACGGCGTCATCGGCGACCCCGTGCCGACGCAGGGCATCCAGAGTTCCTTCCAGTAGACGCTCGGTAATGAACGAATTCCAGCGGGAAACGACAATTCCGAAGCGTAATCCCGTGCCGACCATATTACCTTCAAAAAATGTGGGCATAATTCAAAATGTTTCTATTTTAACCGGAAGACGACTTGATACTTCCTCTCATCAGTATATCATCGGGTCCCGAGCCGTGAATAATCAGCAATCATGTATTTCCCTGAGTAAGACGTTCCAAACAGTATCAATCGGCGCGCAAATACTCTGAAAGAGCTTCGGAGTAGGAGCGCAGGTTGTCCATGTTTCGCATTTCCAGAGAGAGATGACGCAAGACGGAATACGCAGGTCGGCGTGTTGGCGAGGAAAATCGTTCGCGATATTCGGCGGCGGTGATCGGCGCGATTTTGGTAGCAAGTCCTGCCGTCTGTACGATTTCCTCGGCAAAGTCCTTCCACGAACATTGTCCGGAGTTGGTAACATGGTATGTCCCCGACAATGGATTTTCTGCCAGTTCTATTAACTTCGCGGCGAGGTCAGGCGTATAGGTCGGGCTGCCAATTTGATCCGCGACGACGGGTATTTCCGGTCGGGACTCCGCAAGACGGAGAATTGTCTTTGGAAAACAATTTCCCTGCTTTCCAAATAACCAGGAAGTGCGGACAATCATATGTCTATCTGGCAATATCTGTCGCACCAATCTTTCTCCGGCTTCTTTGGATGAGCCATATACATTCAGAGGGTGAACTTCGTCGAACTCCGTATAGGGTTGATTCTTTGCGCCATTGAAAACAAAGTCCGTCGAAACATAGACCATACCTGCACGAATGTGGGAAGCGGCGGAAGCGACATTCCATGCGCCGAGGGCATTGGCCCGGTAAGCCCCGTCGTGATCCCGTTCCGCTCCATCTACATCCGTCCATGCCGCACAGTGCAGAACAAAATCGGGGCGATGATGGGCGATGATCTCCTGTGTCTGGCGCGTATCCGTCACATCCAGCGGTATCAGACCTTCTTTTCGTCCGGTTGCAATCACCGTATGACCGTTTTTCGCCGTCGCAAGGCAAACATCCTTACCCAACATCCCGCCGGCGCCCGTCACCAGAATTATCACTATCGGGACGCCCCTTTACCGGTCAGATATTTCATATGAACGACAATTTTATGTTCAGTCTCATTGGGTTCGATCTTGAACATCGCCTCTGAAAACTTTGGTGAGGAAAAGCGGATTTTCGGGTCATTAGAAAATCCAAAACCTTCTTTCGGGATGCCAAATGCGCCGGTATCGAGCTTGCTATTGTCGTTCTCATCGTGAAAAAGCGATAGAGCGTACTCCCCCGTAGGCAGTTTATCGAAGGTGAATGTGGCGATTCCTTTTTCGATGGGGAAATTATTGCGTGCGACAGACTTTTCGTCATTGTTAGGAAAGCCTTCCGAGCCACGATACAGTGCTGCAAGCACGCGACCCGAGTCATTGCGCAGTCCTTCCACGACCACGACAAGCTGAGTCGAAACGGGAGATGGCGGAAGAGGTGTCACAGATGGGGCAACGGTGGAAGGGGGTTCAGAATCCTGAGATTGAGAGGGCATCGACGTAAAAAAAATCACCAAAAGTGCGACAAACGGCAAAGCGAATCCAAATTTCATAGAGCTAAAACGTCCAGATTCAGGTCACGAGAAACTTTGACCATTGTACGCCACCTGAGAATGATACGGCAACCCGTCGATTTTTTCCAAACGTATATCGTGCGCACAGAAAGAGGGAATGTGGTGTGAGCGGTTAATATATTCACACATACACGCCCGGGAGATAAAGTTATGTCCAACAGCGAATCATCAGTGGTGTCCTCGGTGACGCCGGAACAGATTTCCTTTTTTCATGAGAACGGTTTTCTTGCATTAGATCCCATAACGACGCCGGATGAAATTGCCTGGATGCGTGAGAGCTACGACAGGATTTTTTCTCAACGCGCCGGTCGTGAAGAAGGTAACCAGTTCGACCTCGGCGGCACGGATGAAGAGGGCAAAGAAGCGACATTGCCACAAATCCTGAATCCTGCCAAATATGCGCCGGAACTCAATGACGGTCTGTATCTGAAAAACGCTCAGGCAATCGCCCGGCAACTTCTCAATCCAAACGCTGGCGGCGGAGTCGCCCATGCCATTTTCAAACCGGCGGGTATCGGGGCTCCGACCCCATGGCATCAGGATGAGGCGTACTGGGATCCACAATGGCAATATTACAATGTTTCGTTCTGGATGCCGCTTCAGGAAGCTACCATTGAGAACGGCTGCTTATGGTTTGTCCCAAAAAGCCATTACTGGGAAATTTTGCCGCATCGCAGTATTGGAAATGATCCGCGTATCCACGGCCTGGAACTTGCGGTCGATAATGCGGAACAGGTCACAAAATCTGCTGTACCCTGCCCATTAAAACCAGGCGGCGTAACGATTCATCTAAACCGCACCTTGCACTATTCCGGTCCGAACAAGACAGATATCGCTCGTCGCGCTTTGATTCTGGGGTATGGAGTCGCAAATTCACCTTATCCCGCTCCAAGAAATTTTTCTTGGAATGACATCAAAATGACGCCAAGACAGGAAAGAGCGCAATCCTCACAATCGAAGTAATGAACCCGGATAACTTGGAGCGTCAAAAACGCTTTCCCCCTGCCCCGCCATAGATGACGGGAGGCAGGGGGAACCGATTGCCTATGCCTTGACCGCTTCAAGGTCAATCGTAATTTCAACACTATCACCAACCGCTTGCGTGCCTTCGATGAGACCATTCCAGATCAGGCCGTAGTCTTTACGATTAATCGTCGTGATAGAAGATAATCCCGTATGCCACTCGCCTTTGGGTCCTTTTTGAGGCGTCGAGGGCGTGAAGGTTAGTGAGACAGGCTTTGAAACTCCCTTGATCGTGAGCATTCCCAGAGCGGTATAGGAACCATTCTTACCTTTTTTGACCTGTGAGCTTTTGAACGTCATTTCCGGAAAGCTTTCCGAATCGAAAAAGTCTTTGCTTTTCAGATGGTTGTCACGGGTGTCGTTTCCTGTATTTACGCTTGCTGTCTTGATTTTGACTTCCACAGAGGAGTTTTCCGGCTTAGCGCCATCCACTTTAATGGCTCCGTCGAAGTCCGTGAATCGTCCCCGAGTCTTGCTGACACCAAGGTGTGTCACGGCAAAACCAATCTCAGTGTGGGCTTTATCGATATTCCACGTCCCGGTGAGGTCTGCGGGTTTAACCTTCGCGGCAACTTGTTGCGGCGCTTTTGGATTACCGGCGAGAGTAGGAGTGGAAACGGCGAACGCCAGAGCAAATCCCAGAGTCGCGGACAACGCGACTAACCAACTGTTACGATTCATTTGAAGCTTTTAACCCCTTCTAACGATGAAATCCGGGGGCGATACTCGTTCGCTCTCCCGGTTACGGATAAGAAACACTTCTTTCAATAGCGCCGTTCCACAATGTCGTAAATTTCGATAGGCAAACTTGTGTTGCAATTTACTGATTTCAATGGTTGGCTTGTAGAGAGGTTTTGTCTTGATCCTGAAAGGGGAAAGAAGGACGTTAATTTCTATGGCGAATCATCTACATCAGTCGTTTCTTGACTTTACGTTTGTCACTCCTCCTCGACTCATTTTTGGTTGGTCGGCAGCCACCGATGGTCGTCTGGCAATTGAAGCAAAGCGATTCGGAAAACGCCCCCTGCTCTTCTCAGGCAAGACTCTACGCGATAATGGGACTCTTGCCTTGATTCTGGCAAGCTTTCAGAGCTCAGGCATTCCCGCAACGACCTATGAAGGCATACCGCCTGAGCCTACCGTCCGTGATCTTCAGGATGCTATGGAAGGAGTGCGTAAGTCCGGGGCGGATATGGTGATTGCCATTGGCGGTGGTAGCGTTCTCGATATTGCTAAGGCGGCAGCGGCGCTTGCACAGACCGAAAGTCTAACGGCAGCGGATTACTTCGCTGCCCGAGCATCGGTGCCGGATTCTGGTGGATTACCGATCATCGCAGTCCCTACTACCTCAGGAACAGGTAGTGAAGCCACATGGGTTTCCGTTCTAGTCGATGACTCGGGCGAGGGACAACCCCGAAAGGCAAGCATTCGAGGCGGCGCGATGATGCCGGTCATGGCTTTGCTGGATGCGCAGCTGACCGTTACCTGCCCTCCTACCGTTACCGCATATTCAGGAATGGACGCTTTTGTACAGGCAGTGGAGGCGTTCACGTCGAAAGGCGCGAATCCTTTCACGGATGCATTGGCGTTTGAAGCGGCGCTGCTAACCGCTAACAACCTGCGTACCGCGTTCGCTGAACCCTCGAACCAGTCAGTGCGAGAAGCGATGATTCTGGGGAGTTATATGGCGGGGGTGGCATTGAATACCAGTCGTCTGGGGTTGGTTCACGGGCTCGCTCACCCAATCGGGGCGATAACCGGAGCCGCGCATGGTCTCCTGTGTGGGCTGCTCATGCCTGCTGTCATGCGATTCAATCAGGACGCCGCCCGAAAGAAATACGAACGTCTCGCTACTACACTCGGCATCCCTGACGGATCAGAAGGCTTGATTGCATTCACGGAACGACTGCTGCGAGATATCAAGATTCCGACACACCTTTCCGAAATCGGTTTAAAAGAAGAGGATATCGCTTATATCGCACGGGAATCGCTCCCTTCAGGCAGTACGAAAGCTAATCCTCGCCCAGTAAGTGAATCAGACGCCTACTCCGTCACCATGGATTGCTTTTAAGGCGCAACGATGATCAGCAGCAGTGAAGGATAACTATCTCTGATCGTCCGAAAAACTTATTTCATCGCAACCTGGCGAAACGCATTTGCTCGGAAAAATATTGCGGAATTCAAGCGGATTTTGGAAACGGGACACGTCTCCCTTAGTGTGAGCTGCCGTAATTCACGGACGAAAGAAACGAAACAAGTGGATGAATAGCCCAATGTAACTTCGCTTGCGCTTTTCGTGTCTAAGAAGTTAAAGTACGCATAGATAATGCCGAATCACCGCTCGACAGGTGAGCCTTGAGGCGTCATCTGCAGTCAACAGTCAATTGGGAGTAAAAGGGAACAACAATGCTACGCAATAGTAAGACGGCGGGAATCCTGGGGATTTTTGGGCTGCTTATTTTCTTAACAGGTTGCCGTGATAGCTCCCCGGTCGCCGATTCGGAGATTACTGGAGCTACCCCGGCAAACCCTACCGTTCAAATTGCTACGAAAGGGACGCTGAGAATCGTTTCCGGTTCAGAAAGCAAGACATTAGCGCCCATTGTAGAGCGCTGGGGGCGCGAAAATAACGTCGCGGTAGAGATGGAATACAAGGGGTCGGTAGACATTATGCTTGCCCTACAAAACCCTGAGCCTTTTCCTTACGATGCTGTGTGGCCTGCTAACTCACTATGGATAGCGCTCGGCGATAACCAGAAACGCATTAAAGACGAGCAAAGTATTCTCTGGTCACCTGTCGCCCTCGGCGTAAAAAAATCTATTGCGCAAAAACTGGGTTGGGTTGGGAAACCCGTCAAAGTCGAGGATATTCTGAAGGCGGCGGAGAACGGCAGCTTCAAGTTCATGATGACTTCCGCGACGCAATCAAATTCGGGCGCGTCCGCCTATCTGGGATTCCTCTACGCTTTCGCCGGATCACCGCAGGCATTATCCGCCGCCGATCTACAGAAGCCAGAGGTTGAGTCGAAAATCAAGCGGATTCTGGGTTCGGTCGACCGTTCGGCAGGCAGTTCCGGTTGGCTGAAAGATTTGTTCATTCAAAAGTATGCCATTTATGATGCAATGTTCAACTACGAAGCGGTCTTGATCGAAACGAATCAGGAGCTTCTCAAAGAAGGCAGAGAACCTCTCTATCTGATTTATCCTTCCGATGGTCTTGCGCTTGCCGATTCTCCGCTTGCGTTTGTCGACAACGGAAGCAGTGAAAGAGCGACAAAGCGTGAACTTGTGCAAAGCCTACAAAAGTACCTGCTCTCAGATGCGGTGCAGAAGGAAATTCTGGCGCAGGGGCGACGAATCGGGCCCGTCGGCGACAAAATCACCGGGATGGATATGACGGTATTCAATCCCGATTGGGGCATCAAAAACGACGCCTTCCTGAATCAGATACGCTATCCTAAAGCGGATGTCATTCGTCAGGCGTTAAACCTGTATCAGAGCGCATTTCGTAAGCCGTCGCTCACCATCTATTGCCTCGATTACTCTGGAAGTATGAAAGGCGAACGGATCGAATCCTTGAAAGCGGCGATGAAACGTATTCTTGATCAGACTGAAGCGAAGAAATCTTTTTTACAGGCATCCGCCAGAGATGTGACCATCGTCATTCCCTTCTCCAACCGAATTCTCGATGAGTGGACGGTGGAGGGAAACGACCCGACAGCGCTCGAAGAAATCTATCAAAAGATCGACAATCTCCAGCCCGATGGCGGCACCGACATCTATTCACCGACTCTACGCGCCCTGGAAATCTTGAATCAGAAATCCGCTAAGTCCGGAGAGTTCTTTCCTGCCGTCATTTTGCTGACGGATGGTGAATCGAACACGGGCAGGACTATCGACGATCTGCGGTCTGCTTATCAATCGGGTGACTTCGGCGAGAACGCGCCCGTATTCGGCATCCAGTTCGGCGAAGCCTCTCAAAGTCAATTAAAGGCGGTTTCCGAGCTAACTTCGGGCAGAACGTTTGACGGTCGCAAAGACCTGACCACCGCGTTTCGTGACGCTAAAGGTTACAATTAGCCTGATGATGAGGAATAGCGGTTCTACCGGGGTTAGTCCTGGCGCGAGCGATATTGTACCGGGCGTAGTGGCCGCCGTTTGCTTTCTCGTTATCACTTTTGGTCTTCACTTCCCGCTTTTGGTAGGAGGACTCCTGTCAGCAGGAGTCTATTTTGGATTGCGATTGCTGATGCCTTCCTCCGCTATCGAAGCTTTCTCAAAGAGCGATGATCTGGAAAGCGTTGTCGCCAGAACCGTCAAGGAATCCGAAAGCCTTACGCCATTGCTACGTGAAAAGGCGGTGGAAGTCTGCAATGTCGCCAGTAACCTGCTTCATATTGCAAAGACAAGCGAGACAAGGGCGACAGATATCCATTTTGCCGTCGCAGAGTATATGAATGTGGTGCGTCAGGGTATTGGACTTTATCAGGATCGATCGGCGGCGACCACCTCCGGTCCGCAGTCTCGCGCTGCACTGGAACAAATGCTCGATAGCGTTTATCAACGCCTGGACGCACTGCACGACAGTATTGTGCATGAGGATGATTCGAAGACGGCAAGAGAAATGGACACTTTGAACCGAACCGTGAAAGATATGGATGACGTTTTAATTCGGGTACAGAGGAATGGAGAGAGCGAATGAAGCGATTTGGCGGATTATTGATCCTTTTAGCGGTTATTGCAATCGCTACTATCTTTTATCTGCGCCAGCGAAACGTCAGTAACGTTCCCGGACAGGGCGCAGAATCCCCGGCGATGGTCACCGCCGCCACTGGCTCCGGCGCGAACGATAGTATCATCCATCTCAAGGGGCTGATCGGCGGAGAAAAGACGGGACTTCTCAAAGACCCTGAAGTGATCAAAATACTTCGGGAAAAGTACCATCTCGAAGTGGATTCAGATAAACGTGGTTCTCTTGCTATGGTGCAGGAAGATCAACCTGCTGACCGGGATTTCCTCTGGCCTTCGTCGCAGGTCGCTCTGGACATCTATCGGGAATCGAAGAAGCCGATGGTACGTTCGGAAATCCTGTTGAACTCCCCTATCGTCCTGTACTCCTGGGAATCGGTCACTGAAGCGCTTCTTCGCAAAGGAATCGTCCAGAAGAAAAACAATACCTATTACGTGGTGGATTTTGCCCGACTCGTTCAGTCTATCAATAAGGGCGTTACCTGGAAGGATATGGGGCTTCCTCAGCTTTATGGACGTGTGATTGTCTATTCCACTGATCCTACCCAGAGCAACTCCGGAAATATGTTTGCCGGACTGATCGCTAATACCTTGAATAATGGCAATGTCGCCACGGAAGACTCACTCCAGCAATCTTTGCCTTCGCTCAAGAAATTTTTCGATGATCAGGGATACATGGATTCCAGTTCCGAAACGATTTTCCGTCAATTTCTGGCGAAGGGTATCGGTGACAAACCGTTGATTGTCGGCTATGAATCCCAGATCATCGAATATGGCATCGATTCGGCATCCGACCCCAAAATGGAATCGCGAAAGAAGGAAGTTCGCCTTCTTTACCCGCAACCGACTGTTTGGAGCAGTCATCCCCTGATTGCGTTGACCGACAATGGCGCAAAACTCATTGACGCCCTTCAGGACCCACAAATCCAGCAACTCGCTTGGACGAAACACGGCTTTCGATCCGCAGTCGGCGCGGACAACAATGTAAAATCCCTCAGCGTGACGGGAATACCGTCCGTCATTGAAAATGTCATACCGATGCCCCGCTCGAAAGTGATGGAAAAGATACTGGAAGGTTTGAAATAATTTCCTGTATTGTGAACTGAAGGTGAACATAAGCATCTGATGTTCACCGTCAGATCGTCACGATTGAACTGAAACCCTTACCGCTTGATTTCGTTATACAATTTCGTGTGAGGGGAATCCGACAGTAACTATCCTGCGGGTTCTCTCGCAGGACGTTGATAATCCGTGCGCTATTTTGAAAAACAAACAAGGACAAACTGTACAGATATGAGTGACCAATTGCTTGCTGACGCTGCTGCGTCGGGAACGTTCACCATCGGCGGCGATTTGACCGTGAACCGACTCGGTTACGGTGGGATGCGACTGACGGGAGAAGGCATCTGGGGAGAACCAAAAAATCCGGATGAGGCGAAGCGCGTCCTCCGACGACTCGCTGATTTAAATGTCAACTTTATCGATACGGCGGACTCCTACGGTCCGCATGTCAATGAGACCATGATCGGAGAGACGCTGGCGCCCTACACGGCGGGAATGGTTATCGCCACTAAAGGCGGCCTTCTGAGAACTGGTCCGAATCAGTGGCCGATTCTGGGACATCCGGAGTATATTCGGCAGTGCATTGAACTGAGTCTGCGCCGCTTAAAGACAGACGTGATCGACCTCTGGCAACTGCACCGCATCGATCCGAACGTTCCCGTTGAGGAAACTCTCGGACCGGTGAAGGAAGCGCAGGAAGCCGGAAAAATCCGCCATGTCGGGTTGTCGGAAGTCAGCGTCGAGGAGATCGAGCGGGCGTCGAAGACGGTGAAAATCGTCAGCGTGCAGAATCTCTACAATATCGCCAATCGACAGTCCGAAGCGGCGCTGGACTACTGCGAGAAGAACGATATCGCGTTTATTCCGTGGTTTCCCGTTGCGGCGGGCGACCTTGCTCGACCCGGCGGCCCTCTTGATTCCGCCGCGAAGCGTCACGGTGCAACCGTCGCACAGTTAGCCCTTGCCTGGCTCCTGCATCGCTCCCCGGTCATGCTCCCGATTCCGGGCACCTCCTCAGTAGCCCATCTCGAAGAAAACGTCGCCGCCGCCTCCCTAAAATTAGACGAAGCAGAATGGGTAACGCTGGAAGCGGAAATCAAAGCTTAAATGGCCGAAGCCGCCCCATCCGCGCACTGGCGCGCGGATGGGGCAATAAGTCATGCGGAACGAACGACGTTCCGCTGGCGAAGAATTACTCGTCAATGGGCATGGAGAGCGTGTTGATTCAGGTGTTTTGCTCGTTGCGCTATTTAAGCGGGGATGTCCAGAAATTGGCTATTTTTCGACAGGCGATCCCGATGCCAGTGAGCATTGTTCCTATGAGCATCAACATCAGAGTTGCAGGTTCCGGCGCCGTGGTAGTGATACTGCCTGTCACGAGGACCGTGAAGTTGTGTATGACGGTGTTACTGATGCCGTTAGTAGTGTAGGAAATCGATGCTGTGCCTCCATACTCTCCCGGCGCAACGGACTTCGACACATTCACCGCGAAAAAAGACTGCCCCAAAATGGCGGACGACGGGATGCTGCCGTTGTTGTTGAGATACGAATCGAAGGGCGATGAGTCTATGGTCAGACCATCCAATACGTTGTCGAACGAGAAATTATAGCCGTCTATTACCGTTTCGGCAGGACCATTATTTAACACGCCGTCGAAAAGCGCTGGTGAAGTTCCCGCACTAACGCTTTGGATCGGTTTGTTGAAGGTGAAACCGAAATCTGCTGTTTGGGTTTGTGTCACTATCAGTGAGAAATTCTGAACAGCGGTGTTGCTGATGCCATTCGTCGTGTAGGAGATTGTTGCTGTGCCGCCATATTCTCCCGGTACAGCGGCCCCGGACACATTCACCGTGAATAAAGACTGCCCGAAACTGGAAGACGGTGCAATACTGTCGTTGTTGTTGAGATACGATTCGAATAGCGATGAGTCTATCGTCAGACCATCCGATGCGCCGTCAAACGAGAAACTATAGCCGTCTATCATCGTTTCAGTAGAGCCGTTATCTAATACCGCGTCGAAAGTAAGAGACGAGGTTCCCACACCAACGCTTTGGAACGGATGATTGAATGTAAACCCAAAGCCCGGCGTTTGTACCACCGTCAGCGAGAAGTTTTGTACGGCGGAGCTTTCTACCCCTCCCGTCAGATAATTGAGCGTGAATGTTCCATTGTATACACCGTTGGCAACCCCGTTAGGCACGGTGATGACAAATGGGGTCAGGTTATATGCGTAATTTGCCGGTAACGGGTCGGGGGCATTGTTGTTGAGATAGTCGGCAAACGGGGACGAATCCACAGCGTTGGGAATGTCGAAGTTGATGCCAAACCCCAGAAGGCTTGATGGTTGCACCCCATTGGTAAGCGTACCATCATAAAAAACGATGTCTGTACCAGATGTTGCTGTCAGATTGGGATTGTTGAACGTGAACCCCACCTGGGCCGAAGCGCAGGTTGCTAAACTGAGACAAAGAAACGCAGCAAGAACGCCGCGCAGTGCGTTGACAGGTCGGGTGAAGGTCGTGAGGAATGAAAACATGGCGTTAGAAGTCCTTGAAGCAGGTCGGTCACAGAGGTAATCCAATACCCCAAAGGAGAGAACAAAACGCTGGACGTAGTCTGTTCTCTCCTTTTTGATGGCAGAGGAGGCGCGATGAGGCGATTATTGCACGGCTACGCTGAAGGTTCCGCTGCCGCTGTTAGCGCTGGTGTAGTCTATATACAGGAACATTCGTCCCGATGCAGGCACCTGGCTTGCAGGGAATGTCAGTGTGACATTTGCCGAACTGCCCGCGTTGATGGCGCCAATAGTCTGCGGTGCATTAGTTGCAGGAGCCGTTTTCAAACGCGCCCCGGTAATTCGGACGTTATTCGCCGCCGCGCCGCCGACGTTTTGGATTCCACACGTGACTGAGACGGTATTACCGTTGCGAACCAGAACCGGTGCTGGATTTCGCACAATGTCGAGTTTGCTCCCCGCAATCGGCACAATCGGCGTGACGGTAATGCTCATGGCGTTGCTAATAGTCCCGTCCGGATTCGCCACGGTAATGCTGAAAGTTCCGGCGTTCGCTACGGAACTCGCCGGAATAACGGTGGTGAGCGCGGTCGCCGAACCGAACGCGGTAGTTAGCCCACTGCTGGAACCGTTCCAGCGAATCTGGCTGCCGTTGACGAAGTTCGCGCCCGTGACGGTCAGGGTGAACGCCGCGCTGCCCGCCGTGACCGAGGTCGGGGAAAGGGCGGCGATAGTCGGCGCGGCGCTACCGCTGGTCGGTTTTAAAACGACGACACGCTGATTCGTTGTGTCGGTCAGGTAGACAAGTCCGTTATTGTCGAGAGTAACCGACTGAATGCGTGACGAATACTGATCGCCCCAAATATCAGCGGTGAACTGAGTCAGATAGCTTCCATTAGCGTCGAAAACCTCAACCCGGTTATTGTTCGAGTCGGCGACATACAACTTACCCGATTTCACCGCGATGCTGGTCGGCGCGTCAAACTCACTATTGGCAGCGCCGAGAGCGCCAGTTTTCCAGACAAAGCCGCCGCTTCCGGTCAGCTTCTGAATCCGGTTATTACCCGTATCGGCGACATAGAAGTTACCCGTCGCGCTGTCCACGGCGACCCCGTTGGGCTGTTGGAACTGACCATTACCGATGCCCAACGTACCGAACTTGGCGACATACGCCCCCGTGATGTCGAGTTTCTGGACGCGGTTATTGAACACGTCCGCGACAAAGATGTTGAACGAATTGTCCAGCGACAACCCGTAGGGATAGTTGAACTTCCCGTTGCCGGAACCGTCTCCGCCATACTCGACCAGAAAGTTTCCTTGACTATCGTACTTGTCAACGACATTTGGTTGGTAACGAGCATCCCATTTTGTTACGAAGACATTTCCTGCCGTATCCACCGCAACGCCACGAGTATAACTCCCACCGGTATTTTCTCCAAAACTGCCGAGATAACCTCCGAAAGCGTTGAAAGCCTTGACGTTGTTAGCGTTCGTGTCGGTCACGTAAATATTACCGTTACGATTCACGGCAATACTATTCAGCGAATTGAAATCTCCATTGACTGAATTGGCATTTCCATTCAGCAAAGAGACAATATTACCGCTCGCATCATACCTGACAACGAGACTTATAACATATCTGTCATCGTAGACTGTGGAGTAGATGTTTCCCCTGTTATCCACACTTACCCCGTATGGAGTATTTACACCGAAGTTCCCTGCGGAAAACCCGTTTAGGTATGCACCCGTACTTGCATTGAAGATGAGAATCTGCATATAACCGACGGACGCGACATAAACCTTTCCGGTTCCATCAACGGAGAGGCCAAGAGGAGTGGCTAAGTCTGCGGTGGTCTGCGATGTCGCCCACACGAAGTTCCCGTTACTATCGAACTTTTCAACACGCCCGTTGGTGTTACGAGAAGCGAAGTTTGTATCCGAAACATAAATCTTTCCGGCGCTATCGGCGGCGATGCCCGTGGGGTTGTTAAACTGCCCGTTGCCGGAACCAGCGGAACCGAAACTGCCGAGGGGACTGCCGCTCGCTGTAAACTTCGAAACGCGGTTGTTACCGCTGTCCGTGACATACAGGAAGCCGTTGCTAAACGCCACACCATAGGGCTGGGAAAACTGACTTGTTCCCGAACCGACGGAACCGATTACTCGGATGAATGCGCCGTTTGTATCGAACTGCTGGATACGGTTATTCCCCGTGTCTGCAACGTAAAGATTGCCGGTCGCGTTGTCCACCGTGACGCTGGAGGGGTTCGAAAACTTCCCCGGCGTGGAGCCTTGAGACCCGATCTTGCCCAGAAAATAGTTGTTGCGGTCGTATTTGACGACGCGGTGATTCTTCGTATCGGCGACATACACGTTGCCCGCCGCATCGGTCGTGATGCCCTTTGGATCGTTTACGCTCCCTCCGATGGTGAACGCTAAAGCGTAATTCGGGTTGTTCTGCGCCTGAACCGCTATCGGCGGACAGGCCGAGAGCAACAGGACGACACCGACGGCAAGCCGGGAAGCGAACGAAATTAGCGTCGGCAACTTGCCAAACAGGGTGAGGGAGGTATGCGAGTCGAATACGGCAGGAGTTTTTCCTGCGAGGGAAGAAATCGAAATCATGTCTGTTCTGCTCCTTTGTGTTTCATAACACGGCGTCGGTTAAGACGCTCTCGAAAGGCCGCTACGCTTTGCGATGATAGCCGCCTCAATTCGACTGTTCACTTCGAGTTTGCGGAGTATGCTCGTGACGTAGTTCTTGACTGCCTGTTCGGTGATAAAAAACGTGAGTTCGGGTTAAGGTTGGGTCAATGCTCCCACGTCTCGCAGGTGCAGCGACGGCTTCGTAGGCTGGTGGCAATACGCAATCAGTCCCGCCGCCAGATTCCACAGAAAACCGCACGGAC
>CAIVZM010000054.1 GCA_903910385.1 uncultured Armatimonadota bacterium
CTGTCTTGTTTTCGGAACATGGCGCTTAGTTTGATTCGTTTATCGGGTTTTTGCAACGTGGCTGCGGCTCGGCGTTACTTCGCAGCAAATCCCCGGAGGGCGTTACAATGCATGGGAATACAAATAACTGAATAGCCCTGTCGATGAAGTAAGGAATGCAGGAAATTTCGTCTCCGCAGGCGAACAGGCATCAAATGTTGATTGTCCATTGGCGGAGATTTTTATTTATGATCGCCCTTGCTCTTGTCGGGTTAAACGGTGTGGCTGGCGCGGAGGTGGAAAAGCCTATCGTAACGTTGAAGACAAAAAGCGCTATCGTTGCCGTGGGCGCGAACGGGGAACTACAGGGAATCGTTTCCAAAGCTGAGGGCAAGAACTATCTCGCCGATGTCCAGGCGGCGCCCCTATTAAGCGTTCGGTTGGCGGGAAAATGGCGAACTCCGAACAAGGCGGTCTGGGATTCACGCACAAAATCGATAACCCTTGGTTTTGCTGAACCGGAACTGTCCATCGTCATCGCCGCGACCACTAAACCATCCCATATCGTCTTTGAAATCACCTCGGTTCATGCGCCGGATACGGCTGATTTATTCGTCTGGGGACCGTATCCGACCACCATTAACGCCATCATCGGCGAGACAGTCGGGGTCGTTCGCGATGAGAAGTTCGCTATCGGCATTCAATCTCTCAATGCAAAGACTCTGGGCGGATTTCCTTCCGAAGAAAACGATATTGAGGCGGAATGGTCGGGAAACGATGGCGGGAAATATCCGAATCTTGAGGCGGAACTGCTCAAAGATCAGCATTACCGGGGAGACACGGCAAGAAAGACCGCGTTTGGAAGCGTCCTTCAGGCATTCTATAGGAATCGCCATCAGCAACGCATCATACCCAACTGGGGACATGAGAAGTATCTTGTCAAGCCGTTCGAGGACGGCGGCCCGGTCGGCAGTAAGATAGCTTTGTTCGGCTGCCCGGCGGATCAGGCGCTGAAAACTATCGGCGCCATTGAAGTCGCGGAAAACCTCCCCCATCCCACCATCAATGGCGTCTGGGCTAAAATGTCACCGGAAGCGACAGCCTCGTATCTGATCGTCGATTTCAGTGAGGAAAATGTAGACCGCGCGATTGAAATGACTCGCAGAGCAGGATTGAAACATCTGTATCATAGTTCCCCGTTCGAGACCTGGGGACATTTCAAACTCAAGCCGGAGTTTTTCCCGCACGGTTGGGAAGGCTTTCGCGCCTGTGTCGAAAAGGCGCGAAAGGCGGGAGTTGCGGTAGGATTCCATACCCTTTCCAACTTCATCACTCCCAATGACCCTTATGTAACCCCGGTTCCGGATCGTAGACTCGCCATAATCGGTTCCAGTGAACTTGCTGGTTCGATTGACAGGAACGCGAAAGAGATTCCTATCGTATCGCCGGAATACTTCGCAAAAAAGACGGCGATGAACACGGTCAAAATCGACGATGAACTCATTCGGTATGGCTCTGTTTCCACTGAAGCGCCCTATCGACTGCTGGAATGCCAAAGAGGCGCCTGGGGAACTGTCGCCACCGATCATGCTCAGGGCGATAAAGTCGGAAAACTGCTTGACCATGAGTACAATGTCTTCCTCTCCGATGCCGATTTATCACAGGAGATCGCACGGAATATTGCAGGCTTTCACAATCGAACTGGGGCGCTTCAGCTATCTTTTGATGGCCTTGAGGGGAACTGGTCGACCGGATACGGGCAGTACGGCAGAACGCTGTTCACCAAAGCCTGGAATGACGCTCTTTCTCCGGAGTTAAAGGGACGAGTCATTAATGATGCCAGTAATCCGGGGCATTTTAACTGGCATATGAATACCCGTATGAACTGGGGCGAACCCTGGCATGCAGGATTCCGTGAGAGCCAGACCCTCTACCGATTCAAGAATCAGGTCTACTTCGAGCGGAACTACTTCCCACATATGCTGGGCTGGTTCGCGTTGCGGTCTGAGACGAGCGTCGAAGATGCGGAATGGTTGCTCGCCCGCGCCGCAGGATTAGACGCCGGATTTACGCTGGCAACGAGCCTTGCCAGTACCGCGCAACTGGCGGCAGATCCGAATTCGGCGGCGGCGAGCCAGATTTTCGGCGCCACGGGAGAGATTTTGGAGGCAGTAAGCCAATGGGAGACGGCGCGTCAGGCGCGGGCGTTTACGCCGGAAGCGTGCGCAGCCCTTCGGGACAACCGGAGGGAGTTCCATTTACAACCGGTCAAGAAAAACGTGTGGAATCTGACGGAGGCGCATTTTACGCGCTTTACGCTTAACGGCAAAGAGAACGTATCCGCTGAATTCAAAGCTGACAATCTCGATGCGCCGCAACCGTTGCAATGGATCGTGCAATCGACCGCCGAGACGCCGATCCGCGATTTCCAGTTAGCGATAAACGGCATACCTATCGCTGTTGCGGGCAATGTCGCGATTCCTGCGGGTGGCTATATTCGCTATCGCAGCGGCTCTGAAGCGCTCGTCTGCGATGCTTCCTGGCACGAAGTCGCCCGTATCGCCGTCAACAGCGCAAAAGCGACGCTTCCGACCGGGCAGTATCGCGTCCGCATAGACGCCTCTTCCTTCACCGGCTCTCTCAAGATAGAATGTCGGACGTATGGAGCGCCCCTTCGTCTCACCGGGAAGGCATCCCGAAAGTAACGTCTCACATCGATCCGAGCGCAGAGGCTATGTGCGTCGTAGCATCGCGGAGAACCTGAGGTGAAGAAAAAATGAATCAGATCTTTGTGATGAAGAACGTCCCGATTGAAGTAGTTTGTGCGGAGGTCGCCGCCGCACTGGAAGCGAAGAAGGGGAGGTTAAGCGCACGTGTTCTCGGCATCGAAACTGTTCGCCCGCTGATTGAAAGGGCGTATGCTGGGGAAAATGTATGTCTCCGCTGGCATTGGATCGTCAGCTATATTCGACGGCAGCGTGGTGTGGTGGTCTCCATCGTCGCCGATGGCGAACGGTTGGGCATTGTAGTCACTCTGGGCGGTGGTAAAACGCACGGTGTACAAGGGTGGATCCCGATAGACTCCGGAGCCGGTCGCGGGTGCGACGATGCCACCTATGCCCGATTATATTTCCTGGAAGACGCCCAGCGGGATATACTCCTTGGCAAAATGGAGCGTCAGAGTAGCGTAATATCCCACGCATTCAAGCGGCGGTTTCGCAAAGCTTCCCCGGCTTCGGACTACCATAATCTGACCGAGGCGGATGACGCCGCTTACCTGAAGCTAGATCGCATGGGTGGCAAAGAGTCACGCATCGTCCGTTTCTGCTTCCGCAACTGCAAGCTGAGAATCACTGGCTACGCTTACCTACCAACCGATGCATTAGACCGCAAGTTTACGGACAGCGCGGAGGAGGCAGGCATCCGTGAGGAAGAGTTGGCCCTACTTTTGCTAACTATATGAGATGGAAGTGTAGCTGAGCTGAATCGTAGGTGACCGTAATCATTCGGTTCTCTTCTTCCTGCGTCATATCTTCGTTCAATATACGTTCTCGAAATAGAATGTCTCGCGTTTGGAACGCCGGTTCGCCTCACCGGTAAGACGTCGCAAATTACTCTCTGCGACGCCTATAGCGGAAGCATATCAACAACAGATGAGTTCGCCCGGAAGACCGGGAACTGGTCAGGGGAACTCGCGGTGGGGGCGGATAACGGTGACGCCGTCAGGTTCGATGATCGGGTGGTTGTAGATATAAGGCGGTTCCAGGACGGCTCGTTGGGCGTCGGTGAGTTCGCTGACCCACTCTGGAAACTGATGGGAGTAGTAGCCGCCTGCGAAGTGCAGATACTTTGGGGAGAAACGATACATCAGAGTGCGCCGCTGGTGTTGCGCCTTCCAGGGTAGCGTGCCATGCGTGGTCGCCTCATTAAAAATCAGGAGGTCGCCCGCCTTGCAGGGCACATGAACGATGCAATCCTCGTCGGCGTCGCACTCCAGAATCTCATCAGGACAGCGATAGTTCGCCTTGTGACTGCCTGGAACGCAGCAAAAGCCTCCGTCGCCGGGGTTAATGTCCGCCAGCTGAAATTGCAGGGAAACCATACCGCAACGCATGACGCCGTTCTTGAAAATATAATATTGCGATCCGTCGAAATGGTGTCCGGGACCGTGCAGTTTCAGTCCCTCGACGCCCTCCGAAGCGTAGAAAATCACGGGCGCGTGATCCAGACGCCATCCTCTACCGAGCATCGTATCGAGGAGAGGAATGGCCTTCGGGTGAGCGAGAAGTTCCCGAAACGGTTCACTGTACGGACGTTCCCATTCCAGCATTCCGGAAAGGACGCCTCGTTGGGCGTTTCCCTTCAAACGGGAGGAGTTGCCGAGATAGGTTCCTTCCGTATCGGTCATTTTGTCCCCGTTGGCATCCACAGCGGCGTTGAGACGCGCCACTTCCTCGGAGGACAGGAAGTTCCGTACTACCAGATAACCCTGCACATCGAACAGATATTTTTGCTTTTCCGTCATTGGTCAATCGCTCCTGAAGCGCCATTTCGGCGAAGAAGAGAAAAATCCCTGCCGTTACCAGTAAATGTAGCGGGTCAACTCCTGACGGTCACGATCCGGCAGGTCGAAGACGTTCGGGATAATGTAGCGGTTGTCGCGAACATCCAGTAGCGCTTTACCGTGCTCGTCATATTCCTCCGCACGGTCGTGACGCCAGGGAACGATAAACGACTCCCTTCCTCGCTGGGTTTCTGCATCGAAAAAGAGCATATCCTGATCTAACTTGACCCGATAAATCCGTGATATACGCTGTTCGTAGTAGTGGTGGGCGAGTTTTCGGGAAAGCAGCGCCTGAGTCTCCTCAGAGAATTCCTCCAGATTTTCGATAACGCCGATTTCCCGGTCTTTGTCTTCGTCGTTGGTGTAGTTCAGAGAAATGAAGTTCTCCGGGTGGCGAATCGGGAACAACCGAACGGCGAAGACGCCACGATAGAGCGTTTTTTCGTCTACGACGCAATATAAAAGACCGGAATCGCCCTCATAGATGCGGGCGTTTTCCGGATGCAGTCGGGTGACTCCCGACGCGAAAAGGGTTCTGGATGTTTTTGCTACGCTCAACCTTCTGTCTCCAATCGAGTCAGTTCCGTCTGGATACGAACGAGACGATGGTAAATGCCTTCCTGCGCCATCAAATCGTCATGCGTTCCGGATTCGGCGATGCGTCCCTCATCGACCACATAGATCCAGTCGGCGTTTTTCAAAGTCGAAAGACGGTGCGCAATAGCAATTGTGGTTCTCCCTTTGCACAGGACAGACAGCGCTTTTTGGATTTCCTGTTCGCTTTCCGTGTCTACGGACGAAGTCGCTTCATCGAGAATAAGTATGCGCGGATCGCAAAGCAGTGCGCGGGCGATACTGACGCGTTGACGCTCTCCGCCAGATAGCCCCGAACCTTGCTCGCCGAGGCGTGTATCATATGCGCTGGCGCGTTTCGAAATGAAGTTGTGTGCGTTCGCTGCCTTGGCGGCATCCATGATCTGCATCATGTTGGATTCCGGGCGACCGTAGGCGATATTCTCGGCGATAGTCGCGCTAAAAAGGAAGGGGTCTTGAAGCACCAGAGCGACATCGCGATGTAAATCTTCCTGTTTGAGATTCTTGATATTGATGCCGTCGATCAGAACTTCCCCCTGTTGCGCATCGTAGAAACGGCAGATCAGGTTGACCAGAGTGGTCTTGCCCGACCCGCTCTTGCCGACGATTCCGACGAATTGACCAGGCTTGATCGAAAAGGTTACCCCTTTGAGAATCGGGACATACGGATCATAGCCGAAGACAACGTCGCGGAACTCAATTGACCCTTCGATTCTCGCCAGGGGTACGGCTTCGGGAGATTCACTCACCGATACATTGGCGTCCAGCACGTCGAAGATGCGTTGCCCGGCGCTGAGGAATCCGGTCATCCAGTTCGAGAAGGAACTGAGAGCGGAAACTGGCCCATAGAACATTCCGACGTAGGCGAAAAACGCCATCAATGTCCCAAGGCTCATTTGATCGGTGAGTACGAGATGACCGCCTTCGTACCAGATAATCAATCCGCCCAGACCGAACAGGAATGACATGATCGGGTTAAATGTCGCGATACTTCTATCCAGCAGGTTACGGTTATCGCGCATATAGCCCGCTGATTTTTCGAACCGCTGATGTTCGCGTTCCTCCTGACCGAAAGACTTCACCAACCGGATTCCGGAGAGTAGTCCCGACAGTAGCTGCGACATTTTTGACTGGCTGTCCGAAACGCGGTAATAGATCGGATGGATATACTTCCAGAAATAAATGGTTCCGATGGCGACGAAGGGGAGAGGTACAATGACCAGTAACGCCAGTTTCCAGTTCATGGAAAATAGCGCGAAGCCGATTCCTATGACCAGCATCAGGTTCAGGAGAAAGCCCTGCGAAACCTGACTGACAAACCCTTGAAAGTAGTCCACATCCCAGAGAACTCGACTCATCAAACTGCCGACGGAATGGCGGTTATAGTAATCGACACTCAGGCTTACCAATTTTTGTTGCAGTTTCTCACGCAACTCGCGTGTGATCCGCGTGCTGATAGAGGAACTCAATCTGCCGATAAATACGCTGAGAACATTCCGTAGGGCGGAAGCCGCCATCAGTCCAATGAGGATATAGGGGAGCCACGTCACATTCTGGTGCGGCACCAGAACTTTGTCGACTAGCATGCGGGTAAGAAGGGGAGGCACGAGATCCAAACCGACCCCCGCCAGCATCATTCCCAGTAGGACGACCAGCAAACCGAAATAAGGTCGCATCATTTCGAGGGCGCGGAAGAGGATGCCGTGATCACGATTGCACCGGGCGCACATCACGCCACGACCCGGCAGGGGCAACCCGCACTTATCGCACACGAGATCGCTGGGGCGACTTATTGCATCCGACTGAAACGCTTTACCATCGAGGACTCGCTCAAATTGTTGCAGCGCCCGTCCGAATGTCTCCCGTTTGGCGTTGCTGTAACGAATAACGTCGAAATAAAGACCATGAATGCGTAATTGCAGAAACGATGATCCGACGGTAGGGAAAGTCCGTACCTTTTGAGCATCCGATAGCGAAAATGGCCCACTGATTTTCTCAAGGGAGCCATCGGCATTTACCTGGACGGCGCCTGCCTCTTTTTCGGTGACGATCATCCAGGAAGTGCAACCGACTCCCTCCAAATTCAGATCGCTTCGGATGGAAAATACAATCGGCGCATCATTCATTTCCATGACGGTCAGCGCGCCCGTAAGACCCTCGGGCAATTCTTCGGCATGGATATTTTCTTCGATGCGGAATTTATCGCTATTAGCTACTTCGTCGGTGAGAACAGGCATTTTCTCGCCCTCCGTTTTGGGACAGGAATCGGAATACTCTCATTTTTCCCTGATTGCTACCTTCCCATGAAATGAAGACCTTCATGAGAAAACACCGAGATCAATATCGGAAAGACTATTCTTGACCGTTTGCTTCACCTTTTCTTGGCGTTTAACCTTTCTCTTTGGGGGTAATTCATAAATTATCTGATAAATTTTTCAAATTCAGCCAGTCACGTATCCGAAGTCTTTTCTGTAGACGACGATTTGAAAGGAGTTGACTATTCATTGCGCCGTTCGGTATCCTGAATACGCATACCCCAAAAGTGCAGAGATTTACCGGAGAGGCGACGATGACAAGCAACGGAAAAACAATACGACTACTGGCGTTGGATTTAGGAGCGGAAAGCGGGCGCGGCGTAGTGGGGGCTTTTGATGGCGAACGTCTCACGCTGGAAGAGGCGCATCGTTTCCCGAATGGCCCTATTCGCATGGGAGATACCATTCACTGGGACTTACCACGACTGGTACAGGAATGCCGTGACGCGATGCGTAAGGCGGCGGCTTCCGGATCGCTCGCCAGTGTCGGGGTAGATACATGGGGAGTGGATTTCGGTCTTCTGGATGACCGTGGAGCACTGGTCGGTTTGCCGGTGCATTACCGTGATGCGCGGACGAACGGCATGATCGAAAAGGTCTTCTCTGTGACACCGCAAAGTGAAGTTTACGCTCACACGGGGATACAGACGATGCAGATCAACTCTCTGTATCAATTGTCAGCCCTGAAAGAGAAATCGCCCCGTCTGCTGGATGCCGCTGACCGCTTGCTGTTTATGCCAGACCTGTTCCATTTTTACCTGACAGGTCGCTCCGATGCTGAATACACTATAGCCTCTACCGCCCAGATGTATGATAGCGTCGCCGGAGATTGGGCTCGCGAGATGCTGGATAAACTCGGTCTGCCGACCCGAATCCTGCCGAATGTCGTCGCTCCAGGAACGATTTACGGCCGCCTCAACGATACCGACGCTACCGCAACCGGAGTGGGCAAGATTTCCGTCATCGCGCCTGGAGGTCATGACACCGCTTGCGCTGTCGCCGCAGTACCTGCTGAGGGTGATGGGTGGGCGTTTCTCTCTTCGGGCACCTGGTCTCTCTTGGGTGTCGAAGTTCCCTCGCCGATCATCAATGCTGAAACCGCCGCCGCCAACCTGACCAACGAAGGGGGGGTAGCCGGAACTATCCGGCTCCTAAAAAATATTGCTGGGTTGTGGCTGGTGCAGGAATGCCGTCGCGCCTACGCTCGCCTGGGTGATGAACGCAGTTACGACCATCTGGCGCGATTAGCCGCTGATGCGAAACCGCTTGTCGCCTGTATCGACCCGGATCACCCGTCTCTGCTTGCTCCTGAAGATATGCCCCGCGCTATTCGTGAACTTTGCATCGCGACCGGTCAAAAACCGCCGGAAGGGATTGGCGCTACCATTCGTTGCTGTCTGGATTCGCTGGGTCTGAAGTACCGCTCTGTACTGGACACACTGGAAAGGGTGACAGGAAAGCGCATCCATACGCTCCATATCGTCGGTGGTGGGACGCAAAATCGACTGCTGAACCAGATCGCCGCCGACGCGACCGGGCGCGTTGTGAAAGCCGGTCCGGTGGAAGCCACAGCGATGGGAAATGCGCTCTTGCAGGCGATAGCGCTGGGCGAACTCGCCGGCCTCGCCGATCTCCGCGCCGTAGTTCGCGCCTCTTTCCCAATTGAGACCTATGAACCTGACCCGGCTATGACCGCACGTTTCGCCGAAATCGCCTCATCCGCATCTTAATTTCTCCCTTTGGGAAGTTGTTGATAGTGGTAAAGAAAGCCGGTTCGCGGAGGCGAATCGACGGGACGTTCACATTGCCGTGATGGAATCCATATGGAATCCATTGACCGTAATCGCTTGTGTTCGATATTTTCAGGGGCGCCGGACGGAGGAAACTTCCTGTACGCTCGTCAATAGTGAGATATGACAAAGATTGTTATAATCGGCGCGGGAAGTGGCTTCGGAGCCGAACTTTCTTGCGATATCCTCTCACAACCCGAACTGCGGGATGCTACCATCGCTCTGTGTGATATTCATGAGGGGCGCCTTGCCGCAATCACGCGTTATATGCGACGGGTAGTGGAGGCGAATCAACTGGGCGCTACCATTATCAGCAATGTGGATAGACGCGCCTTGCTTGCGGATGCAGATTTCGTCGTCACCAGTATCTCGGTGGGTGGCGCCGCCTACGCGGGATATCCTCACAATATCGAAGTGGAGATTCCCCAGAAATACGGTATCGAGCAGTCGGTAGCCGATACCATAGGGGTCGGCGGTATTTTCCGGTTTCTGCGGACGGCTCCGGTGCAATGGGCGATCTGTCGGGATATGGAAGAGCTTTGTCCTGACGCTCTGCTGTTGAATTACACCAACCCCATGTGTATGCTGACTTGGTTGCACTCCGAAGGCTCTAAAATCGCCAATGTCGGATTATGTCACTCGATTCAGCACACCTCCAACGAGATCTCCGATTATATCGGCATTCCACGCGGCGAACTTTCGTATCTTGCGGCGGGTATCAATCACCAGTGCTGGTATCTTAAACTGAACCATCACGGTGAGGATGTTTATCCAAAACTCCATGCCGCCCTGAACAACGCGGAGATTGTCGCACGGGACAATATTCGCTTTGAAATGATGAAGCATTTCGGTTATTTTGTCTCAGAATCGACCGTGCACTGCTCCGAATATCACCCCTATTTCCGTCGAACTCCGGAAATGCTGGAGCAATTCCAGTTGAAGCGCAGGACGGTAGCGGCAGAGCCCAATTACGACCGCCGCCCCTATCTTTCCGATCCGGAAAATGCTCCGCTTCGCGATTTGACGGTTTCGGTGGAATATGCATCGCAGATTATCCGCGCCGTAGTCGCCAATGCCCCGTTTCGGTTCTGGGGGAATGTCATCAATCACGGCATGATCGAGAATCTGCCGGACGGTTCCTGTGTCGAAGTTCCCTGTATGGTGGATGGGGAAGGGGTGCATCCCTGCCATGTCGGGAAACTGCCGTCGCAACTCGCTCATCTAAATCTGAGCAATATCGCGCCTCAAGAGATGGCGGTACGCGCCGTTCTGGAAAAGAACCGTGAATACGCTTTTCATGCGGTAGCCCTCGATCCTCTCGCCCGCTCCGTTTGCACACTGGATCAACTACGTGCATTGTTCGATGAACTCTGGGAGGCGGAGGGGACGTTACTTTCTCACTTCGATCAATAATATACGAAACGAAAGTAAAGTGGTGCATCCGCTCACAGAAAGAAAGGGAAATGAATCAAAAGATGTATGCCGGCCTGTGGTTGTTCGCATGGGATCTGGCGGATGAGGGCGTCGATTCGGTAATGGGATGGGCTGCGGACAGCGGTCTGACCGCGTTGCAGATCGCCGGTTCGTACCATGCTGGATGGTTTGTCCATCCACACAATCCCAAACACCGGATTTATATGCCGCAGGACGGTTGTATCTACTTTCACCCTTCTATGGCTCTGTATGAAGACACAATCCTGAAACCGCAGGTCGCTTCCGTTTGCGCTGAAATGGACTGGATGAGCATCGCCGGAGATCGAGCGGAACGGTTCGGGCTGAAACTGGTTTCGTGGACTGTTTGCTTGCATAATACGCGTCTGGGGCTTCTTCATCCGGAGTGTACCGTGCAAAACTGTTTCGGCGATTCGTACCCTCATGCCCTTTGTCCGGCGAATCCGAATGTCCGTCAATATCTGATTGCCCTGTGTCGTGATCTGGCGATGCATTATCCGATGCATGCGATCCAGTTGGAAACGCCCGGCTATATGGGCATGAAACATGGACATCATCATGAGCGCGATCTGACCGTCCTGACTCCGCCGGAATGCGCTCTTATCGATCTCTGCTTTTGCACGAATTGCCGCCAACAGGCGGAAAGCCAGCAGATTGATGTTGCATATGTACAGGCTACTGTCCGGAAAATACTGGATGATGGCATGTCCGCCGCGCCGGAACGGCTTGCTGGACATCCCGAATCGCTGCTGGAAATCGTTGAACGTTTTCCACAAATTGGCGCGTTTATGACATTCCGCCAGAAGGTGGAGGATAGCCTGATTCAGGAAATTAAGTCGGCGATTTCGGAGTTTGGAACGCTTCTCTACCACTTTGGCGCGCCGAATGTTGAAATCGCTTCAGCGGTCGATGTCTATAACGGGTCTGTTTACGGTCAGAAAGCGGGCGTCGTCCGATCAGAAACAGAGCGGTGGAAACGGATCATAGACGAACGTCACCATCTGTACATGGGGGTGCGCCTCGGTCTGAACTCCGTCCGTGATGCTGGCGAATTGACGGAAATCGTTGCCGCCATTCGGAATGGCGGCGGGGACGGGGTCATGTTCTATAACTACAGCGAATCGCCACGGAGCGCGCTGAACTGGATCAAAACATCGTTAGAGTAAGGTTTTACTATCTGGAAGTCGCCCCTCGAATCCTCGGAAATCTTCCTTCGAGGAAGGAAGAGGGACGCATCGGAAAGATGGCGCATCGGAAGATGAGACGCCATTCAGTCGGAGAATTTAATCATGTCGTCACGTGTACTTTTTGTGGGTGGTTGTATCCATACCTTCCACCTTCTCGAACCCGCTATCCCTCATGTTATTCATGCTATGGAAGCCATTGGCGCAGAAACGCAAGTCACCGGTATCTTTCATCAGGATGGCGGCAGCGATTACACCGGAGATTATTCGGCTTTGAACGCAGAGACGCTGAAAGAATTCGATGCCGTGACCCTTTTCACAACAGGCAAAGCGATGGGCGCGGATATCGATGCATTACTGACGTTTGTTCGTGGTGGCGGAGCGCTCATTGGAATCCATTGCGCTGCGGATTCATTCACCGATAATGCGGAATATATCGCTGCTATCGGCGGAAAGTTTCGAACGCACCCCGCTCCGCTGGAGGTAGAGGTTGAGTTTACCGATACCGAGCATCCGATCACTCAGGGATTGAAACCGTTTACTGTCCTTGACGAACTGTATCTTTATAACGATTACCATCCTGAGCGCGTTCATCTGCTAGCGCAGACCCGAAGCTACGACGGCGAAGGAACCGATCCCATTCCGGTTTGCTGGACTCGCACGGAAGGCGAGGGTCGCGTTTTTTATCTCTCTCTGGGACATTTCCCGGAGGCGATGGCGTCCGAAGGCTGGCAGGCGTTGTTCCAGCGAGGCGTCCGCTGGGCGCTTCGGGAAATCTAGGTTCTATATCCACAGATGGAATCCGTTCAATATGGAAAACGACGCTCATTTTTGGCGTTCTCAGTTACAAATGAAGGGGCAGTTTAACCTTACCCTGTAGTCAAGCAATACGATCAAAAAACGGAACGGCGCCGGTGATTCTTCTTCCTCATCATTCCTTGAGAAGCCGGTCTGACGATTTTCTTTCGAAATGCAAATCGACGCGTTCGTTGCTATTTTTCGTTTCTTCGGGATGCCCCGTTGTATTCCGGAGAAACGAAATAGCTGGGTCTCGCTGAGTATAAAGTTGAGTATATAGTTGTGAATATAGGAGATGGTAACCGCTAACCTACGGACGATGTGATGATGGATAGGATGGATTACCAGAACAAACATGCTGTTGATTCAACAGGTTCGGCGCAATGGGTAGTTTGGCGCGGAGGGTGCCGATAGGTGTTGGGTTGCGGACATTGCCCGTTACATCGGCTTCCCGGGGCAGGGATTTTGTACCACAACGATAGAGTCGTGCCACATGCTGTGGTTGAGTGGATTGAGGCCTGGCACAATCGTTACAGTTTTTATCAATAATCTTAATTCAATAATTCAGAGCAAGTCGAGGTGAATTGAGATTTATTATGTGCAAGTCACAACTATATTTTACTTGGGTTGATCCAGGTAGATTTGTCAACCGCTTCATAAAGCTCACGAATTCCATCCCTCAATTGGATAGATGGTTTCCATCCCAGATTAGTTAATCGGGACACGTCAAGAACCTTACGAGGCGTCCCATCTGGTCTCTCCTTGTCGAAAACCAACTCTCCGGTGTATTCAACTGTCTCCATAATCATTTGAGCCAGTTCTGTGATGGTCACATCGCAACCAGTTCCGATATTGACAATCTCTGGCGAGTCATAGGTATCCATTAGGAATAGACATGCACTCGCTAAATCGTCTGAATGCAGAAATTCGCGCCTGGGTGTTCCTGTCCCCCAGATAGTGATCGTCGGCTCATTTTGCATTTTAGCCATATAAGCCTTTCGTATCAATGCAGGAAGAACATGAGAGCTATCGAGATCAAAGTTGTCATTCGGACCATAAAGATTCGTTGGCATGACGGAAATGAAATTACAACCGTATTCACGACTACATGATTGGCATAGATTGATACCTGCTATTTTAGCAAGTGCATATGATGCATTCGTTGGTTCCAGGCTGCCGGTTAGAAGGTACTCTTCCTTAATTGGTTGAGGGCTCATTTTGGGGTAAATGCATGATGAACCTAAGAAGAGTAGTTTGTTTACATTTGCATCTCTTGCAGCCAGAATTATATTATTCTGAATAGACAGATTTTCGACAAGGAACTCAACTGGATATTGATTATTGGCAAGGATCCCACCTACTTTTGCTGCAGCAAGCAAAACATATTCCGGCTTTTCACGCATGAAAAATGAACGGACTGCAGACTCGTTTTGTAAATCCAGTTCATTGCGCCGTCGGGTGAGGATATTTTTATATCCTGCTTTAACGAGGGCGCGTACAAGCGCTGAACCGACAAGCCCCCGATGACCGGCTACATAAATTCGAGATTCTAAGTGCATAGAAATACCACCTTTTGATGAAATTAATACGTCATATTTGCGGTTCTCTCGGTCATTTCGTAGAGGAGACCGGATTCGAGTGCGGAGGGATAGGTCAGTGTGAGCGCGTACTTTCCGGCGCTGACCTGACGCTGACCGCTACGGACTGAAGACTCTAATGACAGTGAGCCACTCTCATTTCCTTGAACCACGCCTTTGAGAGAAAGAGAATTTTTTTTGTCCTGTAGTCATTAATGTTACCAACATTATTATTTACATTATTAATATGTGAAGCGATAATTAAATGCAGTTATGGTTCTATTTTAGCATGTTTTTATCTTTTTGGTCTAGAAAACGAGACAAAATAAAAATAATGTACAAATATAATGTAAAAGAATCAGAAATGGGGTTATCAGCGCCTTGTATTGCTCTCATTGCGCCCGATGCAACCCAAAGAATACCATTTGTGCGAGGTCTTCAACGCCGTGCACCTACGCAGTGGGCGGGTATGAGGTTCAAACCGGAATCGCCTGACAGTATCCCGCAAGTTCATCACATGCATTAAAACTGCGTTAACCGAATCATTCTTTCCCTTCGCCGATAAAAAATGAAGCCTGCGACGAAAAATAGAAGGAACAGATTCATGCATGGCTTCAAACGGCGGGGCAGGAGGTCAATCCTCTGGTTGACGCGAATAGTTCCTACATGGAACAACGTTGGGCGGCGATGGAAATCCCCGTGAGCGGGGATGCGCAGGAGATCGTAGGCGCATTACTGACAGAGGCGGCGGGTTGCTACGGATATACGGCGACTCCGCAGGCAGTGACCGGGTATCTTCCGGTCGATGAGCGGTTGGAGAACACCCTGCTCCGCTTACGAGAAGCGCTGGATGCGACGCCAGAACTCGGCAGGCCGGGTTCCGCCGAAATTACGATTCGCTTTGTCGCTGAGGAAGACTGGGCGACCGCCTGGAAACAGTATTTCAAGCCGCAACAGATTGGTGAGCGTATCGTCGTCAAGCCAACGTGGGAAGAATACGCGCCGCGCCCCCGTGATGTCATCATTCATATCGATCCGGGTATGGCTTTCGGTACGGGATTACATGCTACCACTCGCCTCTGCTTACGGGCGCTGGAGGATTCTGTCACGTCCGGAATGACGGTCGCCGATGTCGGGACAGGCTCCGGAATTCTGGCGATTGGCGCTATTCTGCTGGGCGCAACCTCCGCCATTGCGACGGACAACGATCCGGTGGCGGTGCGTATCGCTACGGAAAACGTTCAACTCAATGAGGTTGATGATCGTATTAATGTTCGGGAATCGTCCTTTCCGCCTGCCGGGACGTTCGATATCGTGGTCGCCAATATTCTTGCGGATGTCATTTTGAATCTTAAGGAAGAACTGGTCAACGCGATCAAGCCTGGCGGTCTGCTTATCGCTTCCGGAATTATTGAGAACCGGGCTGGAAATGTCCGGGACGGATTGAAGAGCGTCGGTCTTAGCATTGTCGAGACCCGTGAAGAAGGCGAATGGGTAGCCATACTGGCTCGCAAAGTTGGATAATCCGGGAAATCGCTCCGCTCATAACGGCGGAAAGCCTTTGTCTGCATTCAGCGGTGGAATCGAATGCAAACAGAGGCTTTCCGAAAGTTCAACAGGTGTGGCGTACCACTTCAGGCTTCGGAGAGGTAGCGCAGGGCGCAACCGACAAACATCAGAATGCCAGTTTCCAGTGGCGAATCGCCGAAATCATATTTCGGCGTGTGCAACAGATACGGGCAACCTGTTCCCAACCGGAACATCATGCCCGGTTTTCGTTCTAAGTAGTAGGCGAAGTCCTCTGCACCCATGGTAGGCTCCGGCAGTTCCATGACATTTTCATTGCCCAGCAAATCATAACCGACCTGACGAACCAGTTCCGTTATACCCACATCGTTGACCGTGACCGGCGTTCCATTATGGTACATGAACTCATATTCACAGCGCATCGCAGCGCAAACGCCGGCGATAATCCGGCGCATTCGCTCTTCCATCGTCGCTCGCACTTTCGGATCCAGCGCCCGAACCGTTCCTGTAAGCTCCGCCTGCTGCGGAATGATATTCATGGCGGTTCCCGCATGAAAAGTCGTCACGCTGACGACCACCGGCGCGACCGGAGAAACTTCGCGTGAAACAATAGTCTGAAGCGCAGTGACCAGTTGAGCGCCGCAGGCGATGGGGTCTATGGTGTCATGAGGGTAGGCGCCGTGCCCCTGTTTGCCTTTGATGGTCAGTTTGAAGCCATCCGCCGAAGCCATTACCGGGCCGGAACGAATCCCGATCTGTCCGACCGGGACATACGGCCAACCGTGCAAAGCCAGAATCGCATCCACACCCTCCAGAGCGCCGCCTTCGATCATGGCATCGGCTCCGCGCACCGTTTCTTCAGCGGGTTGGAAAAGGCACTGTATCCGTCCGTTCCATTGATCACGAAGTTCGTTCAGGATCAGGGCGGCTCCCATCAGATTCGCTGTGTGTCCATCATGACCGCAAGCGTGCATGACGCCAGGATTCTGGGACTTGTAGGAAGCTTCGTTTTCCTCCACTATAGGCAAGGCATCCATGTCACCGCGTAAGGCGAACGTTCTCCCCGATCCCTTGCCCTCGATGGTGGCGACGATGCCATAGCCTCCGCCAACGCCTGTCCTGTGGGGAATGCCGTATCTCGTCAGCCAATCGGCGACAACGCCCGCCGTTCGCTCTTCCTGACCGGAAAGTTCCGGATGGGAATGTAAGTCATGACGTAAATCGATTATTTCAGGCAAAATTCGAGCGATTCGGTCGGCGAGATCGCCCCGCAGAGTTTCGGGAGAAGCGATATTGAGCATACGATATTATACCGCCGAAACTGTTAAAACGTAGATAACATCGGGGTGGGATTTCAGGCGACGGGATATCTGATCTCGCTAGGGTATCTGAGAATCATCTATAGGAAAACCAATCTTACTCTCGTCAGTTCGACGCTTCGTTGTGAGGGGTAGGAAAAGGCGCGGTGGGCTCATAGAATTCCGATTTCCGGATATGAACGCTCCTGACCGAACGGCGGGGGAGAGATAGCCTTCGTGCGGATACAATGAGTCATAACAACTCTGAAATGAGGCGGATGCGGCTTGATAGGCATTGAGACGGAATACGGAATTTATGTGGAGGGCAAAGGGGCGCAAGACCTGGTTGCTGAGGCTACCCATCTTGTCAAACTCTATCCTGGAGTCGCGGCGACCGGTTGGAACTACAAAAATGAGCATCCACGCCGCGATATGCGCGGTTTTACCGTAGACCACCTTTCTATTGATCCCACGGACGCGCAATTTGAACAGACGAACCGCCCGCATTCCACGGATGTCGAAGTGCGCTCGGATCGGGTGCTGACGTCCGGCGCTCGTCTCTACAATGACCATGGTCACCCGGAGTTTTCCACGCCCGAATGCCGTACCCTGCAGGAACTGATCGCGCAGGATCGCGCAGGGGAGCGTGTCATGCAACTCTGCGCGGAGAAGCGCATGAGCCGCATGAGCGAAGGCGGATTGGTCGCGCTTTACAAAAACAACACCGACTACCATGGAGCAAGCTACGGGACGCACGAATCTTACCTGACCGGACGCGGCGTTCCCTTCGAGGAGTTGCTACAGAGCGTCTTGCCATTCTTCGTCACGCGCCAGATCATTACTGGGTCGGGAAAAATCGGCATGGAGCAGAGCGGAAGCGGAAGCGAAGCTACCGGCAATTTCTACCAACTGAGCCAGCGCTCCGACTTCTTTACGACGATTGCCTCCGTCGATACCCTTTACAATCGTCCGATTGTCAATACCCGGGATGAACCGCATACCGATCCCCGGAAATTTCGGCGTCTGCATGTGATCTGCGGGGATGCCAATCTGTGCGAAACGTCCACGTTTCTGAAAGTGGGAACCACCCTCCTGACGCTCCGACTGCTGGAAGCCGGATGGCGGGCGAAAGAAATGTCCCTGCGCGATCCGGTGAACGCGATCAAGCAAATCTCCCGCGATGAGAAGCGCAAGTGGATCGTTGACCGTCTGTCTGGCGGGACTATCGGCGCGGTGGATATACAGCGCTTCTACCTTGCGGCTGCCAGGGAGCGTTTTACCGGCCTCTCACCGGATACGGATGCCGTCCTTACCGAGTGGGAACGCGTCCTCAATGCGCTGGAATCTGACTGGTTATCGCTTGCGGATTCATTGGACTGGGTCGCCAAATACGCGTTGCTCTCCGAGTTCCGTGAAGCGGAAGGTCTGCCCTGGAATGATTCGACCATGCGTAGCCTCGATCTGGAATACCATAATGTCGATCCTGAAGCGGGGCTTTACTATGGTCTGGAACAGGAAGGGCGGGTGCGGCGTATTGTCACTGAGGAAGAAATCGTGGCGGCGATGACGACTCCGCCCGCCGCTTCGCCACGACCTGTCGTGCGTGGCATCGCTGTCCGTAAATTCGCTCCGTCGGTGTCATCCGTTTCCTGGGGGGAGATGACTTTGAACGAAAATGGGCAATCGCGCGTTGTCCGTATGACCCGTGTGGATGATCTTGACCCGACGAAACTGACAGAGACTCTTTCCGCTACCACTACGCCTTCTTCTTTCTTCTCCTCTTTGGAGCAGTTGGAACGGGAGGCGGGAACGGATAAAATACCCGTAGACGAAAATGGCGGGGCGTAATTCATACGAATACGTGAAGAGTAACACCGAGAGGGCGAAGTTGGAAAAGATTTTCCCTTTCGCTTTATATGACGCCTTTTTTCCAGTGAGGAACTCAGTATGCAAGAAATGAAGTTTGATGACCGTCTGACTCGACCGATGCCGACTTCGGACCCGCTACGGAAGCAGGGAGACGGCGACGGTCCCAGCAAGCCCGATGTCAAGCGACCGGAGACTCGCAATATTCTGGATCGCATGAAGCGCGTCGACCCCGATCAGGCAAAGCGCTATCGTCAGCGTTCCGGTCAGTAAGGCAGGGCGCGGATTTCCCTCGCTCTGTTTGATTGTAGAAAGGTTGAAATGCTCGATTTGAATAGTGGGCGCGGAGACTTCGCCGCGCTCCTTGGTAATAACGCGCCCACGAACACGCCGTTTTCTCCGGCTACAATAAACGGAAACGTTTTGTCGTCGAGTGCGATGGCGGGAAACGGACTGGCGGACACTCATATCCACGGCACTACGGTTATTGCGGTCAAGTATAAAGATGGCGTTATTAATGTCGGTGACCGACGGGCGACCGGCGGTATGGCGATTATGTACGACAAAGCGGAAAAGGTGCTTGCCCTTGACGATTATACGTTGATGGCAATTTCCGGCGCTTTTTCCAAAGCGATGGATATTGTTCGCTACCTTCGACACGCTTTTAAATACTACGAACGATCCCAACTCCAACCGATGAGCCTTGATGGTAAACTCTCTGAGCTCGGTAAAGTGATTGCCGGAAACCAGATGGCTGCCATGCAGGGAATCGGTGTCGTGATCCCCGTATTGTCCCTGTTTGACCAGCAGGCGAACGAAGGCCGCATTTTCTTTTATGATGCCGGTGGAGCCCGATTCGAGACTGCCGAGTTTGGCGCAGCGGGAAGCGGTTCGACCCAGATTCGCGGCGTTTTTGAGTATATAGCTCGCGAAAAAGGACCGTTCCGTGAAATGGACCGGGATACAGCGTTACGTCAGGCTCTCCTTCTGCTCGAAATTGCGGCTGACCTTGATGCCGCGACGGGCGGAGCCGGAAAAATCCTCCCGCTTGCCAAGACCATTACGGCGGACGGAATTGAAGATGTCGAGGAATCGACGTTGCGCAGTATGGTTGGGGAAATCCTGAGTAAGGAACCACTGTCGGTCGGCCCGCAAAGATAAGACTTTGGGGTATTCCCGTAGCGCTGAGGCGTACTGGAAACTGCTCCGCGTGACAGTGGAAGACCCCAATTGTCCGGTAATGAAGAAAGAAGCTATGTCGTACAGTTTTTACGATTTCAATAATGCGCTGCAACAGCGTAACGAATACGTCGAAGATCGTCTCAAGGATGGGTCGCCCGTGGTGGCGATCTCCTTTGACGGCGGCATTCTCCTGCTCACTCTGAAACGCGAGCAACGCAAGGTGTTCGAAGTGTATGACCGTCTGATGATGGGAGTGCTGGGAAAACAGAGCGATATTGAGTCACTGAGGATCGCTGCAATCGAAACGGCGCACAAAGAAGGTTTTGAGCGTTCGCCCGATGATGTCTCGATTCAGCGTTTGGTAGGGTTCTCCCTTTCTCCGGCGGTGAAGAAAATCTATAACGATCAATCGACGATCCCTCTCACTTTCCGGGCGATTTTCGCGGAAATGGGTTTGAAAGCGGAGAATGATCACCTGTTCGTACTCGGGTATGACGGAGAGTTCAAGACCTCGGCAGGCGCCGCTGTCGCTGCGGGAACCGTCTATGCGGAACAGCAGGCGATGGATTTCCTCAAAGAAGCGAAAATCGAAAATCGCGAAGATGCGCTGCGCGCCGCTCTGACCGCCTGGGGAATCGGACGCGCCCGCCTTAGCGCGAAAAAAGAGTCGGATGAGGAAGAGTTCAGTCCTCTAGCGGATCGTAGCGAAAACCCGATGCCCTCGAACAGTGATGATCCGGTAGTGGCTTTGAAAGAAGCATTCAAAGACGGTCTCGTTGTCGAAGCGGGGGTTCTGGAGCGTCGGACTTCCCGAGAGTCGAAGTTCCGTCTCCTGACCACGAAGGACATGGCGAGCGTGTTAGCGGACTATTAAACTTCTGCGGTTGCATTCTATAAATAAAGATGGCGTGAGAAGCGGATAACCGCCATTACTCACGCCATCTTTTTTTGTACTGGCTGCGATAAACATCTTAGAGAAATATCTTGTAGGTCGCCTGACCTAACAAAAGACCCAGCAGTGACCACAAAGCGCCGACTGTGTAATCGCCCAGAATCAATCCCAGGAAGAAGGGAATCGCTTTCCGATGCGCTTTCATGCCGCCGTAACGGACAAGGAGGAACTTTACCGCCCACGATACCAGAAGGCACATCCAGAAGTAGTTCATGGCATACGATGTGCCTAAGGCGAATCCCGCCGGGTGCAACGGCCACCAGAGGAAGGCAGTGCGCAGGGACGCCAGCATTCCGGCAATCGCCAGACCGCCGACGAAATACCAGAGATTGGTAGAACCTGCCGGTTGCCCTTGCTTGATCCAGCCATTGAGCGAGTTAAACGCCTCCCAGCCGACCCATGCCTTGTACCCGACCGCTTTTCCTGCCGCGCCTGCGGAATACGTGAAGACGTAATTCGCTCCATAGGTTACGATCAGGGAAACGATCATCGCGACCAGAAAAACGGTCATCATCGGGGCGAATCCCATCAATCGACGATCCTTTCCCTCGCCCATTTTGAAAGCTTCCAGAAAGTTCGGCATGGGATGACACCGATATCCCCGGTTGAACCAGTACATCGACTGCATGCCCACCAGATTCTGCGTTCCCAGAGCGGTTGTCCCAAAGAGAGTCACGAGCATATCCGCCGGTTTGACGAAAACGATCTCATGCGGCGTCCCAAATTCCGCACGCACTCGCGTAATCGCCAGAGACAAAGCCAGTAAAATCAAAAAGAACGATGCCGCAACGACTGGAGAAACGCCCAGCAGGATATAGCAGAAGGCAAGAAGCGCAATAAAACAAAGCCCGGTTCCGACGAACGCCCACCGATAGCGGTTAGCATCCAGGATTTCCTCGCTTCCTGCCGTATATCCCGTCCTTGTCGAACGGTCAAAGGCGGCATCGAAAGCACGGGCAAGGTATTTGCCGTTCGCCCAGAGGATCGCTGCGGCTACCCCCAACCAGACGCCGGAGGAAATCTCCTTCAGAAAGGGCCATCCCTGCGCCGCCGAGGGGCCGTCAAGCCCGAATGCGCGTCCGAAAACAAAATAAGCTCGCGCCAGCAAGTACGAAAACCAGCAGGAGAACGCCAGATCAAGAGGAATAAAGTACGCCAACCCGATCGCAAAAGGATAGAAAGAGATTTCCATTCCATAAGTGCGAATGGCTTCCCAAGGCTGCTCTGTAAAAAACTGCCCGATATTGTAGGTCTTGATCCAGGGTATGTTGGGGACAGAAGGGTAAAGTTCGTGAATCCCGTTCATAGCTCCGACCAGAAACGCCACGGCGAAACCTGCCCACATCAGCGGATTGCGAAAGAGCGTTCCCGCTGGTTCCGTCATTGCTATCGGCAACT
Organism: uncultured Armatimonadota bacterium; assembly: GCA_903910385.1. GTDB lineage: Bacteria > Armatimonadota > Armatimonadia > Armatimonadales > Armatimonadaceae > CAIVZM01. Next base: position 22,477 of record CAIVZM010000054.1, read on the forward strand.
GGATAATAGGAAAAGCCAGTCGTTCGTTTTCCGTCCATGCCTTCCGGAAAAGGATGGAGATGCACAGGAACAGTAGAACGAGACAGAGAAAGAACGCGCCCCAGAGCGCCAGTGGCAAAACCCAGTGAGGAAGAAATGTCAACGACTGCGCGAACGGAATATTGCCCCGATACCATGCGGTAAGCGCATCCTTGTCGCTGACAAAAAGAACTTTCGCCAGACGGGGTAAGATCGTATCCTGCCAGTTGCCCTGTTCAGCGAAGTAGTAAGCGTGGGTCACCTGCCCGAAGAAGTTCTGCAACATATCGTGCCCAGCGAAAGTGTTGGAGATCACCGCCATAATGTAAGCGATGAGTAACTCTTCCTGCTGGAACGATGTCCGAGGCGCAAACCGGCGAATAACCGCATTCAAAGCAACCAGAACGAGTAACAAAAATAAGGGAGTGATGAATAGCGGCAACGATGAGCCATCCAGCATGTAGTATCGCACTTCTACCATCGTCACCCAGACGGCGTTCAACGCTGCCAACCCTGCTCCCAGTGCGAGCGAACGGCCAATTCCGCGCCGCCTTGCTTCTCGTTCTCTATCCATACCTATCCCTTACGCGCCGCCTCCGTTTAATCCTTCCCATTTTCCAGGCTAAACAGGAATCGAAGATCATTTCTTACGGGATCAGGGAGATTGACCTGGCTCGAAGGATAGCGCTCCCAGTAACCAATAGCTATATAATTAACCAATAGCTATATAATTAACCAATAGCTATATAATCCGGCGGAAGGAGCAATTTCGCTTTCGGATATTATTCCGGGCGACCAGAGGGCAGGGGGTGCGGAGGCCCGAAGGGTATTCGTGCATGATCCAGATAATCCTTGCTACATAATGCCGCCGCAATCGTCACTGTACCCCGTCCCATCTTCCGGTTGATGCTATCGACGGTTGTCTCGATACGATCTTCCGATGGATCGTCAAATAGCGATAGCGTCACATCCCGATCCGGGATAATGTCTTGCAAGGCGATACTAACCTGAATCGGCTTTGCAATATCGTCCTGCCACAGGGATCGTAATGTCGGTAATAAAGTCAATGTCCGATTGGTCGGTGCGAACTTCACGCGCTTCGTCCAGGAATTTTCTTCGCCCGTCTCACGCGAGCGTGAGAGCCCCTCCACAGACACGCTCAACCGACAGCAGTGATACCCATCGTCCCGCAACCGCTCCGCCGCCTTTTCCAGCAGACGACACGCGACCGACCATGCTCCGTTTCGGGTTCGAAACTCCGGCGCAAGTACATTGGAGTGTCCGATCTGCCAGCGCTTGACGGGAGGCATCGCTACACGCTCCCCGTGAATCAAGCGATACCAGCGCTCGCCGACAATTCCGCCGAAGATGCGCCGCATGGCGGGCATCGTCAGTTGATACATTTCCTCGGAGGTAAACACTCCCGTTGCATGGAATCGCGCTTCCATCCGCTTCCCTATGCCCGGCCAATCCGTCAACTTCAGTCCGTACAGTTTATTGGGCAAGTCCTCCGGGCTGACTACTGATAGTCCTCGCGGCTTCTGCAGATCGGATGCCACCTTTGCAAGAAAGGGGCTGGGACCGAATCCCACCGAACAGGACAGCCACTCCCCGACATCGTATCGAATGGCATCCTGCACCTTCTGTCCCAGCCGTAGCGCTTCCGAGAGTTGAGACTCATTTTTCCAGGGACGGATCACCATCTCATCTACAGACAATACTTCATGAACGGGAGCGACCTTTTCGACGGCGCTGATGATGGCGAAATGCGTCTCCCGGTATAATCGTGGACGCGCCTCAACGATTCGGATATCAGGGCATAATCGCCGAGCCTCTGCGATGCGCGTTCCAGTCTTGATTCCAAAACACTTCGCCTCGTAAGACGCCGCAATAAACCCGGTATTCTCCGAGATTACCGGCACAATACCCACTGGCCTGCCGCGTAGCTCTTCCCGATACTGTTGTTCACAGGCCGCGAAATAGGCGTTCATATCCAGATGAAGCCACCAAGAAGGAGACATATTCGCGTTGGACATCATTTAGCCCAATCCTGCATATTCAAACAATTGTTCGCTCACACCTTACTATAAATCAAGCGAAGCGAACGCGCTAACAAAAATGTTTCTAAAACATTCAAAAAGGGCGATTGTTCCATAAAGCGAGCGGAGTTTTCAGGTATTCCTGAGGTTTCGATAGCGTGATTCAGGGACTATTGTTCGCATAAAAGATAATGGAATCGGGTTCGGCTCGGAATACAACGAAGTAATCTTCGTTGTATTCGATCGTCCGAACGAAGCGGGGGAATACGAAGTCGCCAGTATGGGTCTGGCGATTTTTCGAGACTGCCAGCATTTCCTCTGGCTGATCTGCACGAGTCAGGAAAATTCGAATTCTTCGGCGCGGGCGTACTTTTCGCTTGCCTGAAGGTTGAGAGCGGCGGCAAGTTCAGCGGGACTGTACTTAGCCTGTATTTGCAGAGCATTCCCCCAGAGCGTGTAGACTTCGCGAAGTTGCGGATTCAGTTCGGTAGCGCGCAGGTAACGGATTTGCGCCTGACGCGCCGCTTCCATGGCGCCTTCTCCCTGTGACTTTTCGGCGATAGCGTGTAAAGTGGTTCCCCAACCGCACCAGGCGCCCGCCGAGTTCCGGTCGAGCGTGACAATACGCTGGTAGACGACCGGCAGACGCTGACAGAGAGCGATAACTTCCGCCTCTGGAGCGATTTCGATCAAATGGTGGAGAGCCATTCCCTCAACGGCGGCGACATACAGGCTTCGTTCATCCAGAGAAGAGGCGTGTTGCGCCATGACGAGGGCTTCGTCCCGGAATCTCCTGTCGTTCGGCCCGTTGTTTTCCATTACGTGATCCAGAATGGTCGACGCCCAGGCGCTCCAGGCGAGAGCGAAGCTGGGCTGAAGTCGAACGGCGATCTGAAATTTCGTTTCCGCTTCTAACCGTAAACGAACCGCTTCCCGCTTTTCCATAAACTGCGCCATTCGCCTGAGCGAAACGGCCCAGTTATAGGCGGCAACAGGGAAGTTGGATCGGAGTCGTAAGGCGCGCTGGAATTTGTCTGCGGCTTGCCCGTACAGAGAAACCGCGTTTTTATCCTCCGCCTGCCCCGCCCAATCGAACAGTGCGACGCCCCAGGAGAACATGGCGTTCTCGTTACCCGGACGTAACTCGACTGATCGTTGACGCTCATGCGCCGCCTTGCGACGATCGTCAATGGTGCGTTTTGAAATATCGTTCGCCATACTGTCGTTATACTTCTTTCGCGATCTTTCGTTTCGGCGGCGTTCAGGGCTAACTTTGCGGGCGCCATGGCGGGGTATACTATAATATATGCGCTTACTGTGCTATCGTATCTTTTTTTATAGTATTATGCTGGTCGTTCTGGGGGCAGTGATGCCTTCGCTTCGAGCGCAAGATACCACATTTCCGCCGAGAAATGGATCGCCGTCGTCCTCCGTGCAGGAGACAGACCACGGATCATTTGTCCCGATGATGTTCCCGGTGTTCGGTTCCGCTCGCTTTCAGAAAGAGTTGATAGATACATGGGGCGATCCTCGAGGCGGCGGAACGCGACGGCACGAAGGGCAGGATATGATGGCGCCGCAGATGACGCCGCTCCTCGCGGCCTTTGACGGCGTCGTTTCCTTCAACCGGACGGATGCGCCGAACGCCCATAATATGTTGTATCTGACCGGTGACAATGGGTGGGAGGCTGTCTATATGCATATTAATAACGACATGCCGAAAACCAATGATGGTAAAGGAAGCAGGGAATACGCCTTCGCGCCGAATCTGCGTCCCGGACAACGCGTAATTGCCGGGCAGTTTCTGGGATATGTCGGTAATAGCGGCAATGCGGAAACAGTGGGGCATCACCTGCACTTCGAATTGCATAACGCCAACGGGCCGGTCAATGCATATACGTCACTCAAGCGGGCGCAACGATTGACATCGGCCCGGTGGAATGCGCCTCATCCTGAAATTCTTCCGGGGAGGGATGAAATACGTCTGGATGCCACGGTGCGCGAGACGCAAGTTTCCGCCGGGCGGATCTCGGTATTCTGTGTCGCCTGGCGCAATGCTGCCGGGAAAACCACTATCGAAACGCGACCCAATATAAAATGGATACGAATTGATGAAAAAACGACTTTTGTCAGGTTGGACGATTCTCCCTTGATGGTGTCGGGTATCCAACCGGGAGACAACCTGATTATTCAGGCGGTCGCGCACGAAGACGTCAGTGGCATACTTGCCCGCCGTATCTCGGTAGACCCAACGCCGGAACGCGCCGCAGTCGCTAACAGACAGAAGGCGGTATTACGATGAGAGCGATAACGCTGGCGCGACTGGTCGGGCATCTCTGGGCGTCGCCGAACACCTTATTGGCTCTTTGTTTTGGCCTTGGAGGGAAGTTTGCGTTCGATCGGGAAAACCGCGTTATCGTTGCGGAAAACGGTTGGATGGCGCGACTGATCCATCGTTTCGGTTATGCCGGGATGTGTGTCGGGGATGTCGTTCTCAGTCCTTACGATATTCGCCGTTATGAACCCCGCATCTATCGTCATGAACTGGTGCATGCGACTCAAGCGCGGATGCTCGGCCCGCTGTACCTGCCATTGACCTTCCTGGGGTATGCGATTGGCGCTCTGATATATCCCCGCTGTCCCCATGATGCCAGCCCGTTAGAAGTCTGGGCGGACGCCGCTTCCGGCAATGCAGACTATAACCAGTACCTGAACCGCATCCGCTCGCGAAAAAAGCGTTGACCATTCGATTTCTTGATCAGGTGAAAAGCGGGTCTTCCCGATGCGACCCAATGGCTATGGGCGGCCCGAGGTAGCGTGGTTGCGTTTTCCAGAGATTCACATCAAGGACCGCGGTCAGGCGGGAGAAACGTTCGCGCCACCAGAGTCGCTCCTCAATGCTATCGGGCGGGTCGGTGGCGTCAATAGCGAACGCTTTCAGAGAGGTCGCATCGGCAAGGTACAGAGCGCGTTCGTTGTGAAAATGCTGTGAAATGATCAGGCATTCCTTCAGACCGAACACTTTTTGCGCCCGAATGATGGAATCCAGTGTGCGAAATTCAGCAAAGTCGCAAACGATATTTTCTCTGGGAACGCCTTTTTGTATCAGGTCTTTACGCATCGCTGTCGGTTCATCATAGAGAACGCGACCATTATCGCCGCTGACCAGCAGGTATTTTACCTTTCCTGACTTATAAAGAGCGGCAGCGGCATCGATACGCGCTTTGTACGGATTGCAATTTATAACAAAAGTTTTTATGCGCCCGTGAATCTTTAGGCGACAGAGAGAAGCGATCCAGCCAACAGGGTTGTCGTAGAACCAAAGAATAGATACTTCGTAAGAATTGCCGGAGTAAAGAACGCCACGTCCTTCGGAACCAGTTTGCCACCCTTCCATCGGTACTCTTTTTGCGTATCTCTATCCGTGACCGAAGCCCCTTCGCGAAGCTTTCGTTGCTGGAATAGGGCATCCGGTAAATCGTTCAACCGCTCGATGCTCGCCTCAATGGTATGGTCGCACCACAATTCCCGTTTACCATCATCCATAATGGTAGCGATATATCTGGTTTTGGTCGGCAACCAGATTCCCGCACGTTTTTCAGCGTCCATCAGGGTAACCTGAGTAACCATGTCTTTGGCGGGATCGAGGTATGATTCCCGGAACGCGACACACATCCATCCGCGTTGGGGCGCAAGGGTCAAATCATAGTTTTTGGCGTCACTGACACCTTTGAGGCGAAGCGTTTTGCCAAAGCGGGCGTCATTGGCTCCGGCGGTGACAGTGAATTTACCTTTGCGGACAATATCGCTGATCCATTCGCCTTCCACGCCATAGACGCCTTCTAACGGGGGAACGGTGGAATCGAAGGAACCGCGTCCGAGTTGGGAGATACTGGCATGCAGGGGGGTAGGGGATTTTTGTTCATCCTTGCCGAAATAACGCACTTCCTGTGTCACCGCGCCATCATAGACTTTCACTGTCCAGAGTTTGTCCGGCTCCTGCGACTTTTTGTAGGTCTTATCGCCCTTGTTCGCCCATTGAAAAACCGTCGATTGCGGTTGGCCCTTATAGTAGCGAAAGGTATCGGCTACCGTATACTGCACAGACTGGATTTTGGCTCGTTCTGTTTGAAGCGAGGAGCGCACTTCAGTCAGCGAAGGAATCCTTTCGGGAGTTTGACCAAACCCTGCGGACGCGATGAGGAATGACAAAATCCCTCCGGAAAGAACGCGAGACCGGTGAGATGAAAATTGAAATTTCATAGGTTGCCGCTTTGATTTATATTTTTAGAGAGATTATACACAGTGCTGTGGTTAGTATAACAAAAATGATGCTGAGTCGCAAGAGGTTTTTAGGGGGAAACGATTAAGATTCAAAGAGATGTTGTATAGCTATTTTTAATTCAGCTTTGCTTATAGCATATGTGTGCATTTATTTGTAATGATAAGTTAGAAGTAACCTGTTGAAGACTTGTGTCCAAAAATAAAACCTGTTTCGCAGGAGGGCGGGCATTAGATATAATAATTTTGAAGTTCTTAAAGCGGTTCTGAGAGGATTTACTATGCATTTCCGCTCATGTCTCCAATAACCATTGTCTCCGTTCTGCGTTCCGCTATCACAAAATTTTCTGAAAACAGCGTCCGCGCCCCGCCTTTGCGACAAGGGAATCGGTGATGCACAGGATACCCGTGAGTCCTGCGATACCACAACCCGCCACAAACAGCGAGGCGCGAAGAAGCCGTTGACGCCGGGCGTTCAATGGGAATCCGGTAACGTCTCTTCGATTGTTTCGTAGAGCCAGGACAGGATTTCATTGGTCTGAGGGTCGAGGGTAACTCCGCGACGGCGATGCGCCCAACAGGCATACGAGACGGAAACAAAGAACGAGGCGGGAAGGCGATTCATGGCAGTGATTTTCGCTCCCAGAAGTGTGGTTGCACCACCCCATCCCATCGGGCCGATATCGAGTTTGTTGGCGATACGAAAGATTTCCTCTTCCAGATCGGCAAGAACGGGGTCAGGGTTTTTGTCGCCGACAACGCGCAGGAGTTGCTCTTTTGCGGCATCGTAGCCGCTGGCGCGGTCACCGCCGATACAGACGCCAATATAGCCGGGAGCGCAACCTTTGCCCTGCGCTTTCCAGAGAGCGTCCAGAATGACCAGCTTACATCCTTCCAGATCGCGTCCCGCTTTTTTGCCGAGTTCGGGCAGGTCTGCTGGAAGGGAATACTGCGCCCCGACATTTTCGCAGCCGCCGCCTTTGAGGATGATGCGAACGTCGACGGTCGGCTTACGCCATGCCTTGAAATGGAAGAGCGGCGTCCCCGGCCCGAGGTTATTTCCGGTGTTCTTCCCGCTCAGCGAGTCCACGGAATTCTGGCGTAAGTAGCCAATAGCGGTCGCTTCCGCCACCGCCGCCTTTGCCACATCCTCAAAATCCAGAATGTCGTACCCGATAGGATGGTGGACATAGAACTTGATCATGCCCGTATCCTGACAGATGGGAGCAGACTCCTCGGTAGCAGTGATGTTGTTTTCTGTGATCGTGTTGAGCGCAAGTAGCGCACGACTTCCGGGCTGTTCCTTCTCCTGTCCGCGTTGAAGGGAAGCGCGGATATCCGGGGGCAAATCCGACGAAGTGCGGCGTATCAAATCGAGTAAATTCTCTTTCAGCATGCGAGGAATCCTTATGACCGTTGTTCCGCGATCATTATACCTCGCTCGATTTGAGTCCCCGAGTCCGCCCGCCGCCTTCGTTGTTATCTCCGGATAGTCCTTATTTGCCGATTAAGGCGCGGTACAGGAGGGAACGGGACTCCGCAGAACCAGCGACACCTTTTAAAGGAACGATCTTCCAGCGCAGAACCTGAACCAGTTTGTCGCCAATTTTCATACTGGTAAGAGGGGACATGACTTCCATTTCGTTATAGCGAGCCGCCGAATCGTCCCCGCCTGAATTCCAGATGGTCACGGGAAATCCGTTACCCAGCGCTCCCTCCGGATAATCGCCTTCTTTTTTATCGGCGCGGAGAATTAGCGCGAAATCGCCTTTCACACCGGCGACTGCGGGTAACAGGGCATCCGTCCCGAATTTGTAGCCCCCGGCGGTGGTAGGGGTGTAGCGCAACAAGCCTTCGTCCGTCACTTCCAGCTTCCGGGCTTCTTTTGGCATCGGGCCAAACCAGGAAGAATTGTCTTTGTAGACGCTGTTCGGATTTGCCAGAAGGTAGATGGCGTCCGGTTGCGGAACCTGCACCACATTCCAGATAGCAACTTTCCGAGGTTCCCCTTTCACTTTTTCAAAAGTAGTGGTGACCAGAAATTCGCCCGTTGCGTTATCGAAACTGAACTCGCGAGTGGCGCGGACTCCGAAGCCTTCCATGATCGGCCCGATGGTTCGGAGTCGGTTACCGGGCAACATTTCCGCCTTATGGGGGAGACCGTCATAAGTAGGATTCGGCGGCCATGCCGGAGAGAACAAGGGCCAGTCTCCCTGAAGCGCTGGCCATACCTTTTCACCGCCCCAGTTCGCCCATTCGCCCGATTTGAACGTTTTGGGGCCGTTCCAGAGGAAATTGCTCCCCCCGACGGAACCAAAGGACATCACTCTACTGCTCAACTCGGGAACAATCACCGCTTCCGTCTTGCCGTCGGAAAGTTTGTAGGCGGTTCGACCGTCCCACCGGGTTTTTACCACTGTCGTTTGCCCGTTTGCGGGAGTCAATAGCGGAAAAGCGAGAAGGCCCATCGTCAGACCTGCCAGCGACACCGCTTGAGAAAAAATCTTCGCTTTCATAGCGCCATATTCATGAATTATAGAGCGAAAACCTTCTCGCCGAAGGGTCTTTATGCCGGTGGGCGGTGGGATGTTGACGGGAAACAACGTATATTAAATGGCGGGCGAAGATCAACGAATCGGTACGCCACATGTAGAACACGATGTAGCCAGAAGGATTTACCTGCCATGAGCGAACTTTTGAATGAGCTTTCGGAGCAAATGTCCGAAGAGCGGTTGACCGACGAAGATATTCTGGGGATGTTCGAAGAAAGCGGAGCGCTTTTGCTCGGGCACTTCGTGCTGACAAGCGGGAAACACTCGGATCGTTACTTCGAAAAATTCAACGTCCTGAACAAGCCCTGGTTTGTCGAAAAAATATGTCAGGAGCTTGCCTTGCGATTGGCGGAATACCAGCCCGATGTCGTGTTGGGACCGACGACACTCGGCGTCCTGCTCGCCTACGAAACGGCAAAGTTTCTCGGCATCCCCGCGGCCTATGGCGAAAAGGGACCGGAAGGAAAGCGGTTCCTGCGACGACCCGAACATATCCAACCGGGTCAAAAGGTCGCCGTTGTGGATGATGTCCTGACTACAGGAGGATCGGTGCGGGAATGTATCGATCTGGTGAAGGAATGCGGGGCTACATTGTGTGCGGTTGGTGTCCTTGTAGACCGTGCGGGCGGGACAGTGACCTTTCCGGCGCCGCTCGTTTCAACGCTCTCGTTAAAAGTGGAAGCGTTCGATCCTGATGATGTTCCATCATGGTTGGAAGCGATCCCGATCACAAGACCGGGTTCGACAGGGAAAAAATAAGTCGAACTCTCAGAAACGCAGGTTTGAGAGGAAAAAGGCTTGCCTTCAGGCAAGCCTTTTTCTTGATCCTCTGTCAACATTCACTCTGAAAGTGATGTTTTAACAGTCAAAGAAGCGCTTATGCAGCCCGCGTTTTCAGAAGGTTGATGAATTCCGTGGTGCGCTTACCGCCCCGTTCCTTCATGAAATCAGGGTAGCTGCTGACGTTCAGCGGGTTGTATTCCTTCATTTGCATTTTGCTGGGATCCCAGGGACGCCCACTGCCACCGGGAGCGCCGCCACCGGGTCGTCCGCCGCCACCGCCAAATCCGCCACCGCCGCCCGGGGCGCCGCCACCGGGAGCGCCACCGCCGGGTCGTCCGCCGCCACCGCCGCCCCAACCGCCCCGCCGGGAGGCGGATTCCGCTTGAATCGCCGCGTATTTCTTCAATTGTGTGGTGTTGAGAGGCATTGTGATCTGCTTGAGGACTTCTCGCGCCTGCTCATCGGTCATGACTGGCTTGCTCTGCCAGGAACCGACCGCTGTCCACATCTTTTTCGCCTGATCTTTGGTCAATTTGGTAGCAGGTTCTTTGTCCATATCCATAATTGCTCTCATGGTCTGGTTGAGTTGCGTGATGTTCTTGTGGCTTTCTCGCCAAACCTGCATCTTTTTGAACGCCGCCATCATTTCGGGAGTAGGTTGGAAACCTCCCGCGCCGCCCGGAGGTTGTGCCATCGCTACCCCAGACAAAGAGAACGTTGCTGTTGCCAGCGCCAACGCTGAGAGAGTTCGAAAATTGATTTTCATTTTTTCCTTTCAAGAGGCTAACGGAATACAGTCAGGTTTGAGGCTTGTAAGCGCCTTGCCAAAACTATTTCCCTCGCCTTATTCGTACCGTAACGCTTCTATCGGGCTCAGGTTGGATGCCTTATAAGCCGGATAAAAGCCAAAGAAAATGCCGACGACTGCTGAGAAACTGAATGCCAGTGCGACCGTCGTCGGATCAACGGAAATCCGCCAGTTATTGGCGGTTCCCACCGCATTGGAACCGATAACGCCCAGACCAACGCCGATCAGACCTCCGACCAGTGAGAGGAACAGGGCTTCCAGCAGGAATTGAGTCAGAATATCGCCGCGTTTCGCGCCAATCGCTTTACGGATACCGATTTCACGGGTGCGCTCAGTGACCGAGACCAGCATGATATTCATGATGCCGATGCCGCCAACGACCAGCGAGACAATCGCCAGATATTTGATCAGGCTACCGAAGGTATCCTGTTGCGCGTTCTGCGTTTCCGCCAGATCCGCCTGATTGAAGATCGTGAAGTCCGGCGCCGCATCCGAAGATAGCTTGTGACGCTTACGCATCAATGCATCGACCTCCGTCTGGGCTCGCGATAGCAAATTGAAGGAACGTGCCTGGACGGTAATATTATTGACGAACTTCATGCTGAAGAGACGCCGCATCGCTGTTGTCACAGGAACATAAACGGCATCATCAGGATTTCGGAATCCGGTACCGCCTTTTGACTTGAGAACGCCGATGACCTTGAAGCTTTGCCCGCCAATTCGGATGTCCTTATTTATAGGGGATAGTTTATCGAAGGTGTCCTTGGCAGCATTCGATCCGAGCACCGCGACACGACGGTATGATCTCAAGTCGTCCGCATTGAAGTAGCGACCATTCAAAACAGCGTGCGCTGAGACGACAGGGTAATCCGCTCCCGTGCCGGTGATGGAACGGGAGTCATTTTTATTGTTAAATTTGACTTGTAAGCTTCGGTTGACTGTCGGGGAAACGCGCTGAACCGAAGGACATTCCTTGAGAATAGCCGCCGCATCTTCCAGAGTCAGTGTCTGCGAGGATCCTCCGCCGAAGGAAATTCCGCCACGTCGCTGACTGCCCGGAAAGACAGTCAGCACGTTGGTGCCCAGCTTTTGAATGGCTTCCTGCACCGCCGCTTTGGAACCCTCGCCAATGGCGATAGCGACGATGACAGCGCCGACCCCGATAATGACGCCAAGCATGGTCAGGAGTGACCGGAGTTTATTTGCTGTTAACCCGGACCACGCCATCAGAGCGGTAGTAAAAAACAGCCCGATAGGATCGCGGTTTCCCACATTTGCCTGCGGCCCGACGCCGGAAGACGTCGGAAGCGAAGTCGCGGTTTCTGATGCCATATTTTTACCTTCCCCTGCCTCCACCGCCGCCGCCGCCAAATCCGCCACGACCGCCGCCGAATCCGCCGCTAGCGCCAAACGGACTGCCCGCCGCCGCCGTGGTAGCAGGTTCGATCGTCTGAGTCACTATCTTTTCGCCGTCCTTGACCCCGGACACAATTTCAACGGAGTCATTGCCTTCGGTGCCGACTTCAACGGCACGACGCTCTTTTTTGATATTGACCAGAGCGTCTGCATCCGCCGCCACGCCCGTTTTAGGATCAGGCGGAGCAGGTACGCCTCCTGTGGCGACTTCGACATATTTCCCTTTATCATCTTCGCGAACGGCTTCGGAAGGAACCTTCACGACGCCTGTTTTCTTCGCGAGAACGAATTGGCAGGTGGCGTTCATGCCCGGCTTGAGAAGGCGGAATGTCGGTGCGGAGTTATCGACTTCGACACGGACATGAACCGAAGTGACGTTCTGGTTGACCGTCGCCAGAGGGTCGATCCGGTAGACTTTTCCTTCGAAGGGGACGCCAGGGTAAGCGTCGATGGCGACTTCTACCTTTTGTCCGACATCCACATTGGCGATATCCGTCTCATCGACGGAAATATCGCAGTACATTCGCGAGATATTTCCCATCTGGAGGATGTTGGTGCCGGATGCGGTAATGGAAAGCGCGGAGGCGATAATCGTTCCTTGCTCCACATACTTCTGGAGAACGATACCGTCTGAAGGCGCACGGATTTCGGTACGCTCATAGGAAGTCTGCGCGTTGATACGGGACGCTTCGGCGCTTGCGATAGAAGCGGTCGCCGTCTTGATATCAAAGGAGCGAATCTTGTTGTTTTGCTGATTGGCGATTGCTTGATTTAATGCCGCTTTCGCAGTTGCGATCTGCGCCTGAGACTGCTTGTAGGAAGCCTCCGCCTCGCGCACAGCGTTCTGGCGGTTTACAATGTCCGCTGTTCCGGCGCGGGAGCTTTCCAGAGAAGCCTTCGCCTGATTGACACGAGCATCGGAGTTGGCGATCGTCGCCGTTTGCTCCGCCTGTATCGTATCCAGTTTACTCTTCGCCGAAGCGACCTGAGCGTCCACCACACTGAGGTTCGCCACCGCGGTATCTACCGCCTGTTGTGAGACAAAACCTTTAGCGGCAAGCGTTTTCTGTCGTTCAAGGGTCTGGTAGGCATTTTTCTGATTGGCAATCGCCTGATCATAGGCCGCCTTGACGCCGACCCTGTCCTGCTGGTTGGTGATTTCCAACTGCTGTCGTTGTTTGAGCGCCTGATTATAGGAAGCGATAGAGTTTGCGATAGCCGCACGCGTCAATTCCGGCTGAGTCGCCGCCTGTTGCCGAGCGGTTGCAAGACGCGCAGACGCCGCCTGAGAACTTGCCTCCGCAGACTGCAAGCTTGCTCTGGCATTCTCAATAGCGATCTGGCTTTGCGCTACCTGAAGTTCATAGGTCGCCTGATTTTGCTCTTTACGCGCTCGCGCCGATTCTTCATTCGCTGTAGCAGTATTGAGATTGAGGCGGACATCAAGGGGGTCGATCTTGGCAAGAAGTTGACCTTTTTTAACCTCGTTGCCGACATCGACAGCGAGCGTCGTCAATTCGCCTCCCGCACGTGCCTTAATGTCAACGACTTCCCAGGCTTGTAGCGTACCACTGGCGGAAACGGTCTTCTTGACTTCTCCCGTCTCCACCTTGGTTAATTTGTACTGCGTCGCCGTAGCGGCGCTGGCTGATCCCCCTTTGAACCACCAGTACCCGCCGCCAGCAATGGCGGCAATGACAACGAGAATGGCAATAATGCGACGATTCAAGGCAAACTCTCCCCCATGGTCGTTCGCGTCGGCTATCGACGTGACCTACTCAATCCGGAATAGACGGCAGAAATTAAGACAAAGTTCAGCCTGTTGAAAAAAAATCGGTTCCCTGTTAGAAATGCCATTACCAATTATGTCAGGAATAATCGGACAGCGAATTTTTGAGCAGGTCGCTCCCATAATGATGGCGGAAACTATTCGTAATATTCGCCGCTTCCTGTCGCGATATATCCGCTAACTCAGGCCATTTTTCCGAGACGTGACGCAGAAAACGCAGGGATGCTTCATAGGCGGGCCGTTCATACCGTTGCATAGGATGCTGTCGGGAAAAGACGCCTCCCCAGAATGATGCCGTTTTTAGCAAATGATTCTGGTGACGATGATAGTTTTCATGAATCAGCGTCTCCGCCAGACTGAGCAATGAATCCTCCATCGTTTCCTGCCCCAGAGTAATTATCCCGGTTAAAGAAGCCTGCCCGCGATCCGGCAGATCAGGATTGAACCGGATTCGTTGTTTCTGGAGCAGTTCACCGAGTTCTCTGGACTCCTGGTAATATTCCGGCAGTTGACCGATCAGATCAATCGCGTTCTGAATTCGATGCGCGATGTTTCTGTCGGTTTCCTCCCTTTCTGAAGGATTGTCGGAGTTCGGCGATATTATCTTCCTCATCATGATGTCCTGTTGCAGAATACGAGAAGGAAAGCATCAGAATTACCCCGAACGTTCAAATCATGACAAAAGATAATGAAAAGAATGCATCCGCTGAATCCGCCGAGGCGAAAATGGCGGCGTTGATGGAGTCTGAGCCGGAACCTGTCGTTACTGAGGGGCGAATTTCCCTCGGTGGGGAAACTGTTTCCTATACAGCAACAACCGGAAGACTTCCGGTTAAAAATGATAAGGGGGAAATCGAAGCGCTCCTTTTCTTTACTGCCTATACCCGGACTGACGCTCCGAAACATATAAATCGCCCCCTAACAATCGCCTTCAATGGCGGACCCGGCTCCTCGTCCGTATGGTTACATATGGGCGCCCTTGGTCCAAAAATGGCCGCCATGAACCCGGATGGCTCTTTGCCCCCGCCGCCTTATACCGTTTCCGATAATGCGTTCACCTGGTTGGATGAAACGGATTTACTGTTTATCGATCCGCCCGGTACGGGATACAGCCGCGCCAGAGATGAAGAAACAGCGAAAAAATTTTACGGAGTCGAGGGGGACATTCAGGTTCTGGGCGAGTTTATCCGTCTTTACCTCACGAGATACCAGAGATGGCATTCCCCTCTGTTCCTCTCCGGCGAGAGCTATGGCACGACACGAGCGGCAGGTCTGGCAGGCCATCTCACGGAAAAGGGAATTGTTTTCCGGGGAATCATCCTTATCTCCACAGTCCTGAATTTTCAGACTATCGTCTTCGGACCCGGCAATGATTTGCCTTATGCACTCTTTCTTCCGACGTATGCGGCGACCGCTTGGTATCACGGCAAACTCTCCGACTCCTGGCAAAGTCGCGCTTTGAGCGAACTATTACAAGAATCCGAAACCTTTGCGGAGGGTGAATATACCTCCGCATTGATGAAGGGCGACAGGCTATCGATTGCGGAAACAGAACGGGTCGCGCACCGTGTGGCGGAATTGACCGGAATTTCCGCCGATTATGTCAAACGAAGCGCATTACGAGTACCGCCCCATCAGTTTCGTAAAGAGTTAAGGCGCGACGAAGGGATTCTGGTAGGCCGTCTGGATTCGCGCCTGACAGGGCGTGAAGGGCGAGGTAACTCGGAAGCGGGGGAATATGATCCCGCAATGAGCGCTATTCGCCCTCCCTATACCGCTATTTTCAATGCCTATGTCCGGGATTCCCTGAAGTTTGAGACTGACCTCCCTTATGAGATTCTGGGTGGGTTGTACTCATCGTGGGACTGGGGTAAGAATAACCACTATGCCGATACGGCGAACGCATTGCGCTCCGCAATGGTCAAGAATCCGCATCTGCGCGTTCTGAACGCCGCCGGTTACTACGATCTAGCGACACCGCATTTCGCGGCGGAATATACCTTTTCGCATCTTGATCTCGACCCTTCACTACGTCAGAATGTCTATTTTGTCTATTATGAGGCAGGGCACATGATGTATATCGAGGATTCGTCGCTCGAAAAACTCAAAAAGGATGTTGCCGATTTCTTGCTCAGGTAGATCATGGTCGTGATAGCCGAGAATTCTGCCTGTAATCAGGGGGAGAAGCGACGAAACGCTTCTCTCCTTGATTTTGTGAATGCCTATAACTTGCACCGGTAGTTTGACGAGAGAACTAAATCCGCCTGATAAAATAGGCTATGAAAGTAATGCTGGCGGGGCCGAGAGGCTTTTGCGCAGGGGTAGACCGGGCGATAGACATTGTCGAAATGGCGCTCGAAGTATATGGGGCGCCGATTTATGTCCGTCATGAAATCATTCATAATGAGCATGTCGTCGGACGTTTAAGAGCGGCTGGCGCCATATTCACGGACTTTCTGTCAGACGTTCCACGGGGAGCCAATCTGGTTTTTTCCGCCCACGGCGTTTCTCCTGCGGTGCGGCGGGAAGCGGAAGATCGGGAATTGAATGTCATTGACGCTACCTGTCCGCTCGTTACAAAAATCCATCTTGAGGTTCATAAATACCTCAAGAGAGGTTATGGTATCTTCTTTATCGGTCACCGGGGGCATGTCGAGACGGAAGGAACGTTGGGAGAAGCGCCAGATCGGCTGATCCTGGTCACGACCGAAGAGGAAGTCGATATGTTACCGGAACCGTCGGAAAGTAAACTGATCTATCTGACTCAGACCACGCTTTCGATTGATGAGACACGAGGAATCGTCGATGCTCTGAAACGGCGTTTTCCCCGCCTGGAAAATCCCCCGAACTCGGATATCTGTTACGCAACGCAAAACCGACAGGACGCCGTGAAGGTTCTGGCGCAGAAAGCCGATACGATTTTCGTGGTCGGTTCGCAATCTTCCTCGAATTCCCGTTCGTTGCGACAAGTTGCGGCGGCGCACGGCGCGAAAGCGTTCCTGATCGACGGCGCCGAGAATATTACCGACCAGATGCTCGAAGGCGCGACGGTCATCGGAGTGACGGCGGGAGCGTCCGCACCGGAAGATATTGTGCAGAAAGTGATCGTCGAACTTCAACGACGAGGCGTAACCGAGGTGGAGAACTTCGTCCTGATGGAAGAAGATGTCGAGTTCAAGGCGCCACCCGGTCTTATCGAACTCTTCCGAAAGAAAACCGGAAACGGCAAAAAGTAGAACCTTCGCCTACCCTCTTACGAAAGGGACAATCTCTTAAGAAAGGGACAACCTCGCCGGTGAGTCTGTCCCTGAGGTTCTCCATAGCGAAAAAGGGATTCCGCTACGCTTCATTACCATTCCGTGACACATCCATCCGCATTGCGCCAGACGGGATTGTGCCAGCGATGCCCGACTTTATCCATTTCGCGCACTTTTTCTTCATTGATCTCGATTCCAAGACCAGGCGCTGTCAATAGCTGGACATAACCGTTCTGGTAACGGAATACGCCAGGGTCTGACAGATAGTCCATCAGGTCGGAACCCTGATTGTAATGGATTCCAAGACTTTGCTCCTGGATGAAAGCGTTCGGCGTGCAGAAATCGAGTTGCAGACAGGAAGCAAGCGCAATTGGTCCCAGGGGGCAATGGGGTGCAACGGCGACATCGTACGCTTCCGCCATCGCGGCGATCTTGCGGGTTTCCCAGATACCTCCTGCATGGGATAGATCCGGCTGGATAATATCGACCCCGCCTGTCTGGAGGATTTTTTTGAAGTCCCACCGTGTATACATACGCTCACCGGTTGCTATGGGTACGGACGTTATCTTCGCCAGTTCGGGCAAAAACTCGTTATTCTCGGATAATACAGGCTCCTCATAAAAGAGTGGCGAATAGGGCTCCATCGCTTTTGCGATCAACTTCGCCATTCCCTTATGGACTCGTCCGTGAAAATCGATGCCGATGCCGACTTTTGAACCTACCGCCTCACGTGCGGCGCGAAGGCGCTCCGCCGCAAGTTCCACCTGCTCCGGCGAGTCGATCCATTCCATCGGACCAGTCGCATTCATTTTGAGCGCCGTATAGCCCTCATCCACGATGCGAGTTCTTGCCTGTGCGGCGATTTCAACCGGATCATCGCCGCCGATCCAGGCATAGACCTTCATACGATCACGGACAGGGCCGCCCAGAAGCTCATAAATGGGAACGCCCAGAGCCTTTCCCTTGATATCCCACAGGGCTTGCTCAATTCCGGAAATAGAGGAGGAGAGAACTGGACCACCTCTATAGAACCCGCCCCGATAGAGAACCTGGAAAATGTCTTCGATATGACGGGGGTCTTTGCCAATCAGGAAATCGGACATTTCTTCCACACACGATTTTACAGTAGCAGCTTTACCTTCGACAATTGGTTCGCCCCAGCCAAACGTACCATCATCACAGGTGATTTTAAGGAACAGCCAGCGCGGCGGTACGGTGAACAGTTCCAGTTGATCGATTTTCATGTTGCTACCGTTCGACGCTGAGAAGACAATACCTTCCCATATCTTCGCTTCTCAACAACTTCCAGACTTCTCGTATCTGACTTACGCAAGATACGAGAAGTCAGAATACGAGAAGTCAGAATACGAGAAGTCAGAATACGAGAATTCGGTAACTCGTTTAAGGATTGACGACGACGGACACCGTTTTTGACACGGAACCCTGTACGAACCTCTGGGTCGCTACAATGTTCCCGAAAGTGCGCGAAGATTGGGGCGATATTGTGTTCACGGTAAAGGTCGCCGATGATTGTCCTGCCGCAACAATGACGGTGGTCGGCACAGTTGCAGCTTTGTTCGAACTTGTGAGCATGATTACCGTATCTACAGCGGTGACACCAGAGAGAGTCACCGTCCCCGTCGAGGAACCGCCCGCTTTGATCTGTGAAGGCGAGAGACGTACGGATACCAAATCCGGTGTCCGAACGGTCAAATGCGCCGTTTTCGTCAGGTCTCCCAACGTGGCGCTCACCGCGACTACTGTACTCTCCGCTGCCGGAGATACGGTCAGCGGGAAAGTGGCGCTGGACGCCCGGGCGGGAATGGTGACCGTGGCAGGAGTCGTGACCAGAGGACTGGAAGAAGC
Source organism: uncultured Armatimonadota bacterium (assembly GCA_903910385.1). GTDB lineage: Bacteria > Armatimonadota > Armatimonadia > Armatimonadales > Armatimonadaceae > CAIVZM01. The sequence continues at coordinate 41,286 of CAIVZM010000054.1, forward strand.
GAGGGTGACCGTAATTCCGCCCTCTGGAGCCAGCGCCGATAATGTGACCAGACCGGTGCAGGACGTCCCGCCGAGTACGCTGGTCGGGTTGACATTGACGCTACTGAGAACCGGCGCTTTCAAAGTCAGGGTCGTTGATACCGACATCGGATCGGTAGTAGCGGTCACCTGAATCAGAGTGTCTGCAGATACGCCCGCCGTATCGATTGTGAAGGAAGCACGAGAAACGCCTTCCGGAAAGAAGACGGAAGTAGGGGGATTAACTAAACTGCTGGTCGAGCTATAGGAGATAGTAGCTGTAACTCCCCCTCGTTGCGGCGCTCGCGAAAGACGAAGGATGCCTGTCACTCGTGACGGATTCGTTACAACGCCGGTCGAGAAATACAGGCTTGTGACTGTCGGTGGAGCGTACGCATTCGATTGTAATGCCTTGAGAATATTGACTCTACCCGCTCCGTTAGCAATGAACCGACCGGAAAACGGTTTATATTCGTCGACATTCTTCACGATGATATCTGCAATTTGATATTCATACAGGACAGGATTTTGCGCGCGGAGTAGGGCCGCTTCCCCGGCGACGTGTGGGCACGACATGGATGTACCGGAGAGGTATTCGTATCCGCCGCCGGGGAAAGTAGAGTAGATACCAACGCCCGGCGCAGCGACTTTGACCCAGGAACCATAGTTGGAGAACGAAGCGAGTGTGTCGGTACGATCCGTTGCGCCAACGGAGATAACCCCGGAATATGCCGCAGGAAAGAACAGCGAGTTGGTGGCGCTATTACCGGCTGCCGCAACTATATTAACGTCCTTCCTGCGGGCGTAAGCGACTGCATCCGCCAGTGTCTGGCTGTATCCGAATCCTCCCAGACTCAGACTGACGACC